>JBDNFC010000018.1:0-23687 GCA_041690035.1 Bacteroidia bacterium | reverse complement strand
GCAACCCTCTCTATTCCGCCACGGCATTGACTTCCAAAGCTAACGTTTGACATGATGGTTAAAATATCCGTAATTTGCCTTGCTCTATGAAAGGCCGATGTTAAAATTGTTGCGTAATAGCACGAGTGCAATCCTGGTTGAAATGTAAAAGGACTTTTTGTTGAAGCAAAAAGTCCTTGAGATGACTTCAGTGGTGATATTTCGATTACTCGGAATAATCCCGTTCATAATAATTTCAGTTCAAAGATACATTTCCTTAGAGCATTTTTTATTAATCATTAAAAAAAACAAAATGCAAAAGAAAAATGTAAAAATGGAAGTAATCAATCCCAATGCAGCAGGCATTGATATTGGTAGCCGCTCACACTTTGTTGCCATTGGGCAAGGTACAGATGACGTTCGGGAGTTTGGAGTTTATAATGAAGACCTAAAAGCAATTGCTGATTGGCTCAAAGAAAATGAGATTGAAACTATTGCCATGGAAAGTACGGGAACTTATTGGCAAAGTTTGTTTGCGGTTTTACAAGCAGAAGGTTTGCAGGTAATTCTTTGCAATGGGAAATTCACCAAAAACATAAAAGGTAAAAAGAGTGATGTGCAAGATTGTCAATGGATACAAAAGCTACACACCATGGGTTTATTAAGCGGTAGTTTTTTACCTGATGAGGCTACAGAACAACTCAGAACTTACTGCCGACACAGATCCAATTTAATTGATCAAGCGGCTGACACTGCTCGAAAAATGCAAAAGTATTTACGCTTATTAAATTTAAGATTGGATGTGGTGGTAAATGATGTTTGCGGTTTAACTGGCTTAAAAATTATTGATGCTATTTGCAAAGGCGAAATCAACCCTGAAAAATTGGCTTCATTCAGAAATGGAAACTGTAAAAAATCGGAAGAGGAAATTGCAAAAGCATTACAAACTAATGGACGAAATGATTATTTATTTACTTTGAAACACGAGTATCAAATGTACTTAAACCTGCAAACTAAAATTACAGAATGTGATAAAGAAATTGAAAAAATGTTGAACCAACAAATCAACAATGATGACAATAAAAAGCAACATCACATTGATAAAAAAGCACACAAAAGAATAAATAAAAATACACCTAAAAACATAGATATAAACTTGCTTTCTTATCAATATTTTGAAGGCGTGGACTTATTAGCCATTGAAGGTGTGAGCTATTCAACTGTGCTTACTTTAATGAGCGAAGTAGGGCATGGCATTCATAAATTTGAAACAGCCAAGCAGTTTGCAAGTTGGCTTAGGCTTTCGCCAAATAATAAAATTAGCGGGGGGAAAGTACTCAGCAATAAAATACCAAAAGGCAGCAACCGACAGAAAATTGCATTACGAAATGCCGCCAATGCCATCGGTAATTTAAAAAATACCGCACTCTCCAACTTCTTTGCAAGAATATCACACAGAAAAGGCCGTGTATCGGCAATATCAGCAACGGCACGTAAGCTTGCTGTGATTATTTGGAACATGGTGGTAAAAGGAACTTCATATATTCCATTAACCGAATATCAGTTTGTGGATCAAAAAAGAAAGAAAATTGCTGCGATGAAACGGTTAATTAATAAATTTGAAATCACAACTGAAGACCTTAACTTGCAGGTGTAAATCAACGAGTTAGAAAAACGTTAGTCATAACCATAAAAAACGACATCACAAACAATGAAACAGACAATTTTTATATTGATATTTTGGTTTTCTATGCTGACCTGTTTGACAATTTTCGGGCAGACAAGCGACTCAATAAAACCTTTTACGACTGCCGAAAAAGCAAACACTTTAATGACAACTCATAATACTGCCGGCTTTGACCAAAGTGATGATTTTTCGCCTGGAATGTTATTTTTTGCACTAATTGGTTTGGCGTTAATTTTAATTAGTGTTGGTGCTGGTATTGTGTTGACTGTTTTAGGACTATTAGCAATTTTCGGACTAGTTTCCTTCGGTGTTTTATCAACCTCACTAATTCTTGGACTTAATAAAAAATCATTTGCAAAAGGCTTCAAGACATTTATAGTTTTATCATCAACTGTTGGCGGACTTTTAATTTGCGGGACAGGGTTCTGGCTTTTTAATAAAATTGTTCATTGGTGGACAACTCAAACTGCAATTTTTACTGGTGCGACTTGCGGGCTTTTAGCAGGTTTAATTTTTGGACTTTTAGCAAATTGCATTTTGCAACGACTGACAAATTATTTTAAAACAAAACTTAATTTAGCTTGACAATTCAACGACATAAAATAACGTCAGATGCTAACAGCAGTGCCTGTTGCGCAACCTCTTAAAAAACACTAAAGCTCAATTTTAGGAGAAAAAACGACTTCATTAGAGGCGTTTTAAGACATCTAATTTTGTTCCATGCTCCTTTTGTGTTTAAATTTAGGGGCGCTTAAAATTGAGGTATAGTGCTTTGGAATTGGCTCTTTAAAAAAAACAAAAGCTTTCCTAATCTTGATTCATTTATTGGCATTACTTGTGCGCTTATTTTTGGGCTTTTGCGGTTAAATTTTAGGAGTTTTTTGAGGTTGTAAACCATAGCAGCTATTAATACGTGTTTGTTTGCGCCCTAATTCCAAGGGTGTTTACTCGTTTTATCTTTTAAAAATTTAGCATGGTTCCCAAAACAGGTTCTACTGTGCTGCCTCGTTTTTTCATGATGCGTTTGGCATAAGGTATTTGTAGTTTTTCATACATTGCATCGCAGTGTGGTTTATAAATGGTATGTACTATCTTTTTAAAATCACTTTTGCCTATATATCCATATCTCAATGGGCAATCTTTACATTTTATATTACCAATTTATTTCACCGACTTTAATTGCGCCAACCAAAAAAGAATTATTAGGGACACAATTTCCAACATAAAAGATGTATTGAAAAACTAACTTCTCTTTCTTATAAAGAGAGGTAACTCAGACACGTTTACAGCTTAGTTATTGAGTTTGCACAATATTCCTGATATTTGAATTATGTAACTTTTTTCCAAACTTATGTAACATCCGCCCTGATATATGGCAGTACTTTTGCCCAATAATTATTTACTAACAATTTTAAAAACAAAAAACCATTATGGCACTGATAAAAGTAATAGAGCTATTAGCCGAATCAAAAAAAAGCTGGGAAAATGCTGCTCAAAATGCAGTTGACGAAGCATCTAAATCTGTCCGAAACATCCGCTCGGTGTATATTCAGGATTTTAATGCCGAAGTAGATAAAGAAGGAAAGATTACTAACTGGCGTTTAAGTTGTAAAATAAGTTTTGAATTAAATGGAGATAAGTGAAGCCCTTATCATTGATGGTATCCTCATTTTCTAACAATCAAATAAAAACCAATATTCAAAAACATAAACATGAAAACATCTAAAATTACCAGCAACAAACAAAGTAAGCAGGGTAACTCAAAAAAACCTCGTCCTGAAATAAGAGACGATTTAGACAGCCGCAAAGAAAAAGAATTGGGTTACGTTGGTGATTTGAGCAAAAAGGGAGATAGAAAGAAAAAGATGCTAAAGTGATAAAAACTTTAGAGAATGAGCCCTTGTTGGAGAATGAAGTCATTAAAATAAATAACAATCATATAGCACGGAAATACAAAATGATGCAATTAAGTGAGATTAGTTTTTCTGTTAAAAATACCAAATAAATTTTCCTTTTAATAAATTATGCTGTCTATCCCTTTTACTCGAGTGATTTGGACGTAATTGATTAAAAATATTTATTTTAATTGCAATTAGCAAATTTGGTGCAAATAACAACCTGTCAATTATCTCAACATACGTTTTTAATTTTTCATTGTAAAAAATGCAATAAAGACAAGTGAGCTGACAAGATTTTAATTAGCGAGTATAGTAGTTCTATTCTAAGAATGAAAATTTAGAATGCGCCTGTTTTTATAGTAGTTTCGGCAATAAGTAGAATCTCTAATGGGTAAGCGGGGTTATTATTTTTTTGCGCCCAGTTTAGATTTTTTATGATTGTTTACTTGTAGTTTCTGCACCCAAATTGACCCTGCTATTTGGTATTTTTTACATGAGAATACCTGCCATTTTATGACAAGAAACTTATATTTATAATAAAATGATATTTAAATCTATTTTAATTACTGTATTTTAACCCTAATTTTTTGACCTTTTATCATTTTTACGTTTTTGAAAAACGGCCTTATTATATTTAGTCAAATAGGAATTTATCTTAAATTTATTAATGATTTTAGATTCTGGAATTGGGATAGCTGTAATATGGTAATTTCCAAAATTTGTGATTTTTGGTTGCGTCAAAACATTTAATCCGACTATAAATGTGGTAATTGAAAGTGTTGAAACAAAAGTAAAGACCAGAACATTCAATAGTTGTTTAAATAAATTTGAGTTACTATTGTTTAGCGTTTTGTTATAAAAAATAAGATTAAAATAAGTTATACCCATACCAATACCAGCGATAGAGGTACCAATAATATACGGGCCAGCCCGATTTTCTCTTACCATCACCAAGCTTGCTATATTTACACTGTCTACATAAAAATTACCAAGAGTATCGCTCATAGAATAAAATACATACGCTTGATTTAAACCATAAATAGTGACTTTATACGTATTATTTAGGGTGTCTTTCATAACTACTGAAACCTCAGCGCGTATTCCCTTTTTTGAGTACATCCCTTGTTTATTTATCAAGCCAAGCCTATAAACACTGTCTTGTGTGTCATTGTAATTATTTTGAGCTTCTATTTTACCTTGTGTAAATAATAGTAAAATTACTATTTGAATTATTTTATAAGTTATTTTCTCTCTCATTTCATAAATTAAAACTGTAGGTAAAAGTACCCATTTTTATATTAATTAATCATGCAAAAGTAGATAAATGAATTCAAATTTATAATGATTTTAATTAAAACATATAAACGCAATGGTAAAAGGTTTTTTTAGTCCGATTAACCATTTTCAAAAATAACTTGCCTAAAATTTTTAACAATAAAGTTGTTAATAGGCCATTATTTGTTATTAATTGCTTGTTGTATAGGCTTCTATTGGTAAACAGGCGCAAATCAAATTTCTATCACCATGTGTACTATTAACCCTTGCTACAGTCGGCCAAAATTTTCTTTCATATACCCAAGGTAGGGGATAAGCAGCTTGAACCCTTGTATAGCTATGGTTCCAATCATCTGAAGTAATATCCATTGCGGTGTGTGGCGCATTTTTAAGCATATTATCGATGTCAGACAAGTTACCTTCTTCAATCATTCTAATTTCTTGCCTTATACTTAGCATAGTGTCACAAAACCTGTCTAATTCTTCTTTACTTTCACTTTCAGTTGGTTCTATCATTAATGTGCCAGCCACAGGAAACGAAAGGGTAGGTGCATGATATCCATAATCCATCATTCTTTTTGCAATATCTTCTGCCTCTACACCAGCAGTTTGCTTAAACTTGCGGGTATCTAATATCATTTCATGCGCAACTGTGCCATTCTTTCCTAAGTAAAGTATTTCATATTCTCCTTGCAACCTAGATTTAATATAATTGGCATTGAGTATTGCATATCTTGTTGCTTCTGCAAGACCCACATACCCCATCATTTTTATATAAGCATAAGAAATTAATAAAATACTTGCACTGCCATATGGAGCGGCAGAAACAGCGCCAATTCCTTCTTTGCTTGAAGTGCTTATTTGGGTGTGATTTGGTAAAAAAGGAGTTAAATGCTTGGCCACACAGATTGGCCCCATTCCTGGTCCTCCGCCACCATGAGGAATGCAAAATGTTTTGTGTAAATTTAGGTGGCAAACATCTGCCCCAATCATTCCTGGATTGGTAAGCCCCACTTGAGCGTTCATATTAGCACCATCCATATAAACCTGACCCCCATTATCATGAATTAATTGAGTAATGGTTTTTATACTTTCTTCAAATACACCATGGGTAGATGGATAAGTAACCATTAGGCATGCCAAATTATCTTTATGTCTTAGCACATGTTTTTCTAAATCTTCTAGGTCGATGTTTCCAGCTTCGTCACATTTAGTTACCACCACTTGCATACCAGCCATTACAGCAGATGCAGGGTTTGTGCCATGCGCAGATGAGGGTATAAGTGCAATATTTCTATGGCCTTGACCTATGCTTTTTAGATAAGCCATAATGACCAATAAGCCTGTATATTCGCCTTGAGCGCCTGCATTTGGTTGTAAACTAGTGGCATCAAATCCTGTAATTATAGCTAAATCGTTTGCCAATTCATCAATTATCTGTGCATAACCTTCAGTTTGATCAAGTGGAGCAAAAGGATGTATAGCATTAAATTCTGGCCAAGTAACAGGTATCATTTCAGCTGTAGCATTTAATTTCATAGTGCAACTTCCGAGAGCAATCATGCTATGACAAAGTGATAAATCTTTGCTTTCTAACCTTTTTATATAACGCAACATCTCATGCTCTGATTGGTACGAATTGAAAATTGGATGCGATAAAAAATCACTTTTTCTTAATAGATTTTCAGGAAGTCTTGCTTTGCAATCTGCTACTAAATCTTCAGCTTGCAGCGTGTTTTTTTGAGCTGCTAAAGCAAATACTAAAATAATCAGGTTTAGCTGCTCCACAGTAGTAGTTTCATCGATAGAAATTCCGATGTTTCCATTTTCAAAGTACCTAAAGTTAATTTTGTGTTTATTTGCAATGGCGCTGATAGCTTCAGTATGTTGATTTTTTTGAATCAGCAATGTGTCAAAAAAGGTTTTGTTTAATTGTATAAAACCCAATTTGCTTAATGCATTTTCTAATACAACAGCCTGCGTGTGCAAACGCGTAGAAATGTCTTTTAATCCTCGTGGTCCATGATATACAGCATACATACTTGCCATTATAGAGAGTAAAACTTGTGCAGTACATATATTTGAAGTAGCGGTTTGTCTACGAATGTGTTGCTCTCTGGTTTGCAATGCCATTCTTAGAGCCCTATTTCCATGCCTATCAATACTTACACCAATAATTCTGCCAGGAATATTTCTTTTATATTCGTCTTTTGTTGAGAAAAATGCTGCATGAGGCCCTCCATATCCAAGAGGCACACCAAATCTTTGAGAAGTTCCTACTACCGCACTTGCTCCCCATTCTCCCGGAGGGGTAAGCAATGTTAATGCCATCAAATCAGTAGCAGCACAAACTAAAATATGGTTTTCAGCACATTTTGCTGTAAAATCGCTATAGTCATCTATGTTGCCCGTATTATTAGGGTATTGCACAATGGCACCAAAAAAAGTATCGTCTAAATTTATTGTTTTAAAATCGCCATAAATAAGCTCTATACCAATAGGCAAAGCACGTGTTTTTAAAATATCAATGGTTTGTGGATATATTTCTGAATCCACAAAGAATTTTTTTCCTTGTTCTTTTTTAGAAAGATGAAGAAACATACTCATGGCCTCTGCAGCAGCAGTGCCTTCGTCTAATAGGCTTGCATTGGCAATAGGTAATCCTGTTAAATCTACAATTAATGTTTGATAATTGAGTAAAGCTTCTAATCTACCTTGGGCAATCTCTGCCTGATAGGGCGTATACTGTGTGTACCAACCTGGATTTTCCATTATATTTCTAAGAATAACATTTGGAACATAAGTGTCATAATATCCCATTCCAATATGGTTTTTAAACACTTTATTTTTATTGGCAATTTTTTTAAGATTACTCAAAAATTCTTGTTCTGGTTGTGCAGCTTGCAAATCCATGGGTTCAGACAATCTAATGGCAGCTGGTATTGTTTTTTCTATTAACTCATCGATATGCTTAAATCCAATGGCTTTTAGCATTTCATTTTTGTCGTTTTCGCCATATCCTAAGTGCCTAGAAGCAAATTTTTCAGTTTGATTTATATTTAATTGCATGATTTACAGTGTGTTATGTTTATATATACTTGTTTTCAAAAATAGCTATATTTTTTATTAATAAACGAAAAATATTTAGGAATGTTTTTAGATAAATAGATTAGTTAATGTGCATAACCACTTTTAAACTAAAATTTTTTAAAATCTAGTATTGTGCAATAAAATATAAAATATTACCTTTGCAGAAATTTTTAAAAAAATATAAATGACAACAAGAGCGGAAACCAAAGCGGAATTGATAGCAGAGTATGGCAAATCAAAAGAAAACACAGGTGCAACAGAGGCACAAATAGCTATTTTTACACAAAGAATTAACCACATTTCTGGGCATTTGAAAATCAATCGAAAAGATTTTTCAGCAGAATTAAGTCTTGTAAAATTAGTAGGAAAGAGAAGATCTCTTTTAAACTATTTAGCAAAGAAAGATATTTTTGGTTACCGAGAGCTTATCGCCAAATTGGGTATCCGTAAATAATTTATCTTTCATTTTTTTTAACATCAAATCGGGCATAGCCCAAAACAATTAATTTTATGACAAAACCTCAAGGAGTTCGTCATGCCATCACCCTGCGTGAAGGTGTAACGATAGAAATAGAAAGTGGCATTTTAGCCAAACAAGCACATGGTTCTGTATTGCTAAGACAAGGAAACACAATGCTATTAGCAACTGTAGTGTCTAACCAAGAAGCGCGTGAAGGTGTGGATTTTTTACCCCTATCGGTAGATTACCAAGAAAAGTTTGCTGCAGTCGGCAGAATACCAGGTTCTTTTTACAGACGTGAAGCAAAACTTTCTGACTATGAAGTATTAATTTGTAGATTAGTAGATAGGGCATTGCGACCATTATTTCCATCAGATTATCACTCTGAAATACAGATAATGATATCTTTAATATCTTCTGATGAAAATATTTTGCCTGATGCATTGGCAGGTTTAGCAGCATCTGCAGCAGTAATGTTATCAGATATTCCTTTTGACGGACCAATTGCAGAAATAAGAATCGGAAGAATTGAAGGTAATTTTATTGTAAACCCAACTAGAAGCGAACTCGCAAAATCAGACATTGATTTGTTAATAGCAGGCACCTCAAAAGACATCAATATGGTAGAGGGTGAAATGCATGAAGTGTCTGAAGAAGATATGATAGAAGCAATGAAAATAGGACATGATTACATTAAAAAATTGTGTGAAATGCAAACAGAGTTATGTACAAAAAATGGTGGAAGAAAACCTGCACGCGCCTATCAGCATGAAAATAATGATGCTGCCTTAGAAAAAGCTGTGATGGATGCCACATTTGATAGCGTAATGACAGTAGCCAAATCTAGAAGTTCTAAAAAAGATAGGGGAGCAGCTTTTAATCAAATTTTAGAAGGCTATATTGCAAATTATACCGTTGCCGAAGGAGATTATTTGCCATTAAGTCTGATAAAAAAATATTTTCATAAGGTGGAGAAAAAAGCCATGAGAAAAATGATTTTGCAAGATAAGCAAAGGCTAGACGGAAGAGGCCTAGACGAAATCAGACCTATTTGGAGCGAGGTAAATTATTTGCCAGCTGCACATGGTTCTGCTGTTTTTACAAGAGGCGAAACACAAGCATTGGCAAGTATAACTTTAGGGAGTAAAATGGACGAACAATTGTTAGACAGTCCTATGAATTATGGTCATGCTAAATTAATGCTGCACTATAATTTTCCTAGTTTTTCTACTGGTGAAGCAAGACCAAATAGAGGACCTGGTAGAAGAGAAATTGGACACGGAAATTTAGCACTCAGAGGTATAAAAAACATGATACCCGAAGAAACTCCTTATACAATTCGTATAGTGTCTGATGTATTAGAGTCTAATGGCTCGTCAAGTATGGCTACTGTTTGTAGTGCTTCTTTGGCACTAATGGATGCGGGTATTCAGATGAAAAAAGGCGTTTCTGGCATCGCAATGGGAATGATTTCTGATGCAGAAACAAATGAATATGCAATATTGTCGGATATTTTGGGTGATGAAGATCATTTAGGTGATATGGATTTTAAAGTGGTAGGTACCAAAGATGGTATCGTAGCTTGCCAAATGGATATGAAAATAGACGGCCTTAGTTTTGAAAGAATTGCAGAAGCACTTGAACAATCTAAAAGAGGAAGGTTGCATATTTTAGCAGAAATGGATAAAACTTTAAGTAAGCCTTCTGAATTTTTAAAACCACACACCCCACGTATAGAATTAATTACTATAGATAAAGAATTTATTGGAGCAGTTATAGGGCCAGGTGGTAAAATAATTCAAGAAATACAGAATACTACAGGTGCTACAATAAGTATTGAAGAGGTAGACAACAAAGGTAAAATTCATATCATGTCTAACAATGCTGAAAGTATGCAAAAAGCCATTGCTTGGATAAAAGGTATAGTGGCAATGCCAGAAGTTGGAGAGGTATATCAAGGCAAGGTAAAATCTGTAGTAGAATTTGGCGCTTTTATAGAAATATTGCCTGGAAAAGAAGGTCTATTACATATCTCAGAAATTTCTTGGGAGCGATTGCCAAGTATGGATGGTGTTTTAAAAATAGGTGATGCAATTGAAGTTAAATTAACAGAGGTTGATAAAAAATCTGGTAAATACAGATTGTCACGCAAAGTGCTATTGCCAAAGCCAGAACGAGGGTAAATATTTATTTTTAATATCATGAACGAACCCAAAGTAATTACCTTGCATTACAATTTGTTTAAAGACAATGCTGAAGGTGATCAAATAGAAAGTTCTAAAGGCAAGGAACCCTTAGTTTTTTTAACAGGACAGGGTGCTATGATTCCAGATTTTGAGCAAAATGTGATGAACCTCTCTAATGGTGATGCTTTTAGTTTTAGTATAATAGCAGAAAATGCCTACGGTATTAGCACAACAGAGGCTATTATTGATTTAGAAAAAACTATTTTTGAGAAAGAAGGAAAATTGATGGAAGAAATAGTTGTAAATAACATTATAAGAATGCAAGACCCAGAGGGCAGAATGTTGCCAGCTAAGGTGCTAGAGGTGAATGATGTTACTATAAAAATTGACCTTAATCATCCTTTAGCTGATCAAAATTTGTTTTTTACTGGCGAAATAGTCGCGGTTAGAGCTGCAACAAATGATGAGATTAGCCATGGACATGCCCATGGTATAGGAGGTCATCAGCATTAACAATAGTTTTTTTTGAACTAATTGGCCTTTTGTAAAATTTTTTTTTCTTGCAATGAAAAAAATATCTTTTGCTCTGTGATTTGTTATAAACCAAAGTGTCACATTAAGAGGCATATATTTTTCAGGTTTAAACGTACTAATAAATAATGGTAAAATGACGGCTAAACTTTTTACTTTGCTACATATAATGAGATCTTTTTAAATTCTATTAACAATATATTCGATAGAAATAGACCATGTGCAGCTGTTGGCTACTCTATTGATGAAACCCTAATGGCCAAACCAAGAATTATGTTACAAACATTGCTAGCCAGTAATAGAAATAAACTGCAATTAGTTGTTTTTAATAATATCTCACCAAAAAAAATAGTTTCTTTTAATAAAGGATAATCGCTTATCTTTTTTTCAATATTTATCTTTATACTGTTTTATTTTATCTCACTGAAAGATGTTTGGGAGCAGTAATTAAACTTTTCTACCTTGTGTAATCTTTTTTCACGCAATATGAATTAAGTCATTTTATTTGGTTAAATTGCTGCCATAATATTGATAATAATATTATCAATATATAATTTATGATTATTACTTCACACACATATTTTAGTCTCCATTATGGATTAATGTCTGAAGATGATTTGCTAAACACTTTAGTAAATTTAGGCCATAGGCACATTGTGATTACAGATATTAATAATACTTCCGCAGCGATTAATAGTATGCGTATTGCAGAAAAATTGGGCATAAGCCTAGGCTTGGGTATAGATGTGCGCAATGGCAATAAGCAGCAGTATTTATTGATTGCTAAATCTATGCAAGGATATTATGAGATGTGCAAGTTTGTAAGTATTCATTTGCACAGCAAACTGTGTTTTGAATATCTTGCACCTGTTTTGCCAGATACATGGGTTGTATATCCATTTACTAAAACGGTTTCACGCCCACTGCGTATGAATGAAATGATAGGAATAGCGCCAAGAGATTTGCCAAATTTGCCATTTTCGCCATGGGTAGATTTTCCTCAAAAATTAGTGGTTTTTGCACCTGCTACTTTCAGAAATAAAAGAGATTACAATGCTCATAAACTAATGAGAGCTATGGCAAATAATATTATTTTATCTAAGCTGCCATTGCACGAAATAGCACCTATGAATGACGTGGTGCTTAGCTTAGATAAATTATTGCACCTTTATCAGCAATACATCTTTATCGTTAATAATACTTATGCATTGCTAGAAACATGTATCTTAAAATTTGATTTTACCACCATTAAAAATAAGAAAAGTCACACAGGCGATATAGAAGACGATTACAGATTATTACAAGAGTTAAGCTATCACGGATTAAAATACAGGTACCCAAAGTTTAATCATCAGGTAAAAGAGCGATTAGAAAAAGAGTTGCGTATTATCCACGAACTCAATTTTACTGCATACTTTCTCATCAATTACGATATAGTTAAATACGCGCAGCACAAGCAATATTTCTATATAGGCAGAGGCAGTGGTGCCAATAGTATAGTAGCCTACTGTTTGCAGATAACAAATGTAGACCCAATAGAATTAGACCTCTATTTTGAACGGTTTATTAACCCATTTAGAGCAAGTCCACCAGATTTTGACATTGATTTTTCGTGGCGCGATAGAGACGATATTACCAATTATATTTTTAACACACACAGCAATGAGCACACCGCATTGCTAGGTGCATACAATACTTTTCAGCATAAGGCGGTGATAAGAGAGTTAGGCAAGGTATTTGGTTTGCCAAAAGAAGAAATAGATGCACTGACGTTAGATAAAAGGTTAAGAACTACGCAAAAGAATATTTCTGATTATGACAGTATTGTTCAATATATTGTTCAATATGCAGAATATTTAAAAGATTTACCCAATTATATAAGCATACATTCTAGCGGAATAATTATTTCTGCGCCTCCTATATGGCAATATAGTACCACATTTTTACCCCCAAAAGGATACCCAACAGTTCATTATAGTATGTTAGAGGCAGAAGATATAGGGCTTTATAAGTTTGATATATTGAGTCAGCGCGGATTGGGGCATATTAAAGATGCTGTTTCAATTATTAAATCTAACAAAAATATATCTATCGATATCCATCAAATAGATGAATTTAAAAAAGACCCAAAGATATTAGAAAAATTAGCCGAGGGAGATTGTATGGGCTGTTTTTATATTGAATCTCCAGCAATGCGGCAATTATTAAAAAAAATGCAGTGCGCAGATTACCTCAGTTTGGTAGCAGCAAGCAGTATAATTAGGCCAGGTGTTGCACGCAGTGGAATGATGCGCACCTATATAGAAAGATACATCTATCCCGAAAAAAGAAAAGAAGCACACCCAGTAATGGCAGAGATTATGCCCGACACTTTTGGCATTATGGTGTACCAAGAGGATGTGATAAAAGTGGCACACTATTTTGCTGGATTAAGTTTAGCAGAATCAGATGTATTGCGAAGGGGTATGAGCGGAAAATATAGGAGCAGAGAAGAATTTGCCAAGGTTGAAAAACTGTTTTATACAAATTGTGCGCAAAAAGGTTATGACATAACATTGGTAAAAGAAATTTGGAATCAAATAGAGAGTTTTGCTGGGTACTCTTTTGCCAAAGGGCACTCTGCTAGTTATGCAGTAGAAAGTTTTCAGAGTTTATTTCTAAAAACATATTATCCGTTAGAATTTATGACTGCAGTGCTCAATAATTTTGGTGGATTTTATGATACTTCAAGCTACTTGCATGAAGCGAAAATGTGTGGTGCATCTATTGAACCACCTTGTGTTAATGCTAGCAAAAATCTTTGTACCATTATTGATAAAAAGCTATATCTCGGCTATATACTTGTCAAACAGTTGCCTACAGTATTGGCAGAAAATATAGTAGAAGCGCAAAGGGATGGACTTTTTTTAAACATGTATGATTTTGTAAATAGGGTATCCATCTCTCTAAACAATATGCAACTTTTAATAAAAATTGGTGCATTTAGATTTACAAAAAAAAATAAAAAAGAGTTAATGTGGGATGCTCATTTACTTTTGCAAAAAAAAGAGTTAAGTGTGGTGGCTCAAAGCTTATTTATAAAACCACCACCAAAAGAGTATACTCTCCCTTTGTTAGTAGAAAATGAAATAGAAAATGCTTTTGACGAATTAGAACTTTTAGGCTTTTCTATCCAAGATCCTTTTAGCCTTGTGGTAGAGCAAACAGATGAGGGAATTGCTGCCAAAGACTTGTCAACAAATTTAAAAAAAAATGTGCATATTTACGGCAATCTTATTACCACCAAACCCACAAGAACAATCAAAGGAGAGGTGATGTATTTTGGTACATTTTATGACAAAAATGGCTGCGTTTTTGACACTGTCCATTTTCCTCCATCGCTTAGAAAATATTATTTTAAAGGACGTGGAATATATGAACTAAGCGGCAGAGTTACAGTAGATTTTAATGTTTATGCTGTGGAGGTAGATTATATGCAAAAAATGGAATTAAAGCCGCATCCTTTTGCAGATAAATAAATGCACTTTATTATATTTTAGTGAATTTTTGGCTGATTATCTCATTTTGATAAGTATATCTAATAAAATAATTGCCAATGGCCAATGATGAAATATCTAAAGTATTGTTATTTAATTTAACTGAAATTTCCTTGCCGCTCAAATCTATTACAATAGCTTGAGAAATATTTTCTGGAAGCATAATCTGTATTTGGGCGCTTGCAGGGTTGGGGCTTATGGTGGCAATTTTTAAATTTTCTGTTACATCAATACCTACCCTGTTAATATACTCAAATTTAAAGACTGTATTTGCTGTAATTTTTCCATACAGAATAGCAAACGTATCTGCCATAGAATTTACTGCTATAGGGTTGTTGGTTCTGCCAGTTAGCACAATACTATTTCCATTAAACATATCTGTGTTATAATCATACTCAGAAAATACTCCAACTGCAATTCCATTGTATCCAGAATATTCAATTAAATTGCTTAATTGAGAAGTTCCATAGCGGTATTCAACATTGTTACTGCCTTCATAAAGCCAAACCTGAAAGTTGAGTGAGTCTTGACAAATACCATCATTGTCTAAATCTTCATAGAATCCAATATTGCTATATTGTATCTTGAATATTCTGCTGCCTAAAGCACCTTCTGTTTTATAGCTAATATTTGATACGCCACCAGTTAAGCCCTCTCCATTTAATAAATCTAGTTTTCTATCCACAAAATCTCCTAAAAATGGCATCAAAAGTGGTGCCCGATCTGTTACTGTGTCTCGCGTTAGACCAGCGCCATAAAAGTACCCAGTAATATTAAGTTTGTTTAGCCGAGTATTATAAATCATAAAGTTAAAACCAAGCGGAATTTCAATTTCTAGATCGTCCCAAGTTAATCCTTTGGTAATAGAAACGTCACTGCTCAGTGGTGTGTAAGTTTTACTATTTGTGCTAAAGGTATAACTTTGTGCTTTTACTCCTGATAACATTGTGGTCCAATAAACTAAAATAATTAAGATTGTTTTTTTCATATTGCAATTATAATTTATTATCCTATATTTTTCTAATATTTTTTTTTAACCCATATTCCAAGATAGGAATTTTGCAAAAATTTAAAGTGCTAAAAGTCAATAATTTAGCCTTTATATCTAATCCTTGAATATGAATTTAATGAAAAAATTTATTCTTAAACTAACGGGATTTTCAATTGCAGCAGAATATCTAATTGGATTTTGGGGTAAAAGTGGATGATAGTTCCTTTCATATTTATAGCCCCTAGTTCTTTCTTTAATTACGCATTAAAATAATACAATTTTTAGATGTTTCAAAAAAATAGTGTAAATTTGCACTTGAATTATTTTTTAGATGGATGTATTTTTGATTCTTATTACTGTTTTTTTGTCTTATTTATTAGGTTCTGTTCCTTCTGCTGTTTGGGTGGGTAAGGCATTTTATGGCATAGATGTAAGAGAATATGGTAGCGGCAATGCAGGAGCGAGTAATACTTTTAGAGTATTAGGTAAAAAAGCAGGAATTTTTGTACTTTTTTTAGACTTTACAAAAGGATTTACTGCCGCAACATTGGTTTATTTTTTTAACAGCCTTGACCCAGAAAGTGTAAGGTGGGTAAACTTGCAGCTATTGTTTGGCTTATCTGCCGTTCTTGGTCACATTTTTCCCGTTTTTGCTGATTTTAAAGGCGGTAAAGGCATAGCTACATTATTTGGCATGGTTGTTTCTATACATTATTTACCAGCATTGGCTTGTTGCGCAATATTTATTCTTATTTTATTGGCCACGCGCTATGTTTCACTAAGTTCTATTACAGCAGTCTCTCTATTTCCTGTACTTCTAATCTATGTGTTTAGAGAAGATGCTAAATTATTAATTGTTTTTGGTATATCCGCAGCAATTATGGTTATATTAACACATCAAAAAAATATTAAAAGATTAATAGATGGAGAAGAAAATAAAGCAAACATATTACCAAAACATCGAAAAAACAGAAACCATTGAGCAAAATGATGTTCTAGAAGACATTGTGGCTACTTGGCAAATTTTGTTAAAAAATGATGATGTAAATACTTTTGAGTGGGTTATAAAATGTTTGATTGATATATGTGAACATACTCCAGAACAGGCTGAACAATGCGCTTGGTTTGTTCATTTTAAGGGAAAGTATATAGTAAAAAATGGTGCAAAATCAGCTCTAAAACCATTATGTGAAGCACTTCAGGAACGTGGATTAAATGCAGTTTTGATTAGCATTAATTAAATTAAAAAAATGAATAAAGTATATGCAGATGCAATTGCAGCAATAGCTGATATCAAAGATAATGCAATACTGCTTTTGGGAGGGTTTGGTCTATGTGGTATACCTGAAAATACTATTGCTGCCTTGGTGAAAAGTGGAGTTAAAGGTTTAACTTGTATTTCTAATAATGCAGGCGTAGATGATTTTGGAATAGGGTTGATGCTTAAGACCCGTCAGGTAAAAAAAATGATAAGTAGCTATGTAGGTGAAAATGCTGAGTTTGAACGCCAATTATTGGCAGGAGAATTAGAGGTAGAACTTATTCCTCAAGGTACCTTAGCCACAAGGTGTATGGCTGCTGGATATGGCATGCCTGCAATATATACTCCAGCAGGTGTTGGCACAGAGGTGGCGGAAGGAAAAGAGACGCGAATATTTGATAACAAAACTTACTTACTAGAACATGCTTTTAATGCAGACTTTGCTTTGGTAAAAGCTTGGAAAGGCGATACACATGGAAATTTAATATTTAAAGCCACCGCTAGAAATTTTAATCCACTTATGGCCATGGCCGGAAAAATAACTATTGCAGAGGTAGAAGAGTTGGTTCCAGCTGGAGAATTAGATCCAGATATGATTCATACTCCAGGTATTTATGTAAGCAGAATATTTCAAGGCAAGGATTATGAAAAACGCATTGAACAACTTACTACTCAAGCGTAAATAGTCTAAGAGATGGCAGGTGATTCAATTTATAAAGTTATCGATAAAGAAGATATTGTATTTTTTGAGGAAACCATAGGAGAAGAGTACATCTTAAAAAAAGATGAGCAACTACTAGAATACTCAAAAGATTATACAGAAGATTTACTTTTTATGCCAGAATTGGTGTTATTGCCAAAAAATAGTTTAGAAATCAGTAAAATACTTACTTATTGTAATTCAAAAAAAATACCTGTAACACCGCGTGGAGCAGGCACAGGATTAGCAGGTGCAGCATTACCTGTTTATGGCGGCATTGTATTAGCCACATCTAGGTTAAATAAAATTTTGAATATTGATTTGAATAATTTTCAAATGACAACCGAGCCAGGTGTGATTAATCAATTATTAAAAGATGAACTTGCTAAGTATAATTTAGCCTATCCGCCAGATCCTGCAAGTAAAGGAAGTTGTTTTATTGGTGGCAATATTGCGCATAGCAGCGGTGGGCCACAAGCCCTAAAATATGGTACCACAAAAGATTATGTGCTCAATCTAGAGGTAGTTTTACCAACAGGCGAAATTTTATGGACTGGTGCAAACACATTAAAAAACAGTACTGGGTATAATTTAACACAGCTGTTTATAGGCAGTGAAGGCACACTTGGTGTCGTAACTAAAATAGTTTTAAAAATAGTTCCTTTAGTCTCACATCAATCTTTGTTAATTGCTGCTTTTGATAATATTACAGATGCATGTGCAGCTGTTTCTCCACTTTTTTTAGCTGGTTTACAGCCATTGGCGGTAGAATTATTAGACAAAACTGGCGTGAAAATGGTTTGTGAATATAAAAAAATTAGCAATCCTTTTCCTGCAGGTAATTATTTTTTAATGTTAGCTTATGAGGGGAGTGATATCCATGATTTTGAAAAAATAGCCGATAAAACATACGAGGTATGTATTGCCCACAATCTAAAGGATATGCTCTTGGCAGACACTACTGATATGCAAAATACTTTCTGGAATATAAGAAGGAGCATTGGCGAGGTTGCCAAATTAGTGAGCATTTATAAAGAAGAAGATACCATAGTGCCTAGATCTGCCTTGCCAGAATTAGTAGAAGAGGTAGAAAGATTGGCTTTGATATATGGTTTTAGAACCGTTTGCTATGGCCATGCAGGAGATGGAAACTTACACATAAATATATTGAAAGATAATATGACTGACCAAAAATGGGATATAGAATTGCCTAAAGCTATTACAAAAATTTTTGAAAAATGCAAAGAGTTAGGCGGCACCATTAGTGGAGAACATGGTATTGGGTGGGTGCAAAAACCATACATGTCGATTGTATTAAATGACACGCATTTTAGGCTTCTTCGTGGAATTAAAAACGTGTTTGACCCCAATGGTATTATGAATCCTGGTAAAATATTTGATGCTAAATAATGAAAAAAATAAAGCAATATTACAGTAATATAATGCGTGGTCCATGGTATTTTCGTTGGATTAAAAAAATTGGTTTTTGGTTTTTTGTTGTTTCATTTTCATGGGTGTTAATATATAAATGGATTCCTGTGCCTTTAACATTTTTTATGATTCAGCGTTGTATTGTCCAAAAATATAATGGCGAAGAAATTCGGTTAAAGAAGAATTGGAAACCTATTGAAGACATTAGTAATCATCTTCAACTAGCAGTTGTGTGTGCAGAAGATCAAAATTATTTAACCCATAGCGGATTTGATTTAAAAGCTATAAAGAGAGCAGTAGATTTTAATGATAAAATGGAAGATTTAGGAAAAAACAAAAGGAGAGGGGCAAGCACAATTAGCCAACAAACAGCAAAAAATGTATTTTTATGGCATGGAAGAAGTTTTATTCGCAAAGGTTTTGAAGTATATTTTACTGCTTTAATAGAGGTGATGTGGAGCAAAAAGAGAATAATGGAGGTTTATCTAAATGTGATAGAGTTTGGCAATGGTGTTTATGGTGCTGAAGCTGCCGCAAAAAGCTATTTAAATAAATCTGCTAAAAATATTTCTACCAATGAAGCTGCGCTAATGGCTGTAGTGCTTCCAAATCCTAGAAAATTTTCTATTGCAAAACCAAGTGCTTACATTAAAAAAAGACAAAATTGGTGTGCTAAACAAATGCGATTTTGGGGTGGTAGGCTTGTATATTAACTAAGCAATTAATGAAAATTTTATGAAAAAAGAAAGGATAGAGGAGCTTATTTTGACATGTTTTAATGAGCAAACAGGTTTGTTAAATACAAAACAAATTTTTAGCCGTTTATCAAATAAAGATATAGAAATAAATATAAAAGAGTTAGAAAATGCCTTATTTCTTTTGGTAAAGCAAAATAAGCTGAAATTAGTAGATCGAAATAAATATAGGCTACAACAGCATAATGATGCAAACCTAAGAGGAAAATTAGATTTTACGAGAAGTGGGAATGCATATTTTATTAGTGAACAATGTGCAGATGTTTTTATTGCTAAATCTAATGTGTTAAATGCCTTAAGTAATGACACAGTAGAAATTAAAATTCTTCCTCAAAGAGGCAGAAAAAAAGAAGGAAAAGTGACCAAAATTATTGAACGTGCAAGTCCTACTTTTTTAGCAATGGTTGTATATAAAAATGCAAAATACACAATTGTTCCCAGAGGAAATAGTTTTTTTCCTTTACACCAAATACAAGTAGATTTAGGAGATTACATTCCGGTAAATGAAGATTTATTGATTTTAAGAATAAAAGATAAAAACAGTGGAGGAAGAATATTTGCAAGTATCGATAAAATATTGGGAAAAGTAGGAGAACATGAAACGGAAATGCATGCCATTATCTCCGAGTTTGGTTTCGAGGAAAATTTTGAAGATGATGTGATCGCAGAATCTGAAAAAATTGATCACCAAATAGGTAGCCAAGAAATATCACAAAGAAAAGATTTAAGAAAACATCTAACTTTTACGATAGACCCATTTAATGCAAAAGACTTTGACGATGCTATTTCTTATCATCCTACCGAAAAAGGGTTAACAATCGGGGTACATATTGCAGATGTTTCACATTATGTATTGCCAAATACAGCATTAGATAAGGAGGCCGCTAGAAGAGCAACGAGTGTTTATCTAGTAGATAGAACAGTACCAATGCTCCCAGAAGTGCTTTCCAATGATTTATGTTCATTAAAGCCTAATATAGATAGACTGGCATTTAGTATATTGTTTAATTTCGATAAAGCCAATAAAATTATTGATTTCGAGGTGTGCAAATCCGTTATTCATTCTGATAAAAGATTTACATACGAGCAGGCTCAAGAAATTATAGAAGGTAAAAAAGACCAAATATTTGAAATAGCAATTAACAAATGTAATGAACTTGCGTTAAAAATGCAAGCAGATAGGTTTGAACAAGGCGCTGTAAATTTTGAAACATCAGAAGTATCTTTTATATTAGATGCCAAAGGCAAACCAATTGGATTAGAAACTAAAATCAGAAAAGACGCACATAAGATGATAGAAGAATGGATGCTGTTAGCCAATAGAACTATTGCAAAAATGATGTTTGATAAAGGTAAAGAAAAAGGTGCAACATTTGTATATCGAACTCATGATGAGCCATCTCAAGAAAAATTAGTGGTATTAAAGGGTATTGCAAAACGTTTTGGATATCATTTAAACATTGATCAACTAAATCTATTACCTAAAGAAATTAATAAACTAATAGCTGCCGTAAAAGATAAGCCAGAGGAAAGCTTAATCCAAAATTTGGCCATCAGAAGTATGGCAAAAGCGGTTTATACTACTCAAAAAACAGCTCACTTTGGGCTAGCCTTTGATTATTACAGCCATTTTACTTCGCCTATAAGACGATATCCAGATTTATTATGTCATAGGTGGCTGCATGCTTTTTTGAGTAAGCCTATAAAAATAGCTGATGCTAAAATTTTAGAAGCGCAGGCAAAACATTGCAGTAATATGGAGCAAAAAGCAACCGAGGCAGAACGTGCCTCTATAAAATACAAACAAGCAGAATTTCTGAAAGATCATATTGGTGAATCCTTTAATGCAGTTGTTACAGGAATTACAGATTGGGGTATTTATGCAGAAATACCTCAATTTAAAGCAGAAGGCATGATTAGGCTAACTGATGTTAGCCACGGAAATTATTATTTTAATGAAAAAACAAATTCATTATTTAGTAAAAATGGGAGAGAATCTTTAATTTTTGGTCAAGAAATATTAGTAAAAGTGATGAATGCAAACCCTTTTGAACGCAGAATTGATTTAGACTGGATTTTAAAAAAAGAATAAATTTATCGTAAAAATTATAAAGCACACCTAAATAAAAATTGGTTACTACCTGTATCATGCCATATTTGTAAATCATTGACAATAAAAGATAATATATGGTTGGCCTTTCAAAATATTAAGGCAAATTTTTTAAGAACAGCGATTACTGCGCTTATAATTGCTATTGGCATTCTGGCATTAGTGGGTATATTGTCTTCAATTGACGGCATTAAAAGTTTTTTAAGTAATTCATTTAATAGGCTTGGCAGCAATACTTTTAATATTAAAAACAGCAATGCAGGATTAAATTTTGGTGGGCCAAATGCAAAAAGAATTTATTACAAGCCCATTAGCTATAAGGAAGCGCTCAATTTTAAAGAGCGGTTTTCTGGAGAAGGATTAATTTCTTTTAGCAGTAATGTAGCTTTTGATGCTAAGTGTAAAAGCAAATACGGAGAAACAAATGCCAATGTATTTGTTTTGGGAGTAGATGAAAATTACTTAAGCATCTCTGGATACGATATTAAAGCAGGTAGATTTTTTACATCTTTTGAAGCACAAGCTGGAAAATCTATTGCAATCATTGGTAGTGAAATTGCTAAAAACTTGTTCTCTTTTCCTAATCCTATTGATAGTTTGATTAAAATAAATGGAATTAAGTATAAAGTAATTGGTGTTTTAAAAGAAAAAGGGTCAAGCTTGGGTATGGGGGCAGCAGATAGGCAAGTATTTATTCCTGTTGGGTTTGCGCGTACCAATTTTGTAAGTGATAACAATAGTCATATTATTATTTGCGCTGCACTCGAGGTCGAAAAATTAGATTATGTAATGAATGAGGCAATGCTAACATTTAGGCAAATTAGAAATCTAAAATCAAAAATGCCGAATAATTTTGAAATTGCTAAGAGCGACTCTTTGGCCACTAAGCTTATTGATAATTTATCGATGGTTAGTTTAGCAGCATATATTATTGCTATTATCACTCTTTTTGGCGCAGGTATTGGATTAATGAATATTATGCTGGTTAGTGTTACAGAGCGTACTAAAGAAATTGGCACCGCCAAAGCTATTGGAGCAAAGTCTTCTGACATTCGTAAACAATTTTTGATAGAAGCTATCATAGTATGTCAGTTTGGTGGAATTATTGGTATTATTTTGGGAAGTTTTGTTGGTTTTGGTGTTGCAAAAGGTTTGGGAATTGCATTTATAATGCCATGGAACTGGGTGATAATTGCATTTATTGTTTGTTTTGTGATTGGCGTTTTTTGTGGTGCTTACCCTGCTGCTAAAGCAGCTAAGCTAAATCCTATAGATA
The DNA here is from genome assembly GCA_041690035.1 of Bacteroidia bacterium. GTDB lineage: Bacteria > Bacteroidota > Bacteroidia > NS11-12g > UBA955 > CALSPH01. Next base: position 521 of record JBDNFC010000018.1, on the reverse strand, counting down.
GCCTTAGGTATGAGTAAAGCAATTTTACAAAGCTGACCTAGGTTAATAATTTATTTTCTGCGGTAATTGAGGGAAGAAATAAATTATCCTTTAACCAATTCATTTATTGAATATTTTCCAACCAATAAAGGGATTCGTCTGATTCTTCGAGAACTATTTGAAGTTTGGCAATAAATTCAGAATCACTTCAGGAAATTTGAGAAGCTGCTCAGTTAGTGCTATATGATGTAAAACTTCTGCCTATTTTCTTGCACCATTAATTATCAAAGACTTTCTATTTGGTTTTGTAGCGCAATTTGTTAAATATTTATTGGAATATCGTTTCATAGATATCGTATTATTAATTACAAAGGTAAATCGATAATTTAAAATAACAAGGTATATTTCATATTATAAATTTAAAATAACAAGGCAAATATTACATTATTAATTTAAAATAACAAGGGTAATTTAAAAAAACTAGCAGTTTAATATCGATATTTCTAATCTTCTACTTATAAAGTAAAGTGAGGTGTTATATT
>JBDNFC010000017.1:0-13005 GCA_041690035.1 Bacteroidia bacterium | reverse complement strand
TGGCGCTATCTGCATAGCTCTTTGCAATATCGGCAAAAACAACAATTTTTCCGCAAGGCAAATATTGATAAAATCTGTCTGCAAAAGGCCTAGGCTTTACAACAACACTTACCCCTCTGATTGATACTCCATTATCTGGACAATTATTATCCTTGGCAATTACAGTAAAGTTATACGGCAAAGTGGATACATCACTATCGGTTGGGGTCCAGCAAAAGCGTCCTCTTTGCAGCCTTTCAGCAGTGTCTACTAATTTAAAAGTAGCACCCCTAATTCCTTTATTCCATGAAATTTTTACACTGTCAGGCGGAGGAGTTATTGCTGGTGGGGGAGGCACTACCTGCCTATCTCTAGTGAAATATGTTTCGCAAATGGTGCTACCAGCACAAACATTTAATACAAAATTAGAATCTATAGTTGGCGGATTATTAAGCCCGCAGTTTTTTGCAATTACTTGCATATCTCTTCTTGTTACGCCAATTTTTTTATACTTTCCAGTAGAATCTTTTCTCCATTCGTTCATTTGCACTACAATTATACCCACCCATGGACAGCTACCACCTGGTGTAAAAATAATGTCTCCATTTACTTCATCTAAGAAAAACCCGATTGGTGGGTCAGCTTGGGGCACCGCTGTGCCAGAGGTTGCACCAAATAAGAAATATACTGGCACTGGTAATGTAGGGCTAAGTGGTGATGTGTAACTGACCTGAGAGCCCCCTACCTGGAAAGCGGGCGCCATTTCATAGCTGATAGAGTCGCCATCTTCGTCTATGGCGCCATTATTAAATCTATAGGGTTGATTGCAGCAAGCAATACCAATTGGATCATTTGATAGTTTTGGTGAATTATTGCAAGTAGCAGCACAAGCATTTATATCTATAGAAGTGTTAAATGATTGTTGTTGTTGGCCTGTGGTGATAATTGCAGAGCGAACATATAAATCTACGTTTACTTTAAAGTTACAACAGCCTGCTTTCATTGCCGCTCTGAGGTCCAGTGTGCCTTCAAAAGTGTGTTTTTCTATGCCATAAGGATAGGTGCCGTTACAGGGTTGTGCACATCTGCTTTTTTCTGTTCGACAAACAGGTGTAATGTCAATAATGCCAGTTCTTACCATTAATAAATTTGGCATGGAGCAGCCTTGAGCGCTCGTAACTTTTAAACTTGTGGGGGCTGTTCCAGAGGAGTTGCAATCCTCATTGGTGCCACATTTTGGAGTTTGACCTAGTACATAACAGCCGTTACAATCTCTATAAAAATTAACAATTACTTTAAAAATACTGTCTTTAACGCAGGTATATGTTATGTCACTTCCTATAATATGATCTGCCCTACTTATTAGGTTTAGTAATAGCGCGCAAATAACTAGTATAGTTTTTTTCATTTAAATCTAAATTGGTTAAATACAAAACGTATTAAAAGACTCATACGTTGTATTAGGAAACAAAAATAGTTTAAAATAGTTAAATTGCAAAAAAATATTTATATCTTTGCGATCTATAAACGGGGTGCCCAAACACAATTGGCTGAGATTATACCCGATAACCAGAACAAGGTAATGCTTGCGGTGGTAATTTATTTGCATATTATTTGCATTTTCAGCCAATTGTGTTTTTTGTATCTCAACGCAAAAAACAATATTCAAAATGAAAAAAACAATTTTATTATTTACAATCATGGTGCTCAGTATTTATGTTTCAGCCCAAGTTAGGATTCAAGGCAAGGTAATCAACTCTTCAGAAAAAGGGCTAACAGATGCTTCTATCATTGCGGAATGGGCAGATAGTACAGGAAACAAAAAAAGTTATGGTATACAAAAAAATGATGGCAGTTATGAAATCCTGACCAATCTGCCATGCACATTGACTATCGAAAAAGAAGGTTACCTGAAAATGAATACAATTATTTATTCACAAAATTTTCGCATTTTTATCTTAAAAGAAATAGATAGTGGTGTTACTGATTATGAGCCTTTGACACTTGCAGGTATCAGAAAAAGTGCAGCACAATTGAGCATAACTGTGCTAAATTCGAAAGAGATAAATTTACGGAACGGGGTTACAGAGATTCCAAATTTACTCTATTTGCAACCAAGTATCACAACTACAAGCGATGCCGGAAATAATATTGGTTATGCAGGTATCAGAATAAGAGGAACAGATGCCACTAGAATAAATGTTACCATGAATGGAGTGCCACTGAATGATGCAGAATCACAAGGGGTTTGGTGGGTAAATATGCCGGCATTGAGTCAAGGTTTAAACTCAATCCAGATTTCTAGAGGAATTGGAAGTTCTGCAAATGGAGCCGGTGCGTTTGGCGGAAATGTGAGTTTAGAAACGGCAGACCCTGCAAATACACCTAGTCAAATTGAAGCAGCTTTTGCAAGTTTTGGTAGTTTAAGAACTTCTGTAAACTATAATCAACGTGTTAAAAATTTAGGAATTGGCATCGGTTTTTCTAATGTTCAGTCTGATGGTTATATTGAAAGAGCTACCAGTAATCTTCAATCAAAAAATTTAACTTTAGCCTATTATATGCCTAATAGTCGATTAAAATTTGTTTATTTTGACGGAGCAGAAAAAACTGATCAAGCTTGGTATGGGCTTTCAATTGATTCATTAAAAACGAACAGAAGGTATAATAAAGCGGGTGAATATTTGGATAAAAATGGAAATATTGCATATTATAGAAATCAAACAGATAATTATAGCCAAAAACACTATCAATTATTTTATGACAAATCATTATTGTTAAAAAATAATGGTTCATTGCTTTTTTCAGGAGGTTTGCATTATACAAAAGGGCAGGGATTTTATGAAGAATTTAGAGAAAAGGAATATTTGGCTAACTATGCAATTGCAGACACAAATAGCACCAATTTGGTTAGGCAATTGTGGTTGGTAAATGATTTTTATGGTGCAGTGTATACGCTCAAATATTTTAAAAATAACCATAGCGTTGTTTTTGGAGGGAATACTAATTTTTATATGGGCAATCATTTTGGTAAAATTATTAGTGCAGATAAAGGTCAAAATATTAATTTTGAGCAGCGCTATTATGATAACGATGCGGTAAAAAAAGAACTTAATCATTTTTTAAAATACAATTATGAATATCGAACTATGAACACCAAACATGATTTTTCTATTGACTTTCAATTGCGTGGTGTTGATTATAAAGCAAGGGGTGTAAATGATAATCAGAACAATATAAATATAGACAATCAATTTTTGTTCTTTAATCCAAAAATTGGGTACACTCGCTTAACAAAACAACAAGATCTAAATACACAGCAGTTTTCAATTTTTGCAGGGATGGCAAGCAGAGAGCCCTCGCGAGGCGATTTATTGAGTTCTTTAAATATTGTTAAACCTGAGCAAATGTTTAATGGAGAGTTTGGCTATGCTATAGGTTATGATAAATGGGGCATAGTTGCTAATTATTTTATGATGTATTATCAAAATCAATTGGTTTTGACCGGAGAGATAGATAATGTGGGTGCAAGTAAACGTGCAAATGTGTCTAAAAGTTATAGAACGGGTTTAGAGTTAATTGGTAAATATCAAATGAATGATCAGTTCTCTTTAAATGGTAATCTAACGCTTATGACAAGCAGAATTGCAGCATGGCAAGAAACGATTTATGATTATGAGGCAGGCAAGGATAGTCAAATAAGTTACAAAAATACTCAAATAGCTTTTACCCCAAACATTATTTATGGTATTACAGCGAATTATAAGATTCTAAAAAATACTGCAATTGTAGTGCAAAATAAATTAGTGGGTCGTCAATTTTTAGACAATACTTCAAGCTTTAATAAAAAAATACCCGCTTTTTACACTTTAGATTTAATACTTAATCATGAAATTAATTATCAACACAAAAAAGGGTTTTCTTTTCCGATTTCTATAAGTATTTTTTTAAATAATATTACCAATCACACCTACTTTAATAATGGGTGGGCCTATAATTATTTGTCAAATGATAGCTATCAATCAGACATAGGCGTATATCCGCAAGCTGGTTTTAATGGAGGATTAAAAATAGGAATTGCCTTTTAAATAAAATATACTATTTTTTATTTATAGGTTTAGCCGTTTTGCTAGTTCTAGGTTTTGCAATTAATTCAGCTATTTTAGCATTTAGCTCATCTCCATGCAAGTTTTTTGCTGCAATATTTCCATCTTTATCTATTAAAAATGTAGCTGGAATACCCGAAACACCATAGGCTTTTGCTCCTGCATTGCTCCAATATTTTAAATCGCTGATGTGCAGCCAATCTAGCCCACTGCTCTTAATTGTATTTGCCCAACTGTTGCTATCTCTATCAAGCGAAACACCTAAAATTGCAAATGCTTGCCCTTTATATTTTGCATTGATATCTTTTAATTCTGGCATCACCCTCATACAAGGGCCGCACCAAGATGCCCAAAAATCTATCAGCACCACTTTCCCTTTTAATGAGGATAATGTTAGTATTTTACCCTCTGGGGTTTTTTGTGAAATATCTGCAGCAGGGTAGCCAATGGCGGTGCCCCTTTCTTGCGCTGCCCACTCTTTTAATATTTCTGTATAAACTGAATTTTTTTGATAAAGGGCACATTTGTCATACCCCTTTACAATTGCATCATAATCTGGATTTTGTAATAAATATTTTAGTGCAAAATAGGGTGCAAATGATGGCTCACCTTTTAACATTTCTGCAACAATGGCCTCGTGCATTTCTTTTTGTGTAGCAATCATTTCAACTTTTGCATTTTCAATTTGTTGGGGAGTAGAAATAGTTGGATCATAACCCATAGCTTGCATTTGCAGGGTTTTAAGCTTGTAATTATATCCACTATTGATTTCTATTAATGATTTTATTTGCAAAGCGGTGGAAATATTAGTGCCGGATATTTGAAAGTTGAGCCCTTCTTCCATAGCTTTTACGTTAAGTTTCATTTTGCTTTTATTGTTAATGGCCGTTGGAAATCCTTGTTTTTCACCAAATTGAAAATAACATATTTTTTCTTCACTTATAATAGCATTCATTCTAAAATTTCCAGCTCCGTCCGTTCTTGCGCTGTCTATAAAAATAACATTTTCTGGGGTGTATTCTAATAATACAATAAGGTTATTTGGCATATCCTGCAAGTTGCCTTCAATCACAAATCCATTTTTATTATAATTAATTGTATCTGCATCATTTATAAAATTAGGACTACTAAAAAGGCTGGCATACATTTTTTTGTATTTTAATGTGCTGCTATCGTGCGTGCAGCTTGCAAGTATTAATAAAAATACTAAGCCAAAATAAGGGATATATTTTTTCATTTTATTTAAGTTTTTTGATAATTTCTGTATTTACAATTTTTGGATCTGCTTTACCTTTAGAGGCTTTCATAACCTCGCCTACAAACAAGCCCAATAGGTTGGTTTTTCCTGCTTTATATTCTATTACTTTTTCGGGGTATAGGTTTAGCACATTGTCTACTAGTTCGCCTATAAAACCCTCATCTTTATTTTGTATAACATTTAGCCTTGTAGCAATTTCTAATGGTGAATCTTTTGAAACCGCCATTTCTGGAAAAACAGTTTGAGCAGCGGCAGTATTGCTGATTTTTTCTTCTGCAACAAGGTCTATTAATTCTGCCATTCTTTTGGCATCAATATTAAATTGATTAATATGTATTGCTTTTTCATTTAAGAAGTTTTTTACAACACCTAAAACCCAATTGGCAGCTGCTTTATATTGTTTGGTATGCTCTGTTATTGCTAAAAAATAGTTGGACAATTGTTTGTCTTCACTCAATACAAGGCTGTCTTGTTTTGGCAATTCCATTTTTTCTTGCATCAATGTTTCTAGTTCCCGCGGCAACATTGGCATGATAGCTTTAATACTTTCTTGCCATGCCTTGTCTACTATAAAAGGAGGCAAGTCAGGTTCTGGAAAATAGCGATAATCTTTTACCAATTCTTTGGCACGCATGCTAAAAGTGCTTCCATCCAAAGGGTTAAAACCACGGGTTTCGCTTTCAAAAAATTGGCCTGCTTCTATCATTGTTACTTGTCTCTGATATTCAAATGAGATAGCACGTTTTACATTACTCATAGAATTCATATTTTTTACTTCAACCTTTGTGCCAAAAATATTGCTGCCAAACGGTCTTATAGAAACATTTGCATCGCAACGCAAGCTGCCTTCTTCCATATTGCCATCACAAATATCTAAATGACGAACGAGCTTTCTAACTTCTGATATAAATAAGTATGCCTCTTCGGGTGTTCTAATTGCTGGCTCAGTAACTATTTCTACCAAAGGCATTCCAGCCCTATTGTAATCTATTAGTGAGTCCTCTAAATCTTGGTCGTGCATACTTTTTCCGCTATCTTCTTCTATGTGAATTCTGATTAAAGGAATTTTAATATTTTCATTTTGTGCTGTATTTATTTCTACAAAACCTGCTGTGCAAATAGGTGTTTTATCTTGTGTTATTTGGTAGCCTTTTGGCAAATCTGCATAAAAATAATTTTTTCTGGCGTATTGGTTTTCCTCTGTTATTGTGCATTTTAGAGCCAATCCAAGCATAATGGCATGTTCTATTACTTTTTTGTTTTGAACAGGCAATGTTCCGGGATGCCCGAGGCTAATAGCGCTAACTTGTGTATTGGGCAAAGCACCAAAGGTGGTTTCATCACTGCAAAATGCTTTAGACGCAGTTTGCAATTGTGCATGTATTTCTAAACCCACTACCAATTCATATTTTTGCTCCTGACTCATTCTTTTCTAAAAAAATATTAGGCAAAAATACTAATATTTTGCTTATTTATTTAATCATTAGGTAAAATTACTTGATTTTTACAATTCTTAGAAAATAAAAATCTGTGAATTATAGCTGTACCCGCCAAAAACACCAAATCCATTCTTAATATTGTTCCAAGTGGGGGTGGGCTCTGCAAAGGGGTCGTTTTCATTTAGTCTTGCTATTGAGGTGCTTCGCAAATAATTAAAAGCATTTTTGCCACATCTTTTTATAATTAGTTTATAGTGCAATAGTGGCTTTGGTTCCCTAAAAACCCCTATTCCCTTTAATGTTAAATTAATGGTTTTAAAAGTTTGCGCATCGGCATTTTCTGTGACAAAAATAATGTTTTCGCCATTATTTAAAACAGTAATATCATTATAAATATCTCTGCTTTCGATACTGCTTATATATCCATATTTTTCTGCATTTGCGGTAAAGGAGTCAAATATATTTGTAAATTCCAAGTAGTAAAAATCTTTGCCATTACCCTCATCTTTTAAGGTTAGTGTAATATTTTTTGAGAAACTAATAGAATACTTTTTAGAAAACTGATCGCTAAATTCAAAACTAGATTCTACAATGGTCTGCACATCTTTTATATCAGCACTCCCTGGCATTGGCAAATATTCACTAGCAGTTAATGTAGGGTATCCTGGATAATAAGTTCTTAATTCATAGAAAGATCCAGGGGTTGGGTTAGGAAAAAAAGGATTTCTATATGGCTGAGCATAACCATTATTTGGGTTGGTTTTATAATTTGGGTCATAATAAAGAGAATCAAATAAAATGCCATCTTTAAAAATAAGGGCATAAGCATTTGGATTGCTCAATGATCTGAAAGCTGCATTGTCTAGTGGAGACAAGCTTCTGCTAAAACTCATTTGGAAAGCAGCAGAATCGGAGAAAATGCAATTAGAAACCAGTTTACTGTCGTGCTTGGGGAAGTCTTCAACTTTTTGAATTTTTGAACACGAAATCATCACAATAATAATTAATAAGTGATAGTGAAAATATTTTTTATTCATAATATTAAAATTTAAAACCTAAATTGATGCTAGGTAAAATAGGAAAAAGTCCAACCCTAAAAATCTGTTTATTGCCTTGATTATCTGTTTGAATTCTATAGTAGAATGGGTTAATACGACTGTAAGTGTTGTAGATGCTAATATTAAGATCTATAATGCCCCAATTTTTTTTATAATGCTTAGTGAAACTTAAATCCAATCTGTGGTAATCTGCAAATCTAAAATTATTTCGGCCATTATATGATAATGCAGTTTGGGGATTTCCAAAAAATTGCCTGTCTGGGTCGTCTGCCATAGGGTATGCTCCTGTAGGCAATGTAGTAGCATTGCCGGTTCTAAATACCCAAACTAATCCATAAGTATATTTTTTACTTTCCTCATAATTTAGCACCAAAGAAAAATCGTGTCTGCTGTCATATTTATAATAAAATGTTTGATTATTGTTAATCCCAGGCACATTTCTGGTAGTATAGCTTAGCGTGTATCCTACCCAGCCTGTAAATTCTCCTAATCTTTTTTGAAAAAGCACCTCTGCGCCATAAGCCCATCCTTTGCCTTGCAATACTTTGCTTTCCCATCCATTAAGTGAATTAAGGTAGGAGGCTCCATCTTTATACTCTATAATATTTTGCATTTTTTTATAGTAGCCTTCTACGGTCAGTTCAAACATTCTGCTCAAGTTTTTTACAAAACCCAATGCTACTTGGTCAGCATTCATTGGCTTAATATTTTTTGTGGCTGGCACCCATAAATCATTTGGCAAACCAATGGTATTGTTGGCCAATAAATGAATATTTTGCCGCATTCTTGCATAAGAGCCTTTAATTGAAAGACTTTTGTTTACCATATATCTTGAGGCAATACGTGGTTGTGGACTAAAAAAAGATTTGCCCTTATAGTTGTAATAATTAAAATGTAAGCCATAATTAAATTTCCATTTATCACTAAAATCTAGGTCATCTTCTATGTAGGCTGATAATTCTATGCTAGCCACTTTAGTATCGCCTATTGTTGTATCTATAGTTCTTTCACCTGTTTTTTCGAATAATATGCTTGTTGCACCAGGGATAAATTGGTGGAGAATAGCCAATCCTCCAATTTTTATATTGTGCTTGTTTTTTGAAATTTCAAGGTCAGATTTTAAATTAATATCTCTGATGCTGCTTAAAAAAGAAAAGCCATTTTTATTGGTAATTGCACCAGTATCTGTTTCTTCGCCTGCAAAAGAGCTTGCATAGTTGTTGAATCTATATTTGGTGTATGATAACTGGGTGTTTAAAAATGCATTGTTGCCTAAAATTTTGTTCCAACGCAAAGCTAAAAGCTGATTGCCCCATTTTTGCCCCTCGTCACTTTCGTTTTTTATTAAATATCCATTGTATAAGTAACTGTAAGGTTTTTGCTTGCTGTAATATTTGTCTTCTCCCCCGTAATAACTTAGGTAGAGTCTGTTTTTTTTATTTAAGGTATAATTAATTTTGCCATTTAGGTCATAGAAGAAGTAGCCAGTTGTGGTTCTTCTTCCTTGTGGTTGAACGCTATTAATAAGCCCCCCATAAAGTGCATCTATGTAAGTTCTTCTTCCAGTAATCATAAAAGAAGCTTTATTTTTTAGTATCGGCCCTTCTATTAATAGTTTACTTGCCAATGCGCCAATGCTGCCTTCAATACCTAGTTTTTGCATATTTCCATCCTTCATCGTTATATCTACAATACTGCTCAATCTGCCACCAAATCTAGCTGGAAATCCCCCTTTTAAAACTGACACATTATTAATCGCATCAGCATTAAAAACGGAAAAAAAGCCAAATAAGTGATTAACATTATACAGAGGTGTGCCGTCTAATAGCATTAAGTTTTGATCTGGCCCCCCGCCTCTAACATATAGGCCAGTGCTGCCTTCTGCTCCTCCTTTTATCCCAGGCATTAGCTGTAAAGCCTTTAGCACATCTGTTTCACCAAAAAAACGCGGCAATAATTTTATTTGATTTATTGGTATGCTCACGGTACTCATTTGTGAACTATTGATAGGAGCATCTCCTGTTTTACCTTTAATAATTACACCCTTAATCTCTTTAACGTTATTTAAGTAAACAGTCAATGGCAATGGAGTGTTTTTATTAATCACAAATATTTTTTTCTGATAACCGGGTGCATTTACCGTTATTGTTACGGTGTCTTTTAAAGCACTTAGTGTAAAAAAACCGTAATTGTTGGTATAACTCACGACTGCTTTGTCATTTTGAAAAATAAAGGCTGCTACAATTTTTTCGCCTGTAAAAGTATCTTGAACAATACCTGAAATGTTCATCTGTGCATTAATCTTATTTGTCATTAAGATTATAATTAATGTAATTAATATTCGGCTGTTTTTTATTAAAATCATATTAATTAAGTCTTACAACGCTCGGATAGAGCATTTATTTGATAATAATGCAAAATTTATTTCGCTTTATTTAATTAATAAGCCCTAGCAAACAAAACCCGCTCAATGCTGGGATTGCCAGAAAAAACGCACGTGCCTTTTTGTGAATTGTTTTCTAAAGGAATACAGCGAATAGTTGCTTTGGATAGCTCCTTAATTTTAGTTTCTGTTTCGGGGCTGCCATCCCAATGTGCCGAAATAAAACCGCCTCCATTATCTAAGGCTTGGTTAAATTCTTCCCAGCTATTTACTTCAATTATTTTCTCATTCCTAAATTTTAGGGCACGTTGATATAAATTTTCTTGTATTTTTTCTAGCATTTGATATATATATGCAATCGCCATATCTGCATCAACAATTTCTTTGGTTTTTTCATCCCTTCTAGTAACCTCTATTTGATTATTAGCCAAATCTCTTGGACCTAATGCAATTCTGATTGGCACACCTTTTAATTCATACTCTGCAAATTTGTAGCCTGGTTTGTGTGTATCTCTGCTATCAAATTTTGCAGAAATATTGGCTTGCGTCAATGCTTCAAGTATTTCGTTTCCTTTTGCAATAACCAATTCTTTTTCTTCATCAGATTTATAAATTGGAATAATTACCACTTGGAATGGAGCGAGTTTTGGCGGTAATACTAAGCCTTCATCATCACTATGCATCATAATTAATGCACCCATTAATCGGGTGCTTACACCCCAACTTGTAGCCCAGACGTGAATTAATTTATTTTCTTTATTTAAAAATTTTACATCAAAAGCCTTTGCGAAATTTTGTCCTAAAAAGTGCGATGTGCCCATTTGAAGAGCCTTGCCATCTTGCATTAACCCTTCTATGCAGTATGTATCTTCTGCGCCTGCAAACCGTTCATTGGCAGTTTTTACTCCTTTTATTACTGGCACAGCCATAATATTTTCTGCAAAGTCTGAATATACATCTAGCATTTGTTTTGTTTCAGCAATGGCTTCTTCTTTTGTAGCATGAGCAGTATGCCCCTCTTGCCATAAAAACTCTGCTGTCCTCAAAAATAAACGTGTGCGCATTTCCCACCTCACTACATTTGCCCATTGATTGATAAGTATCGGAAGGTCTCTATAACTTTGTATCCAATTTTTATATGTGCTCCAAATAATTGCCTCAGAAGTAGGTCTAACAATTAATTCCTCTTCCAATTTCGCATCAGGGTCTACCATTAGTTTACCTGGTTGATCTGGATTGGTTTTTAACCTATAATGAGTAACTACAGCGCATTCTTTAGCAAATCCTTCTGCATTTTTTTCTTCTGCCTCAAATAAACTTTTAGGTACAAAAAGAGGAAAATATGCATTTTGATGTCCTGTTTTTTTAAATCTCCAATCTAGTTCTGCCTGCATTTTTTCCCAAATGGCATATCCATAAGGTTTAATAATCATACAGCCTTTTACAGCCGAGTGTTCAGCTAAATCAGCATCTTTCACCAAATTGTTGTACCAAGCAGAGTAATCTTGTGCCCTTGAAATTTTTTCTTTTGCCATTTTTTGAAAATTGGAATATTTTTTGTACTTTTACCCTTGCAATAATACAGTATAATATGAGAAAGATAAATTCAATATTCAAAGATTTAATTTTTGTTTGTTTTGCAAGCAGCCTTGTGGTTTCATGTACAACAATTAAATCAATAAGTTCTGATGCATCTCAAGACCCGATTTATGCAACGGCTAAAGATTTAAAAAGTGAAGCTCGCTTAGACGAAATAGCAAGAAATAGAGCACAGTTGTCCGAAGGAAAATCTTATGAAATGGGCAAGCAGTCTGCCAATAATAATGGCCGTTATGATTATATGCCTGCCACTAGCTACGCTGAAAGATTTAACAGAACTGGCAATGGCTTTTTTTTAACTGGAAATTGTAATACAGGCTGTGGCAACAGTAATATGAACAATTTTAGCCACAATAATTTTCAAGGTCAAAGGTTTTCAAATCCCCATTTCGGAATGTCTTTTGGCAATGGTTTTAATCCAATGTTTGGTAATAACATAAATTGTAATCCTTGGCAAAGTGGATACAACGATCCTTGGATGCAGTATCAAATGATGCAGAACATTAATTCGCCATTTTTTACCTATAATCCATATATGTTTAGTTTTAGTTTATTAAACGGTTATTACGACCCTTGGATGATGCAATATAGTAGCTTTAATCCTTATTTTTACAATCCTTATTTTTACAATCCAAACCAATTTGGCAACAACAATAATCCATTTTTTAGCACCTTTAATAATGTAGCAACTACGAACCCTAGAGAACGAATTATCGAGCAAAACACCTACAATCCTGGTAGCACTATAAATTATGGAAACAATAAAGGGAATACCACTTTTGAACGCGGCAATACGAATAGCTCCAATACTGGAACTCGTGGCGGTTTTGATGCCAATAATAGGGCGCAACGCAGTTCGGGCAATAATGGTGGTGGCGGACATCAAGGCAGTACTAAAAGGTAGTTGAATTTAATAATGTATAAGAAGTCTTGGTGCTTTGCTGTACTTTTTTCTATTTTAAATTTAGTTTCTGCTCAGGGTAATACAGAGGCATTTAGATATTTTAATCAAGGCATTGGAGGTAGCACCAAATCATTAGGTTCTGCAAATGCATTTGGAGCTGTTGGTGGTGATGTAATTTCGGCAAGTATTAATCCAGGTGGCATGGGAATGATTAGAAAATCACAACTAAACTTTGGTTTAAACATTCATAGCAATACTGCTCAAGCCCAATACATCACC
>JBDNFC010000016.1:0-227288 GCA_041690035.1 Bacteroidia bacterium | reverse complement strand
ATCTTTTACTATTTAGCATAAAAAATAGTTCACCATTTGGGCTGCTTTTGATTATTTTAAAATAAAATCGCATTTAACTAAATTACGCATTTATATTGTCATACTGTAATCACTTTGTGAATTTCTAAAGCCTAATTTGAAATTAATACACTATTTGTTTTACTTTACTGTTGCTGCATTCGCAAAAACATTAAAGTAAAAATTAATTACAAATGATCTTCAAAATATTGAGTAATCTTACCCATAAGATGCAATCTATCTTTGCCCAATACATTGTGCGGATGGCCTGGGTATACAAAATAATCAAGATTTAAATTATTGGCGTCTATACAAGCCTTTAAATACAGTAAGCTATGTTGCCATAAAACCACATCATCGTCAGTGCCATGTATCATTAACAATCTGCCTGAAAGGTTTTTTACATAGTTTAATAAATTGCTTTTATCATAGCCCGCTTTATTTTCTTGAGGCATATCCATATATCTTTCTGTATACATAATTTCATAGAATTTCCAATCTATAACCGGCCCTCCTGCCACACCAACAGTATACGCATTTGGAAACTTTGTCATAAGACTCGTAGTCATAAAACCCCCAAAACTCCAACCGTGCACACCCATTCTGCTTGTATCAACATAGCTTAATGATTTTAAATAATTTACCCCAATCATTTGATCTTCTAATTCTGCATCTCCTACACTTCTATGTATTTGTGATTCAAACCCTTGCCCCCTATTCATACTACCTCTATTGTCTAGCGTAAAAACGATATACCCCTTTTGAGCCATATATTGCATCCAATAATTGCTTCCAGCTAAAAATTTATTTCCAATAAGTTGTAAGTGAGGCCCGCCATAAACATAAGTAATTACTGGATATTTTTTTGTGCTGTCAAAATTTGAAGGCAATATTATTCTGCTATAAAGCTTTGTTCCATTATTGTCTAAAGCAAATACTAAAGTTTTACCTAATTTAAAATTTTTGAGAGGATTTTTTGAAGTAAGTAACCTCTTTCGTTCGTTTCCATTTGCATCAATAATTGAATATACATTCGGCATTGAATAATTGCTGTAAATATCTATAAAGTAGGTAAAGTCATCATTTGCTATTACTTGATGTGTGCCTTCTGTTTTTGTTATTCTAGTAGGGCCTTCGCCATTTGTGCCTGAGCTGTATAAATTTTGTTCTAAATCATGTGCAGAAGTGCTCATAAAAAAAAGTTTTTTTGCATTTTGGCCAATAAAATCGGTAATGGTAAATTCACCTGATGTAATTTGCTTTTTAAAAACCCCTTTTTGATAGAGGTATAAGTGATTGTAGCCGCTGCGTTCACTTTGCCAATAAAAAACTTCTTGCTCACCTTGTTTAAAAATGATTCCATTCTCGGGCTCAACATAAGTTAGGCTTGTTTCATTAAATATTATCTTTATTAAATTACCGTTCTCGGCATCGTATTGCTCTAAAGACATATAATTTTGCAATCTATTTATTCTTGCAAGGTAAATAAATGCTTCGTTTGGCGACCAAGTAATGTTGGTTAAATAATCTTCTGGATTTCCAGTAGTTTTTAAGTAAGTTGTTTTTTTGGTTTTTATATCAAAAACACCAACCGATACATGGTGACTTTTTGCCCCTGCAACCGGATATCTAATCAAGCGAACAGTGGCAGGCGTATCTTTTAGGTTATAAACAGGATAAGTAGTTACCATTGTTTCATCCATTCTGTAAAAAGCTAATTTATTTCCTAGCTCACTCCAAAATAATCCGCTATTTATACCAAACTCACTTCTGTGAACTGCTTGTCCATAAACTATTCCATTTCCCCCATCATTAGAAAGTTGCAAAGGAGTTGTATCACCAATTTTTAAAAAAATATTAGCATCAACAACATAAGCTAAATTGTTGCTTTTTTGATGATAAGCTTCTGCTTCTGATGGTAAAAATGAGATTACTTTTTGAATTGCATTTGACTTTAGATCAAAGCTGTACAAGGTTGATTTATATTTAAAATGAAAAACAAATTCACTTATAAAAGTTAAAAAAGGCAGATTTGTTAATTTGATATTTTTTGTTGTGCAAATGCTGTCAAATATTTTAAAACTAAAACTAGTATCTGTAATATTCAATTTTGCATTATAAAACACAACCTTATTTTCTTGTATGGCATTGTTAACATAATATGCAATATTGGTTTTCGGCACCCATCCTTGCTGACTTAGCCTCTCTACCCTCAATGCTGGATTTAATACGGCATCATAAAGTGACAATAATTGAGCGCTTAAGGATAAAAAATTTGATGAAATCAATAAAAACATTGCTGTCTTTAATTTCTGCGATAAAGTTAATTTTGCCATTTTAGGGTGTTTATTAAGTGTTCTATATCTTTTTTCACAAATTGAAATACAGGATATATACTATCGCTTTTTGTTTTTTGATTAAAATAAAGTGCTCCGCGCAAAAAATGATTAATACTATCTGTTAAAAAAAAATTGAGATTCGTAGCAGTATTGCCATCAATAAGATACATGCTGCCATATAAATTTCGTGAAGCATCTTGCAGAGATAAGTCCTTTATTTCATCTGCCCTAAAAGCGTGTTTATAAGCCAATTTTCGAGTATCCTCTTTAAGGCTATCCAATTCTATCAAACTTTTTAGCCTGTAATAACTTAAATGCAGGGTAGCGTCAAAAGGAATAAAATTTAAATTATACCAATAATTTTGAATGCTATATTTTTTATCCAGCACAATGGCAGAATATACTGGTATTTCAAAAGAAAAAGGAGCCTTTTCCTCCAATATTTTATAGACTTTTTCGGGGTAATAAATTCGTGGATAAACTTGAGGCTTTGGCACCAATGCTGGATTATCGCAGCAAGTAAAGCCGCAAACAAAAAAAATTATCAGAATCCAAGTATTTTTATTAAATTTCATTAATAGTTACTTTTATTTTATTAATTTTTCTTAAGGATGCACTTTCAATAGTAAAATCAAGATTTTCTAGGCTTATGTGCATTCCCTTTTTAGGTATTTTTTCAAACAATTCCATCACCAAGCCAGCTAGAGTATCTGAAGAAGTGTTATGTAAATCAAATATATTTTCAGAAATTTTAGTAATGGCTATAAAATCTGTTAATAATGTTTGTGCGCTAAAAATATAAATATTGTCGGCTGTTTTTATATATTCTGTATCCTCCTCATCAAATTCATCCATTATTTCACCAAATATTTGCTCAAGAATATCTTCCATTGTTACAAGGCCAATAGTTCCACCAAATTCGTCTACAACAATTGCCATGTGGATACGCTTTTCCTGAAATTCTGTTAAAAGATCATCAATTCTCTTTTTTTCAGGGATAAAAAAGGCTGGTTTTATAAGTGTTTGCCAAACAACTTTATCCTGTTCGGCACTATATTTTAATAAGTCTTTGGCATAAAGAACACCCTCTACTTCGTCTAAATTCTGACCAATAACCGGCATTCTAGAAAACCCCTTTTCAGTAACAAATTTAATAACCTCATCAAAAGACACCTCTTTTTCAATGGCTTCTATATTGCTGCGTGATGTTAATATTTGCTTGGCTGTTTTATTACCAAATTTAATAATACTTTTTAATATTTCTTTTTCCTCCTTTGGAGCATCTTCTTCTGATGTTATATCTATGGCATGCGTTAGCTCATCAATACTTACCCCCACAGCTTGAGTTTTCATTCTTTTATCAAAAAAACTACTTAACCATACCATTAATTGTACAGGAGCTGCAAAAATTGTTCGAAGAAAAAGCAGAATTGGAGAAACTTTTAAACTTATTTGAACATGATTTGTAGTAGCATAAATTTTGGGAATAACTTCTCCAAAAATTAACAACAACAAAGTTTCTATTATTACTTGGGTAGCACTTTTTAACCAATCTGCATTAAAGTGTATATACCGTTCTATAAAACGCGCTGCAATTAGAACAAAAGCCACATTTACGGTATTATTTGTAAACAATATTGTAGCCAATATTCTTTTAGGCATAGCGACTACTTTCTCGAGGTTTTCTTTAGCTTTGTTGTCTGGCAAGAGTATTAAATCCTTTTTTTGAAGCGAAAATATTGCACTCTCAGAGCCCGAAATAAAAGCAGATATTATCAATAGTAAAATTATTGCGAGTAAAAACCCAAAGATTACCCCAGTTTCTGCTTGCAAAAATATCATAGCAATAGCGCTATTATCTGTAATATCAGCCATTGAATATTGAGTATAAATTTGTCAAGTGTTTACTAAAATGGTAAGCCATCTTCGCTTTCAGAATCAGAAAAACTATCAGATACATTGTCCTCATTAGTTGTGCTATTCGTAGCACTATTTGCATCATTTGCATTTCGCGGACTACCTAGCATTTGTAGAGTTCTTGCACGAATTACAATCCTAGAGCGTGGCTCATTTGTATCTTTAGTAGTCCATTTATCAGTTTTTATAGCGCCTTCTATATAAACTTGGTCGCCTTTCTTTAAATATTGCTCGGCCACTTTTGCCAAAGCATCCCACAACTCGATGTTATGCCACTCTGTATTTACCACTTTTTGACCATTTCGGTCAGTATAGCTATCGCTTGTGGCTATACAAAATTGAGCAACCGCCCTTTCGCTATCCAAATAGCGAACTTCGGGGTCTTTGCCTAAATTGCCTACTAAAATTACTTTATTAATTCCTGCCATTTTTTTATTATTTTATGCATTAATTGATGCTTAGGATATTTTTTTAAATCATCAAAATAAACTTCAAAGATAAGGTTATTTTTTAAATTTTCAAGTTCAGATTGGCTAATTTGATAAATTTTTGCATGAATAACTTGATGTGTAAGAATATGTTTTATTTCAAATAAGAATAATCCATCTTGTAATACTTGATTTGTTGCACTCTCTTTCATTGAAAATTCATAGAGCCCTTCCCATATTCCTAAACCAACTCTTTTATAAATGTATTGCAGTTCGCCACCCAAAATAAAATAATGAAAATACCTCGGTTTGGGTTTGATCTTTTTTATTTTTATAGGCAAAAAATCTACCTTAGTATTCTTCAAAGCGAAACAACTTTGCTGTAGACAACACAGATGGCATTTTGCTAACTTGGGCTTGCATACGATAGCACCCATTTCCATCATTGCTTGATTAAAAATAGCAGCAGGCACATTTGCAATGCTTTCATTAACGTAATCATTAATAAGGTTAAACCCTATTTTTTCATTTACCGGATATAATATGCCCAAATATCTGGCAACAAGTCTACTAACATTACCATCCACAACTGCTATTTTTTCGTCAAAACAAAAAGATGCAATTGCAGCTGCTGTGTATGGACCAATACCTGGCAAACACAATAAATCTTTATAGGTGTTAGGAAAAACTCCTTTAAAATGTGTTACAATGTATTTAGCACATTTATGCATATTTCTTGCTCGAGAATAATACCCTAATCCTTGCCAAATTTTTAATAAATCATCTTCATCGGCAGCTGCCAAGGCATAAATGTTCTTAAATTTTTCTAAAAATCTAAAATAGTATGGCAAGCCCTGATCAACACGAGTTTGCTGTAAAATAATTTCTGAAACCCAAATCTGATAGGGTTCCTTAGTATTTCGCCAAGGCAAATCCCTGCAATTTTTTGCATACCAAGCGATTATTTGACTGCTAAATGAATCCATCTAAATAATATTTTAATAAGGCTACAAACATAATTTGTAAAGTATTGTTTAGTTTATAATTAGAAAAAAAAATGACAAAAGCAGACATAATAAATCAGATAAGTGAAAAAACAGGTATTGAAAAAATTACTGTAACAGAAGTGGTAGAAAACTTTTTTAAAAATGTAAAATCTAACATGATAGATGGAAACGAACTTTTTTTTAGAGGTTTTGGTTCCTTTATATTGCAGCACAGAAAGGCTAAGATAGGCAGAAATATTACTAAAAATATTGCTGTAAAAATAGATGAACACTTTGTGCCAAAATTTAAACCATCAAAAGAATTTGTGTCTGCAATAAAAAGCAGCAAAAAAGTAGCTGCAAAAAGCAAATAAGTATTAAATTTGCAGTGTGAAAAAACACGCCACAGTATCTATAATTATAATCCTACTTTTATTAGCGGTAAGTATTTTATTTTACAATAAAGGTTCTTTATCTGCAATAGCTGAAATAGGTTCAACTGAAAATAGTCAGATTTCTCAGCCACAAGCAAAGCTTGATGATGCCAAATGGTATAAAATGGCTTATGAAAATGCAGATAAAGACCTACAAGATTTGCTGCAAAAAAATCCATTAAATATTCCTGCAGAAGCCAATGAAAAAGAAGCTCTAAAAAACATTTATAAAAAAGCAATTGAAAAGCAACAATATTGGGTGGCAGGATTTGCAAACGAAAAAATTGCCGATATTGATAAAAGCGATTCTGCTTTCATTAATGCTGGCACACTATTTATGGAAACATCAACTACCATACAGGATAATGATGAACAAAAAACATTTTTAATAGCAAAGGCAAAGCAATTATTTCAAAAAGCAGTAAAAATAAATCCAGAAAATATTTCTGCCAATAACAGTTTAGCAATTTCTATCATTCAACTGGGGCAAGATCCTCCGATGATGGGTATTGGATATTTAAAAAAGAGTTTACAAATAGATAGTAATGACATAAATACAAACTATTTATACGCTCAATTATTAATTCTTTCAGAACAAAAAGAAAAAGCTATTGAAGTTTACAATAAATTAGTAAATTTGCAGCCCCAAAATGCAGAACATTATTTTCAGTTGAGCAAACTTTATGCTGAAACTAAGAATGTAAAATTGGCCAAAGAGTATTTAGATAAAGCAAAGAGTTTAACCAAAAAATAAAAGATTATGCCAAGCGGTAAAAAAAGAAAAAGACATAAAATAGCAACCCACAAGCGGAAAAAACGACTAAGAAAAAACAGACACAAAAAGAAATAATATTTTTTAATTATTTTTTATTTTGAGCAAAATTTTATTTATCAATGCAAAACAAGATGCCATTGAGGTAGCTCTTGTAAATGATAAGCTGCTTATTGAATATCATAAGTTTCCTAGAAACAATGTGCTATCAGTGGGTGATGTTTATTTGGGTAAAGTAAAAAAAGTACTTTCCACGCTCAATGCATGTTTTGTTGATATTGGGGCTGAGAAAGATGCATACTTATCTTACCTAGAGTTAGGAATGCACTTTAATTCTTTTAATAAATTATTAAGAATTGGAACATCTGGCTTTAAATTTGAGAAAGGTCTTCAAGAGTTTAGCATAGAAAAACTACTTGAAAAGCAAGGAAAAATTGGTGAGGCTGTAAAGAAGGGTCAATCATTGATTGTGCAAATAGAAAAAGAGCCTATTGCGAATAAAGGTGCCAAAATAACATCTGAAATTTCTTTGGCAGGCAGATACCTTGTGCTTTTGCCATTTTCTACTAAAGTAAATATTTCAAAAAAAATAGGCAATCCCGAAACCAAAAAACGGCTTAGACTTCTTGTAAGAGATATAAAACCAATTAATTTTGGAATGATTATAAGAACAGTAGCAGAAGATGCTAGCAATGAAGAACTAACAGCTGATTTAAATGCATTATTAAATAAATGGGATCTGTTGTACGCAAATTTAAAAAATGCCAATCCTGTTAAAAAACTTTTAGTAGAAGATAACAGAATGCTTTCATTAATCAGAGATACGATAAATGACAGTTACCAGCAAATAATTTGTGATGACCAAGCGCTTGCAGATGAGATTGAAGATTATTTTAAAAAGATAGACCCTTCAAAAGCGGCATTAGTAAAATCATTCAAATCAAAAGATAATATATTTGACCATTATGGAATAAGTAAATTAATCAAAAGTGCATTTGGAAGAACAGTTCCTTTTGGAAATGGGCCTTATTTAATTATTGAGCATACAGAAGCACTGCATGTTATAGACGTAAACAGTGGCAGAGCCAAACAGACAGACAAAGGGAGAGAAGAAAATATATTACACATAAATTTAGAAGCCGCTAAAGAAGTAGCAAGACAGCTTCGTTTAAGAGATATGGGTGGGATTATAGTAGTAGATTTTATAGATTTAAAATCTCCTAAACATCGAAAAGATTTACTAGACACGTTTACCGAAGCGATGAAGGATGATAAGGCAAAACACACTGTTTTACCTATTACTAAATTTGGTCTATTACAAATTACAAGAGAGCGGGTTAGGGCAGAAACAGTTATTGTAACTACAGAAAATTGCCCTACATGCATGGGTACAGGCTATATGGAAAACAGTGTTCTTATTGAAGAACGAATTTTAAATGATATAAAATATTTAATTCTAAATCAAAAACAAAAGGGCATTTCACTAATTGTGCATCCCTATATTTTTGGATATTTTAAACTTGGCTTATTTAGCCCTTGGAAAAAATTGCAATGGGAATTAAAAACCAGAATAAAGCTAATGTCGGATGAAAAAATACAAATAAATCAATTCAAGATTTTAAATAATAAGGGAGAACAAATAATATTGAACGCATAGGTTTTTTTAATTTAAAAAATATTATTTTTGAAAACTATAAAAAAAGGGGGATTAGCTCATTTGGCTAGAGCGCTTCGCTGGCAGTGAAGAGGTGATCGGTTCGAATCCGATATTCTCCACAAAATCGGAATAATTGAAATCAATGTCATTTATTCCGATTTTTTTTTATCAAAGCTCCTTTGAATATTATCGGTGTTTGAGAAAAAAGAATTAATTTTTGTGGTTTGACAGTCTTTTGTGTCTATTATACCTATATTGTCTATCAATAAAGAATATTACAGCAATAATCTTTAGCTGAACAGTACCACAGCAAATGTACTTTACTTTTTCCTATTCTTTTTTTTTCTAAAACAAATACCTAACCTCCATTCTGCCTATATGAATTATATTAAGTTCTGGCAATTTTCGCCCTTCATACCCCATACTAAATTGAATATTTTTAGAAAATAATGTTCTAATATTCGCCATCCAGCTATAATTATCGCCAGGCAATAATCCGTTAAGCACCTGAAATCCCAAAGGAGTGCTTGCGTTTCCTGTAAAATTAATTTTGCTTTGTTTTATATTAATATCAATATTCGTTTTAGTATTAATATTATAATAATAAATTATTCCCATTACATTACTTTTTTGTTTCAAATCACTCACCACACCATCATTTCCTCCCCCGTCTACAATTTCATATTGCAAGGTAGCTTTTTGATTATTGTTTTGTAAAGTAAAACTAAATTGATAAAGCATACTTTCCCATTTAAAATTCCTATTGCTAAAAAATCTATTTTCTAGCACTCTATCAGTAAAATTGAATAAAGCACTGGCTTGTAAAATGGTTTGTCTAAAGCTGTATATATTTTGCCTACCGTTGATAATATGATCTGTTTTTTGCTGTTCTTCAGAGCCATAAGATAGCAATTGTCGTTGCACATTAACTTTGTTTGTTATTTCTAAACCTGTTTTATTGGCATTATAAATAAATGTATTTCTACCAAAAGTATTGCCACTAAGGATGGAAGTATCATTAACCAATGGGTTCAAAATAAATAAGCTATTGCTTACGTTTCTTTGATCTATTCTTAAATTAGATTGATTGCTAATGGCCTGCCAAAACGAATTAGGACGGCTGAGCCAATTGGCTGGGATAAGCCTAATACTAAAATTTGCCTCATGTTGGTTTGCACGAATAAAATCGTTGGTAAGGTTAAAAACCCTTACAAATTTTGCTTGATCTTTAAAAACAGCAATTTCAAATTCATTAATCTCACGCACATTATTGCCATTATAATCTATCCAGGTATACTGCCCTTGTCCTGCAGGAACCTCTATGAAAACAAACTCTCTCTTTTGTTCTCTTCCACTGCCAGTTTGCAAATACACATTTAGTTGATATCCTTTTTTAGAATTGTTATCCAAATATTCTATTCGTTGTAGCAAAAATTGTTCTTTGGGGGCATTAAAAATATTTCTATCTTGGTTTAAAAATCTTGCATTTGCTACAATTGATAGTCTTTTACTCCCTATATTTCTTGCCACTAAAAACTTGTAGTTATACGCATCTGAAACCCATTTAAAAAACCTTTTTTCCGGCAAAGCATCCGTTCTATAATCTGCGCTAACATTAATATTCCAACTATTATTAAGGGTATAAACCAAATTTACCCCACCATTTTGATATTGAAAAGATGAGGCACTCAAAGTGTCATTTTGGCCAATAAAATGCTTGCTTTGTTCCAATTTTCCATAAATATTAAGCTGCACCTTATTCCATAATTTTATCAAAATATTATGATTTAATAATAATGCCCTATCGCTTGCACTGTCTTTAAATTGGCCTTGTAATATATTATTGTTTCCTGTATAAACTATATTTTTTGCCAAAGGAATTTGGTAATCAATAGAAGGGCTAAGGCCATTAAAAACATCGTTAATATTATAATAAGGCAAAGAGAGCCTAATGTGCCTTTCGCCTTTTACAAGCGCAGCGTTTAGATTGACGATTTGTTCTCTATTATTTATTATCCCCAAAGTTGGATTAATAATACTTCTATTCCATAGCCTTGTAAATTCCACATCTCTATATCTTTCTATAAAAGAAAAACCACCACTTACTTGCTCCCAATTTGCATCAATAATAATTTTGCTACTGTCGTTTAGTTCTATTTTTTTTTCAATAAAAACAAAACTTCCTAAGGCATCGTCATTATTTTTATCTAATATAGAAAAAGTATTGGCATTAAGATTAGAAAAGGCGAGTTCACCTCCAATTTTAGTTCCTTTAGCCAATTGATGGGTTACTGCTATGGTTGCCAATTGTTGCCTTTTGGGCGCAACCAATTGAAGTATTGGCTCATAATTACCTTGTGGCAAACCATTTATAGGCGCCACCCAAGTATATACTCTGCCATTAGCACTGCTGTTGAGCAATACATAATTGCCACTATTGGCACCTACTAAACTAAAATTTGCCTCCACATAATTTCTGCTGCCATCATCAATTGCAATATATTTTAAAATTTTACCATAAGGCACAGAATCTATTTGCTGATAAAGTATTTTTGCGATATCAAAAGCAAGATTATACTTTGCCGTTCCAATAATTGCTTTAGATGGATCATCACCTGCCTTGCTGAGTATAGATTTTGCATCTAATTGCAAGCTAGAGTCGAACAAACTCAGGCTATTTTCTGCTTGAAAAGGCTGATTTTTATTATCTTGTTCTATAAAATAATTTAAAATAATATTTGTTTTAAGAGTTTTTAATGTTAGGCCCTGATCTAGTAATATTCTACTATAATTTTGATCTGCATATTGAAACTCTACTACTATTCGACTAAATCGTGTAATAATAATATTTGGATTAAAACTAATTTCACCAGCATTATAATTGATTACATAATCATTTTGCTCCCCTCTTGCCAAGGGTTTTCCATCAAGATATACCACTTCTGTGGCTGCTATAACAATGATAAAAGGCTCTTGTTTGGCACCAATTAACCTATAGGGGCCTTGCAAACCTTCGCTACCCTGTATTTCATTTCTAGCAAATCTACCTCTGCTTATGGCTGCATGGGTTTGGGTATATAATTGCACATTGGGTTTGATACTAAAATCTCCCATAAACTGAAAACCTCTGGATTTTTTATTATATTTTAAAAAATGATTTTTTTGTTGATGTTGCATAAAATAATCGCCTGCAATAAGCTGCCAACTATCTTTTGCAATTTTTACAAATACCCGGTCAAAATCTTGAATCTGCAAAGTGTTTCCATCAGGTTGCAAGGGCGAATTATTATCTGCCACTGCTGCTGTCAGCACTACTCCATTGCCCAAATTACCTTGCATTTGCAAGTTTAAATCTGAGTTAATTAGCAAACCTTGATTATTACCTGCAGAAATACCTCTTGCAACAGACCCACTTGAATAAATTTTGTTTTTATCATCATTTGTGCTGTAACTCTTGCCGTTCTCATAAATTGGTTTGGGCATTTGATTGTTGTCTAAATCATTTCTTTTTTGATAATGATCTGTTACCCTGCCTTGTGGCAAAACCCGATAACAAACAAATAAACTATCACTGTTTTTTTTATTTAACTTGAATGCAACCCTATTGGGAGGAAAAAAGAAAAAATTATTTAGCAAATCTTGATCTATAAATAATGGCAAAGTATCCAAAATAAAAGTATCTTGTGTAAAGGCTATTTTTTTACACCTAACCGTACTCACTTGTGCATTTACAGCTTCAAAAGCATAAAAAACTAAAAATATAACTATGCAAAACCTAGGCTTCTGCATTTTTAAAATTATCTACTATTGGTAGGCTTAAAATAAAAGTAGTACCATGATTTAGTTCGCTCTTAAAATTTATTTTACCATTGGCATTTTCAATAATTTTTTTACAGATTGCCAATCCTATTCCCATTCCGCTGGTTTTGGTACTAAAATTTGGGCTAAAAACCTTATTTCCCAATTTGGGGTCTATCCCTTTTCCATTATCAGTAATAAAAATTTCATAATATTTTCCCTTAATATTATTTTTTATTGTAATTATTCCATGCGGCTTATCTATTGACTGGATGGCATTTTTAATAATATTATTTAAAACACGTTCAAAAGCAACTTGGTCTATAAATATCAAGTTTGGATAATCCATGGATTCATTTATAATCTCACTTTCATCAGATTTGTCAAACAGCAGTACAATTTGAGAAATAATAGAAAAAGGATTAACGTTAACAGGAGATATTTCAGATATTCTAGCAAAACTTCCAAAATCGTCTGCTAATTTTGTAAGTTTATCAATCTGAGCTAACAGCACTTCGATAATTTTTTGCGTTTTTTCTTTCATCCCCTCCTCGTTTCTGCGCATTGTTATCTGCAAATGTTGCAAATTTAGTTTCATAGGAGTTAGGGGATTTTTAATTTCATGAGCTACCTGCTTAGCCATTTCTTTCCAAGCACCTTCGCGCTCGGTCTCTGCTAATAATTCTGTGCTTTTTGACAATTCTTTTACAGATATATTATATTGATGCACCAATTGAGCAATTTCATCTTTCCCATCCCACACAATAGTCTTATTGCTCCCACTAAGGCTTAGTTCGCTTAAACGTGTGCGCAATAGTGTTAAGGGTTTTGCGATATTTTGTGCAATAAAATAAACCAGGGTTGTGCCCAAAATTAGCAATATAGCATACAAATTTACTAAAGTTTTTACTAAATTAGAAGTGCCTTCATTTAACAAAATATTGGTTTTATAATTCGGAATAGCTATCGCTCCTAAAAAACCACCCTTGTTATCACTAAATGAATAGTAATAGGTATAAAAATTTTGTCCGCCTAGATTAGTAATTTCCTTTAAAGTATTATTAGTAGAATTTCTTAGTTTAATGAGTGAATTAAAGGGAACAAAGGGTGCAATGTATTTTCCATTACTAATATTTTTAGCAGTGGAGAAATAAAGTTGTCCATAAGGCCCATAAAGCAATATGTCATTCATTTGCTCATCAGCTAGGCTGAGTAAAAATCCATTTCTCTGATTCTCCAACAGAATATCCTTAAACGATATCCCCTCTATTTTATTGATTATAGTTTCAACTTTATTAAAATGTTCGTTTGATAGCCTTTCATTCACATCATTTTGCACAAACCTTAGCACAATTATCAGTGTAACTAAAAACGCAACACTAACTACAATAACTAAATTTAGTTGAATACGCCTGCTAAGAAACAACTTATCATACCTAAAAAAAGGCAACCAATTTTGCATATATCTATTAACGTCTTTTGCGGCTTTATTTTTAAAGAAAATTTTAAAAATGGCAGCACAAAGAATCAAACAAAAAACCATTATAATAGCACAAAGAATAGAAATGAGGGTAAAAAATGAAAAATTTGTTACCAAATTACCAAATCCTGAATTCTTTTTAGAGACAATTGCAATTGTATTTTTATAACCGCTTGCATAAATATAATGATTAAACCCATTTTCATTAAAAAATAAATCAGATAAATTTTGCCAATTACTAGGTAGTTTCATCGGATAATCATACATTCCTAGTCTTTTTGAAAGCGATAAATCTTTTTTATCATAAATACTATAGTTATAATTATAACCCACGGTTTTAGGCTGAATTAATGAGCCAAAAGAGCTTTTTTTATCTGCAGTAGAAAACAATTTATGTTTTAAGATTATAAAAAGTACACCTGTTTCGCCAGAAGCATCACAACCTTCATATTTACTTATATAATCTATCGGAAAATTGGCGTCATTAATAGGTTTAAAATAATTTAAAACAGGGTGAAAAGGCAATTGGTTATACAATTCATTTAGATTATTGAAAGAACTAGACTGCTCAAAACCAAAACTGGCTTTACCACTATTATTAAAAGCAAGCAACTCTACTTCATAATCCTTAATTAAGTTATTAAAGTACAAAAGTTTAACCCTATTTTTAAAAGAAGTATAGTTTACTAAAAGTGATTTATCTAAATTTAAAAGAATTAAAGTGTCATCTGCAATACTATTTTCAACAGAATATAAATAATTCTCCACTTCAATTTTTGATTCAACTAAAATTTCATCTAAAAAAAACTTTCTTGCATCTTGCTCCTTTAAATTGCTATCTTTTTGGTTTATAAATGCGACCAATATTGAAAAACAAACAAATTCTACCAGAATAGTATTTTTTATATGATACCTAGAAGTAAAATAATAAAATAGAAAATAAAATAGATAAAATATTAAACCTAACACCAAATAAATAGACAAACCGATAGAACTTATTTGTCCCAAAAGTAATAATAAAAGTAAGGCAGCAAGAATTTCTATCCAACTAAATTTAAATTTATTAAATAAAGTAGAATTAAGTAAATGAAGTGTGATAAACCAAACTAAAACAATACAAATGCCAATAAAAGAATAAATATTAATAGACCCCAGTTGATTAAAGTTAAAAGAAATCTGAGAATCTTGAAAAAGTGAGTTGATGTAGAAAAAAACAATACAGTTTAGAAACAATATAATTCCACCAAAAAACCAATTTTTATTACTATTTTCAGCAATCCAAAGATTTTTTTTATGCAAAATTAAAAATGTGATAAGCATCAATATAAGCGAGTTAATCAACAAGTCACCCAAGCTAGGCAGCAGATTTGATGAAGCGTAAAGCGTAGCAGAAAAGAGTCCAAAATCTTGAAAATCAGAAAAACACAAATTCATTAACAACAATAATCTAAACAGAATTAGCGTTATTAAGACAGCAATACTAAGGCTTAAACCAAAGCTATTTTGCTTATTTAATAAGCTAAATATGAGATAAGTGATAAATAAAAGCAAGATTAATTCAAGCCACCAAAACTTTAATCCCCCTCTAAAAGGTGCCTTAGCGCTTAAAATAAACTCATTAGTTAAGCTAAAATAATTTACAAAATTTGATAATGGCCTTTGACTAAAGCTCCAATTTTGATAGGCTGCAATAGGCGCTACAGCATCATTTTGTTCAGTATTCTCTATCTCACTTTTTAAATGTTTTATAAAATAAAATTGATAATTAAAATTGCTTTTGAAATTTGTAAAATCATACCCTGTAGGCGATTTAAGCAATCTCTCAAAACTATCGCAAGCATCTGTAGGTATTTTAGGATTAATGTTAATAGTGCTCCAATAAATCCACTTATCCACTTTTTTAATAAAAACATGATGGTAATCTTTTTTTAGAAAACCTTTAAAAATAAGTGAAGGATCACGTTCATCAAAAGCATTAATATCTAATCTTGCGATTTCTTTATTAAACGAAACAATTTCGTTTTCTAAGTTCTTATACTGATGATTTGCATATAATTTTCCAAAATAATCTGCATACTTATTCATCAAGAGCAGCGCAATAATGCTCAAAAGAATAAGTGCTATTTTGATAAATTTGCCCAATTATACTTTTCTAAAAATAGCCATCAGATTGCAAATAATTTCCAACATAATCCCTTACTCCATCCTTTAGCGTGGTAAAAGATTCTAAATATCCTGCGCTCCTCAATTTTTCAATATTTGCTAATGTGTAATATTGATATTTGTCTCTGATATCTACCGGTGTGGGAATATAACTTACTTTTATTGGAAGAGATAAAGCTTCAAAAACAAATGCTGCAAGCTCATTAAAACTATGTGCAACACCGCTACCGAGATTATAAATACCGCTATTTTTGCGCTGTTCTAAAAAATAAATTAATACATCTACGATATCTTTTACATACACAAAATCTCTCAACTGTTCACCATTTTTATAGTCAGAATGATGGCTTTCAAATAATTTTAGGCTGGCATTTTCTTTTATTTGATTAAATGCATGATAAATTACCGATGCCATTCTTGTTTTATGATATTCGTTTGGCCCATAAACGTTAAAAAACTTAAAACCAGCCCAAAAATAAGGCTTTTCCTTTTGCTCATGTGCCCAAATATCAAATTCTAATTTAGATTGACCATAGGGATTTAGTGGTTTTAATACTGTCATATCTTGCAAAGTATCATCAAAACCAAACTCTCCCAAGCCATAGGTAGCAGCACTACTAGCATAAATAAATGGCAACCCTTCTTTTACTGCAATATTCCATAATGCCTTAGAATAGTCTACATTAAGTTTGGTAAGTAAAGCATAATTAAACTCTGCAGTATTGGTTCTAGCTCCAATGTGAAGTATAGCTTGCACTGTCTTGCAATTTTTTTGAATCCAAGGAATAAAAATATTTCTATCTATTTTTAAGTGATAAATTACATGAGTCAAATTATTGCTTTTTTCTTTAATATTAAAATCATCTACCAAAACTAAATCCTTGTAGCCTTGCTGATTCAGTTTCTTTGCTAAACAACTGCCAATAAATCCTGCTGCCCCCGTTATTACAATCATATTATTTAGGCAAAGGTAAATAATCTAAAGCTAAAATGACAATGAAAATACAATCACAACCAATATCAGTAAAAAAAATGTACTTATGGGGCTAATCGTACTATTTTCCAAGTGCTATCGGCTTGTTTATCAAATCTTAGTCTATCATGCAGCCTACTTTTTCTACCTTGCCAAAATTCAATACTTTTTGGTAACAATCTAAAACCTCCCCAATCCAGAGGTTTTTTGGGTAAATTGTTTGCATTATATATTTTTTTTAATGAGGATAGTTTTGATGTAAGTATATTTCTGTCACTAATAACCTCGCTTTGGGGAGATGCTATTGCGCCAAGCTGACTATCTAAAGGCCGTGAATTAAAATACAACTCAGCAGTTTTTTCATCTACTTTTTCTATCTCACCAATAATTCTAACTTGTCGCTCTAAATCTAACCACAAAAAATTTAATGCCGCTTTATTATTCACTGCCAATTGTTTTGCTTTTAGGCTATTGTAATTAGTATAAAAAACAAATCCATGGTCTAATCCTTTGAGTAAAACAATTCTGCTATGAGGTTGCAAATTAATATCTACAGTGCTCAAGCACATTGCATTGGGCTCTAATATTTTTGAATTTATAGCTTCTTGCATCCATAAATTAAATTGAGCAAGAGGGTTGTTGTCTAACATACTTTTATCAAGCACACCAAACTTATAATTTTCGCGGAGTTTCTCTAAAGTTAGATCTCTATTCATTTAACTATTTTATGGGATGTTTAAGTACTTATGGGTTTGAAGAGAAATGCGCCATTCTGTGTTTTCTTTAACAAAGTTAATGATTAAAGGGTTCATTTCTTTTTCCCTTCCCCACTCGGGCTGCAAGAAAAGCATGCAATCTTGCATCACTAATTTTTGATGCTCCGCTGCCCACAAAAAATCTGATTTATTAAAAACAATTACTTTTAATTCATTTGCCAAAGTAGCCACCTCAATTAATGGTTTTTTAAATTTTTTAGGAGAAAAACATATCCAATCCCAGTGTCCTGTTAATGAATATGCACCACTGGTTTCAATATGAGTTCTAAAACCTGCTATTTTTAACGCTTCTGTAAGCTTTGCTAGATTATACATTGCAGGCTCTCCACCTGTAATAACAACAATTTTTGCCTTTGCAATTTTACAATGCGCTACAATGGTTTCTATGTCCATTGTTGGATGTTTAGCAGCATCCCAACTGTCTTTTACATCACACCAAACACAGCCAACATCGCATCCTCCAAGGCGAACAAAGTATGCGGGAGCCCCGCTAAAATTACCTTCACCTTGGATGGTATAAAAATGCTCCATTACCGGAAAACTATCCATTTTTTTGCAAATAAGATTTTAATGTGTTTTCCAATAATCCTAAGATGGTCATCAAACCTACACCGCCTGGAACCGGAGTTATGGCTGAACATTTGTTTTTTAAAGATTCGAAATCTGTATCACCAGCAATTTTAAATCCACTTTTTTTTTCTGAATCTTTTATTCGTGTGATTCCAACATCTATAACTACAGCACCTTGTTTTACCATTTCTGAATTTAAAAAATAAGGCTTTCCCAATGCCACAATTATTATATCGGCTTTTAACGTAAAATCAACTAAATTAATGGTTTTGCTATGGCAAAGTGTTACTGTAGCATTGCCATAATCTTTATTATTGCCAGATAATAAGATACTCATTGGCTTTCCTACAATCATGCTTCTACCTATTATCACTACATTTTTTCCAGCAGTTTCTATTTTATAAAATGCCAATAATTTAACAATACCAAAAGGGGTAGCGGGTATAAAAGTATCCATACCTTTGACTAATTTTCCAGCATTATAAGTGTGAAAACCGTCTACATCTATGTCTGGATTAATCGCATCAGTAATTATGGTTTCATCTATATGTTTTGGCAATGGTAATTGCACAATTAGGCCATCAATTGCAGTATTTTTGTTGATTTTATCAATTTCTGTAATTAAGGCTTGCTGGGTAATATTTTCTTTTAATCTGAGCACGGTAGAATCAAAACCAACCTCTTTGCAAGAGCGCTCTTTAGAAGCAACATAAGTTTCGCTTGCACCATTATTACCAACAAGTAT
Source organism: Bacteroidia bacterium (assembly GCA_041690035.1). Lineage (GTDB taxonomy): Bacteria > Bacteroidota > Bacteroidia > NS11-12g > UBA955 > CALSPH01. Next base: position 208,232 of record JBDNFC010000016.1, on the reverse strand, counting down.
TGCAGCAAGATGTGGCGGTCTTTTGCCACTGCCAACTATTAGACCTACTTGTTTTTGGATATCCAACTTTAATGCTGAGGAAGCTGTTTTACCGTCTAATATTAAACTCATTCTAGCCTTCAAAGGTAAAAAAAATAGCCGTTATAAATGATAAAAATTGATAAATAATGATTAAAACTCATTAATTATCCAATTATAGCACTTATTTTTGCAAAACAATAAAAAACTGAACGAATTGAAAACTATAATTTCTTTAAAAAAAGTTAACCCTCATCTGATTTTGTTATGCTTAAGTGTTTTTATGTTTCAAGCATGTTCTAAAAAGATTGAGCAACATCAAACTAATAACAAAGATTATGCGGCCGAAAAATTAGGAAGAATTCGCATCTATAATGTAGATAGTATCATTTTTAATATTAATACTGGATTTGGCAAGCCCTATGACACAATAAGGTTTCTTGAAAAGCATGAAATAAAAGAAATAAGAAAAGACCAAACTGGAAAAGATTATTTTTATATTCTTGTTAGCACAAATGAAATCAATAATTTATTTCAAGAAAAATATGCCTACAAAAGCCAATTAAGCAATATAGATTTTCAAAAAACAATTGATAACCAAAAAAAAATTGCGCTTATTTTTCCCGCAATTTTTAATAAAACTTGGGATGCAAATTTATATAATAATTCAAAAAATGAACAAAAATATAGGTATGTGGTATCTGATGAGATGATTAATCAGAGCAGAATATATGCAGATCAAATAATTGTTAGGAAGAAAAAAGAGATTTTACCAATAACAGAATCATTTGCTAATTTTGAAATTTATGCCAAAGATACTGGCATGGTATATAGCTTAGACTATTATATTAATATACAACAAAAACAAGATGGCACCACTTTTTATGAAGAACAAATAGGGTATAAGATTATCCGACAATTGATTGATTTTAAATAGTGAATAATCTAACTTTATTATTATTTATATTATCAATTGCTTTTTTTAGCTGTAAAAAAGATGAAAAACAAACTTATGACGAAGCTACAAAACAACTATTAGTCCCATATATTGCAGGCAGCTATATAGTTTACAAGGTAGATAGTGCAATCTATGACGATTTTAAGGACACCGTTTTATACAGTACTTCGTATATTCATTATCAAATTGATAGTATCAATAATGGAATACAAGGGAGAAAGCTATACAGTGTAAATGTTTATCAAAAAAAAGATAGCAACGCACCTTGGAATTATGATAAAACACACCTTTGGGCGCTAACAGATAAATATTTTGAAACTCAATTTGACAACTTCAGAACTATTGCCCTGAGTTTTCCTTTAAATTTAGAAACTTTATGGAACTTTAATCTTTATAATAGTTCACAAAGCATAAATAGGTATTATTTAGCTGTTGATGACACTTTTAAAATGCGAGGTATAATTTATAAAAATGTGGTAAAAGTAGAAAATGAACCAAAATCAAATAGTGTGCTTCAAAAAAATAATTTTGAAGTTTATGCAAAAAAAATTGGTTGCATTTATAAAAAAATAACTAATATTGAAACTCAATTAGGAAAAAAAAGAGGATACCAAATAATTTACACATTACATGACTATAAAATCTAACATTATCAACAGTTTAGCACTATTTTGCATTATTTTTTTTACAACATCATTTACTTTAGAAAATAAAGTTTTAAATGCAGACGAGAGCTATTCTTATAAGTATATCATATATTTAAAAAATAAAAATGGAACACCGTTTACCATTGAAAAGCCTGAGCAGTTTCTATCTGCCAAGGCAATTGCAAAACGCAAAAAACAAAATATAACGATTGATGAACTAGATTTGCCCGCCAATCCAACATATATTGCCAAAATAAGTGAGCAAAAAAACGTAAAAATAGTATATACATCTAAGTGGTTAAACGCGGCAATAGTAGAAGTGCAGAACGAACATGACATGGATGCAATAGAAGATTTTGATTTTGTAAAAGGAATAAAAATTTTAGGAAAATGGGAAATTAAAAAAGCAGATGTAAACAATAAAATAAAAAAAATTATATCAGATGATTTTGAAGAATATGATACTAAGGACAAAGAAGATGTAGCGTCTACTAAAGTAAGCTTAGATGAAATTATAAACCGAGGTTATGGAAAATCATTTAATCAAAACAGAATGATTAATATTATAAAAATGCACGACATGGGTTTTAAAGGAGAAGGTATAACTATCGCAGTGATAGATGGCGGTTTTAAAAACTATTATAGGCATCGGGCATTTGATAGTTTGCGTTTAAATAAACAAATTTTAGGACACTATAATATAGCTACAAATCACAGCAATATAAATGATAACGGTTCGCATGGCACATCGGTTTTATCATGCATGGGTGGAAACATAAACGATGTTTTGGTGGGCACAGCGCCCAAATCTAGTTTTTATTTAATAGAAACAGAGGCAGCAAATTCTGAGTTCCCGATAGAGGCTGCAAACTGGGTTAGAGGAGCAGAAATTGCAGATAGTTTAGGAACAGATATTATTACCTCATCATTAGGCTATCGATCTTTTAATGATGCAGCAATGAATTACACTTACCAAGACTTAGATGGCAAAAAAGCTTTAGCTACATTAGGAGCCTCCATTGCAGCCCAAAAAGGAATGATGGTGTTAGTAGCAGCTGGAAATGAAGGAGACAGTAAAGGAAAACCAACTAAAAAGAATCCTAATATTGGATGGAGATACATTTCATCGCCTGCCGATGCTGACGGAATATTAACTGTGGGGGGTGTAAATGACACAAAAGACCATACAGATTTTAGCAGTATTGGACCCACCTTTGACAAAAGAATAAAGCCAGATGTTTGTGCAAAAGCTAAAAGCGTGTATGTTGCCAATGGTACAAATAATTTTGAGTATTCTAACGGAACTTCTTTTGCGACTCCTATTATGGCTGGCGCTGTGGCATGTTTAATGCAAGCGAATCCTAGTAAAACAAATCAAGAAATTATGGAAGCTTTAAAGAAAAGTGGAGATAATAGCCACGCACCAGACAACGATTATGGATGGGGTATTCCTGATTTGTTTTTAGCACATTCTTTTTTAACAAAAAATCCATATTTTAATTACGAGGAGGAACAATTAATGAGTCCTGTTTTAAATACTTTTTATGAAAGATTTGTTTTCAGATTCTACTCTCCAAAAAATCAGGATGTTACTGTAAAATTAACTTATCTTGATGGAAAAAAACCAAAAGTAGTTTATAATGTAGTTCATAGCGCAAAAGCACAAGAGGTACTGCAAGGAAATATACCTAAAATGGATAAATTTTTACTAGGCAAATATCAGTTTCAACTTATTAACAGCAACGGAAAAGTTTATGAACGTTCGATTGAACGCAAAAATCATAATAAACTTTACTTTGATTTTTATGACTTTTTTTAACAAAAGCTTCTTCTAAATTATAAAGTCGAAAATTTTAGATTATATAGTTAAACGTGTAGAAAACTCTCTAAAGTTTCCGTTATTTATACTTATTTTTGAATTATGAAAAAGCAACTGCTTATTATTTTATTTTTAAGTGCAATGAACACCATTTTTGCACAAAAAACACAAAGCTATGAGCCAAACATACTGCTTTATAACCGTGCATTAGAATTATTTGATAAAGAAAAATATAATGCTGCAATAGAGGTTTTTGAAGAATTTAAAACCACTATTAAAGACAAGATGAGTATTGTGGATGCCAATTTTTATATTGCAGCATGTAAACTAAAACTTACTCATAGCAATGCGGAAAGGCAAATGCTAAATTTTATTGATGACTACCCCTACTCTAGCAAATTAAATTTTGCTTATCTATTAATGGCTGAATATTATTTTAATAATGGCAAATATAAACTGGCATTGAAATATTATGAAAATGTGGAAAAAAATGGAATTACAAAGCAGGAGGAACAAAAATTACGCTTTCAATTTGGATACTCCCTTTTTCAAAGCCGCAAATACGCAGAAGCAAAAAAAGAACTTTATCCACTTACACTCAAAGACGACAACTCATATTATATTTTGGCTAATTACTATTATGGCTATGTATGCTATATGAATGAAGATTATAATGAAGCATTAAAAACTTTTAAAAAAATAGAAAGTAGCCCCAATGCACCAAATACAATGCTTTTATATATTGCACAGATATATTTTATTAATGGCGATTATAACAATTCTCTTCTATACTGCGATAAGGTGAATGCCAATAGTGTTAGTGCAAAGCGAGATTTTTTAAGAGGTAAAAACTATTATCGTCAAAATAACTATGCAAAAGCAGCAGTATTTTTTGAAACATCAAAATACAACACAGATAGTTTGCAAAGTGAAGAAATATACGAAATAGGCAATACCTTTTATAAAACAGGTAATTGCACAAAAGCTATAAGTCTTTTTTCGATAATCAGCAATGAGGGTACAGCTGTTGCCCAAGCAGCATCTTATAGTTTAGGAGATTGTTTTTTAAAAGCAAATCAAAAAGACAAAGCTCAATCTGCACTATTTGAAGCACAAAGAACCAACTATGACCTAAAACTAAAAGAAGAGGCTATGCTTGCATACGCAAAACTGAGTTATGAAAACGGAAATACCAAGAGTGCACTGCTCTATTTTCAAAGATTTTTAGATACTTTTCCCAATAGCACTAATATAGAAATTGTAAAAGAAAATTTAGCATCAATATTTTTACAAACCAAGGATTATAAAACCGCAATTTCTACCCTGGAGAGCATAAAAAATAAAAATCAATCACTTCAAGAATCCTATCAAACAATTTGCTTGTTAGAGGGAAAGCAGCAATATCTTGATAAAAATGATAAAAGGGCAGAAATATATTTGCTAAAATCACTAACTTATAAAATTAATATTCCTAATGTAGGCGAAGCATATTATTGGTTGGGCGAAAGCAACTTTAATAGCAAAGATTTTAATGCCGCAATAAACTTTTATAAACAATCGCTCGCTAATGGTGCAGATGGCAAAACCCAAGTACTTTGCCATTATAGCTTGGGTTACTCATATTTTAATAAAGAAAACTACGAACTTTCTGTTCAAAATTTTAATAAGTATAAAACCTTAAGTGCTAGTTATGCTCCAAATCCTGAAATATACAATGATGCTATTTTGCGCTTAGGCGATGCCTATTTTATGTTGGGTGCGGATGATAAAAATAATAAGGTTTACTATAATGAAGCAATGAATTCTTATGCATACATTTCGTCAAGAAACATAAAAGGGGCAGATTATGCTTTAATGCAAAGAGGCATGATATATGGATTGCTTGGCCAGCCAGAACAAAAAATTAGTACCCTCAAAAGAATTCCTACAGAATTTCCAAAATCATACTTTATTCCTGATGCTTTATACGAGAGTGGTTCAGAATTACTGGGTTTAGAAAAATATAGGGAAGCAGAGCGCAATTTTCAATACATCATCAATGATTACAAAGGAAATTTATATGAATTAAAAAGCCATTTTAGTTTAGGAGAGTTATATTATAGCGAAAGAAAAGACAATCAGGCTTTAGAAAAATTCAAATATGTAGTAAAAAATTATCCTGGAACCCAAGAGTCCAATCAATCTATTCGAAGAATTGAGCGAATATATACAGATCAAGGCAATACGGATGATTATGAACAATGGGTAAAAAATGTGCCAAATTATTCAAAAGGACAAGCTTTTTTTGATTCATTGTCTTATCGAGCTGCCTTAAACAAGTATCAAGATGGAAACTACAATGCGGCTATTACAGAATTTTCTAAGTACCTTACTAAATACCCAAATGGAATCTTCAACATTGAAAGTTATTACTACCGCGCCACTTGTTTTGAATTTTTGAACCAAAATGCGCTTGCAATAAAAGACTATAAATATGTTGCAGATGCAGTGTTAACAGATTTTAGAGACAAAGCAGTATATAAAACAGCATGGCTAAGCTTGCAAGAAAATGATAAAAATACCGCTTTAATTTATTTTGGAAAATGGGAAAATGTGGTTAAAAATGATAATGATCTTGCAACGGCTGTTTATGAGCAAATGCATATTTATCATCAAATGGAAAACATCACTTCTGCAAAACCTAAAGCATCACAATTGTTGTTTATTACTAGCGCTACAGAATATATGAAAGGTGAAGCGAATCTGATAATAGGCAAAGCAATGATAAATGATAGCTTATTAAATACTGCAATAAGTTATTTTAAAGCGGTAAGCATCAAAAATAAAAATGAAATAGGTGCAGAAGCAAAATATTTAGAGGCATGGTGCTATTTTAAAACAGATAGTTTAGAAAAATCAAAACAAACCATTATAGCATTTAATAAAGAGTTTAGCGGTTATGATTTTTGGTTAGGCAAATGTCTTATTTTATTAAGTGATTATTATTTAGCTAAAAATGATCAGTTTCAAGCCAAAAGCACACTAAATAGCATATTGGCAAATTTTAAAGATGAACGGATATTAAGTGAAGCAAGAGAAAAGTTAGCAAGTATAGAAAGTGGAAATATAAGACTTAATAATTTACAAAATATTGCGCCCTCTTCTGGAAAATGACAAAAAAAAAAGCAATTATTGTTGGATCAGGAATAGCAGGAATTAGTGTTGCCATCAGGCTTGCAAAGCAAGGTTTTGATGTAACAGTTTACGAAAAAAACGGCTATGCAGGGGGTAAACTAACAGAAACAGAATTCAATGGTTTTAGATTTGATGCTGGCCCATCTTTACTTACCATGCCATACTTAATTGACGAATTATTCGAATTGTGTAATGAGCCGGTGCAGCAAAAATTCAAATACAAAAAGTTTGATATTGCTTGTAATTATTTTTACCATGATGGAACAACTTTTTCAGCTTATCAGGATCATACAAAATTATTGGCAGAAATGAAAAAGAAGCTCGGACTTTCAGATATTAAATTATCAAATTATCTGAAAAAAATAGCAAAAATTTGGAAAACAACTGCACCAATATTTTTATATCAAAGCTTGCATAAATTAAAAACTTATCTAAGTTTAAAAACCTTTGTTAGCGCACTAAAACTTCCGTTTATAGGTATACATAAATCGATGCATGAAGTAAATACAGCAAAATTGGGTAATAAATATGCAATTCAATATTTTAACAGGTATGCTACATATAATGGCAGCAATCCATATAGTGCGCCTGCAACCCTTAATGTTATAGCCTACCCAGAACATTTTGAAGGTGCTTATTATCCAGAAAAGGGGATGATTAGCATAACAGAAAGTTTGCTTGATTTAGCTAAAGCTCAAGGTGTCACGTTTATTTTTAATCAAAAAGTAGATGAAATTATTATTAAGGATAAGCTTATACAAGGTGTAATAGTGAATAATGAGTTAAAAAATACTGATATACTTGTAAGTAATTGCGACATCTTTAATACCTATAAATATTTATTACCAAACATAAAAATACCAAATAAAATAGCAAAGCAAGAAAGATCTAGTAGTGCATTTATTTTTTATTGGGGTATAAATACCACTTTCAAAGAATTAGAATCACACAACATTTTTTTTAGTAAAGATTACAAATCTGAGTTTGATGATATCTGGAAAAATAAAATCGCTCCAAAAAACCCAACTGTTTATGTAAACATTAGCGCTAAATATAATGCAACAGATGCCCCAAAAGGAAATGAAAATTGGTTTGTGATGATCAATGTGCCTAGTAATCTAGAAATTGATTGGGCAAAAGAATGCCAAAATATAAAAGATAGCGTCATAAAGTTAATAAATAAAAGTTTAAAAACTGATATTCTACCACATATTATTGCAGAAAAAACATTGTCGCCCGCAGATATAGCTACTAAAACATTCACACACCAAGGTGCACTTTATGGTGCAGCGAGTAATCATAAAATGGCTGCTTTCTTCAGACAATCTAATAAAATAAAACCTTTTAAAAATTTATATTGCTGCGGTGGCAGTGTGCATCCAGGGGGCGGTATTCCTTTGTGTTTACTCAGCGCAAAAATTACTGCAGAATTAATTGAAACAGCATGAAACCAAAAACTATTATAGCACTTCTTTGCATTATTCACTCTGTTGGTATTATTGGCATTATCTATGCCCCCACAAGAGAATTTGTGCTAAAACTCACCCCCATTAATTTGGCCATAAGTTTAATTTCACTTTTAAGTTTTCATAAAAAATGGTCTATAAACACTATCATAGGTATATTACTTGTAGCTAGTTGCGGTTTTTTTTTAGAGGTAGTTGGCATTAAAACGAAAGCAATTTTTGGAGATTATACCTATGGAACAACACTTGGATATGCCTACTTTAATGTGCCCTTGGCAATGGGCGCAAATTGGTTAGTGCTTATTTATTCTACTCGTATTTTAGCAGTAAAAATAACTTCACAACCTATATTGGTCGCACTCATTTCAGCAACAATTATGGTAGGTATAGATTGGATAATTGAACCTGTGGCAGTTTTTATGAATATGTGGCAATGGCAATCTTCTTTGATTCCGTTGCAAAATTATATTGCATGGTTTATTGCCGCTTTTTTTATTCAATTGCTTTTTGTAAACGTAGAAAAAAAATACACCAACCAAATCGCTATTTCAGTATTGATTATTCAAACTGTATTTTTTGCGCTAATTAGATTATATATTTTTTTAGAATTGAATTATTAATTAAATTAAAACATTAACTTCTCTATTTTTATTAGCTTTAGAAAGCGCACTTCTTTTAGTGATATGTTTAAGTTTAAAATTGCCATCTTGCCACTAATAACTTTTCATGCAGCCTGAAACTTCTCTCAATGAATTGCACTTTGAAAAAAAGCAAAAAATCCTAACTATCCAATCATCTTTTGTTGCATTATTTTTTGTTTACCTTGCTGAACTGCCCTTTTTTCTTGCATTAAAAATTATTTAGCTTTCAATTAAATAAATTAGCTTTCCGAAAACAGATTTTGATGAAAAATAATTACTTTCGCCCATATTAATTTTATTGGTTGTTAGCCACAAAATTAAATAAAATAAAAAGTTACCTTAGACAGACAATAAGGATTTTAAATAAGTAAAAAAAATCGATTAAACATGTTTCTATCAAAGCTATTTTTCAACAGATATTTTAAAGACATTAAGCCTTCTTATTTATTAATAGAAGTTTTCTTAATTTTTATTGGTATAACGACTGCCAATTATTTTCAAGAAATTAAAATAAATAACAATAATAAAAAATTTATTAAGGAAAATTTATTGCTTTTTGAAAATGAACTGAATAAAAATATTAAAGTTAATAATCATTATATAAAAGCTCACTTAAAACTCAATGTTAAATTTGATAATTTAGCCAATCAATTATTTAACACAATGGACACCAATCAATTCATTGAGAACAATAAGAGTTTAGTTTTTTTAATTGACAATTTATCAATTTGCGATTTTAATCAAGGTGTTGAAAATATTGTCAAAAAAGATATTAACTTGCTAAAAAACAACGATATGATTAATATAATTGAAAGCTCTTTATTAGATTTTGATCAAGTTCGAAGCACACTTAAGGGTTTTAATTCTGAAATTGAAAAACTTAAAAGCATTATATTTATTAATTTTGAAATTGATTTTAATGAAAATAAAATATTATCAGTAAAAGATTTAGAAGTTTTGAAAAAAAATTACCAATTTAAAAATCAAATGTTATTTGTTAATTATTTAAGAAAAATGTATGTCAATGATTTAACTTCTTTTAACCAAACACTAGAAATTACTAAACAAAAAGTAAAGCGTTATTTAGAAGAAGAAAATTAAATTGAATTAAAAATTAGAATTGTTACAAAATTATATTTTATACATTACTTTTAATATGAAAAGCCATTTGTACAGGTATAGTCCCTCCAAAATATGCACTGCCGCGCTCTCCTATTGCTTTACTATGGTGAATAGACAAATTAAACACGGCAACTGAAATAATAGAATCTATACTTACATGCTTATTTAAGCCTATTTGATTTTCAGGAACTAACTGTCTATAATATTTGTGTGTGCATGTGCATAATTCGCCAAAAAGAGTACGATTTAACCTTTTTTATAAAATAAGATTTTTCTTAGTTCAAACTATTACCTTTAAATAGATTAAATAATTAAAAATGAATAGCCTCTTCTACCTTAGTCAATATATTATCTATTTCTTCATGATTTTTTGCAAGCAATGTTTTTGCTTTTTCTTTCATTGATTTAGCAAAAACATCATCTTTTAATGATTTGGCATTTATCATTACATTAAAATATGCGCCCCGCACTGCAGTTTTTATGCATAATAATCCAACACCTGCATCAGTAATGGAGTTTTTATTCCCATTTTCTACCATTTCTTTTAACAAAGCAACTGTTTTATAGGCGATTTGCATTGTTCTATATGGAATTTCAGTAGCATATTTGCTAGCTTGCTCTATTGCCAAAATTCTTGCGTTTAGCATTGCTTGATTATCTTTTGGTAATAAAAATGCATCCATAATGCGATTAAAAGCGTTAGTATCTTCGTCAATGAGCAACATTAATTCCTTTTTTAATAATTGTGCGCTCACAGCTAAATCACTAAAATAAGTTGTTTTTTCTTCCCACCCTCTTTTATTAGCAGATAAATTTCCTACCATTGCTCCAAGCGAAATGCCCAATACACCGCATAATGCAGCTACACTTCCACCTCCTGGAGCTGGACTTTCTGAAGCAGTTTCATCGGAAAATTCTTGAATTGTTAGATTGATGAGTTGCTTTTCTTCTGTTTTTAAACAATATTCTATTATCTTTTTTTGCGGATCAAAAGGCGCTATTTCATCCAATCCTAAAGACTTAATAGCAATATGTATAATCTCAGACTCACTTAAACCTTCACTAATTTGCTGTTTTTTTAAAAAATAATTACCTGCATCTAGCATTGCTTGAAGCGGTATTAGGCCAACCAACTCGCTGCCAGTAACTCTTACTCCGCGCTCTCTGGCTTTTTCGCAAACCTCATCAAATGCAATATGTAATGGCGTTGCTAAATAATTTGTTAAATTCATTGAAAGTTGTGCAATTTTATACTCTTCTATATACCAACCAATTGCTTTAACATGCTTTAGTGATCCAGGTATTCTTAGTTCTTCGCCATTTGCATCTAATTTAATTTTACCCGTAAATGCATTTCCTTCTCTTATAACACGTCCTGCCTCTCTGATATCAAATGCAATTCTATTGGCTATTCGAGTGCTTTTGGTATTGAGATTTACATTATAGGCAATTAAAAAATCTCTTGCACCTATCGCTATATTTCCTGTTTTTTGATTAAAAATAGCTGGCCCAAAATCTGGTTTCCATTTTGATTGTATTATTTTATCAGCAATTCCTTCATACTCTCCCGCTCTAATGACTGCTAAATTGCTTCTGCTTTTATCTTCTTGAGCGTGCTCATAAAGGTAAACAGGAATTGCCAATTCTTCTGCTACTCTTTTTGCCAATTTTAAAGCCCATTTTGCTGTCTCTTCCATACTAATATTAGCAATAGGAATAAGTGGACATACATCAGTGGCACCCATTCTAGGATGAGCTCCTTTATGATTTTGCATATCAATTAGTTCAGCGGCTTTTCTAATTGCCAAATATGCTGCTTCTATAACTGCATCAGGGGTGCCTACAAAGGTAACTACAGTTCTATTTGTTGCTTTTCCTGGGTCCACATCTAATAATTGAACACCATTTACAGCTCTTATTTGGGCGGTAATTTCCTGTATAATGCCTAAATCATTCCCTTCACTAAAATTTGGGACACATTCTATAAGTTGATTCATTATTTTGTTTAAAATTCTAAAATTCAGATTGGTTTATCAAGGCTCAAAATTAATACTAATTTTATATTTTTATTAATAAAGCATCGCTATTAATTATATGCCCAATTATTAAAAAAAAGAAAACCCTCCACTAACGAATTAATGAAGGGTAAAAAATTAAAACTATTATGAAAAATTCCTAAACCTTGCGGTCTAAGGTCGTGCTATGAGTTCAACATTTAATTGAACATCATTAGATAATACCATATCTTTTGCAGCATTTTGGTATTTAATGTCGTATTTTGTTCTGTCAAAAGTAAGCGTACCTTTTACATTTACTGAACTATCTTGCTTTGCTATAACAATATTTTGAATTTTCTCTGCGTTGGTAATACCCCTTATGGTTAAATTTCCAGTAATTCCAGTGCTATCAGCACCTGTAATTTCAAACTTAGCGGTAGGAAAAGAATCTACTGCAAAGAAATCAGGAGATCCTAAATGACCAATTAAACCACTTGGCAAACTTTTTTTAGCAGAATCATAGTTGTTGTCAGTTGTAGTAATAGTTTTCATGTCTATCATAAAACTGCCCCCTGTTACATTTCCGTTTTCAAAAGTTATCATACCTTCAGAAAGCCCGATTGTTCCTGTATGAAAATATGCCCCACCTATCATTTCTCCTCTCCAAGAAACTGTAGAAGCAGCAATATCTGCATTGAATAAGCCCGTAATCCCAGCCTCTGTTTTTGTATTATCCGTGCTGCTGCTATTGCATGCTGCAATAAATGATACTAATACTCCGATTGTTAAAAATTTAATTGTGTTTTTCATGATTTATTGCGCTTTACAAGGCTGCAAATATAAAAATACATTTGTTATAAACAAATAAAATAAAATAAAACATTACTTTTGCAAATAAAAGTAATTTAAAACAATGCCAAACCTTCATGAGATATTGCTCACTGACATTATAAAAACAGGAAACATGATAGATAATAAACTTAAAAAACTCCTTATAAATTTTGATTTAACACCTTCGCAATATAATATTTTAAGAATACTAAAAGGTTCTCAAGGGGCTGGCTTATCAGCAGGTGAAGTAAAAAGCAGAATGCTGCTACCAACTGGAGATTTAACAAGAATTATGGATAAATTAGTTTCCAAAAAATTAATTACTCGAAATATGTGCCCAAATCATGGTTCAAGACGTGAAATCGCAATTTCTCCAAAAGGAATAATGGCTTTATCAGCAATTGCAGATTTATTAGAAAATTATTTGAATAATTTTTATACCAATCTCCTTGGTATTTCAGACGCTGAAATATTTTTAAACTATTTGGAGAAATTAAGATTTGCACTAAATGACGATTAAAAAAATCTTATCGCTGCGCACAGACACAGAAATCTCGTGGGGAATGGCGATATTTTCTTATGATTCTGCTACAAAAATTTTATGGCATCTTACCAAATTACACAATTTTGATTTTGAAAGAATAAGGGATTTTGAATTAGCACACCTCAATAATTCATTGCATGCGGTATATTATCATTTTGCCCAAAATTACGATTCCAATCTATTTTTTCTAAAAAATAAAGGGTCAAATGGATATATTATTTCTTCCAAAATAGAAATTCAGTATTTATTATTGGCAAAAGATGGTGCTTCAAATTTATTATTAGAACCCATATCAGATTATTTAAAAAACATTAAAAATATAATGGCAATTAATCCACTAGAACCAAAAAATTATAATAAACTTGCACCATATTTAAGCGACTATGTATAAAATTACTTTTAATAGAACGAAAATAGTAGCCACAATTGGCCCCGCATCTTCTAGCTATGAAAATCTGAAAGCATTAATTTATGCTGGTGTAGATGTTTGTAGACTAAATTTTTCTCATGGAGCCCGCGAAGTTCATCAGGCTGCGTTGGATAATATTAGAAAAATAAATCAAGAGTTGAATAGCAATATTTGCATTCTTCAAGATTTACAAGGCCCAAAATTACGTGTGGGAAATATGGGTGAAGGGGTATTGCTAATTGAAGGGCAGTTGCTAACTGTAACAAATATTCCAATTGTCGGTTCTGCTGATAAAATCAGTGTTTTATATGATAAGTTGGCAGAAGAAGTAAAGCCTGGAGAAATAATTTTATTGGATGATGGCAATTTAGAAATTCATATTACCAAAAAAATAGATGCCAATCATTTGGAAGCAAAAGTTATTGTTGGAGGAATTTTAAAGTCAAATAAAGGATTTAATTTACCCAATTCTAAAATCTCTGTGCCAGCATTGACAGAAAAGGATATCGAAGACCTTAATTTTGGCCTTGATAATGATGTAGAATGGGTTGGATTATCTTTTGTGCGCAGGGCAGAAGATATCTTGGAATTAAAAAAATTAATTGCAGCACGAGGAAAAAAATGTTTGGTAGTAGCAAAAATCGAAAAACCAGAAGCCATAGAAAATTTAGATGCAATTATTCAAGTTGCAGACGCTATAATGGTGGCAAGGGGCGATTTGGGTGTCGAAATAGCTCAACAAAGAGTACCATTGATACAAAAAGAAATTGTTGAAAAATGTATAAAAAGCGCAAAACCGGTGATCATTGCAACGCAAATGATGGAGTCGATGATAGAAAATTCTAGACCAACAAGGGCAGAGGTTAATGATGTTGCAAATGCAGTTTTAGATGGTGCAGATGCAGTAATGCTAAGTGCAGAAACTTCTGTTGGCAAATATCCAATTCAGGCAGTAAGCATAATGAGTAAAATAATTGAGGATGTGGAAATAAACAGAGGGGTATATTTTAAAGGCATAAAACCAATCAGTAATTCTGCAACTTTTTTGAGTGATGAAATATGCTTTACGGCTGTTAGAATGAGCGATCATTTGCAAGCTAATTGTATAATAGGCATGACGACCAGTGGTTATAGCGCAATAAAAATAAGCAGCTACAGGCCAAAGGCATATATTTTTATTTTTACAAATAACCTAGCTTTGCTCAATAGGCTCAATTTGGTTTGGGGTATCAGGGGATTTTATTATGACAGATTTGAAAGCACTGATAAAACGTTTGCTGATGTACTCAACATTCTTAAGCTAAATGGCGTGGTAGTAGAAAAAGATTTGGTTATACACACTGCAAGCATGCCAATACAGCATCGAAGCATGGCAAATACCATTAAAATAAGCATTGTAGAATAGTGGAACCAATCGTTAATAAAGTAGCGCAAAGCCCATTAATTACTTTAGATTTAGAAGAAATATTAAACTTTAATTTTGAGATAAAAAATATTGATATCAAAGATTTTCTTTTTAAAGAATTAATAATAATAGAAAAGGAATTTAGAGAACAACTAAAAAGTATTGATTGGCAAGCATATAAAAATGCTATTGTTGCAATACAATGCAGCGCAGATGCAATTATACCTATTTGGGTGTATATGCTATTTGCAACTTACCTTCGCACTAATAGTTTATTTTTTGCAATAACGAAGTCAACTAGCATAAAAAACATGTACTTTATTAGCCAATTAAGCCAATTTAACTATGCAATGTGTAAGGATAAAAAAGTAGTGGTTAAAGGTTGTGGAAAAATGAATATTGAACCAATTATTTATGGAGAATTTACGAGAAATCTACTGCCGTTTTGCAATAGTATAATGTATGGAGAACCATGCAGCACTGTACCTATCTATAAAACAAAACGATAAAACGGTATAATAAAACTATTTAACTAACTCATTTATAAATACTTAGTTCTTTTTAAGAGGCAAAAATTAATAGTTAAATTTTAATTAAAAAAAAGTTGCACGAAATGAAATAACTTATTACTTTTGCAGCAGTATTAACAAAATAAATAATCAATAAAAATGAAAAAATCATTAATTTTAGCTAGTGTATTTGGAGCAATCGCTCTTTTTGCTTGTAATTCTTCAACTGAAACTCCAGAAACTCCAGCTCCAGAAACTGAAGTTGCACCAGAAGTTGCACCAGAAGTTGCACCAGAAATGCCAGCTGACTCAATTCCTCCAGCACCAGAAGCTCCAGCTACAAAGTAATTTACTTTTTTTAAGTAAAAATTTAAAAGTCGTTCACAACATGAACGACTTTTTTTTGTTATAGAATATATGATACTAAAAAAAATAATGCACTACATAACTTTCAAAAAAGATAATTTGGAAGAAACAGAAGGCAAAAATTTCAATTTAAGAATGATGCATAGAATAAATAAAATATCAATATTGATATTTTTGTTTGGAATTCTATATTTAGTTGTTAAATTTGTCGTTTTAAAATAACACATATGATAATATTATTTGCAATCGGAATTTTATTTGCTATAATCGGCATGGCTGCCGGGGCAAGATTAAAATATAAATTTAAAAAGTACTCGCAATACTCCCTTTCTTCGGGACTAACAGGCGCAGAAATAGCCGCTAAAATGTTACAAGATCATGGAATTATGGATGTTAAAATTACTCAAGTAAATGGTCAGCTAACAGACCATTACAACCCTATTGATAAAACTGTTAACCTAAGCGAAGTAGTATACAACGAACGAAATGTAGCTGCTGCTGCTGTAGCTGCTCACGAAGTTGGCCATGCTGTACAACATGCCACCGCATATAAATGGATTGGTATGCGAAGTAAAATGGTGCCAATGGTAAATATTTCTTCACAAGTTCTTAATTACGCAAACATGGCAATGATGTTTGGAGCTGGCTATTTTATCTTTAATGGAAATCCGTTTGGCATGGTAGTTTTACAAATACTTATTGTAGCCAATGTATTTATTACAACATTTGCCTTAGTAACACTGCCTGTAGAATTTGATGCAAGCAATCGTGCATTGGCTTGGTTAAATAACAAAAATATGGTTACTAGGTCGGAACATGAAGGGGCCAAAGACGCTTTAAAATGGGCCGCCATGACCTATGTAGTAGCAGCTTTGGCAGCAATTGCAAATTTAATTACATATATTTTAATCTTTCTTAGCAACAGAGATTAAAATGGCAGCAATAGTAATTATTGCCAGACCAAATGATTAAATCAATCTCTTGTTTTTTTGCTCTTTTAGTGCATTTAAGTTCAATTTTTGGACAAGTGCAAACACTCTATTCAGAAGGCAGGGCTAAGGATAAAACATTTTATAAAAGCCAGGCTATTATACCAGTATTTTTATTGCAAAACGACACTATCGAAGAAAATGTTGCATTTGGTGTAGAAGATAAGCTAAAAAATAAAAAAAGAACGATTATTTTGCCACTTGGCATTGCTGGACAAAGAAATACTGGCTATGGATATTTATACTCTGGTGCAGCCAATCAATCTTTTGCAAAAGGGTATTTGCTATTTTTAATAACTAATAATAGTCGAAATAATTTACCTGCACTTATTTTTTTTGACAAAAATATAGATTTTGATTTATCAAATGACGGCCCTCCTGATACGATGCATTTTTATACAGATTATCTAGACATTCATTTACATAACCCAAACTACGGTAATGCTAAACATATTATAAAAATTAGCCGATTTGATTATAAAAACCAACAAAAATATATCAACTTAACCGACATTCACTACAAAAAACATAGCGGAAGTAAAAATTATATGGGCACATACTATTCATTTAGGGAACAAAGGTTAAATGTGCTTGCTTATAATTTCAAAAATCAAAATGACTCATTTACCATTGCTATTAAAGATAATAATTGCAATGGATTGTTTAACGATGAAAATGATGAAATTTTTATTTCAAACTATCGCACAGAGCATTTTACAGAAACAAGTTTCATGATTGACAAAAATAACGTTGCTCACATAGAAACGAATGGTAAAATGTTTAAAATTGATGGTATAACTTATAATGGTAGTAGCATAAACATAAATCAAGTAACTGATAAGCAATTTATTTATCAATTAAATGTTGGTAAAAAAATTCCAAAAACACGATTCCAATTAGCAGACACTGGTAAAATAAAAACAAAAAAAATCCGAAAATTTAGACGAAAGCCTTCATACATATATTTTTCGAATAGCAGAACAGATAATATAGAAGAAGATACAGCTTATCTTAGAAAAATACATACAGAATTTGGAAAAAAAATTAATGTAATCTTTATTAACAGTGGAGACATACCAAGAGAGGCGAAAAAAATGGCAATTTTGGGCAGATTACCCTATACTTGCGGTATTTCTGATCAAAATATTGATAACCTTTGGTTTATAAATAGAAAGCCTATAGGTTTTTTAACTAAAAAAAGGTTAAAATTGCAGCAAGTTGGCATCACCCCAATTAAATTATATAATCAATTAAAAAATGGAGAATAATAGCAAAAAAAAATATGCTTTGATTGCAGTGCTAATAGCACTATTGGCTTCCTCAATAGGTTTTAATGTTTATAAATTATTAAGTCCCAACATAAAGAATAATAGTGCAGAAAGCAACAATTCTGATATACAGTTAGAGATAGAAGAAGCAAATAAACTAATTCAAGAGATGGAGGCAGAAAAAAATTTAGCATTAAACACAGTAGATAGCTTAGAACTATCAGTGAGCGAATGGAAATTAGAAGTTGATAGGATTAAGGCATTGGCAAATGGCAATTTAAGCAATGATGAAAAGAAAGGATTAATGGCAGAAATATATGCTTTAAAAAGCAGGATAAAGCAATTTAACGTTCAGCAGCAAACATTGGACTCTGTAAGCAATGTAAATAATATATTGAATACAGAAGTAAAAAATAAAAAAACAGAAATAAATACCCTAAATATAAAAGTTACAGAACTTTCTAGCAACTTAGAAAATACAAACACAATTAAAAATAACCTAGAAGAAAAAATTGCGAAAGCAACAAAAATTCAATTAAGTAATTTATTAGGTTTTGGTATTGAAAATAAAAAAGCTGGAAATAGACAGCTATTTGACGCATCAAAAATTGATGAATTTTTTGTTGAGTTTAAGGTAATGGGGAATAATTTATACCCCAAACCTACAGATGAGGAGTTTAAAATCAGGGTATTAGGTCCAAAAGGAGAGCTTTATCAAAAAGCTGGTACACTAATAGAAAAGGCAAGGCAAGAGGATTTTACATTTATAGAAAACGTACAATATTCAGGAAAAACACTCGCAATTAAACATAGTTTTATCCCAAAGAAGAAATTACAAAAAGGAAATTATGAGATAGAGTTATTTCAAAATGGTGTTTTTGTTCAAAAAACTGTTATTTCGCTTTTTTAAAACAAGTCTGTAAAATATTTTAAGCGTTTGAAAATAAGAATTAGCAATAATTTGGTGTTTTGTTTTCAATAAAATAAAACAAATGTAAAGGGTGGCTAAAATTACTGCATAATTAACAATTAAACCAATCAAAATAGCCTGAAATCCCAATTGATTTTTAGTTAAAAAATAGATACTTATAAAGGCAAAAAGGCCTAATATATTAGATAATAAATTAGTTTTAAAATGATTTATTGCATGGAAAAAGTGGCTAAAAATAGTGCTAATACCTAATAGAATAAATGCAGGTACAAGATATAGCAACAATTTTGATAAGCTAGCAAATTCAGCACCCAATAAATATATCCAAAAAACTGCTGGGAGCATTAATACAAAAACACCTTGAAGAATATATATAAATAGGTTGAGTAAAAAATATTGGTTAAATTTCTTAACACCATTATAGACCGCTTTGTTATAATTTATAATTTGATTATGCTGAATTTGCCCTATGGACTGACCAGAAATTTTGAGCATATCACCCACTGTCATGGCATTGCTAAAAAGACCCAACTTGGCAAATCCAAAATGATTTTCTACAAAAAAGTAGCTAAGCCTAAAATTGAGTAAATTTATAAGTTGTGCACATTGACTCCAAAAACCAAATTGAAATATCACTTTTTTTAATCTAAATTCAGAAAAATCTAAAGATTGGCTATTATTTTTTAAGGCAATAAAGGTATATAGAACTACTATAAAGTAAGAGAAAAATAATGCATAAAAGTAAAAAATATAACCTGTACCAACAATCAAAAAACCAATAATGATAAGCAATAAGAAAAGTAAAGATTGAAGTAAATGAAGCGTATTTCTTAAATTTATTTTTTTTCTGCCAAGCAGAATATTGAGATTAATATTAAATATACCAACTAAAATTGCAGTAAAAGACAATATTAAATGGTCCCAAAAACTAAACAAGCTAGAAAAAAAAGTTAAATAAATCATTAAACAACCACTAAGCAAAAAAACAGCCAAATAAGTTGGCAAAATTAAATCAATCATTTTATGCTTGGCCGATAAATTTACTAGAGAAGAACCCCCAACAAAATCTGCTAAAGCAATAGATAATGTGAGTAAAAGCAGCAAATAACTTATAATTCCTCTGCCATCTGCCCCTAATTTTTGGGAAGTGATAATAACCACACCCAACATACAAAAAGCTATTAATATTTTTGAAAAAAAAGAGTAAATCAAGGGACTATTTATTATTACTCTAACCCTTTTCACTTTCTAAAATTTGATTAAATTGAACTAAAATAGCATCCGCAGCAAATAAAGTATTAGCCTCATTTGCAATTTTTAAATTATTATAGTTATTATAACTTTGATATATTTTTTTCATTGCATTGGTATATTGTTGCAAGTCATTTATGGGTACAACAAGTCCGTTATTTTTATCAATAATTTCTGAAACGCCACCCACTTGAGTAGTAATTACAGGTAATCCACAGCAAAGCGCCTCTGCAATTACACAAGGCATATTTTCATAATTACTGCTAAGCAGCAATGCATGGCTATTTTGCATTTCAGCTGCCACAGCTTCAATATTTGTGGCTTTTATCAAATTTACTTTTTTAGCCAATTTATAAGATTCCAACAATTGCTTTATTTCTGAGTGATTTTCACCACCGACTACCGTCATTATGGTATTGGGGCATTGATTATCAAAGCTTGAAAAAGCGGCAATTAATAATTTAACGTTTTTATGGTCATTTAATAAACTGCTCACATGTATCCAATTAAATTGAATCGGTTTATCCTTTTTTGGATAAAAAATGGAGGTGTCCACAGAATTATAAATTACCCCTTTAATATTTTTAATACCTAAAAGTTTCATGTTTTCATTCAAATTTTTTGATACACCATAAATACCATTCAAGAATTTAGAAGTAAATTTGGCCAACAATAAATGTGGATGCTTGGGATTAAATTTTGGAGTATTGTGTAAAAAGCCTGTCCAATGTTCTATGGCATAGTTTGGTTTGCGACACATTACCCTCAGCCAAAAAAAATGTATTGCCAAAGGATAAAAAACATTCCATATTACCAAATCCACCTTGCCAAATCTTACACATGCCTGCTTATAGGCTTTATAAAATAAAAAGGCAGACAAAAAAAATTTAAAAAACCTTCCTTTGTAAGAATAAACATAGCTTATAAGCCCCCCTTCGATCTGAGTGCTATAAGAGAAAAACGGTTTTTGAGCTGGATTTCTATACACATGAACCAAGCTTACATAATTAGATAAAGCCAATGTTTGTGCATGTCTATGGATGAAATTTCCATTTTCTTTAAGCATTAAATTGGGATACCATGAGGCAGGTAAAAAGATGTGTTTATTTTTGATAATATTTTTTAAAATTATATTGCAATTTTACCAATAATATTTCTAATTTTGCAGTCCTAATTTTTTAAAACTTAAAAATAATAAATAAAGTGATAAAAATTAATTTTCTATTTTAAAATGGTGGTTGTAGCTCAGTTGGTTAGAGCATCGGTTTGTGGTACCGAGGGTCACGGGTTCGAGCCCCGCCTTCCACCCTTTTTTCTTGTTGTGATAACACTATTTATCATAATAATTCTAAATAGTTGTTGTCTTATTTTTTGCTTATTGGCACCTAATCCATTTCTTCTACTTTAGGTTTTCTACCTGAACCTAAAATACCCAAAATCATAGTTATATTCGTGCTAAGTATTACAAACATAAGAATTGCCATATTTACCTCTGGTAATTTTATCTCTGCAGGTATTAAAAAATATAGCAAAACGGTTATTAATCCACGGGGACTAATAAAAACCTCTGGAAAAATTTTTCCACCGCCAAACAGCCATAAAAAAACAACCCTGCAAAAAACAATGCCAAGAAAAATTAATCCTCCATTAATAAATATTTCTTTTTGAAAAACAGCATTGATATCAATAATGTAGCCAAATATTAAGAAAAAAAATGTTTTCAATAAAAATGCGCTCTCATAACTTATTTGTTGCATTCTTTTAAAATCAGAATGGTAGTTACTATATTTTACATATTTATTAAAATAGCCAAAATTAAATTTATGAATATTTTTTAACAATAAGCCGAAAACTAAAATTATTAACAAAGTAGACAAGTGAAAAACTTTGCCAATTGAGAACACAAATATTAGGATAGCAATGATTAAGAAAAACTTAATTTTATGCTTTAATCTGCTTAATATAAAAACTAAAATCACACTGCAAACTCCTGCTAAAATAATTAATAAAACCATGTCTGCCCCTAGCTTTAAAAAAGAATTGAATTGAAGATGTGAATTAGAAATTAAGAAATTAAAAAGAATAATGCCTAATATATCTGAAAAGGAGCTTTCAAATATAATAAATTCTTTGCTCTCTTCTTTAAGTTTGGTAACAGAAGGAATAGCAATAGCACTGCTAATTACAGAAAAAGGCAATGCATTTATCATGCATTTATAAAAACTTTCTATTGTAATAAGTTGAAAAATATAAGCCAATACAATATTGGTAAATATCAAAATACATAATGCAGAAATAAATGCCCATGCTGTTAATTTTATTTTTTTACGGCTAATTTCTAAGTCTAATGCACCTTCAAAAACGATTAATATCAAACCCATAGTTCCTAAAATAGGAATAATAGTATCAAAATTAAATACTTGCCAATTAAAATAATCACCAACTTGCCTTATACCAATACCAGTGGCTAACAATAACATTACGCTTGGCACATTAATTTTATGAGCAATAAGATCCAATAAGTATGACAGCATAATCAAAATGCTAACAATCGTTAAAACAACATATACATCCATAGAGGGCAAAGATAGCTAAACTTAAATCAAGATAAGTCAACATTAATCGATTGATTTAAAGAAAAGATTAAAATATTTTAGGATAAAAGATTACCTTTGCCGCATCATATTAAAGACAAAAAATGACCCGCAAAGTAAACAATAACAATACTATTTTAGTACCAATTGACTTTTCAGAAATGAGCCTAAACGCATTAGATCATGCAATTGAAATTGCAAAAAAATATAAAAATGAAATAACGCTATTGCATATTGTAGAAGATGGCGAAATACAATTGCCAAATTTAGACAAATTGGCAGATGATATTACAAAAAAACATGACATTATCGTACACAAACTAGTAAAAGAAGGCAAGATTGCTAATGTAATAAATGAAGTGGCGGAAGTGGGCAATTATGATAGTATAATGATGGGCAGCAATGGTTCATCTGGGCTGCAATTATTTATGGGCTCTAATGCCTCTAAGGTAATAAAGTCAGCAACAGTCCCTGTAATAGTAATTAAAGAAAAAAATATTTCGGAAGGGTATAAAAAAATTGTTATGCCAGTAGATTTAACAATTGAATCAAGGCAAAAAGTAGATTGGGCAATACATTTAGCAAAAAAATTTGATAGCATCATTCATATTATTTTTGAAAAAGAAAATGATGAATATTTTGAAAATAACATTAAAGCAAGCTTAAATCAAATTACCAATAAACTAAAATTAAATGGAGTAAATTACTTATTGCACAAGCTTGACAATAAAACATACCCAGGAAAACTCTTTGAAGACACAATTGTGTATGCACATGAAATAGATGCGGATCTTATTTTGATTATGACACAAGCGGAAGGAAATATTTTTGATTTTGTAATAGGTAGCCATGCCCAGCATATAGTAAATAAAAGTGAAAAAGTAGCGGTAATGGTAGTGCAGCCGAGTGCTACTGGATTTTCTTTTGATTTTTAAGCTCTAACCATTATTTAGGACATTATAAGTTTTTATTTGGTCTATGGCCAAGCAAAAGCATTAGACACTCAAAAAAAAATTAGAAATCAAGCTAAATTATTTTTTGTGCAAATGTCATTTCGCGCTTTCCAGGAGGACCAGGCAATGCCATCACTTTAAAACCAACTTCTTTTAGATTTCTTTTAAACGCTCCTTTTGCACAATAACTCACTAAAATACCACCTATTTTTAACAGTTTATATAAATGTTCAAAAACATCAATTTGCCACATTTCAGCTTGTTTATCAGGTGCAAATGCATCAAAATATACAATATCAAACATGTAATTGGACTCAAAATTCTGAATACTTAAAGCTAGCTTATTAAAGATAAAACTAGCACTGATAACCTGATTATTTTCCAAATCAATCATTAATTTTTGCCATATTGGCAATTCAGATTGACTTGCATTCATAGCAATATACTTTTTTAATTGAGGCAAAGCAACAGGAAATGGCTCTAGTCCAGTATATTGGATATTTCTTCCTGCTGCATTTTGATAAGTGAGCATAGCATTAAAACCTGTACCTAATCCAACTTCTAAAATAGCTACATCTTTACCAGCACATTTATTTAGCCCATTCGCTATAAAAACATGCATAGACTCTTGTCTAGCCCCAAAAGTTGAATGGTAGTTCTCATTTATCAAACTGTTATAAAGGGTAAAACTACCATCTTTAGTAGGTATTATTTCCATTACAGCATAATTTTATTTTGTTTGGCCTTGGCTATCATTTCTGCAGCAATATTTTTTCCCAAGTAATTATCTATTAAATTATGGATAATGTATAAAAGCGGGGTGAGAATTATGGCAACTACAAATTTGTAGATATAATTTACCAAACCAATTTCTAGCACTCTTGTAAAGGTAAACGTTCCTGAAAGATAGAATGCAATAAAAAGCACTACAAAACTGTCAATAAGCTGAGAAACCAAGGTAGAACCTGTAGCCCTGAGCCATAATTTTTTTTCGCCTGTAATTAATTTTATACCATGAAAAACCTTTACATCTAAGAGCTGTCCTATTAGAAAAGCAATTACAGAACCTGCAATTATCCAAGCACCTTGTCCAAAAATTGCTTTGTATGCCAATTGCATATTCTGAACATATTTACCAGAAGATGTCCAAAAATCTGCTGGATTTAGGTAGATGGCTAAATTAATCACTAAAAAAGCAAAAATAATAAGCACCACAGTAAGGTAGCTCAAAAACCTTATGCCTTTTTGACCATAATATTCATTAATAATATCTGTAAGAATAAACACAACAGGCCAGAGTAAGACACCTGCGGTAAGGTTAAATGAAGGTAATTTCCACCAGCTGAGATGGTCTAAAGATTGAAACCCAAGAGTTTGTTCTAGGGAGAAAATTTTTACACCAATAAACTCTGCTAATAGTGCATTGCAAAGAAAAATAGAAGCTAAAATAACAAAAAGCTTATTGCCCTTATCCTCCATTTGCTAGTTTAGAATAATTTCTTGTCCAAGTTCTGGTATATCAATATTCATAAAACCTTTTTCATTTAGTTTTAATGCAAAATCTTGTTGAACTTCATAATCGCCATGCACCAAAATCATTTTTTTTACAGCACTAGGATTTTGACAAGCCAAAAAATCAATCATTTCATCATAGTCAGCATGTGCACTAAAATTATCCATCACTGCAACTTCGCATTTTACAGGATATTCATCCCAAAATATTTTAACAGTTTCATAGCCTGCCTTTAGCTGCCCTGCCAAGCTGCTAGGTGTTGCATACCCAACCAAGAGCACTGTATTTTTAGAATCTTGAATATTATTCTTAATATGGTGTTTTATCCTTCCAGCTTCTGCCATGCCACTTGCTGAGATAATTATACAGGACTCATTTAGCTCATTTATAGCTTTAGAATCTTCTACACTTCCAGTGTAAATCAAATTAGGAAAACTAAATGGATCGCCATCTTTAGAAATATAATTTAAAATATCTTTATTAAAATAATCTCTATGTCTATTCATCACTGCGGTAGCTTTGGATGACAATGGGCTATCAACATAAACTTTAATTTCGGGCAATTTTCCTTCATGCGATAGCCGATCTAGCGCATAAACCAACTCTTGAGTTCTATCTATGCTAAAGGCTGGAATAATTAATTTACCCTTCTTTTCTACACAGGTAGATTTAACAATTTTTAATAACTTTTCTTCAACAGCTTCTTTTGGTGGATGCAGCCTATTGCCATAGGTTGATTCACAAATAATATAATCTGCTTGCGGAAAAGCTGATGGCCCAAATAAAATTTTATCTTCGGGACGGCCAATATCGCCTGTATAGGCAATATTTTTAAAACTATTTCCATCTCTAATTTTTAAATTAATGGCTGCACTGCCTAATATATGAGCCGTATCGGTTAGAAGTACAGAAATCTCAGGGTCAATTTCGTACCATTTTTTCATCGGTACTTCTATAAACTTTGTTAATGTATTTTCTACATCTTCGATATCAAAAAGCGGAACAATCGGCAATTTGCCTTTTTTGGCGCGATACTTATTAACAAATTTTACATCTGATGACTGAATATGTGCAGCATCTGCAAGCATAATTTCGCATAAATCATGGGTAGCATCATTGCTAAATATCTTACCAACAAAGCCATCTTTTACCAATTTTGGCAGCAAGCCAGTATGGTCTATATGGGCATGAGAGAGGATAACATAATCTATGCTAGATGGGTCAAAACCCCACAATTGATTGAGTGCTTCACTCTCTTTTCCTACACCTTGAAAAAGACCACAGTCTAATAATATTTTCTTTCCAAGATGGGTAGTAATTAAATGTTTTGAGCCTGTTACCATTTGTGCTGCTCCAAAAAACTGAACGCTAGTAGTCATAAGTTTGTATTTTAATTTGGTATGATTTTAGTAATTAACAATCTTTGCAAAGATTGATATTAATGAACAAAAAAGAAAACCCTTTCGCATTTATTTTAAAAAAAATATTATGTACTTTTATTGTAATACTCGTATTCACTAAAACTGGCCATTCTCAGCTTACTGTGCTTAGGTTGTTTGAAGAAGCTGATAGTTTTATGAAAAAAGGATTATATAATGATGCGATTAAAAAATATGACAGTGTGCTTTTTTATCAAACAAATAATGCTATGCTATTTTACAATTTAGCATTAGCTCATATTAATTTACAAAATTATGGCAAAGCATTGGTTCATCTAAATAAGTGCTTAACCATAGATACAAGCTTAATTGATGCCTATTTTAACCGTGCATTTGTTAATCAAATATTGAGAAATGATGCTTTTGCCATTGGCGATTATAACATCTACCTAACCCAATATCCAAACGATGCAGAAGCATTATTAGCAAGGGGCAAATTGCATTTAGCACAAAAAGAACCCCTGTTGGCCATCAATGACATAAGTGCATACACTAAACAAATAAAAACTAACGATGAGGCATATCTAGCGCTATTTTTCTGCTATAAAATGAGTGATCAACAAGAGAAAGCAATTATTTATATAGACTCTGCTATCAATATAAGGCCTTTTCAATACAAGTATTATGAGCTCAAGGGCAATTTACTTTTTGACATGCGCAAATTTCCTGACGCTTGCCAAAGTTATGATAAATTATTAAAATATCAACCACACAACACTGCAATATTAGATGCAAAAGCAGAGGCGAAATTTCAGATTGGATTAATTAATGATGCGGTAGAAGCAATGGAGAAAGCCTTAGACTATGAACCTATGAACAAAGGCTTTATGTATGATAAAGCTTTTTACCTTTTACAAGCAAAAAGATATCCTGAAGCTTTGGAAGCAATCAATAAATTGATAGATTTAAAGTATAAAGACAGCGCAAACAGCTTTTTTATTCGTGCAGTAATAAATAATAACTTAGGCTATGCAGAAGCAGCTTGCGCAGATTTTGAAAAATCTGGGCAATTAGGTAATACTGAAGCACCTGCTTATGCTGCTAAATTATGCAATGATAATAACTAAGTTTCTTTTGATTAATTATTATTATTGTTTAGTAGTGTTGCACAATATAGAAATAAATTGGCATTCCAAAAGTAATATTTACGGGAAAAGTAACTGCTAGCGCCATTGGCAAATAAAGCCCCGGATTAGCTTGCGGAATAGCATTTTTCATTGCAGCAGGAACAGCAATATAAGATGCACTAGCAGCTAAAATAGCAAACATAAACCTATTGGTAATATCTGCCGTGATCAAACCGCTTAGCAACGCAAATAATATCCCATTGACCAAAGGGATAATCAGTGCAAACAAAAAAGGAAACCAACCAAACTGAAAAAATGCTTTTAATTTTTTACCACTAGAAATACCCATATCTAGTAAAAAGATTGCTAAAAATCCTTTAAACAAATCATTGGTAAAAGGCTTGATACCTTCTGCCTGTTTGGCATTGGCTATAAAACCAATGCAAAGGCTGCCCAAAATCAATAAAACACTACCATTAGTTAAAGAGTGTTTTACAGTCTTGGCAATATTAGGTGAAACAGACCCTGACTTATTATAGATAGATACTAAAATCAATCCAATAATAATTGCCGGAGACTCCATTAATGCCATTATAGCAACCATGTGTCCGTGCAAGCTTAGTTGCTGCATTTCTAAATAAGAAGTTGCCGTTACAAATGTTACAGCGCTAACAGATCCATAAGCAGCAGCAATAGCACCTGCATCATAAATACTAAGTCGTCTTTTTAAAATAAAAAAAGTATAAAGCGGTATGAGCATAGAAATACCAATACCAAAAAGCATAGAAAATGCTATTTCTAGAGAAAAAACCTCATGAGATAATTCTTGACCACCTTTAAAACCAATAGAAAAAAGCAAATACAATGAAATGAATTTAGATGAGTTTGCAGGTATTTCTAAATCACTTTTTAAATACACTGCTATAATGCCTAAAATAAAAAAGAGTAATGCGGGATTTGTTAAGTTTTCAAGCAGCAAGTCTAAATTCATTCATGCAATATTTTATACTACAAATAAAAGCCAATAAATCTAAAATCATGCATGTTTTTAATCAATTGAAAGAAAAACTGTTGTAAAAAGAAAAACAAACTAAAGATATAATTAACCCATAGCTTATTTAGGCGCACTTACCATCAACTTAGCTGCCACAAAAGCAAAAACTAAATTAGGAATCCATGCGGCAAGCATTGGGTGTAAAGTGCCTTGAATGCCATAAGTAATAAAAGTTTTTAGCAAAAATAAATAAAGGAAGCTTAGTAAAATTCCTTTTCCTAAATGCACACCAATGCCTCCTCTACTCTTTCGTGCAGAAACAGCAAAACCTACTAAGGTTAATAACAATACAGCGAATGGACTCGCATATCGCCTATGTTTTTCTGTGATATAAAAATTAATATCTTCTGCCCCACGATCAGATTCAGCTTTGATATGGGCACGAAGTTCTTTATTATTAAAACTATTTACATCTTCTTGTCGTCTAAAAAAATCCTGCGGATTAAATTTAATAACCGTATCTAAACTATTATATTTCACAATGGTTTGCGCACCATCTTTATGAAAAGTTTTATGCACCACATTTAGCAACTCCCACTTACCTTTTACTTTTGAGGGCCTTATAGCATTTGCATATAACCTAGATGTCATTTTTAGGCTATCAAAATTTTCTATCACCACATTATTTCCAGTAGAATCTATATGATTAAAATTACTAAAATATAAAAACTGATTGGGTTGAATCTGTCTATGCACGTCTGTTTTATATTCTTTATTTGTTTCTCTAATCCATTTAGTTTCAAAAGCCACTCTTTTTTTATCAGAAATGGGTATTATCCAACTATTTAGCAAATAGGTAAAAATCATTAAAAATATAGCACCAATAATATATGGTTTTGCCATTCTTAAATAGCTTACACCACTGCTTAATACCGCAACTAGTTCTGTTCTTTCTGCTAATTTTGAAGTAAAAAAAATAACTGCTAAAAAAACAAATATTGCGCTAAATGCATTAAGAATTGTGGGAATAAAATTAAAGTAATAACCAAAAACAATAAGTTTGAAAGGCACACTTTTTCTTGTAAAATCTTCCAGCTTTTCGGCAAAATCAAAGACAACTATTATTAAAGTAAAAAGTGAAAGCATTACAAAAAAAGTATACATAAATTTCTTTAGTATATACCTATCATAAATTGTAAATGTAAACCACTTTTTCATTCTATGCTTATAATCTAACGCTCATTTGTGCAACCATTTTATTTTTCCAAGCTAAAAATGTGCCATCTATTATTTTTTCTCTTGCTGTTCTCATAAGCCATAAATAAAATTTTAAATTATGGAGGCTTATGATTTGCAAACCCAACATTTCTTTGCTATGAATAAGGTGCCTAACATATGCTTTAGAATATTGAGGCGTTAATAGATCATCCAAGGGCGAAAAATCATTTGCCCATTTTGCATTACGCATATTTAACGTACCTTGAGCAGTAAACAATCCTCCATTTCTTCCATTTCTAGTAGGCATCACACAATCAAACATGTCTATGCCTAATGCAATACACTCTAGTAAATTACTAGGCGTACCCACTCCCATCAAGTATCTAGGCTTATCTTTTGGCAGGTGTTCGCAAACCACAGCAGTCATTTCATACATTTCTGGGGCGGGTTCGCCCACAGAGAGTCCACCTATTGCATTGCCCTCAAATTCTAGTTCTGCTATATATTTTGCACTTTCTACCCTCAAATCCGCATAAGTACTGCCCTGCACAATAGGAAAAAGTGTTTGCTCATAGCCATAAATTGAGGACGTGTTTTCAAAATGATTTTTGCACCTCAATAGCCAATCATGGGTTAGTTTTAAAGATTTTACTGCATAATTTTTATCACAAGGATAAGGGGTGCATTCATCAAAAGCCATGATAATATCTGCACCAATAATTCTCTGAACATCTATAGCAAATTCTGGAGTAAAAAAATGACGAGAACCATCAATATGCGATTGAAAAGCTACTCCTTCTTGACTTATTTTTCTTCTATCGGCAAGAGAGTATACTTGAAATCCTCCGCTGTCAGTTAGCAATGATCTATCCCAGCCTGCAAAACCATGCAAACCGCCTGCATTTCTTATTGTGTCTAAGCCAGGTTTTAGATATAAATGATAGGTATTTCCTAATATTATAGGGGCATTAATATCTTGTTCTAATTGCTTTCTGTCTATTCCTTTTACAGTTCCATGAGTGCCCACAGGCATAAAAATAGGAGTTTCTATTGTGCCATGAGCAGTTTCTATTGTGCCTGCTCTTGCCTCAGTAGCAGAATCATTTTTTAAAAGTGTAAATTTCAATAAAGCTATTTTAGAGTATCTCTGCTTAAACTAGACCCTCCAAAAATTCCTAATCCTCCTTTTATATTACTGTATATAAAAACTGGTTCTGCAAATGGGCTGTTAATAGCATTATTATACAATTCCCTGCTTCTTTCATACTTAGTAAAATCATTGTTTAGAGTTTGCAATGAAATCAAGAATTTATAATCTCCACCTATTGCTACAAAACCAAAGGGTACAGTAAATTTTAATGTTTGTGTTACCCCGCTAAATGTTCTGTCTGAAAAGACATAGCCATTTTTAGTTTTTTCACTTTGGGTATTGATAAAAAAATTATCGTCTAAGTTTAGTATTGCAAATATTTTTAAACTATTGTCCCAATATGATACGTTAAGTCTGTAATAATTATCTTCAGTACCTAAATCTGAAAAAGAAAAACTAAGCTCACCCAATGGAAAACCGCTAGAGTCAATACCAATAGAATCTATATAAATGCTATTACTTAAATTAGTTTTTGTGCCAATTTTGGTAGTGGCAGTGGCTTCAAAATTTTGATACAGCACTTTTATAGTATAACTGCTACCTGGCAATGCCAGTTTAGACCCCTTGTATCCGCTTTCAAAGCTATTGTATGTAAGCACTTCAAACAATTGATTATTTTCTGTATAAAGCTGCACACTTGCATTTGTGATTGCATTTATATTATTTGTATCTGTGCTAGATTTACTTTTTGATATCTTTACTAAACTGCCTTCTAAATCACTCATCAAACCATTGACAACTATTTTTTCGATATATGGGGGCAAATTTATCGGTATTTCTTTTGAGCAATTAGTAAGCAATAATGCACCTAAAATCAATAGGATTAAATTTACTTTTCTCAACATTTTTATTTTCATTGACTACTTTTTTTTAAAAACTAACATTTAAACTCACACTTGGAAAAAACTGCAAATAAGACACCCGTGTTAGCGTAATGGCATTTCCACCATTTTGGCTAGGCTCTATGCGGTATAAAAACGGATTGGGTCGAGCAGTTACATTATAGATAGAGGCATTTACCCATGCTTGTTTAAACCAACTTTTAGCCTTTACTCTAAAAAAGTGAACATAGTTTAAATCTATTCTAAATGTATTCTCCATTCTATAATTATTTTTTCCCCCATACTCATAAATCAATTGTCCGTCAATATCTGCATACTGACCAATTGGCACTGTAAGAGGAAAACCTGTTCCAAAAACTAGGGTATAACCCATGCTATTGCGTTTATTTATATTATAATTAAATGTGCTAGAAAAGTTATGCCTTTGATCATACCTAAAAGCATAAGTATTGCCATTGTTTATTCCAGGTGTTTTTCTATTTGCGTATGATAGGGTATAGCTTGCCCAGCCTGTAAACTTGCCATGTTGCTTTTGCAAAAACACTTCTAAACCATAGTTATCACCAATACCTTGCAAAATATTTTGTTGCCAATTTGGGTTTACGTCTGTAATATCAAAACCAGGCAAATTTTCTATTGTGTTTCTCAGCCACCTGTAATATGCATCTATTGTTAGCTGCAATCCGCCCCTCATATTGGTAATAGTGCCTGCCGAAAACTGATGGCCCACCTGTGGCTTTATATCTTTTGTAGCAGGAACCCAAACATCTAAAGGCAATCCTACATTGCTATTTGGCAATAAATGTATGGGTTGATTATTGAGTGCATAACTTAATCTAAAAATCCAAGCACTGTCTAATTGCTCATTTAATGCGATACGCGGTTCTGCAAAAAAATAATTTTTTCCTAAGGTAGCATAATTAACTAAGCGCAATCCTATGTTTGCTTTGGTATTTGCATTTATTGTAATTACATCATCTATGTAGGCCGTATTTTCTAAAGTAAGGATATTTTTACCAGTACTAAAAGTGGTATCCTCCTGAAAACCACCAAAATCTATACGCAACTTGTTTCTTCCTGGATTAAAACTATGCATCAGTGCTCCAATACCAAACCTTAAATGATGGTTTGCAGATGGCTTATAATCATAATCTGCTCTCGCATTAATATCATTTAGCCCAGTCAAAAACTGATCATAAATGCTTGCTTGCGATAAACTGGTATCGGTGGTTAATTTTAACCTTAAATCCACTAATCGCTCGTTTTTATAATTACTATAAGACAAAGTATAATTTGCAAATATACCATTGTTCATTAAATCTGTATATCTTAGACAAGCCATAGTATTGCTCCATTTAGCAAAAGTTTTTATATCTGAGTTTAATAAAGCCCCTGTTGGCAATTTAGTTTCATTTTCATAACCTACTCCATATTTATCTTTTCCTCTATAGAAAGAAAAATAAATATTTTTTCGATAGTTTATTTTGTGCGCCAACTTTGCATTAATATCATAGAAATAAAGCGTAGTTTTAATTTTCTGGGTATCATCGCTAATCAAATTTGCCAAACTGCCAACAACAGCTCCTATGTATGATCTACGTGCAGATAGCGAAAATGTGGTTTTTTTGCTTGGACCAATAGGGCCATTGAGATTAAATCTACCAATTGCCGCCCCTAAAGATGCAGTGCCATGCAACCTATTATTATTGCCCTCTTTTAATGTTACATCTAGCACAGATGCAAGCCTGCTGCCATATCTAGCAGGAAAATTTCCTTTGTATAATTGTACGCTATTAATAGCATCGTCATTAAATACACTAAAAAAACCAAATAAATGATTTTGACTATAAATGGGAACTCCATCTAGCAATATCAAATTTTGATCTGCCCCACCTCCTCTTACATAAAAACCACTGCTGCCATCAGTACCTCCTTTTACACCTGGTAGTAGTTGAGCCGATTTTATTATATCTACCTCACCCAGCAACAATGGCATTTTTTTATTAAATTTAACAGGAATATCTATGGCTACAACGTCATTATCTTGCCTTTTTTCTTCTCTCTTATTTCCTGATATTATAATAGCACTTAAATCAATTGGCATAAGCTTGATATCTAAGCTTTGTTTATTTATCAATTCTCCATTTTCGTCTCTTTTTCCTATTACAATAACATTAGTATCATTTGCAAAACCAGTGTAACTGTGCACAATGGTAAAAAAACCTTTGCCAAGCGATAAGCTGTAAAACCCATAATTATTACTAACTGTATTTTGTCCAGTTTCAATCACCTTTACATTAGCTCCTACCACCGCTTCACCTGTTTCTTTTGAGCTCACAATGCCAGAAACTATATTTTGTGATTGCAAATTTGTTATTCCGAAAAACAGTATTCCAAAAAACAAAAAAAGACTCCTTTTTTTCATATTTTAATTTGCAAATATCGGCAAAAAATACAAGATTAAAAATATGATTTATTGAACTATTTCTTATTAAAAATATGATTTAATTTTTTTGTTTAAAAGTTAAATATGATGCCCTAAACGAAAATATTATAAATTCATTCATCATTCAGCTTAAAAATACTTATTTTTGCGCCCTTTAAAAATAAAAATATGGGTACATTAATTATGGTATTGCAACTTATTGGGGGATTATCTATTTTGGTAATTGTTCATGAGTTTGGTCATTTTATTGCTGCAAGGGCTTTTGGAATGAGGGTAGAAAAATTTTACTTGTTTTTTGATGCTTATGGCAAAAAACTATTTTCCTTTAAAAAAGGTGATACAGAATACGGTATTGGATGGCTACCATTGGGAGGTTATGTAAAAATAGCAGGCATGGTAGACGAAAGCATGGATAAAGATCAAATTGCACAGCCCGCTCAGCCGTGGGAGTTTAGGTCTAAACCAGCATGGCAAAGACTAATTGTGATGCTTGGTGGTGTATTTTTTAATGTAATATTAGGTTACATTATTTTTGTAGGTAAAGTATCATTTTTTGGAGAAACTGTGCCATTAAATAGTTATGCAAATAATCATGGTGGAATCTACGTAGGTGAAGTTGGAAAAAAAATAGGTTTTAATACGGGAGATAAAATTGTTTCTGTAAACGGTAAAGAGGTGGTTTATTTTAGCACTGTAGTTAAAGAAATAATAACAAAAGATGAATCGCAAGTAAAAATAATTAGAGACAATAAAGAAATAGAATTTACTACCCCGAAAAATGTGATGGCTATTTTAACAAATGGCAACCAAAAAAAAGGAGGATTAATAGAACTTGGAACACCTTTTTCTATAGATACAATATTGCCTAAAAGTCCGGCTGAAAAAGCAAATATGCGAAAGGGAGATCGGGTAATTGCAATAAATGATGAACCGATAAAATTTTGGCAACAATTTGCAAGTGTAATAGCTAAAAACAACTCAAAAGATATTACCTTAAAAGTACAAAGAGGGCAAGATACTTTGCTTCTTAATGCAGCAATTACGCCTCAAGGAACAATTGGAGTTGGCCCCAAAATAGATGACATAGATCAGTTTAAAACGACTATAAAGCATAATATCGCAGAAAGTGTTTCTGTGGGGATTAGAGATGGCAATGAGGCGATAAGTATTCAAATGCAAGCCATTATAAAATTAATAACAGGAAAATTAAACTTCTTAAAGTCTGTAAGCAGCCCTATTGGAATTGCAAAAGCATACGGTGCAGAATTGATATGGGAAAATTTTTGGTATTTTACAGGTATGATTTCTTTTGTTCTTGCAATTATGAATTTATTACCTATTCCTGCCCTAGATGGCGGGCATGTTATTTTTTTAACAATAGAAATGATTCGTGGAAAACCATTTAGTGACAAGGTGATGATGAATGCTCAGATGATTGGTTTCTATATTCTAATGAGTTTAATGGTAGTAGCATTTGCCAGCGATCTTTTCTTTAAATAATGGCTGATAATTATTTTGAGGTTTTAGGATTAGAGACTGCTTTTAATATTGATTTAATTACTTTAACACATAATTATAAAGCAAAAATAAAAGAACAGCATCCCGACTTAAACAACGGAGATTTAGCAAGTGAAAATAGCACTGCCATGCTAAACGAGGCTTATAAAATATTAAAAAACGAGCATAAAAGATTAATTTATCTCTTATCACTTCATGGAGTTTCTTTAGAGGCAAATAATGCAACACTTTCACAAGATTTTTTAATGGAAATGATGGAGTTCAATGAAATCTTAATGGATGAAGAAGATCAAAATAAAAGAAACTTAATATTTGAAGAAGTATCAGAGATTAAAAAATCTTATTGGCAAAAAATACTATCCATTAATGAAAATATAGCGCTTAATAAAATTGAAACTAAACAAGGCTATGATGAAATAAAAAATATTTTACTAAAACAAAATTATGTAATTCGTTTGATGAGTAATTATAAGATGGCCTAAAACTTATTGATTTTTAACTTTAAATACACATAAGCTTGTGGCTCTTTTTATAAAAATATTGATATGCTATAAATTTTCTTCTAAAATATAATTTGCACAATTTTTTTTTACCAAAATGCTATTTCAATGCATATAAAACAAAATTTCTTTTGAAGCAAATATAAGCATGCAGTAAATAACATTAAAAGTTATTTAAGCTAATTTTTCACTAATTCAACTGTTTATTGATTATTGCAAGTGCTTCTTCAAGACTATGGGGCCTATAATCTAATTCTTTGATTGCTTTATCTAATATAAAACCAGTAACGGGTGGTCGCTTGGCAGCTTGATTCAAATTTTTACTGTCAGACTTGAGCACATTATTGCTGTTATAATTAAAGAATACTGCCACCCTATTTACCAATTCAAAAATAGACATAAAATCTTTTCCTGAAATATTATAAACACCCTTAGCATTACTATCTGCAATTAATTTGCAACCCATTGCCAAATCTTCGGCAAAGGTGGGTGTTCTAAATTGGTCATCTACAATATTTAATTGTTTATTTTCTTTTAAAGAAGCAATTGCCCACAGCACAATATTACTTCTGCTCAAATCGTTTACTGTTCCATAAACTAGAACTGTTCTTATAATTGCCCAATTTTTTGCATCTTGCATTACAATTTGCTCTCCTTTTAACTTGCTTAATCCATAGTATGAAAGCGGATTTGCAACATCCGTTTCTAAATAAGGACCATTTTTACCATCAAATATAAAATCGGTACTAATATGAATCAATTTTGCACCACAAATATTGGCGGCATTGGCTAAATATTTTAAAGCCGAAATATTTAATATATCACACTTTTCTTTTTCAGTTTCGCATGCATCTACATTAGTCATGGCAGCAGTATTAATTATAATGTGCGGCATAAATGCTAAAACTATTTTTTCTATTTCTTCTGCATTTGTAATGTCTAATGTTTGATATGCAATTTCTTTGTCCGGATACCTATTTGGCCCAGTGGCTGTGGCAAGCAATAAATAATTTTCATCATACTGCAATAAATCCGTTAATTTTTGACCGAGCAAGCCATTGCTGCCAGTAACCAATATCCTTTTTTTATCTTTCATCATATAACACTTTTATCAATGTTTTGCCTACCTTTTCTAATGTTTGCTTATCAATTACAGACATATTATCATCGTGGGTATGCCAAAACTCTCCAAAACCATGAGTGGGGTCATGTTGAATAATATCTATCATGGGTATATTGGTTTGCCGATTTACATAGTAATGATCATCAATAACAAACCCCCTATCATAAGACATAAATGTTCCAGTATATCCTAGACTACCAGCAGCATCCCATACTTTTTTTACCACATCTGGAGCCACCTGTGTGCTGTATGATTCGTGTGCAAAAACAGCATTTTTAGCACCTACCATGTCTAATAAGATTCCATAACTGGCAGTATAAGAAGTAATATGAGGGTTTTTAGCCCAATATTGTGAACCTAAACAAAAAGAATTTTCTACTTCGCCTTTTCCCCAGTCTTCAGCATCAAAAAAAATGATATCAATGCCAATATTTGTTAGTGGCGATTCTTTTAATAATCTTGCAATTTCTAACAACACACCCACTCCACTCCCTCCATCATTGGCACCTAAAATAGGAGCAGTTGCAGCAGAGTCATCCTCATCTGCAAAAGGCCTAGTATCCCAATGAGCGGCAAGTATTATTCGCTTTTCTGCCTTAGGATTAAATACCCCTACCAAATTATAAATAGGAATATCTTTTTTGTCAAAAGTTAGCCCTCTTGTAGATTGAATGTAGACAGTATCACAGAAATTTGTCAGCATTTTTCTTAAATATAGAAAAGCATTGTAATGCCCTTTGCTACCAGGATAACGTGGTCCAAAGTCTACTTGATTAGCTACAAACGTATATGCGCTGTCGGCATTAAATGTGGGATAATAAACAGGCTCCATTACGGGCTGCTCGTCTTGCACTTTTGTATCATCATTATTGCATGCTGAAAACAAAAACAAGAGTATTATCCATTTAAATCTTAATAATTTCAGCCCCATTTTTTCCATCTTTAATTTCATAACCTATATTTTTTAAACTATCTCTTATTTCATCGCTTAATGCATAATTTTTTTGAGATCTCACAGATTCTCTTAATCCCAAAATTACATTCATTAATTCACTTTCATTATCTGAATTTTCATTTTTGCTTCTGTATAGACCTAAAATATCATTTAACATCACAATTACTGCTTTTGCCAATTCGTCTTGGCTATTCTTTGTTATCAATAATGTGCCTTCCTTTACTAAATTTATTTTTTTAACAATATCAAACAATGCCGCAATAGCAATTGGGGTATTCATGTCATCAAAAATGGCATTATAAAAATCACTGTATGAGGATTGAAAATTTGCAGTATCTGCGTCAGAAATGGGCAAATTTGCAATAGAATCAATGGTTGTGTATAATCTTTTTAGCCCCTTTTCAGCGGCTTGAAGCGCGTCATTACTGAAATCTAAGGTACTGCGATAATGCGCTTGAAGAATAAAAAACCGCAAAACATCTCCTTGATAAGCCTTTTCTAACAGAGGGTGTATGCCAGAAAAAAGGGCTTTAACTGTTATTCCGTTATTTAAACTTTTAGCCATTTTTTGGCCATTGATAGTTACCATATTGTGATGCAACCAATACTTTGCAGGATTGGTACCAAAACAAGAGGTAGATTGCGCTATCTCACATTCGTGGTGAGGAAACAATAAATCTAACCCACCACCGTGGATATCAAATTGTGCTCCCAGATACTTATGGCTCATGGCAGAACACTCTATATGCCAGCCAGGAAACCCCTTTCCCCATGGGCTAGACCATTGCATAATATGTTCTTTGCTTGCCTTTTTCCATAAAGCAAAATCTGCTGCGTTTCTTTTATCCTCCTGACTGTTTAATTGACGGGCCTCATTGCCTGCCCCAGCTATCAAGTCATCTAATACTCTTCCAGAAAGCACTCCATAATCATTGTCTTTAGCATAATTTTTTACATCAAAATATACACTACCATTAATTTCATAAGCCATCTTTAAATCCAATAATTGGCTTATCATTTCTATTTGCTCTATAATATGACCACTTGCCCGAGGCTCAATACTTGCGGGTAAAACATACAAATTACGGAGCATATCTTGATAACTCTCAGTGTATAGATGAGCTATCTCCATCGGTTCTAGGTTTTCTAGCCTTGCTTTTAAAGCAATTTTATCATCTCCATCATCAGCATCATTTAATAAATGCCCTACATCTGTGATATTTCTAACAAACCTTACTTTATATCCTTCGTATTTTAACAGGCGGTGCAACAAATCAAAAACCACTGGCCCTCTAACATGTCCCAAATGTGGCTCGGCATAAACTGTGGGACCACAAATATAAATACCAGCAAAATGAGGTGTTAAAGTTTTAAATACTTCAATCTGCCGAGAAATAGAATTGTAGAGCTTAAGATTTGCCATAATTGACCGCAAATATAATTAACTCAATTTATTAAACGTTAGCTTATAATAAAATACTTAAAAAGAGTTTTTACAAATATGATAAGATAGAAAATAATGTTGAGCTAAAAATTCTTTTATTAAGCCAAATTGAGGGACAACAAGAAAGATATAAAAAATTAATCTCTGGCAACAATGGATACAAATTCTCTTACAGGCTCACCCGTATAAATTTGTCTTGGTCGGCCAATAGGCTGATTTTCGTTTCTCATTTCTTTCCACTGAGCTATCCAACCTGGCAATCTACCTAAAGCAAATAATACTGTAAACATTTCTGTTGGAAAACCTAAGGCTCTATAAATTATTCCTGAATAAAAATCTACATTTGGGTATAATTTTCTTTCAGCAAAATAGGGGTCATTTAGCGCAGCTTCTTCGAGTTTTTTGGCAATATCAAGCACAGGATCATGCACGCCTAATTTTGCAAGGACTTCGTCACAAGATTTTTTAATGATGCGCGCTCTTGGGTCAAAGTTTTTGTAAACCCTGTGTCCAAAACCCATTAATCTAAATGAGTCATTCTTATCTTTTGCTTTGTCAATAAATTTTTGAACGTTGCCTCCATCTGCTTTTATAGATTCTAACATTTCTATAACCTGCTGATTAGCACCACCATGCAAAGGCCCCCAAAGTGCAGCAACACCTGCAGCAATAGAGGAATATAAATTTGCCTGCGAACTGCCCACGAGCCTTACCGTAGAGGCACTGCAATTTTGCTCATGGTCTGCATGCAATATCAATAACTTATTCATTGCATCAGCAACAATTGGATCCACCTCATAATTCATGGTAACCTGTCCAAATGTCATGTTTAAAAAATTACTAACATAATCCAGGCTATTATTTGGATAAACCAAAGGATGCCCCCACTTTTTCTTATAAATCATCGCACAGATGGTTGGCATTTTTGCCAATAACCTGGTAATGGTTTTTTGCATTTTTTCAGGTGTAGGATGAGTATCCAAGGATTCTGGATAAAATGCAGAAAGTGAAGAAACCAAACACATCAATTGCCCCATTGGATGAGAACCCGTTGGAAATGACCTGAAAATATTTTCCATATCCATATTTACTAAGGTATGCATTCTAATATCTGAATCAAACGAATCTAGCTCTACTTTATTAGGTAATTTGCCATTGACAAGTAAATACATTACTTCTACAAAAGATGCTTTGCTTGCTAAATCTTCAATACTGTAACCACGGTGTCTTAATATTCCCTTTTCGCCATCAAGGTAAGTAATTGAACTAGTTGTAGAACCGGTATTTTTAAATCCTACATCGATGGTAATGTGTCCTGTAACTGACCTTAAATTACTAATATCAATGGCTGGTTCGTTCTCTGATCCTACAATGATAGGAAATTCATTTTCCTGGTCTCCGATTTTTATGATGGCTTTGTTTGACATGATTTTCTAAAATATTTTGCGAAACTAATATCTTTTATATCAATTTCTTAGTAAATTAAAAAAAATAACAGAAAAAAAACAGAAATGTTTTAAAACAATGCCAAAATAGTGGGTTTTTCAACCTACTTTTGCACCCTTTATGCAGAACATCAGAAATATTGCCATCATTGCTCACGTAGATCACGGGAAAACAACCCTAGTAGACAAAATGATACTAGTAGGAAAATTATTTAAAGACCATGAAAAACCAGGTGAATTAATTATGGACAGTAATGATTTAGAGCGAGAAAGAGGAATAACCATTCTTGCAAAAAACGTTTCAGTAATTTACAAAGAAACTAAAATAAATATTATAGACACTCCTGGCCACAGTGATTTTGGTGGAGAAGTGGAGCGCGTATTAAATATGGCGGACGGTGTTTTATTGCTAGTAGATGCTTTTGAAGGACCTATGCCACAAACTAGATTTGTGTTAGAGAAAGCATTGCAATTAGGTCTTAAACCTATCGTTGTGATAAATAAAGTAGATAAGCAAAACTGCAAGCCAGACGAAGTACATGATATGGTATTTGACCTCATGTTTAATCTTGGTGGTACTGAAGACCAATTAGATTTTCCCGTTGTTTTTGGCTCTGCAAAGCAAGGTTGGATGA
The DNA here is from genome assembly GCA_041690035.1 of Bacteroidia bacterium. Classification (GTDB taxonomy): domain Bacteria; phylum Bacteroidota; class Bacteroidia; order NS11-12g; family UBA955; genus CALSPH01. The sequence goes on along the minus strand of JBDNFC010000016.1, from coordinate 166,051 downwards.
GTGTTGATTATAAAAAACCTACTGAAGACATTAATGTTTTATTAGATTATATTATAAAATATATTCCTGCACCAAAAACTGCCGAAGGGACAGTGCAAATGCAGATTACATCGCTAGATTATAGCACCTATATTGGTAGAATAGCAATTGGAAGATTGATTAGAGGAGAATTAAAAATTAACATGCCTGTATCTTTGGTAAAAAGAGACGGATCTGTTGTCAAAACTAAGGTAAAAGAGCTTTTAGTTTTTGAAGGATTAAATAAAGTAAAAGTTGATTTTGTAAAAGCAGGTGAAATATGCGCTATTACAGGTATTGAAGGCTTTGAAATAGGCGACACAATTGCAGATATAGAAAACCCAGAAGGATTAACCCCAATGGCGATAGATGAACCTACGATGAGCATGTTATTTACCATTAATGACTCGCCATTTTTTGGCCGTGAAGGAAAATTTGTTACCTCTCGCCATTTAAAAGACAGGTTATATAAAGAATTAGAAAAAAATCTTGCTTTAAGGGTAGAGCCTACAAATAGTGCTGACTCTTTTATGGTGTTTGGCAGAGGTGTGCTGCATTTGGCGGTATTAATAGAAACTATGAGAAGAGAGGGGTATGAACTTCAAATAGGGCAACCACAAGTAATTGTAAAAGAAATTGATGGTCAAAAATGTGAACCAATTGAAGAACTTAATATTGATATTCCAGAAGAATTTGCTGGCAAAGCAATAGATGCCATTACTCAACGTAAAGGAAATATGGTAAGCATGACTCCAAAAAATGACAGAATGCTTCTTATTTTTCAAATGCCTTCTAGAGGCATTATAGGGTTAAGAGATTATATACTCACTTCTTCGCAAGGTGAGGCAGTAATGTCTCATAGGTTTTTAGAGTATCAAGCTCATAAAGGTGTAATACCAGGGAGAATAAATGGTTCACTAATTAGTATGGAAAATGGAAATGCAATACCATATAGTATCAATGCATTGCAAGACAGAGGTAGATTTTTTATTCTACCCAACATAGATATTTACGAAGGTCAAGTGATAGGCGAAAATAACAGAGAAGGTGATTTGGTAATAAATGTAACTAAAACTAAAAAACTAACCAATATGCGCAGCAGTGGAACAGATGATAAAGTGCGCATTATACCTGCAAAAGAATTTAGTTTAGAAGAGGCATTAGAATATATAATGGCTGATGAATTTGTAGAGGTTACTCCAGAAAGCATTAGACTTAGAAAGATATATTTAAAAGAAACAGACCGCAAACGCTACAAAAATAGCGCTAATGTGGTAAATATTTAATTTTTAACTATTTCAAAATGCTGCTAAGTGGTATTCTGAAACTTTTATTTTTTTTTGGAGCAATTTTATACCAGCAATTTTGGTGAAAATGTTATCGACTATATTTATTGTCAATGTTATCTTTTACACATTGAGTGTGATTTAGCTTTTCGTCAAAATTTGTTTTACCCTTTTCTATCAAATTTTCTATTCCATTTACTAGGCTGTTATCTAATTGTAATGTAGATTTTATAAATGCCCTCCAAAGATTTTCTTGCCCTTTATTTTTAAGACACTCTTTTGCCTGATTGCTTATTGCTGACATGCTTTTTTGGAAAACATACGCACTTTGCGATCTATCATCTTTCATTTTTTCAATTTCTGATTTATTAAACCTACTGCTAATGTCTTTTTCCAATAATTTCACAATGCATTCGCATGTAATATCTGTATTTTTTTTAAAGCATTCTCTTTCTCTAATTACATCAATATGTGCTACATTTTCAATAAATGGCCCTACTTTAAAATAATATAACCCATAGATGGCAGTGCAAAAAAGCAAGAGGATTATCAAAACTTTATAAAATAAATTTTTAGCAAATTTAAAAAGTAAATACATCACAAATGTACCTGCAACAATATATAAAATGGAGCTACCTATCATTAATTAAAATCTTTTACACCTTTTAGTATTTTATCAAAAACCAAATCTTGTATTTCTAAAATCATAGGCTCATCATCTTTTACACCCCAATATTTATCAATTTCATATTCTAATGGATTTCCCTGAGTGTCGTATGCTTCATAGGTATTTATTTGGATGGGTTTTCTATATAATTTTAAACTTGTTTTTTCGCCATTTTGCTTAGTTATTTCTATTTTATAAAACCATTGACTGTTCATAATACTATCCACTTGCCTTTTAGTAAATTTTTTATGAAAACCTTCACAAGCCAAGTTATTCTTCTCATAAACTGAAAAGATGTTTAAAAAAGATTTAACCTTTAATTCATTAAAATTGGGAGCAGCAACTTTTATTAATGGCGAAAATTCTATTGTTTTATCTTGTTGATTAATACTAAAAGATTGCTCAGGCTGATTATTCCAAACTACTGATAAATTCTTAATTTGAGATGCTGGAATATTGAAAATATTTTTATCACGCCACTCTATACTATCTGTAAAAAAACGGGTGGTTAAGAATCCATTAAACCCGGGTATATGCACCACTGCTGGATTGTTACTCCCTTCTGCTACTATAAATGTGCCCATCAGGTCCAGGGTGTTGCTACCAATAAAATAGCTTTTCATTAATCTGTTATTTTTATAATACATTGCTTTAAATCCTATTGTAGCAATATGTGCCATAATCTCTTTTTTGTCATTATCATTTACTTGATATTTGACCTCCATATCTTTGGCAGTTTCTAAAAGTATTTTTAATCTGCTTGCGTTAAGTATCCATTTATCATTTACATACCACACATTTTGCTTATTTCTGCTGAGTATTACATAGCTTTTATCTTGATTACTAGAAATAAATATTTTGTCAATATCATTAATTTCTTTTATAGCAAAAAAATCTTTACGCAGACTCGTGCTATTGTTTATATCTTTTCGAAAAAGAAAATATGCTCCTATTATTGAGCATAAAACAACAATAAGGATTAGGTTTTTTTTAGACATCATGTTTTTAAATAATTGTGCAAATATAAAGCATTATAAAAGTTATTGTTTCTGGTAATGTTTAGCATAGCGTTTTAAAAAATCTACTTTATAATCTTGGCTAAAAGCGACTTCAAGTTTTTGAGCTTTATTCTCAAAATTAACTGTCAAAAAATCATCTTTGGCATTTGGATAAAATCTTAAATTACTTAGATTCAATAAAATATTCTCATTTGGTTGGGCAAAATCATGCCCTTTTAATAATCGAATATATTTATCAAAACTGCACCATGATTTTGTTACAGTATATTTTTTATCAATAAATAATGATTCTCCATTTTCTTTTTTAATCATACAGATAATAGATGCATCTACAAAAGTAACTTTAAAAATATCCATAATAGGAATAATACTAAAGGTAGAATTAAGTATATTTAATATAATGCTAACATCTTCGCGCACCGAGAGTATATTTTGATTTTTTACTTTTAATAGTGCCTGGCCCAGCTCATCAATATCTAAAGGCTTATGAAGGCATGGAATTTGGGTAAAAAGTATCGCTTGGGTTGCATATTCATCAAAAGCAGTAATAAAAATAATTTTAAAATCAATTTCTGGCAATTTATTTAGAATACTAAAAGAGTCGCCATCCTGCAAGCTAATATCTAAAAAAACAAGATCGGGTTTTAAGTGCTGAATAACTGTAATTGCACCTTGTATATCTCCACTGCCAGCAATTACATCTATTCCTTCAAAAAATTGGTGAATTAGTTTCCCTAAAACCTCCCTACTTTTCAGCTCATCATCTATTATAATTGCCCTCATAGTTGTTCAATAATTAGCGAAACTCGCGTACCGTCATTCAAATCTTCAATCTCCATTTTCAATTTCATTTTTGTGCTCTCATTTAAGATGTCAATTCTATGCTCAATGGCATTAATTGCGGTAGACTGATGGCTCCTAGACCTTTGTTTATTCAGTATCCTAGATTTTTCTCTGCCAATGCCATTATCTTGAATAATGCAAATCACTCCTTTTTCACTTTTTTTAACGATAATTGATATTTTTTTATCCCCTTGCTTAGGCAATAATCCATGAATGATTGCATTTTCTACAAAAGGTTGCAAAAAGAGTGTTGGAATTAGTGTTCTTTTTTGGTCAATTTTTGCGTCAATATCAAATTTTACCTCCAAACCATTTTCCAACCTTATATTTTCTAACTCACAGTAAAGTTTCAGTGAAGTAAGTTCTTCCTCTAGAGGCAAAAAATTTTCTTTGCTATGTTGTAAAATTCTGCGCATTAGCGAAGAAAATTTTGTTAGGTATTTATAGGCAGTTTTGGCATCAGCATTTAGCACATAATACTGGATACTATTTAATGTATTAAAAATAAAATGGGGATTCATTTGGGTTCGCAATGCCCTAAGTTCTGCATCTGTCATTTTGGCGGCATAGCTTCTGCGCAGGTTTCTTGTTCTTGTAGCATATATTGCGTAGAATAATAGCAGCAGCAGCATGCCGCTTATAAAAATAAAAATTGGCGTTTTATACAAGGGGGCATTAATCACAAAACTAAATTTTTTTGGCACCTCATCGCACAAATCATCTTCATTACAAGCTTTTAGCAAAAACTGATAATTGCCCGAAGGAAGATTATTAAAAGTAATGCTATTGTCTTTATTATTGAGAAGCGTCCAACTTGTTTCTATGCCTTCGAGCTTATAATAGAAAAGTGTTTTTTCTGCCAATCCATAATGCAATGCTTTAAAAATTATTTTTATTGTGTTTTGATTTGCCCTTAAATTAACAGCTTTTTTTTGAGCAATGTCTTGCCAATCTATATTTTTTCCATTTATGATAATGTTGAGTATGATAGCATTGGGCGTTCTATTATTGAACATCAATTGACTGGGGTTAAAAAAATTAACTCCATTTACCCCGCCAAAGTAAAACATTCCATTTTTAGCTGCCAAAAATGCGCCTTCATTAAACTCTAAACTCTGCAATTGTGATGAAAGATTAAAGTTTTTTATTGTTTTTCTATCTGCAAACCATTTTACTATACCCTTATTGGTGCTCAGCCAAAGGTTGTTTTTATTATCTAGTAATATGCCATAAACTGAGTTATTGCTTAAGCCATTAGATTCTGAAAAATTTAAAAACGAATGATTTATTTTATGAAAAAGCGAAACCCCTCCCCCATAAGTTCCCAAAGCTAGCGTATCTTTACTTACTGCCACAATAGACATTACATTATTGTTGCTAAGGCTATTTTTTTCGTTTATATGTCTAAAGGTTTTAGTACTGTTGTCTTTCATACTCCACTTTATTAATCCTGCACCAAAGGTGGCGATATAGCAATAATCACCATCTAAAAAAAGGTCATAAACTTTGAATGAAAAACCTAAATCTATATTTTTAAAAGTGTTTTGCAAATAATTATAATATATCAATCCCTCAGCATGTCCTATCAGTAGTGTAGATTCGTTTATCTGTTTTATAATGCGAACCTCCGAAATATTCTGCCCCTTTTGTCTAATATTGGTAAATTTTTTGCGCTTTGGGTCAAATTTATAAAAGCCATCGTCATATGAGCCAACAAAATATTGTCCATCATTAGTTTCAAACAGTGTTCTTAAATGAGTTGTGTTCAGGCCTGTACAATTATTTTTATCATAAATTGTAAATTTACCGTTTTGCAACCTATTTACCTCTCCATCATATGTAATAAACCAAATAGCATTTTTAGAATCCTCTACAATGTTATATATTCTATTGGATGACAGGCTATTGGCAAAAAGTGGATTGTGTCGGTAAAGTTTAAATATATTATATGCGTTTTTAAAAATCGTAAGTCCATTATTAGTGCCAATATAAATATCGTCATTTACATCTTTAAAAATAGTCCAAATATTATTGTCTATTAATGACCATTTGTCCTGTGGCTTATTAAAATGATGTACTAATTGATGATTATCAAACTCGTAAACTCCATTGATAGATGACCCAAACCAAATAATACCTGATTTTTGACTTTCTATCGCCACCACAGACTCATTCTGCAAAATGGAGTCATAAAGCATGTTGGGGTTTTCTTTATTTGCAATAATCACCCCTAATTTTTTATCATTAAAACTCACATACAACTTATTTTTATTGATATGAGCGCAATTTATAGCTCTATTTATAAAATAATTTACAACGGTTTTCGATTCTATATTTATTTTTGCCAAGCCAGCGCTAGTGCTAGCCCATATTTGATCATCTTTTGAATATAAATGCAATATAGAATTGCTTTTTAGTGTCTTATTTTCAATATTAAAACTTGCTAATTTTTTGCCAAACGTGTTGATTACAATTATACCATGCTCATAAGTAGCAAACCAAACTTCACCATTGGCGGCTAAAAGCACTTGTTTTATTACAATGTTATCTATGCCTAACTTGGTAATGTAATTTAATCTAACAACTTTCTTGGTTCTAGTATCTATTTGATTTAATATTTGATCTTGATCTAATGCCCAAACTATATGTGTAGAAATGGGAGTAACACAATAAATTAAATTATTTCCAAGGGTTTGGGTATCGGCAGGATTGTTTTTATAAATTTCGAAACTTTTGCCATCAAACACATTAACTCCATCAGCAGTGGCCATAAAAATATTGCCATTTGCCGATTGCTTAATATCCATAATTGTAGATTGGGATAAACCATCTTCTAATGTATAGTTTATAAACCTGCGCTCTATGGGTTGTGCAAATGCCATTTTTACCCATATAAGCAAAGCTATACTGGCTATAATTTTTCTTAAAACAGGTATTAAAAATTTGATATTAAACATTACTTACAAAAATATGGCCTTTTATTTAATCCATAAATATATTAAACTTTAGCTAATTGCAATAAAAATCCTTCTTTGCGCCTTTTACTCACTATCACATTATGCCCGTTGGTAAGCAATACATGTCCACCTTCTCCCCTGACATATTTTTTTAAATGATTTAAGTTAATCAAGCTACTTTTATGAACCCTAAAAAAACCCTTGTCCTTAAGTAATTCTTCAAATTCTTTAAGATTTTTAGATACTACAAGCTTATTTCCATCCTCAGTAAAAAAATAAGTGTAAGCTCCATCCCCCTTGCAATAAACTATATCTCTCACTTTTAAGAAAGTGAGCCCGTCTGAGGATGAAAGGGCTATTTGTTGATCTGTATTATTTTTCCAATTTTGAATAAAGACATCAAAATTATTGTGTTTTCGGACTTCTTTTCTTTTTTCAAAAACATTGTCTATTGCTGCCTCTAGCTCGTCTATATCTATAGGTTTTAACAGATAATCTAACGCTGCTGTTTTAAATGCCTTTACTGCATAATCTTGATGCCCTGTGGTAATAATGACCTCAAAATCTATTTTTTTAAGCCGTGTAAACAGTTCTAAACCATTGGCGTCAGGCATTTCTAAGTCTAAAAATACTAGACCCGGTTTATATTTTTCGATTGCCAATAAGCCGTCTTCAAAATTACTAGCCTCTGCCACGATTTCTACCCCATTTGCAAACTTTGTAATTAAATTATTTAGCGCTTGCCGACTATTGTTTTCGTCATCAATAATTATTGCTTGTAACATATTTTTATATTTTTTGAAAATTTAGTTGAATTTGCCTTGAATGAAATTGAATTTCGATGTTATATATATTTTTATAAAGTAATATCCTTTCTTGCATTAATTGATATCTGTTTTCCTGCTCATTGTTTTTTATTGCTAGATTTTTATCATCAAAATAAACAGAACTTAAAGCAATAATACCGAAATGAGTTGAATTATTAAAAGATCTGAAATTTAACTTTGCTTTTTGATTTACTGCCAATACAGTTCTGATACAAAACTCTGCAAATGGAACAATAATAAAACTAGGTATCATTGAGGGTAACTGATTATTATCCGCAACTAATTCAATAATTAGTTTTTCCTCGAAACGCCACTGTTCCATAGTGCAATAATATTGAAGCATCGCCATTTCGAGTTCGCTTTTGCGCTCCACATCTTCTATTTGATCAACGGCTTTTCTAATAAAATTGGCAAAAACTGACAAAGATTTTAAAGCCGCTCTTTTACTGTCATCGGCTATCAAGTTTTGAATAGTGGTTAGCGCATTAAAAGTGGCATGCGATGCCATGTATGCTTTTAGGGTCATCAAAGTATTTTTTGCAAGTAAAGCGTTTTCCATAAACGGGCTAAAATTTTGCACTAAGGTAATATTATTTTGCACAAACCATCAAATTAAAAATCATAAGTAATATAATTAGCTTTGTAAACGGGGTGTTTTGATTAAGGAACGGAAAAAGTAAAAAAATCTAATTTTTAGGTTAATTTTGCCGATGAAATGAATTTTTGGTTAATGAAATCTGAGCCCTACAAATACCCTTGGGTTCAATTATTGAAAGATAAATCTACCTTTTGGGATGGAGTAAGAAATTATCAAGCCAGAAACAATCTGCGGGCTATGGAAATAGGCGATCAATGTTTTTTTTACCATAGCAATGAAGATAAAGCAATTATGGGTATTGCAGAAGTCATCAAAGCCTCATATCAAGACCCTAGCACATTAGATCCAAATTGGGTTTCGGTAGATATTGCTCCAATAAAAACATTAGATAAACCAGTTACTCTAGCAGCAATAAAAGCAAATCCAGAATTAGCCATGATAGGTATTATAAAACAAAGCAGGCTAAGTGTGGTGGCATTAAAACCCGAAGAGTTTGAAATAATTTTTAAAATGAGCAAGAAATAAGCAATGACAGCAGAAGTAAAAATTATTTTAGATAAAACAAAATTAGAATTAACGCTCAATAGGTTAATGTTTGAAATTATAGAAAACTATAAAGACCTCTCAAATCTTGCAATCATTGGCTTGCAACCTCGGGGTGTTTTACTCAGTAGAAAAATGTTGATTTTACTAAAAAAGCAGCTAAAAACAGAAAACCTTACCTATGGAGAGCTAGATATTACTTTTTACAGAGACGATTTTAGACGCGGAGAGCAAATGCTAGTGCCAAACAAATTAGACATAAACTTTGATATTGAAAATAAAAACATACTGCTGATAGATGACGTGCTCTACACAGGCAGAAGCATAAGAGCGGCATTGGATGCGCTTGCAGACTTTGGTAGGCCTGCCAATGTAGCACTTATGACCCTCATAGATAGGCGCTTTAATAGAGAATTGCCCATTGAAGCAAATTTTGTAGGGCACAGTATAGATACTAGGGGGAGCGGACAAAAAGTAAAAGTAGATTGGAATGAAAATAATCCTCAAGTTTGGTTAATAGAAGATAAAAAATGAGTTTAATTAGCACAAAACACCTCCTTGGTATCAAAGAGCTAACTGTAAAAGATATAGAGAGCATATTTACAACAGCAGATAATTTTAAAGAAGTATTAAATAGAAATATCAAAAAAGTGCCCTCACTTAGAGATATAACCATTGTAAATGCTTTTTTTGAAAACTCAACCCGTACAAGAATATCTTTTGAATTGGCAGAGAAAAGATTGAGCGCAGATGTATTAAATTTTTCTTCATCAAGCAGCTCAGTGAGTAAAGGCGAAACCTTAATAGACACTGTAAATAATATTTTGGCAATGAAGGTGGATATGGTAGTGATGCGCCACCCCGCTCCAGGTGCAGCCAAATTTTTATCCCAAAATGTAGATGCACAAATTATCAATGCTGGAGATGGCACCCATGAGCACCCAACACAAGCATTGCTAGATGCCTACACTATAAGAGAAAAACTTGGTACGGTAAAGGGTAAAAAAGTTGCAATTATTGGTGATATAATGCACAGCAGGGTAGCATTGTCAAATATTTTTTGCCTTAAAAAATTAGGTGCAGAAGTTATGGTTTGTGGGCCAAAAACATTAATCCCACGTCATTACAGTGCCCTTGGGGTAGAAGTTTCGCATAATTTAGATGAAACATTGAAATGGTGCGATGTAGCCAATATGCTACGTATTCAGCTAGAAAGGCAAGAAATTACTTATTTTCCTAGTTTAAAAGATTATCAATTGCAATATGGATTGACACTTGAAAGGTTAACCAGAATAAAAAAAGAAATTGTAATTATGCATCCAGGCCCTATAAACAGAGGGGTAGAAATAAGCAGCGACATTGCCGACTCTGACCAAGCTGTGATACTAGAGCAGGTAGAAAATGGAGTGGCTACAAGAATGGCTGTTTTATACTTATTGGCCGATAGAAAATAACGATTACTAAAATCTATTTTAATTAACAATTGTTTAAACTACTCACCTTTTAATAAAAAAATGAAAATAGGTATCGCATGCTACCCTACTTATGGAGGCTCTGGCGTAGTAGCTACAGAACTGGGCAAAGCATTGGCAAATAATCAGCACCAAGTTCATTTTATATCTTATAATCAACCTGCAAGATTAGATGCATTTAATGAAAACATATTTTACCATGAGGTAAACATTAACTCATACCCTCTTTTTGACTACCTACCTTATGAAACAATTCTTGCAAGTAAATTTGTAGATATTGTGCTTGCTCATGATTTAGACCTACTGCATGTGCATTACGCAATACCTCATGCCAGCGCAGCAATTATGGCCAAATCTATACTTATAGAAAAAGGAAAATACTGTCCAGTGGTAACCACATTGCATGGAACAGATATTACCCTTGTGGGCAAAGACCCCACCTATGAGCCTGTAGTTGCTTACAGTATAAATCATTCTGATGGTATTACTGCCGTATCAAACAGTTTAAAAGAAGATACTTTTAAGAATTTTGATATTAGAAAGGAAATTGAGGTCATTCCAAATTTTATAGATTTTAAAAGATTTCACAAGCAACAAAAAAACCACTTTAAAACCGCGATTGCCCAATTGGGTGAAAAAATAATTATTCATACTTCTAATTTTAGAAAAGTAAAAAGAGTAGAAGACGTGGTGAAAATATTTGCATTAGTAAATAAAAAAATAGCTTCAAAATTATTGTTGGTTGGCGATGGGCCAGAGCGCGCAAGTATTGAAAAAATGTGCAGAGAACACAGTGTTTGTGATAAGGTTATATTTTTAGGAAAGCAAGAAGCTATTGAGGAGGTTTTAAGCATAGGAGATTTATTTTTATTGCCATCACAAACAGAAAGTTTTGGATTAGCTGCACTAGAGGCAATGGCATGCGAAGTACCTGTAATATCATCTAATGCCGGAGGATTGCCCGAAGTGAATATTGATGGATTTACAGGCTATACTTGCAATGTTGGAGATGTTGAAAAAATGGCGGAGATGGCCATATCTTTGCTAGAAAATCCAGAAAAATTAGCATCGTTTAAAAAACAATGCTTGGAGCACGCAAAGCAATATTCATTAGAAAAAATAATGCCAATGTATGAAAATTACTATATAAAAGTATTAGCAGCCTCGAAGAATAAAGAAACTTTGCGTTTAAATAATTTGGCAAAATAATTTTCTATTAAAACCATTTTTTGCGCTTAAAGTAATATAAAATACTAATGATTAAAAAAATCATTAGGGCCAGAGAAAAGTAAAAACCATTAGGCGATTTTAATCCAGGAATAAATTCAAAATTCATCCCAAATAAACCGGTGATAAAGTTAAGGGGGATAAACAACACCGTTATTACTGTGAGTGTTTTCATTACTTCATTCAACCTTCTATTTTGCATGCTAAAATATAAATTTGTAGCACTTTCTATGCGATGCAATTCTGAATCTATTTCATCAGTTAAAGAAATAATTTGCTCTTTGAGTTCATAAAAATATTTGGCGTTAAATTTTTCAAGCATCGGATTATCAAAGGCGCTAAATTGTGAAATACTCTCCCTTAATCCAATAGCTGCTTTTTTTAATTCATAAAATGTTTTACGCAACTCTTCTAGGTTAATAAGCTGCTGATTTTGTCGACCAATAAGCTCTCCTTCTATAAAAGTTGCAAGTTCTTGAGACAACTCTTTAAATGCTATAAAATAATTATCAATAATGGCCTCAAACATACTAAAAAGCAAATAATCAACCCCTTTTTGTCTTATAATTCCTTGATTTTCTGCAATTCTTATTCTAATATTATCAAAAGGGTCTATTGCATCATCTTGAATGCTCCAAATATAATTGCTAGAAAACACAAAAGAAATGGTTTCTAAAGTTATTTTACATTTTATCACACTGTAAATAGACTGTGTGGTTAAATAGATGCAATTATCTAATTCTACCGACTTATTTCTTTGGGAAGTAATATCCAATAAAATATTTAAAAAGTCGTCTAGTTTATTATTTAAAATAAGCTCTTTGTGAAACTGGAAAAATTGCTTACCAATGCTATTGAGCCAATATACATTGCCATCATCTATGCCTAACTTAATATCTTGAACTTGTTTTAGGATGATTTGTTCATGCTTTAAAGCTTGATATTTAAAAAAAACACAAGACTGTAAAAATTCACTCGCAGGGCCTGCTTCATTATTCAAACCCAATAAAGAGCGCCTTCTTCTTCGATTTTTTCTACTCACAAAAGAGTTTTTATTTCAACACAAAAATACTGCCTTTTAGCTCTGCTTTTTGATTGTTATCTTTTATAGGTAATGTGTAGTATAAAAGGTAAAAATAATTTTGGTTTGCTGGCACTGGCTTGCCTTGATACGTGCCATCCCAAGTTATATTTTTCCCTTTTCCTTTAAAAACAATCTCACCACTACCATTAAAAATTGTAAATTGATCTATCACAATATCATCTGATAACAAAAATGGTTTATACACATCATTTCTACTATCACCATTTGGGGTAAAACAATTAGGCATAATTACATTGCAATCTTCGTCTAGTTTTGTAATTCTAAATGTAGCAGAAGCATTGCCACAAGGATTACTTGCACTAACAGTATAAATACCAGCATTGGTAATGGTTTTAAATGAATCTCTTGTGCCATCATTCCATAAATAACGGGTATCAAAATTAATAAAATTGAATTTAATAGCAGAATTTTTACATAAAAAAGTATCTTGTATGGTTGGTAATACTGGTGGCACTCCAAAGTAAATATTAATACTATCACTGCCTTTGCATTGTCCGTCATCAACAGCTAACCAATAATTACCCGAGCTTGTAACTAAAAGGCTTTTTGAATTGCTGCCACCGTTCCAAGTATAAGTGCCTAAAATGGTTTCTGATAATAAGTAGTTTGCTTGATTACATAAGTTAATATCAGCGCCTAAATTTGGCTTCGGCCCCGCCAATACTTCAATAGGAAACCTAAAAGTATCTGGGCAAAATTGATCTGAAACAATGTGAATGATGGTATCAAATCCCAAAAGATTGGGCACATAATTATTAACTAAGATGCCATTACCTCTAAATATTCCAGCGGTATTGATAGGCATTAAGGCTATGGGATTTTTGGAAAAACAAATTGGAGAAGATATTCCTGCAAAATTTGCATTTTTAGCTATTCTTGCGCGTATAAGGATGGTATCTTTAGAAACACATCCTTGAGCAGAACTAGCGGTATGTATTACTTTAAAGTCTCCATTATTTGCATAATTATGCGAAACTAATTTTCCACTTGCACTGTTTCCATCACCAAAATCCCAATCATAGCTGATAGTATTGGGGGTTATATTCTCAAAACTAATGGTATTTCTGCCAATGCAATTAATCGTATCAGAAATTAATAAATCGCCAGATGGATTTGGAAAAACCTCTATAGGAATATAGCCCGTATCTCTACATCCCGTAGGTGTATTGTTAAAGGTCATTTCTATATAATTTTTTATAAGATATATCCCAGAATTTATGTATATTTTTCGAGGCTGAAAAATATTGTCGGTGGTATTATCGTCAAAATCCCATGTGCGCACTAAGCCTAAACTATTCAAAGGTGGAAAAACAGTAAGATTAGTTACGTCAAATCTATTGCCCGCCAAACACTGAGAGCTATCATTTACCCTAATACTAATGGTTGGCTTTGGGATAACTATTACATCTTTAAAAATGGTATCTTTGCAACCAAAATTTGGAAATACTGTTAAAAAAACTTTGTAAGATCCACCATTTACATAAGTTTTTGAGGGAGAGACTGATGTTGCGTTGGTAAAATCTCCAAAACCCCATTTATAGGTAGTAGTAGGAAAATTACTTGTGCTATTGTTGCTAAAGTTAAATTGATTTTTATACCAACATGAATCCAATACACTAATGCTAAAATTAAGATTGACCCCCAAGGTGGTAAAACTGGTAATGGCGGGATTGCTGGTAAGATAATTTGGCACTCCTGCATTATTAAAATATTCAAAAACTGCTAAATGATAGACGGTATTGGGTTTTAGGTTGGTAATATTTACTAAATTAACTGCGCCAATAAAAACAACATAATTGGCACTTCCTAAATTTTGTCCATTTTCAAAAAAACTATTGGCAGAATAATTAGCAGCATCTACGGGAAGTCTATTGGTGGCAAGCGTTTCGCGCATGATAACGATTCTTCTATCTCCATTTCCACTGGTCCACTGCAATAGCGCAGACCCACAATTAATATTGCTTACCACAATATTGCTAGGCTGCACTGTAGGCTCTGCTCCAAAAGCTAGGCTGCAGTAAAGAAACAATATTATGGAAAAAAATTTCCTTAATGCAACAAGTAAATACATTATAGTGCAAAGATATAATAAAAGATTTGTTTTATTGCAATTTAGTGCCACAAATCATGCTAAATATTAGAAAAATAGGCATAAATCATTTACCCCATATTAAGAATTAGAACTTTAGCTATATTAGCAGCTTTCTTTCGATGTAAGTATTTTATCCTTTCCTATACAATATTAAAAAAATTAGTTTTTTTATTTACACTAAAGTGACCAAAATTGTAAACTTCGTTACGTTAGCTATCACAACGGGTGTTAAAACTAATTTGCATTTTTTTTCTCTTAGATAGTTTTTTGATAAATTTTAAGCCCTTTGTATAAGAAATATTCTAAAACGAAGTACACTTTCACAATAGTTTTAATCAAAAAAAACGCTGGTTTGATAAAAGTTTTAAAACAAGGCGTAAACCAATCCTGCAGAAAAGCCAACACCTCCGCCAATCGCTCTATTATTGGATTCAAAATTCAATAAGTTATTGGGGGCATAAATAATTTCTCTTTGTCGTGAACTAAGGAGTGCATTGGCACGAATATTTGCATTAGCATAAATAGATAACCTAGGAGAGAAAAAATGAAAGAAATTAAGATTAAAATTTGCACCCAAAGTTTGAAGCACGTTATTTTCTTTGGCAGGGTTAGATACTCTTAAACCTAGCAAACTATTTTGCTGCAAATAATTTGCAGATGCACTCCATCTAAGATAAGTACGGGTATTGGGTTGATAAAGTTGAGAATAGGTTAAATCAATGGTAGAAATTACGGCATCCCCATTTTTGAATTTTGAACTCCGTTCTGAATATGGAAGGGAGATTTGAAAGCTGTCTTTACGCTCTGCCAAGTCAGTTTGATGCCTTAATCCAGATTGAGCAGAAATAATAAAGCTTCTTTCATGGTATAAACTCAGTTGTTTACTACTTGTATATTCTAAATTTAGCGCATTGTAAAGGTCTGTATTAATAGTGTTTATATAAGTATAATCCCTACCAATAGACTCTTCTAGGGTGTTAGTAAATTTATCATAAGATGCAGAATTAGATAAGGAATAAGTAAATCGCTTTCCACTACCTCTAAAAAAATTAGTTGCATAAAACCAGTTGTCATACAAGGTAGTGTAATAAATTAAGTCATTGTCTGGTTTTGCTCCTGCAAGTGTAAAAAAACTATCCAAAAGGGCTATTTGGTCAATAATTCTGAACCTGAAATCAATAAAACGCCTATTTCTAGCAGTAGTAATTCCTTGGGCTATAAGCTCTGTTTGCACGTCTGAAAGCTGCCCCAATCCACCCTTTTCCTGTAAATCTTTGATGATAAACATGGCAGAAACCGCGTCTGACACATTTTCAATCCTACCTTTTCCTTTTCCAATACTTAAATTGGCTTGTAGTCTATTCCTATTTATTTTTTGATTAAAATCGCCTGATGTGGATCTGCTATTAAAAAAATTAGATCCATTAATGCTTCCACTTCCTCCATAAGATAAATACGTAAAAGAATTATTGGGTTTATAAAATCTATTTAATTGGTTATAAATTACGCTGTTATCATAGTTTGAAGCATTATTTGCTTGGCTAGATACTAGGCTATCATTTAGTTTACGACCTGAACCATTTTGATTAAAATTTGCCCTGCTATTCAAAAAAAGACTCGTTTCCCTTTGTAGCCTATCTGTGTTTGTATTAGAAAAATAAAAAAGACCAAGCCTATAATTAAAAGCCCTGTTATTTATATCATTTATATTTACGCTTTCGGCAATGGTATCGTTATCTTTATATTTAACAGTGGATAATTCTCCATCCCCTCTTATATCAAAACTTGTTGTAAAACCTCTGTTGTTTTGATAACGATATTTATACTTGTTTAAATCATACTCTTGAGCAGACAAAGAAATTTGTGTTAAGCAAAATGCAAAAAGCATGAATGTGATGACGGTTATTTTCATATAATTGTTTTAGTTTAAATTTTGATTTATTAGTTTAATGTAATTAAATAGATGATAGTATTAGTTTTGATAGCATTAGAGAGGTTTAGTGGCACTTTCAGTGTTTAGTTTTTTCTTTCTTATCAATCAGTGTTTGGTTTTGCAATAAATCGGAATATAGTTGAGTATCGCGTTTTAATTGTTCTTCTAACATGTTTTATTTTTCTTTAGATTGCTTATCTCACCTTTAATTGAATGATTTATTGAAGAGGTTAAAACAGAATTTAACAAAGCTATTTCTGGCGTACAATCTCCTTGTGCATGAAGATAATGTAGTTCAACTCCGCTCTTATTATAGTATTGACAAATCCTAAAAGCTAAAGTTATATCCAAATAACTCTTACCTTTTTCTAGTCTATGGTAATTAGGCTGTTGGATATTTAAAAAATCTGCAATTATTGGTTGAGTAATACCTTTTTCCCTCCGCCATTTTTTTAATTGGGCGGCTATGAAAGCAACTTTATTAAAAATTTTATCGTTGCGTTCCATAATGGTCACTAATTTATTTTTTACAAAGAAACGAACATTATTTGATAATTTAAAACAGTTTTTTTTAATAAATAGCATTATATCAAATTGATATAAGAATTCAATTTGGTATTTGGTCGTATTAATTGCTTTAGGTTTGCTGTAAATCAATTTAAAAAATAAACAATATGAAAACAAAATTAAAAACAGCAATGATGGCAGTTTCGCTAATCATAATAAGTGGAATTACAAAATTTGGGTGGTCTCAAACTGTAATTATTCCAACTTTTACGACATACACCAAGTCTAACATAACTTGTGGCTCTGGAGATTACAAAGAATTTACCGTTAAATCCGACTATAATAATTTTCCATCCTCAAATGCGATTTTTGAATTTTTAATTGAATATAGTCCCAGATTATGCATTAGAGATTCTACTTACAAAAATTTTATAATCTACAGCAATCCATTAACCAAATTAATGAAAAATAAACATGTTCCATATCTACAAGTTAAATAACTCAATATTTTTTTTCTACTACACTATCTATATTCTTGCAGGCAATGAGGATTTAAAAAAAAAATAAATAAATTTTTGTAATTGAAAAAATTAACATACTATTGCAGTGTATTAATTAACTAATACACTAATTATGATTGAAATAAATAATGCTTCATTATATTACAGAAAAGCAAACCCAGTATTGAGCAATGTCAGCCTAAATCTTGCAAAAGGACACTATTACGGACTTTTTGGAAAAAATGGTGAAGGAAAAACATCACTTCTCAAAATGATGTGTGGCGGACTAAACCCTACTGGTGGCGCAATAAATGTTGAACATCAAAATATGGCAACAAGAAATGCTGAAACTTTTAAAAAAATTACACTCGTACCAGAAATGGTGCTGCTGCCCAATGTAAATTGTAGCGTATTTTTAAAAATGAATGCACCATTTTACCCCAATTTTAATTATTCAAATTTTCATAAAATGCTCGAACAGTTTCATATACCCGTGTCAGGTAAACTATCCAATTTATCGCAAGGACAACAAAAGAAAACTGCTATAGCATTTGGCCTTGCTGCAAAAACTCCTTGGCTTTTATTGGACGAACCAACTAACGGGCTAGATATCCCTTCAAAACAACAATTTCAAACAATATTATCAGAGTTTTTTAACGCAGATCAAGGCGTCATTATTTCAACTCATCAAATTCAAGATATTGAAAATTTGATAGACCAAGTGTTGATTTTGGACAATCAAAAAATTGTATTTAATTATAGTTTAGAGGAAATTGAAAATAAATTTCTTTTTGAAACCACTAATATCCTAAAAGAAGACCATTTATTGTACCATGAAAAACAAGGAATGTCTTTTAACACCCTTCAAAAAAACGTTTTAAAAATACCTGGCACAATAAACCTTGCCCTATTGTTTAATGCTGCTATTAACCCATCCATCAACCTTTATAAATAAACACATGAATTTTAATAATATCAAACTTCTGATAAGAAGATACTTTCTAAAAGACGGATTTAATGTAATCATTGGGATGACCTCTATTTGGTTGCTCATTATCATTATCAATTCGCTAAAAGACCAAGCTGTATCCGCAATTGATCTTGATTTTTATTATACCGCCATGACTATGCTGCTCATTATTGGTGGCCCCATACTTGCAAGTCTTATGTTTTTTGAAACATCAGAAAGCAGCAAAGGGTATCAATTTGCAATATTGCCTGTATCCATAGCCGATAAACTTTTTAGTGCTTGGTTTATTTCATCAATTTTATATGGGTTACTCTTTGCTATGTACTATTATTTTGGCTTAATTATTTTTGAAATTTTGAAGAAGATGGGTGTAAATTCTAAAGCTATTTCCTACAGTTTTATGCCCAATGAAATGATACAAATCTATTTTCTTACTAATGCCTTTTGCCTTATGGGAGCATCCTGGTTTAAGAAAAACCCTGTAGTTATGAATATGGTTTTTTCTACAATCGTTTCCATTTTATTTATTGGTTCTTTGGGAATAATATTTTATTTTATTAAACCATCCGGTATGGTTTCATCATTTACGGATGCTGGAACAATGTTAAGTATTAATGACAATATTACAAGATTTACTATTTCAAACAGTGCAGATAGTATGCTCCTAGTTGCTCTGTTAACAGGTTTCTTTATGCTGGTGGCATTTTACAAACTTAAAGAACGCAGCATATAATGGACTTTAACAAAGAAAAACCCATTTTCATTCAAATATCAGAGGCCATGGAAGATAAAATCTTGCAAGATGAATGGAATCATGAAGAACGGATACCATCTGTGCGCGATACTGCTGTACTGTTTAAGGTAAATCCCAATACTGTAATGCGCTCTTACAACCTATTGCAAGAAAATAATTTAATAGAAAACAAGCGAGGCATAGGTTATTTTTTAATGCCTGATGCCAAACAAAACCTAATCAAACTTAGAAAAACTGCTTTTTTAGAAAATGTTATTCCCGAAATATTAAAATCATTGAAACAGCTAGATATTAGTGTTTCAGAACTAATCAATAAACTACAAAACTATGAAAACAAGTAACAAAATACTGCTAACAGGAGCAGCCTCAATTCTACTTCTAATTATTTCTTTTATGCTATACAGCAAGTATGCAGAAGAAACGGCAAATATAAAAGGTGATCATAATATGGTTTGGACCAGAATTGAAACGGGAGCTTTTGATGCTATTTCTATGTCAATGATTGATTGTGAAATTATTCCATCAGATAGTTTTTATACAGAACTAAATTTTGATAAAAACTTGGCAAAATACTTTAAACCTATAGTTATTGAAAATACGCTTATGTTAAAAATTTCAAACGGAACCTATCGTTATAAAAAGAAACCGCTATTAAGGATTTATTGTCCAAAAATTAATGAATTATCATTGAGCAACAGTATGCATTGCAAAGCAACCATTAATGCCGAAAAAATAAATATTAAAACATCAACTAGCTCAGAATTAGATTTAACTGGAAATTTCAATTTAATAGAATTGGAAACCAATTCATCTGGCACTTGTACTTTAAATGGAAATGCACGAATTGGAAAATTTAATGTGTCAACTTCTGGCACAGTCCATGCCTCCAATTTAATTTTAGAAATTGCCGAAATAGAAACATCAAGTGCTGCAGTTGTAACGGTAAATGTAAAGAAAAGCCTAAAGGCTAATGCATCCACCTCCAGTATTATTAATTATGCTGGAAAACCTAAAGAAGCTGACTGCGCTGCAACATCGGCTGCAAAAATAAATAAAATCTAAGGGCAGAGATTAAAAGACAATATTCATAAACTACAATTTCAATTATTTACAAATTGTGTTATAACTAATACAGACTGCAATAATATATTAGTTGATAGAAATAAAATATTAGGCTAAAACAATAACTTTATTTTTTAAAATCTCAAGAATACCACCTTTAATTCCAAATTTTTCTATATTCTTGTCGGCCGTTTCAATTAAAATTTCGCCACTTGTAAGCGTGCTTATTATAGGCGCGTGATTGTTTAAAACTTGAAATCTACCATTCAAACCAGGCAAACTAACAGAAATCACCTCTCCATTATAAATAATGGCATCAGGTGTTAAAATCTCTAACTGCATAAAATTTAATTATTTTTTAGATTCAGCAATCAATTTCTTGCCTTTTTCAATCGCATCTTCTATAGTTCCAACAAGATTAAAAGCTGCTTCGGGATACTCATCTACTTCACCATCCATAATCATGTTAAAACCTTTTATGGTTTCTTTAATATCAACCAACACTCCTTTTAGTCCTGTAAACTGCTCTGCAACATGAAAAGGCTGTGATAAGAAACGCTGCACCCGTCTAGCCCGAGTAACTACAAGTTTGTCTTCTTCTGAAAGCTCATCCATTCCCAAAATTGCAATAATATCCTGTAATTCTTTATACCTTTGCAATAAGTTTTTAACTTTTTGAGCAGTTCCATAATGTTCCTCACCCAATATATCAGCAGATAGAAGCCTAGAGGTTGAATCTAAAGGATCAACCGCTGGGTAGATACCCAATTCTGCAATTTTTCTACTCAAAACTGTGGTAGCATCTAAGTGGGCAAAAGTAGTTGCTGGAGCAGGGTCGGTTAAATCATCTGCTGGCACATATACTGCCTGTACAGAGGTTATAGAGCCATTTTTTGTAGAAGTAATCCTCTCCTGCATTGTACCCATTTCTGATGCCAATGTAGGCTGATAACCAACTGCTGAGGGCATACGACCCAAAAGGGCTGAAACCTCTGATCCTGCTTGTGTGAATCTAAATATATTATCGATAAAAAATAAAATATCTTTTCCTTTTCCGTCTTCTCCACCATCTCTAAAATATTCTGCAACAGCTAGTCCACTTAATGCTACCCTTGCTCTTGCTCCTGGAGGCTCATTCATCTGTCCAAAAACAAATGTGGCTTTGGATTCTTT
Organism: Bacteroidia bacterium; assembly: GCA_041690035.1. Classification (GTDB taxonomy): domain Bacteria; phylum Bacteroidota; class Bacteroidia; order NS11-12g; family UBA955; genus CALSPH01. The sequence continues at coordinate 144,498 of JBDNFC010000016.1, read as the reverse complement.
TAAACTCTCTTTATTTACTTTTTCTAGTGGCCAACCACCTTTTTCCATTTCATGCAGAAACTCATCACTATACTTAACAATTCCAGATTCAATCATCTCGCGTAAAAGATCATTTCCTTCTCTACTACGCTCACCTACTCCTGCAAATACTGAATAACCGTCATAAGCTTTTGCTATATTATTAATTAATTCTTGAATTAATACTGTTTTTCCAACACCTGCTCCACCAAACAAACCAATTTTTCCTCCTTTTGCATAAGGCTCTAATAAATCTATTACTTTTATTCCTGTCCAGAGCGGTTCTGATGCTGTTGATAAATCCTCAAACTTTGGTGGTGCTTGGTGTATAGATCTTCCATTAGCAGCGTCTAAATCACCTATACCATCTATGGTTTCGCCCACCACATTTAATAGTCTGCCTTTAATACTTTCGCCAATTGGCATTTTTATTGGACCTTCTTGGTCTACTAATTCCAATCCTCTTACCAATCCTTCTGTAGAATCCATGGCGATAGTTCGCACTATATTTTCGCCTAAATGCTGCTGAACTTCAAAAACCATTACTTGACCATTTGGTCTTTTGCCATGCAATGCGTTATAAATTCTTGGTAAAGTTGAACCTTCTACATCAAAAGTAACATCCACTACGGGACCAATTACTTGTGCTATTTTGCCGATATTTGCCATATTATTTGGGGTCGTTTTAAAGGGTGCAAAAATAGGTAATATTATAACATTATCAAATAATGTGATGATAAATCTGTTTTTTTATTTTTTAAGGGATTTCAATTAATTATTTCACTTTGGCTAAAGCAGAAAAAAAAACACTAAATTAATTCCAAACAGCTATTTTTTTTTCTAAAACCTGAATACTTATCACTCAAAAAAACTTCTAAGCCTATCAAAAAATGTGCGATCCATTTTAACATTTCTAGCTTTAAAATTCTCTAACATAGCAATTTCTTCTATTATTTTCTTTTCATCGCTACTTAGCTTTTCAGGCACATAGACACTTAAATAGACCAATTGATCACCAGTTCCATAGCCGCTAAGATCATTAAACCCTTTTCCTTTTAAACGCAAAATCTTACCTGGCTGTGTTCCACTATCTATTTTTATTTTAACTAATCCATCCAAAGTTGGAATCTCTAAACTATTCCCCAAAGCAGCATCGGAAAAACTAATGTTTAGGTTATAGAGCACATTTTTTCCATCCCTTACAAAAAAGTCATGATGTTTTTCTTCCACAAGAATTATTAAATCTCCATTTACACCTTGACCACCTGCTGCAGCGTTGCCTTGCCCTTGCATGGATAATTGCATGCCATCAGCAACACCTGCTGGAATATTTAAACTAACTTCATGTTCTGCATAAATTAAACCATCAGGATTAGAACCACTTGGCCTATGACTAACACTAACACCAGAGCCATGGCAAGTAGGGCAAGTAGCAGTCGTAGCCATCTGTCCTAAAAATGTATTGGTTACCTTGCGCACAGAACCTTTGCCTTGACAGGTGCTACAAGTGCTGGTTTTAAGACCCGGAGCGGCAATTAATTTTTTATATTTTATTTTTTTTTCAACACCGTGTTTAATATCTTCTAAACTAAGCGATAATTTTATTCTAATATTTGTTCCAACAGCAGTCCGTCTGCCACCTCCGCCACCTCTGCCTCCAAAAAAGGATTCGAATGGACTGCCACCACCACCAAAAACATCGCCAAATTGACTAAAAATATCATCCATAGACATACCACTACCGCTAAATCCTCCGCCAGATGCCCCACCCATTCCTGCATGACCAAACTGATCATAACGCTGTTTTTTCTCTCCGTTGCTAAGCACTTCATAGGCTTCAGCAGCTTCTTTAAATTTTTCTTCGGCAGCTGCATTATCCGGATTTTTATCAGGATGATACTTTATTGCCAATTTTCTATATGCTTTTTTTATCTCTTCTGCACTTGCATTCTTTGCAAGTCCTAGCACATCATAATAATCTCTTTTTGCCATTTACTATTTTCTATTCTCCTATCACTACTTTTGCATAGCGTATCACCTTATCTCCAAGAAGGTATCCTTTTTCAATAATATCTACTATCTTTCCTTTCATATTCTCATCTTGGGCAGGTATAGTTGTTATCGCTTCATGTAAATCAACATCAAAATCGTCATTTATACTTGTTTTCATTACCTTTAGACCTTTTTGCTCCAAATTATTTTTTAACTTATTTAAAACCAAAAATAAGCCTGCTTTATCATCTTCATTTTCAACAGAATTTAAACCCCTTTCAAAATCATCTAATACAGGTATCATGCTAACAATAACCTCCTTGCCCGCAGAGGTAATTAGCTCTAAGCGCTCTTTTGCTGTGCGTTTTTTATAATTATCGAACTCTGCAAAAAGACGGGTATATTTATCTTTAGAAATAGCTATTTGATTTTCCAATAGCTCTTGTTCATTTACAATGCTATCTTCACCTTGGTTTTGATTAAACTCAATTTGTTCTTCTTCTATTTTGGATTTTTTTGTGATTTTTGCCATGATAATTCAACGATTAAATAAGTCAATTTTTGTATTGGCTCATTCAATTACCTTACCAAGTATACAAAAATGACAGATTGTCACTTAATGGTTGGAAACAATTCAGCCAATTTCTTTTCTAAAGCTAAACCCATCAAACCTTCAGCAATAATTTTTCCTTCCTTATCAATTAAAAATGTTTGAGGAATCTCGCGCACATTATAAAGCTTTACCACGGGCGACTGCCATTTTTGCATATCAGATACATGGTGTGGCCATGCCAAATTATCTGTTCCAATAGTTTTTATCCAATTATCTCTATCAACATCTAAAGATACAGATAGAATATCAAATTCAGGATTTTTAAACCTTTTATAGGCTTTTACAAGGTTTTTATTCTCTATTCTGCAATCCTTGCACCAAGATGCCCAAAAATCAATTAATACATACTTGCCTTTAAATGAGGATAAACTTACCTGCTTGTTGGCTGTATCAGCAAGTGAAAAATCAGGAGCTACTTTATCAATTGCATTATCTGACTTTATAACTGCCATAAAACCCAATGCAGCAACAGGCAAAATTACAAATATAATGACTTTTAAAAATTTAATGTTATTCATTTTTTATATTAATTATTTATTCAAACCTTTCAATAACTGCGCCAATTTTTCTGAGTCTTTCATCTATAAATTGGTAACCCCTGTCTATTTGGGTTATATTATTTATTGTGCTTGTGCCTTCGGCAGCTAATGCTGCAATAAGCATAGAAACTCCAGCCCTAATATCTGGCGAAGACATTGTTATACCTCGTAATTTAGTTTCTCTGTTGCTCCCAATAACTACTGCTCTATGGGGATCACAAAGTATAATTCTGGCTCCCATATCTATCAAATTATCTACAAAAAAGAGCCTACTTTCAAACATCCATTGATGAATTAGTAAACTACCCTTTGCTTGTGTGGCAGTTATGAGTGCAATAGAAATCAAATCGGGTGTAAAAGCAGGCCAAATTCCATCTCTGATTGTTAGCATAGAACCGTTTATTAATTTCTGTATGGAATAACTATCTTGTTGAGGTATATAAATATCATCACCCCTATACTCCATCGCTATACCCATTTTCTGAAAAGTTTTAGGAATAATTCCAAGCTCATTTATTGCACAATTCTTGATGGTAATTTCTGAATTTGTGGTGGCGGCTAAGCCAATAAAACTGCCGATCTCAATCATATCAGGCAATATAGTATGTGTGCAACCTTTTAATGAGCTTACGCCTTGAATAGTTAATAAATTAGACCCAACTCCAGAAATTTGTGCACCCATAGATTGAAGCATTTTACAAAGTTGCTGTAAATAAGGTTCACAAGCTGCATTATAAATAATTGTTTCACCTTTTGCCAATACCGCAGCCATTAAAATGTTTGCTGTGCCAGTAACAGATGCTTCTTCTAATAGCATATAGGTACCTGTTAATTGAGAGGCATCTACATGGTAGAATTGTTCTTCACTATTGTAATCAAATTTTGCACCTAATGCTTCGAACCCTCTAAAATGTGTATCTAAATGCCTACGACCAATTTTATCGCCACCGGGTTCTGGAATATAGGCGACACCAAATCTGGCTAGCATCGGCCCAACTATCATAATTGAACCACGCAAAGAAGCACCTTGCTTTTTAAAATCATCTGAGAGCAAATACTCTTGTTGAATATTTTTTGCACAAAAAGTATAGCTACTATTGCTTAATTTATGTATTTCCACGCCCAAAGATGCAAGCAAATCAATCAATTTGAGTACATCTCTGATTTGAGGAATGTTATTGATTGTTACCTTTTCTTGGGTTAATAAAACTGCAGAAATAATTTGTAGTGCTTCATTTTTTGCTCCTTGAGGCTGCAATTCTCCTTTTAACTGATGCCCTCCTTCTACTTTAAAATAAGCCATTATCTTCTTTTTTTATAACTATTTGAATTATTATGTTTTGTGAAACGATTATTACTCTTACCTTTTTTACGATGAAAGTTATTAGAAGTTCTTTGCCTTAACTCTATATCTGCATTGATATCATCTACAGAAATATTTATTTTACCATTTGATAGCGTATTTAGATGCGCCACAATCTGTTCGGTTGTAATTGCTTCATCATTCCAATTTTTACCTGAATTTTTCATAAATGACCCCAACATATCTAAATACATTTGTTTAAATTCTGGATTTTCAATATCAGCAACCTTATCTATCATCATCTGCAAATTTGCACCGTAATAACGATATTTAATAGATTGTGTTGGGTAACTTAATGGAGCAGGCTTGTTCATTTTTAGCGCAGGATCGGGTTTTGGATAAGGTGTATCTACATCAAGTTTGTAATCTGCTATAATATGAATATAATCCCATACTATATTTTCACAATCTTCAAGTTCCTTGAGCTGAGGGTTTAAACTAATCATAGCTGCTACTAAACAATATGCTTTTCTTGTTCTCTTTTGTTTATCAGGGTCTTCTAAGATATGTTGAATGAAACCTTGAATATTTCTGCCAAATTCATTTATAATAATATGTGGCTGTTGGGTGTTATAATCTATATGGTGCATTAATTATGCAAATTTAGTTTTTTAATGGTTTAAAACAAAAAAAAATCCTACCAAATTATTGATAGGATTTTTAAAGATTTTATTGAATCAGATTACTTTAATAATTTATCAGGGTTAAAAGAAGCTAACTCATAAACGTGCTTTCCTTTGTTTGCATCAAAAGCAATAAGTGTCATTTTGTCGTTGAACAATTTATCGATATCAAAAACTACTGGAACCATTAAGCCATTTTTCATATCAGAACCAGTAAAATTGCTTCCGCTATTGTCTGGTTTTAACTGCAATCTACTACTTTTAGAAATAAAAGACCATTCACCACGCCTTCCTATTTTAAATAAATTTAATGGGTCTAAAGTTTTTGCAGCAGCTCCTCTTGTTTGCTCACCTACGTACTGTGCCATAATTCTAGGGTCAACTCCTTTATTATCTCCATCTACCAACTCTAAACTATACGATCCAGTTCTTGTTAATACAAATACATAGCTGAAATTCTTAACAGATAATGAACTGTCAACTATTTGTTGGGTAGTGTCTAAAGGATTTGGTTTAGAAAAATAAGTATAGAAATTAGCGTTTTTTATGTTGTAATTTGCGGTTAAATCAACTGCAGTGCTATCATCTTCTGTACCTACTTTTTTTGCAGTGTATTCATATTTGCTTATCTTCCACTCATTAGATACGCGGTCTCTTTTTGTCCTTAGACTGATTCCAGGGCCTTCTTCATATTTACATGATGAAAACACAATTGAAATGGCTAAAACTGAATAAATTATTTTGTTCATTACTTTTACTTATAAATTTTGGACAAAGATAAAAGATTTTTGATTACAATAACAAATTAATTTTCATAAAATACCAATCAATTATTTTATGATTCTTAATTTAGCAAAACTAAGCACCAAAACTTTAGCTCCAAAATCATCAAAATTAATACTTGCCCTTTTCTGTCCTCCCTCCCCTTCTATCAGAATTACTTCTCCATAACCAAAACGATTGTGTTCCACCTTATCGCCTATTGCAAGTTCTTGCAAGTCTTCGGGTATAAATGATGAAGATAGTTTTGGGGATAAAGTTTTACCACCCATATTTCTTTTTAAACTTGATATTAATTGTGCTGTAGTATTTGTGGGCAGTTCTTTTTTCAAACCAATTAGTGGAGAAATGCCTTTAAAAGTTGCCATTTCAATATACTTTTTATCTATTTCTTCGATAAATCTACTTGGCTCGCAACTTAATAGGCTACCAAATCTAAATCTAGAGGTTGCAAAACTCAACGAAAGTTTTTTTTCGGCCCTTGTAATTGCAACATAAAATAATCTACGCTCTTCTTCTAAATCTTGCCTGCTACCTAATGACATCTGTGAAGGAAATAAATTTTCTTCTAAGCCAACAACAAAAACAGACGGAAATTCGAGCCCTTTGCTTGCGTGAATTGTCATTAACGATACTTTATCCTTGTCCTCATCAGTTTTTTTATCTGCATCTGTAAGCAAGGCTATATCTTGTAAAAAGGTTGGTAAATCTTTATCAAGTTCTGAAGTATCGTCTTCTACAAACTCTTTTATACCGTTTAACAATTCTATTAAATTTTCGTATCTACTAATGCCTTCAACGGTTTTATCAGTATGCAATGTAGTTAATAAGCCCACTTGTTTTGCTACATGATATGCAAGGTCGTGTGCATTATGACTTTCTAACATGGTTCTAAAACTTTGTATCATTAAACCAAATCCGTAAACTGTGGCCGATGTTTTACCCAAAATTGAATGTCGTGTAGCAGTGCATACAACATCAAAAATGGATTGATTTGTTTGATTGGCTATAAGAATCAACCTATCTATTGTGCTTGCCCCTATTTTTCTAGAGGGATAATTTATAATTCTTTTAAGCGCTTCCTCATCATTAGGATTAACAATTAGCCGCAAATAGGCTATCATATCTTTAATCTCTTTACGCTGATAAAAGCTTGTTCCTCCATATATTCTGTATGGCACTGATAGTTTTCGCAATGCTTCTTCAAAGCTTCTAGATTGAGAATTGGTTCTATACAAAATGGCAAAATCGCTGTTTGCCATTTGGTTTTGCATTTTTTGCTCAAAAATAGATTGGGCTACTATTCTACCTTCTTCATTATCTGTTACTGCTCTAACAACACTAATTTTTTCACCACTATCATTATCTGTCCAAACAGTTTTTTCTAATTGTTCCTTATTATTAGCAATAATATGGCCAGCAGCTAAAACGATATTTTTTGTACTTCTATAATTTTGTTCTAGTTTAAAAACTTTGGCATCATAATAATCTTTTTGAAAACTTAGTATATTTTTTATCGTTGCACCCCTAAAGCTATAAATACTCTGTGCATCATCGCCCACAACACAAATATTTTCATGGGCTGCGGCTAATCTTTTTATGATGGAATATTGGCAAACATTGGTATCCTGATACTCATCTACCATGATGTATTTAAACTTGTGCTGGTATTTTAATAAAACATCGGGGTGCAACCGAAATAATTTGTCAGTATTGAGCAATAAATCGTCAAAATCCATAGCGCCTGCTTTGAAACATCTGTCCACATAAGCCTGATATATTTGATAAAATTTACCTCTTCCTGCCTTAAAATCATAATCCATTAATTCTGGCGATGCAATATAAGCTGCTGGATTAATAAGGTTATTCTTACAATTTGAAATTCTACTGTATATTACAGAAGGCTTATACACTTTATCTGCATCTAAATTCAATTCTTTTATAATTGTTTTGATCAAACTTTTACTATCATCTGTATCATAAATGGTAAAAGCACTAGGATAGTTGAGTCTATCAGCTTCAAAACGCAGTATTTTAGCAAACACGGCATGAAATGTACCCATCCATAAGTTTTTAGCCTCTGCACCACAGATTGTATAAATACGCTGCTGCATTTCTTTGGCGGCTTTATTAGTGAATGTTAATGCCAAAATATTAAAAGCTGGTATTTCTTGCCTAATAAGGTGTGCTATTCTATATGTGAGCACCCTGGTTTTTCCAGACCCTGCTCCTGCAATTATCATTACAGGCCCTTCTGTTTGAAGTACGGCTTTTAGTTGTTCTGGGTTTAATCCATTGAGATAAGGGGGGTTTTCCATTTTTTTTATATCTAAATTGCAAAAGTAAAGTTTTTTTTATTGGGTTGAAAATTTTTATATGCCTTTTTTAATTTATTAGATTCAAATAATTGAAATAAATTTTAATACATAAAATTTTTAAGCTCATTTTTTATTATGATTAAAAATATTGACTTTTGCAGCATAAAACTCACAAGATGATACTTCAAAAAAAACTCTATACTATTGGTGGCCTAAATGCTTTAGAAATTGTTAAAGAATTTGACGCACCCTTATATTTATATGACTTTGACACGATAAAAAAAAATTACGAAATGCTTTTTAAAGCATTCGAAGGAGTAAAGTTAAAATTAAACTATGCTTGTAAGGCATGCAGCAATGTGCGCATCATGCGCGAAATTAAAGATTTAGGTGCAGGTTTAGATGCTGTTTCTATTCAAGAGGTTTGGCTAGGATTAGAGGCTGGCTTTGCAGCAAGCGAGATTTTATTTACCCCAAATTGTGTATCTATTGAAGAAATAGATTTAGCGATAAAAGAAGGAGTAAGAATAAACATTGACAATTTATCTATTTTAGAACAATTTGGCAATCGGTATGGCAACAAAGTACCAGTTTGTATAAGGCTTAATCCGCATATTATGGCAGGCGGAAACAGCCATATTTCGGTGGGGCATATAGACAGCAAGTTTGGAATAAGTATTTATCAAATGCGCCATCTTTTAAGAATTTGCAACAATTATAATCTTAATGTGAATGGATTGCACATGCATACTGGAAGTGACATATTAGACGCTGATGTTTTTTTAAGAGGTGCAGAATTATTATTTGAGGCAGCAGAAAACTTTAAAGATTTGGAGTTTATGGATTTTGGCTCTGGATTTAAAGTAGCCTACAAAGAAGATGATATTAAAATAGATATAAATAGTATAGGAAAAAAAATAACAAAGCGATTTAAAGAATTTTGTATTGAATATGGAAAACCACTAGAGTTATGGTTTGAGCCCGGCAAATACTTAATAAGCGAAGCAGGCTATTTTTTAGTTAAAACCAATGTTATAAAACAAACCACTAGCACAGTATTTGTAGGCGTAGATAGTGGGCAAAACCATTTGATAAGGCCAAAATTGTACGATGCTTACCACCAAATCATAAACTTGTCTAACCCCAGTGGAGAAAATAGAATATACTCTGTTGTTGGATATATTTGCGAAAACGACACTTTTGGTTGGGATAGGCAATTAAATGAGGTTAGAGAGGGCGATATTCTTGCTATTAAAAATGCTGGGGCTTATGGCTTTGCAATGAGCAGCAACTATAACAGTCGATTTAAACCAGCGGAAGTTTTAGTAAAAGATGGAAAAGCTATCCTTATTAGAAAGCGAGAAACAATAGATGATATTTTAAAAAATCAAATTTACTAGTTTTTTGCACTTATTGCATTAATGACTTGATACCTATTTCCTGACTCCTTCCATAATAAAATAGTGATGTACTGATTTGAGTTTATGCTTTTCTCAAAAGTATGCAAAAACTCTTTTGTCAAAGATTCATTTTCTTTTTTGATGATAGATTTACCCCAAGTGCCATCTGCGGCAGCTTTGATCACATTGTCATGGATGGTAGGATTAGAAGATGATGATGCCTGATTAAAACTTAATCCATTTTCCATCAAATATGCTGATAAAAAATAGTTGCCTGCTTCGAATTCTGCATTCAATGAAATTCCATATTTTATAAATGCTTTATTTTCTTTTATAGTCATCTTTGCCGCTATAGATGCACCTGTTGTTTTACTGGGCCGGTTTATTAAAAGATTCGCTCTATCTATGCTTGCAGCGCTATTAATATTATTATTAACCAAAACCATTGCAATAGAATCTGACACCCAAAGCTGTGGTGTATAAAAGCTTTCATACCTATTATCTGCAATTGCTTCTGAAATATTGGTAATCATAGGATCTCCATATTTTATATGAACCGCAATAGGAACTATTAAATTATCATATTGTGCAATTAAATTTTTAAATGTTGGTTTGCCCCAACTGCCGCAGCCCGGGCATCCTGTGCTGGTAAAATCAAATAAAACTGGCCTGTACACAAAATCATAACTTAAATTGCCCAATTCTGGAGCTGATGCAATTTTTTCTGGTGTTTCAATTTTTGGGGATGTATTGTTTTTATCTTTTTTACATGAAAATAAAAAAAAAGCGAAACCTAGACCTAGCAGTGTAAAATATATGTTGCTTTTCATTATGCAAACTTAAATGCAAATAAATAACTTATTGTCAATCAAATCTCATTTTATGATTATAAAATAAAGAAATTGCGAAAATCATCACTAGGCTTTCAAAACAGCCAACTTTAATTTAAAACCAAATAAATTCTCGATTACAAGGATAATAAAATTATAAAAACTATCATGCAAAAAAAAACTCCATAAATTATGGAGTTTCTTAGATATTGAAAAAAATTAAGCTTTTCCTACAATTGAGACAAAAGACCTGCCGTTTTTTCCTTTTTTAAATTCTACTAAACCATCAGAAAGTGCGAACAGAGTGTGGTCTTTCCCTATACCAACATTGCTGCCTGGGTGGTGTTTTGTTCCCCTTTGTCTAACAATGATGTTTCCTGAAATAGCGGATTGCCCACCAAATATTTTAACACCAAGTCTTTTACTATGTGATTCTCTTCCGTTTTTTGAACTACCTGCTCCTTTTTTGTGTGCCATTATATTATCCTTTAATCGATTCTATTAATAATTGTGAAAGATATTGCCTGTGTCCATTAGACTTTTGGTATCCTTTTCTTCGTTTTTTCTTAAAAACTGTTATTTTATCGCCTTTTAGGTGTTTTATGACTGTGGCACTAACACTTGCGCCAGCAACTGTTGGAGCACCAATGGAGATTTTACCCTCATTATCTATCAATAAAACATCATCAAAACTAACTTTGTCTCCTTCTTTTGCATCCATTCTATTAACATAGATTTTTTGATCTTTGCTAACCTTAAACTGAATGCCTTGTATATTAACTACCGCGTACATAATTTCTAAATGAGGTGCAAAGGTAATTAATTTTATTAATTTTACAAATCATTAATAAAAAAAATCTGCTATTTTTTAATTCCCCGTTTTATGTCCACTTCGGGCCATAATGCTTTGCCAGTATTAATATTCTGAAGCAATTGAAGGGCCAATAATGGTGAATATAAATAAGCACGAGAACCCATACCAGTAAATGAATACACATTTTTATACCCCTTTATTAAACCAATGATGGCATTTCTATCAAAGGTACTAGGCCTGAATGCTGATTGGTGCGCAATTAATTTTGTGTAATTTAAACCAAACTTTGCAAATTTATCAAGCAACAAGTTTTTATGCTCTTCTTGCGGTGTATCGCTTGCAGCATCTTTTATATAGGTGCTGCCAAGTTTATTGACACCATTTTCAGTAGGCAATAAAAACACCCCCTCAGTGTGTAAAAAATTTATTTGGTTAGGAATAGCTAAAGTTAAAATATCTCCAAGCAATGGCATTAAAATATCTTTTCGATAATTTTCGGCTAAAAAATCATGTATTAAATCATTACCTGTTGCTAAAATAATTGCATCAAATTGATTGCTAAAATTATTAATTATCTCATTATGCGCTATATGAGCTCTAATTGGCTCTAAATTCAAATAATCTTTAGTTTCTATCCACCCCGATTTGAGTATTGTATACAAGTATTCGTTTTCTATTTTTTGGCATTCTAAAAAACCCCGCTCCATTGCATCGCTAAAATCCCAATCATTGGCTTCTTTTTGATTGCTTACTTTAAAGGTCATTCTTTGCGGCCTAATTGCTTTACTATTATGCTCCTTATAGAAATTCCAAGCAAAATCAGCAAAATCTTCACCACGCCAAAGTACCTTTTTTCTGCTAATCGCAATTGGGTTAATAATTCCAGCAGCTATTTTACTTGCTGTATTTTGTTTTTGGATATCAAATATAGTGGCCGTGAAACCAAGTTGCTTTGCGGTGTGATAAAGGGTTGTTCCTGATATGCCTGCTCCTATTATTGCTATTTTCACGAAGTTAATAATCTATCAATAATAATGCCTGAAGCTACTGCAGCATTCAAAGAATCAAAATCACCACGTTTTGGAATCGCAATTTTTTTGACATTATTTCTTTCAAGTAATTGAGCATTAATACCATGACTCTCGCTACCAATGACAATATGTTTTACAACTGCTTTTTTTTCTTTAATTTCATAAACACTACTGCCATCAAGCACACAGGCATAAATGCATTGATCGCATTTTTCAGCAATTTCAATTAAATCTTGCCTGATAATTGATAAGCTACTCACTGCGCCCATAGATGCTGCAATTACTTTTGGATTAAATTCATCAACGGTATTGGGTGAAAGCACCAATTGTTTTATGCCATACCATGCTGCAATGCGCATAATTGCTCCCAAGTTTCCTGGATCACTTATATTATCTAACCAAATACTATTTGTTTTTGAATTAAACACGGGTAAATCTTGTTTAAAATCAACTAAGGCAATAACATCCTCTCTTGATTTAAACGCACTAAACCGCTCTAAAGTATTTACATTTGTCGTAAACAAATCTGAGTCTAAAAAACTTTCGTAAAGGTTGTAATTTTGATGAGTACAGTAAATTTCTGGAATAAAATATCCATTTTTTTTAAACTCGTTAATAATTTTATGGCCTTCAATCAAAAATTGGGAGTATTTTTGACGATATTTTTTAAGGTGAAGATTTTTAAGATATTTAATTTGGTGCTGAGTAATGGTATCCTGCATGCTTTAATTTTATTTATTGTATCTATTTTTTATGGCTGTTCTCCTTATAAAGCTGTCCCAAAAGGACAGTATCTTTTAAAAGGGAGCAAAATTAAGCTAGAAAAACCAATAAAGAAACCTCAAATTGAAGAAATTGAAGCCCAAATAAGAATAAAACCAAACAGAAAGATTTTGGGGATTTACCGTTTTCATGTCAGGGCATATAGCTTGGGCACTAGAAGAAGAAAAACATATAAAAACGAGCAAAAAAAAGTGCGCAAGTTTTTAAGAAACAAGGTAGGAGAGGCTCCCGTATTGTTAGACACAAATTTGATAGAAAGATCTACTAAAAATATTAATCAGCTCTTTTTTAATAAAGGTTATTTTAATAATAAGGTTAGTTATAGTGTTAAATATAAGGGCATAAGAAGAAAAAGAGCATTTGTTACTTATTTTATATCACCAAAAGAGGTTTTTACAATTCAAAAGTATCAAATAAACTCAAGCAGCTATGATATAGATTCTATTCTTAACCATAAAGATAATCTAAAAAAAGTAATCACCCTTGGAAATCAGATAGATTTTGATGAATTAATTAAAGAGCGAACCAACATAAATAACCTGCTTAGAAACTCTGGTTATTATTATTTTGGCAAAGAGTATATTGAGTTTGATATAGATACAATGGCTAAAAAAGTTAATGTAGAAGCCATTATCTTAAATCCAGAAAATGATAAATCGCATCAAAGAGTGGTGTATGGAAAAACGTATGTTTCTATTCCCCTGATGGAAACTTACGCAAGAAACCTGATAGAAATTATTGAAAAAAACAATGCCTCTTACGAGTTACATGGCTATCCATTAGATCCCGAAATATTGCAAAAAAGAATTACAATCACCAAAGGAAATTATTTTTCTCAAGCAGAAATAGACAGGATTTATGTTAGACTAACAGAAATTGGGCTTTTTAGAATTGTAGACATCTCATTTAAACAAAATATATTGGACACGTTGGGCACAATAGATTTATACATCAATTTGATTCCTCATGCAAAACAAGCTTATACCATAGAACCACAAGGCATAATATCATACGATATACCTACACTTGGACAAACGAGCAATAACGGCAATTTTGGTGTTGGAAATGCATTTACATACATTAACAGAAATACATTTGGGAAGGCAGAACAACTCGATTTATCTGCAGTAACAAGTTTTCAAGCTCAATTTGGAGGAAGTACAAATACTTTTGTAGAGCAATCTGTAAATGCGCGGTTAAAATTGCCTGCAAGCAGATTGTTAAAAAACATCGATAAAAATCCCAAAATACTAAATGTGAGCACCCAAATTGGTGTTTCATATATTTATCAAGACAATCCTGATTTTAATAGAAATATTTTACCTCTAACCCTTACCTATTTAATTAATAAGACAAAGAGAAATAATTGGCAAATTTGCCCAATCGATATCAATTTCAATCGATCTATTGTTGGCCGCAGTTATTATAATGGCTTAAATCCAGATCAACAAAAGTTTATCGATTTATTATTTAACAGAAACTTATTGGCATCATCTCACATATCTTATTTCACCCTTAGACCATCTTTGAGGAGCGAGAAAAGAACATGGTTTATTAAGGCCAATGTACTAGAACTTGGCGGCAACAGCCTATTTGCTTTAGCAAGAATATTTAATTTTAAAAAAGATGCTGAAGGAGCATACAATCTGCTGGGAGTGCCTTTTTCGCAATTTATAAAGAGCGATATTGACATCAGGCTAACTAAAAAAATTGATGAAAACAATACCTTTGTTTATAGAATAAATACAGGAATTGCTCTGCCCTATATTAATAGAAAAGTGTTGCCAATAGATAAACGCTATTTTATAGGTGGAGCAAATAGTTTAAGAGGTTGGAATCCCAGAGCAATGGGTCCAGGAAATTATAATGACAGTAGTAATACCATTTCTTTAGTAAGAACAGGTGAATTATTGTTTGTTTGCAATATTGAATATCGTTTTGATCTTATAGACAACAAAGCTGAACTTGCAATTTTTATGGATGCAGGCAATGTTTGGGATATAACTCAAGGAACTAAGGGAGTTGAGAAATTTAGCTTCAATAATATGTTTAACAGCACTGCTTTAAACACTGGATTAGGTTTAAGGTTAAATTTTCAGTTTTTTATGATCAGACTTGATTGGGGAATTAGAATGCACAATCCTGCTTTGCCAATAAATGAAAGGTGGATTATAAAAGATATTGCAACCCCCAATTTTTTTACAAAACAAACTTGCCTTAATTTTGGATTAGATTATCCATTTTAGTACTAATTACTGCAGAGGAGCACTGCCATTTATTGTAATTTCTTTGCCATTAAAATCAAAAAATTGAGTCAAGGTGTTTTCACCAAAAATATCGTACTTAAATGTCCTCCAAGCTATACCTTCTCTCCCTTGTTTTGTAGGTGTATTTTGCAAATTCAGGTAAATTTCTTTGGTATTGTTGCCCATGCTGTCATATTCAAACTGCACACTAACACAAGCACATTTTTTGAGCAAAAGAGGCTTTTTGTTGATATCAAAATAACTGTTTTTTAATAATAACCCTTGTGAACTATACTCCATTTTTTTTAGGTGTGCTAAATTATCTTCTGGCACCACAGGCTTATCATTTGCATCAAAAAAAGACTCTTCTAATAAGTTACCCGCTTCATCATAAAGCATGCTTGTTTTAGCATATAGATTTAAAGCAGAATTCTGTATGTTTCCTTTATTATCGACAAAATATTTAGTTTTCATATCACCATTTTCAGTATATTCATATTTCTCGCCAAATGCACCAATTTTTTTATTAAAAGATGGTTTATTATTTGCATCAAAAAATAGGCGTTCTATATTATTTGTATTTCCATCAAACTTATTTTGCTGTATTGCATAGCCATCAATATTATTAATTGGTTTCAAAAATATATCAAGCAAAATTTGAGATGTCATGCATCCATATTTATCATATTCCATTTTTCGATAAGCCATGCCCGATTGTTTATCTGCCTCTACTTGCATGTTTTCATTTAAAAAACTATTTTCTACAATATTTCCCATTGTATTGTAGGTATATTTTGTAGCGTGAATTTCATCCACAGATATGGGTGTTTGCTTATCTTTATAAAAAGACACTAGCTCTAGCAAGCCTTTAGCGGTATAACTGGTTTTTCTAAAATAAACATTTGCCCCACCCGACATGTCTAATACTTTTTGATAAGCATCTACTCTGCTTTCCCAAATTATTTGCCCTTGCTTATTGGTTTCAAATTTTCGTAAAGGAACATCTAAAACTGGTGTTTTATTTATGTTTAACATCAATTCTGAAATGGGCATATTATTTTGCATTGCAATTTTTTTATAGGCTAATTTAATTCCCTCTTTTGACTTTCCTTGCGAAATGATTTTACCAAATTTATCATAGTTAGCTATTATTATGCTAGAATCTGTATAATCGTATTTGCGTTCAGCAAAACCATATAGATAGCTATTTTCTATAGTATTTTTGATAACAAATGATACAGCAACAATGCTATTATCTTGGTTATATGTAATTTTAAAACAATCTGTTTTTTTTACAATCGATGTATCTAAAGGATTAAAACCTTGAGGTAAATATCCATTTACATTAAATTGTACATTTTTAAAATAAGCAGAACGCATCTTAATGTTAGTTAATGTTTTAACTTCTCCAGCTTTTTGGCCACAACCTGCTAGAATTGCTAAGCTAAAAAGAAACAAGGGAAAAGAGTTATTGTGTTTTTGCATAATTTTTTGGTATTTGATTATTAAAACGAAAAAGACCTTGATATATTTTTTGATTATTATAATTTTCTTCCACCCATTCAAAAGCATTATTTGCAATTTTTAAATACAGTTCTTTTTTTGTTGCTAATAAAATCATTTTTTCAGCAAATTCATGCGCATTATTAGCTATAAGGCAGTTAAACCCATCTTTTGCTTTTAAACCACTCATGCCTATTGCTGAAGAAACGATAGGTTTTCCAATAATCATTGCTTCTAATGCTTTAATTCTCAATCCGCTTGCAGCCTGCAATGGAATGCATAAAATATCATTTTTTTGCATAAAATTTTGCGCATTTTCTACCTCACCGTGTATATAAATTTGACTGTTGTTTTCTTTGCTATGCACGTATTTGTCATAATCATTTTGCATACCTTTGCCTGCAAGATGAAGAGAGGCTGAAGGAATTTTTTGATGAACAATTGGCCAAACTTCTTCTATTAACCAATTTATTGCATTCTTATTGGGCAGCCATTCCATAGAACCAATATGAAAAAAACGCATGCCAAATTCGGGTAATGGAGAATGATTAAAATCAAAACCCATAGGAAGATAATATGAAGGTGATTTAGAAAATTCTTTGACCCAATTTTGGTCTTCTAAACTTATTGGAAGCAATGCGTCAAAATGATTTATCAGTATAATTTCTTCTTTTTTTAGTACCTGTGACAAATATGCAAGGTATAATTTTTTTAATATATTTTTTTCAAAAAAAGCAAGTTTTTCCCATATTTGATGCTCAACATTATGCATTCTCAGAACAAAATTAGCATTACTATGACGTGAAATATCTGCTAAATATGGTGCCATAAATAAATTCTCAAAATGAATAATATCGTAATGCTTATTTTTTACTATTGATATAAGTTTCTGTGCGATTTGATATTTATAAAACCGCGATAGATTATAAGACCTTTGTTGTATTAATGCTTTTATACCTCCCCAAATACTTAGGCTTGTATCAATGTTTGCTAAGGTTACATTTTGTCCAAAAACCTTATTTACAATTGTTTCATTCACAAAATGCTTTTTAGTATTTAAAAAGAATAAATCTACTTCATAGCCTAGTTTTTCTAAATTTTTTATTAGTGAAAAAGTAGCTGCTGCACCCCCATCTTTTAGTGGATACGGCACCCTATTGTTTAGCAATAAAATTTTTTTATTTCCCAATTTTTAATTTCAATTTTCTAAAAAACTTTTTATAAACATCTGCATCAAATAAAGCAGAATCTATAGCGGCTTTATAATAAATAAATATTGCAATTGGGGCAAAAACAACTATTGCAAACCACATTCCAAATGTGAGGTTCCAAACCCCCTCTTTTGCCATCTTCTCTCCAATTAAATTTACAACATAATAAATGATAAACATGACTACAGATATTACCAAAGGCATACCTAAGCCTCCTTTTCTTATAATAGTTCCCAAAGGAGCAGCAATTAAAAAGAGTATTAAAATAAGCACTGAGAGTGTCACTTTTTTATGTCGCTCACTCAGGTATAAAATTCTATTGGCCTCATTTTCTTTATTTGCATTTATAGTATTTTCACAAATATCTCGCTGCATACGCAAGCTATTTTGCACTGCCATAATCACTTGAGCGTGAACTGAAACAGGTATTCTTGACAAAAAACCAGTATCTTTTATAATTGTCATTGAATCTGGTATAGTCACAAATGTTACAGCAGTGTCAAAAACTCGGTAATATGATTTCATGTAGTCTTTCTGAAAATTATTTCGTTCTTCAATATCCTTTTCTGTGCTATCAATATTGGCATTCAAATCATTTAGGCCCTGCATTCTATAGTCACCTTTAAACAATTCTTTTTCTGTTTTTTTAAGATCTAATGCAGATAAATCAAAAACCATCTCTTGCTTTTCAAAAGAGGTAGTATTAGATTGATTATTGGTTGAATAATTGGCTTGGTCAGTCATTTCTTCATACCTAATGCCATTATTGAGGGTAAAGTATAATAATTTTTTATTTGCAGACAAATACATTCTACCACTTTTTGCCTTAATCACATTTATTTGCTCTGAGGTATATTTTTGTTCATATATTATAATATCTTCTATACTTTCATCATCGGCTAATTTTTTACCGACTTTAATGCTGTAACCCTCAATATCATCATAAAAAACACCCTCTTCAATATTAAAAGCTGGTTTTTTATTTCTTACATCCCAAAGCAAACTTTTAGACTCCAAATTGGCTCTAGGAATTACATAATTTACAAAAAAGAAAGCACCAATAGCTATAAAAGTTATAAATATAAAATTTGGCAATAAGGTTTTGAGCAAAGATATTCCGCTAGATTTGATTGCTACAATTTCAAAATGTTCTGCAAGGTCACCATAAGCCATTAAGGCACTAAGCAAAACCGCAAGTGGCAAGGCCATTGGTACCAAAGAAGCAGTAGTTAGCATTAATAGTTTTATAAAAACCCAGCTACTTAAACCTTTTCCTATAATTTCATCAATGTATAACCATAAAAAATGCATTAGAAAGAGAAACATAGTAATAGCAAAACTTGCAATAAAAGGCCCAATTAGCGCTTTAATTAAACGCAAGTGAATTTTTTTTATCATTTTATGGTTTGCAAAAATACTGTTTTAAAATCCAATATTCATGTTTATAAAATGATTTAAGCAACGATTACTTTTCATTGAAAATATATTTTTTTGCTTGTACGCAATAAACTGCAGCGTTATTTTCAATAGCTTTTACTTCATTTTCTGTTAAAGCTCTTTTTACCTTGGCCGGCATACCTATAACCATACTATTTGCTGGGATAATTGTATGCTCTGTTACCAATGCTCCTGCACCTATGATACAATTATCTCCAATAACACAATTATTCATCAATATGGCTCCCATGCCCACAAGCACATTATTTCCAATTACGCAACCATGCACAATAGCCCGATGGCCTATAGTGCAATGATTGCCAATAATAACTGGCTTTTTAGGATCTACATGAATCACACATAAATCTTGAATGTTTGAGTATTTTCCTATAGTTATCAAATCATTATCTCCTCTTAAAACAGCTCCAAACCAAATAGAACTATCCTCGCCTATATTGCAATTGCCAATAAGTGTAGCGTTTGGTGCCACAAAAACACTCTTGTGAATATTGAAATTATTTTTTATATTTGGCATTAAATTATTTTAATAAATTATGCAAATATTAATCCAAAATATAGGAAAATTAACGGGAATTTTAGCATCAGACATAAAAGTGCTAAAAGGAGCGCAAATGAATGAAGTGGAAAGTATTGAAAACGCTTATCTTTTAGTTGAAAATGGACTAATTACATCCTTTGGGCATACGCTAGAAAAGCCAACACATATAGAGGAAATTATTGATGCAGATGGTGCAGAAGTTATGCCATGTTTTATAGATTCGCACACCCATATTGTATATGCAAAAAGTAGAGAAAAAGAATTTGAATTAAAAATAGCTGGTAAAACTTATGCTGAAATTGCAGCCGCTGGTGGAGGCATTTTAAGCTCTGCTGCGACCATTAAAGCTATAACTGAGGATGAATTATTTGAAATATCACTAGCACGCGCGTGGAAATTGATAAAAATGGGCACAGGAGCATTAGAGATAAAAAGTGGGTATGGATTAGATTTTGCAAACGAATTAAAAATGCTAAATGTGATTAATAGATTAAAAAAGGAATTGCCTATTTCAATAAAAACAACTTATTTGGCGGCACATGCATTGCCAAAAAATTTCAATGGAGATAGCGCATCTTATGTAAATGAAGTTATTAATAAATGGTTACCAAAGTTAAATAAACTTTGTAATATTGATTATATAGACGCTTTTTGTGAAAAAGGCTTTTTTTCTATTGCTGATACTCAAAATATTATTGATGCAGGGCTAAAATATGGAATAAAAACAAAGCTACATGGCAATCAATTAGGAAACAGCGGGGGCGCACTGCTAGCTGCAAAAAATAATATTTTAAGTGTAGACCATTTAGAGTATTTAAACCAAGAAGAAATGGATGAATTAAAAACTAAAGATACGCTAGCAGTGATATTACCGCAATGTTCTTATTTCCTTAAAATGCAATATGCACCTGCTTTAGAAATGTTAAAAAATAATTTAGCAATAGCAATTGCTTCAGACTATAATCCTGGTAGCTCACCAAGTGGTAATTTATGGTTTGCTTGGAGTTTGGCTTGCACTCAAATGGGGCTAACTCCCCAAGCAGCTTTTAATGCCTTAACAATAAATGCTGCTGCTGCAGTAGAACTTTCAGACAAAATGGGCAGCATAAGTGTAGGTAAATACGCTAACTTTATCTTTACGAAAAAACAAGAACACCTCTCCTACTATCCTTATAGTTTTGGTGAAATTCACGCAAAAAAAGTGATGATTGATGGTGTTTTTATTTAAAAAAAGTCTGAATTTAAAAACAGCCTACACTAGCCAAGATTTGTAATAATTGGGGTCTTCCATGGACAATGCTTCTTTGGTAATTTGCAATGGATAAAACGGATCTATCATCACTGCAAGTTCTGAGGTTTCTTTTTTTCCAATACTTTTTTCTACGGTGCCAGGGTGCGGCCCATGAGGGATACCCTTTGGGTGTAATGTAATCATGCCTTTTTCTACATGTTTTCTGCTCATAAAATCTCCATCTACATAATACAATATTTCATCACTATCTACATTGCTATGATTGTAGGGGGCAGGTATTGATAATGGATGATAATCATATAAACGAGGCACAAAACTGCAGATTACAAAATTACGGCCTTCAAATGTTTGATGTATTGGAGGAGGTTGATGCACCCTACCTGTGATAGGTTCAAAATCATGGATAGAAAAAGCATAGACATAAACATGCCCATCCCACCCCACCGCATCAAATGGATGTGCGGCATAAATATACGGAAATATATGTCCTTGTTTTTTTATCATCACTTTAAAATCACCTTTTTGGTCAATAGGTTCAACATAGGTTGGTAATTTTATATCGCGCTCGCAAAAAGGAGAATGTTCCATTAATTGACCTTGCTTATTTTGATAGCGCTTCGGCATTGTGATAGGACTAAAAGACTCTGTGATTAACAACCGATTGTTTTCATCTTCAAATTTAATTTGATATATTGTGCCTCTAGGAATAACCAAGTAATCCCCATATTCAAAACTAATTTCTCCATAAATACTTTTTAGCGTTCCTTTGCCTTGGTGTACAAAAATAACTTCATCAGCATCTGAATTTTTAAAAAAATAATCTTCCATACTTTTTCTAGGCGCTGCACTAACTATATGTAAATCGCTGTTTACTAACAATGGAACTCTGCTTTTAAGATAATCATCATGAGGAGGTGTATTAAATGTCATAAAACTGCGGGCTTGCATATTTACATTTATGGCAATATTGGGCGCTACACTATAATGTTTGCCTATTTCTTTAACTAAAGTAGGCGGGTGGCAATGATAAACAAGCGAATAATCACTGCTAAAACCTTCTGTGCTTACTAATTCTTCCGAATATAGTGTACCGTCTGTTTTTCTGAACTGAGTGTGGCGTTTTTTTGGAATATTTCCTAACCGATGGTAAAATGACATAAGTATTTCTTTTTTTTTGTCAAAAATAAGGGTAATTTGCATAAAATTCTATGAGAAACTTTATTTTAATTTCAATTGCTATATTTTTTGGCCTAAATAGCTGTAAACAAGGTACTATAAATGGTGTAATAATTAACTATAGCGACTCCACTTTAAGCAAACAAATTTTAAATTTATCAGAAAAAATAAAAAAAGAACCAAAAAATCACGAATATTATTACTTAAGGGCAAATGAATGGACAAAAAGTAATCGAAATGAAGAGGCCATGATAGACATTTCTGCTGCGCTAATATTAGATAAAGAAAATGCGGTATATATGTATAAAAAAGCAGATTTGATGATGGCAAAAGACTCGGTTGATATACAATCTGCGGCAGAGTTACTTGAAAAAGCAATAAAAACTGCTCCTAATTTTGAAGATGCAATATTTTTATTAGGAAAAATAAAATTAGCAAGACAAGAGTATGAAAGTGCTTTAGCAAAATTTGATGAACTTATACTAATAGACCCAAATAATGCAAAAGCACACTTTTACAAAGGGTTGGCTTTTAAAGAAAATAATTTTTTAGACAAGGCAGAAGAAATGTTTTTTAAATCAAAAGAAATAGACAATAACTATTATGATGCATATATGCAATTGGGCATTATTTATGAAAAAAAAGACCCTAAACTGGCGCGAGGTTTTTACAACAACGCCATAAGAATAAATCCTGATAGTGACGAAGCCAATTATGCTCTTGGTATGATAAATCAACAACAAAATCAATATAAAGATGCATATCAATTTTATAAGCAGGCATTAACTTTAAACCCTGGGCATAGATTTGCAGCCTATTCAAGTGCATTTATAGATGTAAAATTCGAGAATTATGAAAAGGCACTTTCTACTTTGGATAAAATAATTTTATTAGACCCAAATTATACAAATGCAATGAACCTTAGGGCTTTTACTTATGAAAAAATGAATGACAAGGCAATGGCAAAAAGCAATTACAAAAAAGTTTTAGAAATAAATCCTAAAGACTCTTTAGCTAATATAGGTTTAAAATTGCTAAATTAAACCCTTGCAAATTCAAAATTTATATCATTTAAATATAAACCCATTATTTATTTCTATTTAACCATCTGCTTAATTGTTCCGTTAGCGAATACATTATAGGCACTACAATAAGTGTGAGAAAAGTAGCAAAAGTGAGTCCGAAAATAATTGTCCAACTCAATGGCCCCCAAAAACTAGCATTGTCTCCTCCCCAATAAATATTAGGATTTAGCTTTGTAAATAATCCATTAAAATCAAAATTTAAACCAGTAGCCAATGGAATTAAACCAAGTACTGTGGTGATAGCAGTTAACAAAACTGGTCTAAGCCTGGTAGCCCCCCCTTTTATAATCATTTCTGTTACTTCTTCATTACTTAGCACTTCGCCTTCTTTCATGCCCAATTCGGCTCTTTTTCTTGCCCTCAACTGATTGATATAATCTATTAACACAATGGCATTATTAACCACTACCCCGGCAAGTGATATTATACCAATACCACACATCAATATTACAAATGGCATATTAAATATCCATAATCCTAAAAACACTCCAATGGTGCTAAATAATATGCTTATCATAATTATCAAAGGATTTAAAATACTATTAAATTGGGTTACAATAATCAAGAAAACAACAAATAAAGCCATGAGCATAGCATTGCCTAAAAATGCCGAAGATTGATCTTGCTCTTCTTGTTCGCCTGCAAACTTCCAAGTGATGCCTTCAACTTTTGGAGCCTCCTTTGCCAAAAGATCTTTAAATTTGTTTACAATTTCGGTAGGGTTGCTGCCTTCGTTTACGTTGCTAAAAATACTTAATACCTTTTCCATATCTTGTCGTTTTACTGCACCATAAGTGCTGCTAAACTCCATTGTGGCAATAGATGATATGGGCACTTGTACAATTCTACCCTTATTGTTTCTAAAGGTTACTTTCATATTTTCTATTGCACTAATATTATACCTATACACGTCAGCAAGGCGCACTTGAATTTTATAATCATCCTCGCCCTCTTTATACTTACTCGCTTCTCTGCCAAAAAGAGCATCTCTAATTGCCATGGCCATTTGCTGAGTGCTTACCCCAAATCTTCCTGCTGCATCTCTATTGACAGAAAAAATTAATTCAGGTTTACCTGTTTCTAAGTCAAATTTAAGTTTGTCCACACCAGGAATGTTGGCATCTTCCATTATTTTTTTTAACTTTTCTGTATAACTAATCAATTTCAAATAATCATCACCCTTTACCTCAACATTAATTGGTTTGCCCACGGGTGGCCCATTCTGATCTTTAGCAACAGTTATATTTGCCTGAGGAAAATTATTTACTGCAATTCTTATATCCTCTAAAATTTTAGAAGTAGAAATATCACTAATGGCTTGCCTATCTTGATACTCCAAAAATGAAACAGTTATTTTTGCTTTATGAGGAGAATTACCTACCTGTGGTCCTTCTCTAGGATCGCCTGTGCGCTCACCAACTTGTGCTAAAACAGCCTCTACCACATTTCTATTTGGAGCAATTGCTGCATTTACTTTTTTTTCTAATTCTTTTGTTAGTTTATTGGTAGTTTCTATATCAGTACCTAAGGGTGCTTCAATAAATACCATTGCCATTTTAGGTTCATTGTCTGGAAAAAATAGCACTTTTGGACTCGATATAAAAAAAAACCCTATTATACTAAAAAACATCAAAAAAACAGTGCTAAGCAATATTTTAATTCTATGATTTAAAAGATAGGATAATAAAATGGCATATTTATTTTCTAATTTTGGTAAAAAATTATTCATAAATTTCTTTGAAGCCGGTTCTAAAACAAATTTATGCAATACCATAAAAATTCCAATTGCAAATAACAACCCGCCAAAAACTCTTGCCGATGGAAATATAAAGAAAAATATTAAAGCAGCTATAAAAACGATAATTAAATTGCGCCAAAAATGTTGTTTTTTAGCTTTTTCTTCTTCGCTTGTTTTAATAAATGCTCGTGTGATAACAGGATTAACCACCAGCCCCACAAACAGAGATGCAGAAAGCACAATAATTACTGTTATAGGCAAAAATTTCATAAACTCGCCCACCAGTGATTTCCAAAATAAAAGCGGAAAAAATGCAGCTACCGTTGTGGCTGTAGAGGCAATAATAGGCACTGCTACTTCTCCCACACCCAGTTTTGCCGCTTCAGAT
Source organism: Bacteroidia bacterium (assembly GCA_041690035.1). Taxonomy (GTDB): domain Bacteria; phylum Bacteroidota; class Bacteroidia; order NS11-12g; family UBA955; genus CALSPH01. The sequence continues at coordinate 118,799 of JBDNFC010000016.1, read as the reverse complement.
TTACTGTATCCTTCATTAAGCAATCTGTATATATTTTCTACCACCACAATGCCATTATCTACTAGCATACCCAAGGCCAAGATAAGTGAAAAAAGTACCATAAAGTTAAGTGTATTTCCTCCTAAATTCAAAAAGATAAAACCTAACAACATACTTAAAGGAATAGCAATACCTACAAAAATAGCACTTCGTAGCCCCATAAAAAAAAGAAGCACAAGTACAACCAAAATGATACCCATATAAATACTGCTTTCTAGGTTAGATACCATATTTAAAGTTTGCTTAGATTGATCATTGGTGATTACTGTTTTAAGTTCATTCGGAAAACGGTTGGTTTTGGCATCGAGTAATATTTTTTGAATTGATGCAGCTGCCACAATCAGATTGGCCCCAGATTTCTTTTTAATATCTAAGGTTAACACTGGTTTACCGCCCAGCCTTGCAAATGATGTTGGCTCTACCTCATCAAAAGTAATTGTAGCAATATCTCGCAGATAAACTACCTTTTGATTTTCGTTTTTTACGACAATATTACCAATTTTTGAGTAATCATTATATTCCCCATCTACCCTTATGGTTCTCCTGCTAACATTGTTGTTGCCATCAATCATTTTAATATCTCCTCCAGATATTGTAGTATTTTCAGCCTGAATAGCACGCACAATGTCATTTAAGCTTAACTGAACACTTTCTATTTGTGGCAAATTTACAGATACTTTCACTTCTTTTTCTTGCAAGCCAGCTATATCAACACTTGATATTTCTGGTATATCTTCAATTTTATCCTCTAAATATTCTGCGTGAATTTTTAAATCTTCGTATGGTAAATTTCCATAAATATTAAGGTTCATTACTGGTATTTCACTAAAATCTAGTTCAACAACTGAAGGCTCCTTTGGCAAATCATTTGGCAATTCACTTTTAGCTTTATCGACTGCGTCTTTTACATCAGACAATGCTTCTTCTACAGGCACATCCACATTAAATTCCACAATAATAATAGAAAAATCTTGAATGCTTTGCGATTTCAACTTTTTGATGCCAGTAATGGTGTTTATCTCTTTTTCTAGCGGTCTTGTGATTAAATTTTCAATATCCACAGGTGAATTTCCAGGATAAGCAGTATTGATAAAGATGGTGGATTGCTTAATTTCAGGAAAACTCTCCTTAGGCATACTTGTATAGGCATTTACCCCAGCTATAGCTATGATAATGATAATAACATAAACGCTTATACTATTCTTTAAAGCTATGTTGGATAAACCAAAGGATTTAATGACATTTTTCTTTTTTGCTGTCATATTATTCTACAATATTTAATAAATCGCCTTCTGATACATTCTGAAAACCAGTACTTATAACCAAATCATTTGCTTTTAACCCATTGCTAATTATAGTTTTATCAATAAAAGAACGCGCTATTTCGATTGACTGCCTTTTGGCAACAAATTGGCCTTTATCATTTTTAATAGCGATGTAAATATAGCGTTCGTTGTTTAGTTTATAAATTATTTTTGTAGGTATAGTAATTGCTCCAGAAGCTTCAAAATCATTAATTTCTATTACAGAAAGCAAGTTTGGTTTTATCAAATTAAGGTATTTGGTAGGTTTGATATAGATATAAAAAGATCGATTTTCAGGGTCTATATTTTGCCCTACAGTTTCTATTTTCTCTTCTGCCTTTAGATTTAAAACTGGATAGTTTACAATAACTTTTTCGCCTTTTTTAAATGATCCGATAAACTTTTCTGAGGCCTGAATTTTTATAACATTATCTCCTTGATTTACCAATCTAGCTAGTGGCATACCTGGACCTGCCATTTCTCCTTTGGCCAAAAAAACTTCATCTATAATACCACTATAAGGTGCTTTTACAACATATTTAGCAGACATAGATTGTGTGGTATATATTTTTTGTTTCAAATCATCTACCCTATTTTTGGCTTGCAATAGTTGCATTTCTGTACCTATATTTTGTTTAAACAAGTTTGATTGCCTATCGTAAGTAATTACTGCTAAGCTTAGTGCATTTTTCAACTCAGCTATTTGACTGCTATAAGTGCTATTATCTAATGTAGCAATTACTTGTCCAGCACGCACGCTACTGCCTTGTTTTACCAAAATGCTGGTTATCAACCCACCGGCTTCTGCAGTAACATCTACAGTGTTTTTTGATTCCACAATTCCTTGAAGTTCAACCTTATTTGTAAATGTAACAGCTGAAACCGTATCTACATTCACATCTACATAATATGCATTTCCTGTGCTATCTAGACTTGCTATTTCACTTTTTAATTTGTCTGCATCCAAACTTAGTTTAGCTATTTCTTTTTGCAATTTATCTAAACCTGCTCGCTTTTCAGCAAGCAGAGTATCTTTATTTTTTCCGCAGCTAGCAAAGAAAATGATACCGATTGAAATACAAAAAAAGGCCAATGATTTGATTTTATTGTTTAAATTCATTTTTTTTATTTTAATTGTCCTAAAGATTTTTTTAGCTCAACATTTGCCAACAAAACATCGTAAATGCTATTTAAGTAACTAATTTGAGCCGCTTTATAATCGGTTTCTGCTTGCACCAGTTCTAAGCTACTCCCTAATCCTTCCTTAAGTTTTATAGCTGCTTTCTTATAAATTTCGGAAGCGATTTGCAGATTTTTTTGTTGCAAATCCATTAGTTCTAATGAAGTACTATATCGCACCTGAGCAGAATTAAATTGCAGGGTAGCTGCATTGGCTAAATTTTGCATCATTAATTCATTTTTCGTGATGTTTTGCTCAGCTTTGATAATTTTGGCACGCCTAGCATTGCCATCCCAAATTGGCACATTAACTGCCACTGTATAGCTAGATAAAGGAAACCACTCGCTCCCAAGACTGTTAAAATCATTTTTTGTTGCAAAACTTTGTTGCCCATAGTTTGCATTCAGCCGCACTGTAGGGTATCGGCCAACAATATTTCTATCCTTATTCATTTCTTGTAAAACTTGATTTTGACTCAATATTTTATAGTCTTGTATTTGGCTAATATCAAAATTGGCAGCAGTCATTAAATTACTTTGTGCCATAATTCCCTTTATTGAATCCGTAAGGTTTAATGTATAATTTACAGGCATACCCATATTAAACTTGAGACTTTGCTGTAATATAACTACTTGCTGAGAAATACTTTTTGCCCTTATTTCCAAAGATGATTGAGAAAGTTCTAACCGCTCAACATCAAGTTTTTCTGCAAATCCATTGGCTAATAGTGCTTTCATTTCTTTAATTGTGGCATTAATAACAATAAGGTTATCTTCTACTAATTTTTTATTTTCTTGGGTGGTTAAAATTAACAAATAACTTTTAGAAACATTTTCAACAATATCAATCGCACTTTTCTCTGCTTGCAATTTGCTCATATTTACATACTGATTTGCGGCCTTTAGTCCTAAAAAATAGGTGCCGTCAAATATTAATTGACTAAGTGTAGCATTTGCTGTAACAGAGTATGGCACGCCAAACTGAACTGGGGTTGCACCAAAATTAGGTGGTGGATTTGTGGCAGGATTTAATACCCTTTCGCCATACAACACACCATATACGCTTGGCGAAATAAAATCTGGTAAAACCTGAGTTGCAATTTTTAGATTATGGTTAAAATTGGCACCAATATTTACTTGAGGTAAACCCATTGCCATTACATCTTTCACATCTGCTTTTGCAATAATTACATCGGCATTTCCCATTTTTATCTGTGGATGATTTACTTTTGCATAATCTATGCACTGCTGCATACTAAAGCTATAAGTGCTGTCTTGAGCCGACAAACCAATTGTAAAGCAAATGCCTAAGACAAAGCTAACTAATTTTTTATATTTTATTTCCATTATTTATAGGATGTTTGGTAAGATAATTTAAACCCATTTCTGTTACTATTCCGCGTAAATGATAATTCATCAATTCGTATTGTTTATGGGGTATTTGAGTTTCCTCGCCCTTTTTTTGCTGCAATGTTTCTTCAATACATATTATGTAAAATCTTGCTATAAGTGCTATATCAAAATCATTTCTATATAGCCCCATTTCTACCCCTTTTTTAATATTGAGTAAAATTTTTTTAAAAACAAATTCCTCCCTAAATCCATTAATTTTTTTAAATAACTCTGGATAAATTCGCTTTAGTTCGAATAAAAGAGAAGGATGCATAGATTTTGTTCTGCGATGCACCATATCAAAAATGGCAACCATTTGGTCTATTGGATGCAAAATTTCTTTAAAAATAGCATTGCTTTCTTTTTCATGATCACACATGTTTTTATCCATCGCCAATTGCACTAATTCCTTTTTATCCTTTATATATTGATAAATTGTTTTTTTAGACATGGCAAGTTCAGAGGCAATGTCATCCATAGTAACACTGCGTAAACCAAAACGAAGATACATTTGCTCGGCAGCCGATAATATTTTTGATTTTAATGACAAATCTTTAACCTATAAATTTTGGGGCAAAACTACATTAATAAAATTAAAAAACTATTACAGTTTTAAAAGTTTCCAGAGTTTTTTATCGATAATTAAGTTTCATTTATAGAATTATTTATTTAAACTCCGCTTGGTCAATCATTTTTTTTATTCTATCAGCAAGCTGCTCTGTGCTTAATTGTTCTCTAAATCGATCCACCATAATTGGAAAACAAAATGGAGTAATGCCATCAATATTAGTTATAAAAATTTTACCTTCAGCTATTTGCTCAAATATAGCCACTACCCTATGATGCTCTAAATGTTGATGAATTACCTCCTCGTCTGCCTGACGAAGCAATAAATTATCTGCATCATATTGTCTAAAAACTTTATAAAAAAGATTAGAATTTGCCCGTAAGTGCTTGTTCTTTATTGGCTTGTTTGGTGTTCCTTTAAAAATAATACCTGCTACATTTGCAATGTTACTAAATTTTTTGCTAGCCATTTGACTATAATTATTGGCATTGCACATATCGTCATACAAATTATCTGGACTAAATAAGTCATATTTTTCAATGGCTTCTTCTATAGGTATTGGGGTATCTGATAAGAGCTCAAATCCATAATCATTCATTGCTATGCTATAGCTTGCATTGCCTTGTTTAGAAAGCCTATATGCCATTAGCATTGCTATTCCCTCATGCAAGGTGCGCCCTGCCATTGGATAAGCAAATAAATGATACCCCTCTTTTGACTCCATTTTTTCAATTAATAATCCACGCCTTGTGGGCAATTCACTGCGCATTTGTTGCAAATCTAATAAGGGAGTTAACAAATCTAATTCTGCATAATTATAGGCCTGTAGATTATTTAATAAATGGCTTAGCCAATAGCTTATTTGATTGCTAAAACTCATACGACCTCCAGCCCAAGCAGGTACTATGGCATTTTTTTTTACGCTATTTTTTACAATTGCAGCATTGTCAGCCATTTTAACAAACTCTAAAATCTTTCCAGAAAAGACAAATGGATCACCTACCTTTAATTTACTTATAAAATATTCTTCCATATTACCAAGGTATTTTCCATTAAGCATTTTAACAGAAATTGCAGCATCACTTTCTATTGTGCCAATTGACATTCTGTGTTGCATAGCCACTTTTCTTTTTTCTACTTTATACAAATTATTAGCTACTGATACTTTATTAAATTCAGGATAACTAGAAAGGCTTTTGCCTCCATAAACTATAAAGCTTAGCATCCACTCCCACTCATTTTGAGTAATCGTGCTATAGCTAAATGTTTTTTTTATTTGTTTAAAAAGTAATTTTTCTTTAAAACCATCGCCAACTGCAAGGGTAATTAAAAATTGTATTAATACATCAAAACTACGCACCAAAGGTAATTTCTCTTCAATACTTTTATTTTTAATAGCAATTTGCAAAGCCACTGCTTCTAGTAATTCTAGCGCATGAGTTGGCAAAAAATAAATTACACTTTCTTTCCCTGGCTGATGCCCACTTCTACCCGCACGTTGTAATAAGCGTGCTACTCCTTTGGGCGATCCTATTTGTATAACAGTATCTACAGGAGCAAAATCTACTCCAAGGTCTAAACTGCTAGTGCATACTACTAATTTCAGTTTACCTGAATGAAGATTATCCTCCACCCATAGCCTCACATTTCTATCCAAACTACTGTGATGCATGGCGATTTTTCCTGCCCAGTCAGGCCGATATGCCAATATGTTTTGATACCAAATTTCGGTTTGTGATCTTGTGTTTGTAAATACCAATGTGCTTTTGCTAAGCTCTAAAACAGGAATAATTTTATCTAAAAGTGTTAAACCTAAATGCCCTGCCCAAGGATAATTTGAAATAGAATCTGGCATAATAGATTTAAAAATAATTTTTTTATCTAATTTGCCTTCTACTATGCACCAATCGGGATAGGATTGTAATAAAACTGAACCAGCTTGAGCAATATTTCCTATGGTGGCGGTTATTCCCCAAGTAACTAAAGCGGGGTTATAAATCAATAATTGAGAAACAACCAATTCTGTTTGCACCCCTCTTTTGCTTCCCAATAATTCGTGCCATTCATCTACTACAAGCAATTTTACATTTTTCAGAAATTGGCGATTATTTTTTTGAGCAAATAATAAATGCATGCTTTCTGGAGTGGTAATAAGTGCATTGGGCGGGTTTTTTATTTGCTTTTGCCTTTCCAATGTTGTGGTATCTCCATTTCTAAGGGCTGCACAAAAAGGGATGTCAAGCAAATCTGCAGCATTATTAATGGCAAGGCAAATATCGCTAGCCAATGATCTGAGTGGCGTTACCCAAATAAGGGTAAGTTGTTTTTCTAATCCATAGAGTGCTATTTCTGCTAAATGCGGCAATGCTACTGCAAGGGTTTTGCCACTGCCAGTGGGTGCTATTAACAAACCGCTTTTCTTAGCTACTATTTTAGCAAGCACCTGCTTTTGAAAATCATGCATGATCCAATTCTTAAATGTATAAAATTGGACTACATAATCCAATAAAACTTTACTGTTATTGGGCATTTATTTTACCCTTTTGGGTTTAATATTAACATCTTAAAAAAGAATTTAGTTTTTTATCTTTTCAGTTAATTTGCCTTCATCACTATAATATTTCCATGCACCTATTGCAATGCCATCTCTATATTTTCCTTTAATTTTCACATTCCCATTTTCCCAATATGCAGTAAATACACCATTTGGAATTTGCATCGCATCTACCTCTGTAATTGATTCAATAACTCCATTTTCATATAATTTTTTAACTGCATTATCATTTAATTTAGTGATGATAAATTTATCAATCTCGTCAAGTTTTTGAAGCTGTTCTTCTTCTAGCATGCTATCGGGAACAATAACTATTTGCTCTTTAAAAAAATTACTGCCAATTTGAGTTTCAAATACACCATTTTCTGACGCTATCATCTGCAAGGCACTGCCATTAAAGCAAGTTATATATTGTTTATTTTTTGACATTTCTAAATATTTAGAAGGAGCCAAAATGCTTTTAAAATTATTGAAATAAAGTTTTGGAGATAGATACACCATTACTGTAGAAGCCTTTTTAAAATCTTTAAAGATGTTGTCAAAACTTGCATCTTTTGCAATGGTTTTGCCATCTTCATAATCTATAATCATTTGTAGAAGTGTTCTTGCATCATCGCAAAAGACAACATAATTGCCGATGTAGGTATAAAATGGTTTTTCAATTTTATCAAATAACTTACCAAAAAGCAATTGAAAAAGTCCTTTAGTTTCCAAATAATTAATTTCATAGTCTCTAAATTGGTAGGTGTTAAATTTTAAAGGTGTTCTCCTTCTTACCTTTTTGCCAATTTTACCCATTTTTTCTTTAGCCTGAGAAATATCTTTAGCTTTAATACTCAAAATTTTAGGCACTTTATTGCCAAACATCTTTTCATTAACATTCTGCGAAATACAAATCTCATCACCCATCCAGCCCATTAAATCCTCTTTCATAGAAAACCCTAATAAAATCTCCATTAGTCTAATCTTTCTATCCAATTTTTTATCACCTTTAGGATAAGATAGTTCAAACATATTTGAATAAAAAAGGTCAAAATTATCAAAGCCCATGCGCATCATAAAGGCAGTTCTCTCTGAAAGTATTTCTTGAACATTTACTGCACTTTTACCCCCTTTTAGCAATGCAGTTAGCAATTGTGGTACAGAGTCATCTATTTGCAAGTAACCATCTAGCTTCAAATACTTATCTTCCAATTCTGCATCCATAGCAGCAAAATGCATATTATTGAGCATATCTTGAGTGCCGCTTTCCATCTCTCCCATATACAACTTAAGAAAAGGTACCATAGCTTTAAAATTGAGATAAACTTGTGCTAAGCCACTTGTGCTCATTTGATCTTTTACAGTCACAAAATGCTGATCTACAGCTAACTTGGGCATAGAATGCTGATTAATACTTTTTTCTACCAAATTTTTGGTATAAGAACAAACAAAATAATTACCTACTACTGCTGCATAAAGTACACTTTTATCAGAACGATTTTTACAGACGTTTATATTAATATTGCTATATTTTAATTGAGTAACATCAAAATCACCTAAAGCAAATATTTTATCTAAATTATTTACTAAAATATTGCTTTGAGAAGCGCTAGACATATCTATTATAAATAAAAAATCATAATCTCTTGCTTGAGTAATATGAGCTGAAATTAATAAATGATTAAACCCAAAGATGGAAAAAACAGCTTTATTTTGTTTAATTAAATCATCCAATGCATCTGCATTTGCGTTAATTTCTGCAAATGATGGGTAGGTTTTCATGTGCCGCCACAAATCACTTTTACTAAAATTTTCCCAAGCTTTTATAGGCTGCTTTGTTTCTACGATATAAATTGCATCCTCTGGCACTAAATTCATTGAGTCAATTATTTTGCCACTGGCAAAATAATTGATATAAATTAAATATCCACTTATTGCAATCAATATTATCAATAAAAACCTTAAAAAATATTTCATAAGCTTATATTTGTAAATTAATGAGCAAATGTAGTATTTTGCAATAAAATATTAGTTCTAATTAAAAAAATATTAAATATTGAAATCACTTTACGAAAACTTAGGCTTAGAAGATTTTGCAAAAGCTGAATTAATAAAAAAAAAATATAGACAACTCGCTAAAATCTATCATCCTGATAAAAACCCAAACAATCCTGTTGCAGAAGAGAGGTTTAAACAGATTAGTAGAGCATATAAGATATTATCTAATGCCGAAACTAAAATTGCTTACGATGCAGACTTAAATTCAAATATTTGGACAATAAAATTTAAAGACCCTGCAATAGCTAGGGCTGAAAAAATTAGAAAATTTAATGAAAGAAAGATTAAAGAAATTGAGGATAAATATCAAGGCTATCAAAACAGCTTTATCAATTTAAAAACCCGTATAATATTATGCATAATTTCTTACCTTATTTGTATCATTTTATTTATTTTTAACTATTATTTAAACTACAATAATGTAAGCGAAACTTTTATTCTTCTTGCCTTAGGTGTTTTGCATATAATTTTATTGGCAGTTTTAACAGATGTTTCGTTTCTGCATTTTTCATACAAAGGTATTAGAAAGGCCTTGAGATTTAGCCCTATAGAAAAAACCAGTATTATATTTCTTTCTTTATTTATTGCATTGCCCATTATTGCAATAAATGCTGCATTTATTAGAAAACAAATATTATTAAAATACAATAGTAAAGAGACTAAAATTCTTGAATTAACACATGATCCAATAGAACAAACTGCACATGTAACATTTTTTGCCAACTACACCCTTTATACATGCAAAGTAGATTTAGACAATTCACTGATGCTTGTTTCTGCTAAAGCTAAAGTAATATATTATCCCAACAATCCTAGACTTTGTAAAATACAATTTCCAAATTTACAAAATAGGATAGATAAAAAAACAGATTGGTAGCCATAAAAATTATTGCAACATTTAATTGATCAACAGTTAAAAATAATTGTGCAAGCAAGCAGTTGTTATATCCTTCTATCTAACAATAAGGTTGTTGATTAATAATTTTTATATTTAAAAATCAAAAAAAAACGCAAAGTATGGTGAGTAAAAACTAAACCTTATCTTTGCGGTTATTATTATCTATTTATGCCCAAAGAGGAAGAAATAAATCACCGTAAAAAAGAACATATTAAACTTGCTTTTGAATCGCAAGTGTTAAAGGCTGATCCGCGTTTTTTTTATGAACCACTGCTTATGGGACATCCCAGAGATACACAGAAACTTGAAATAGAAATAGTGAACAAAATACTAGATTATCCAATTTGGATTTCTAGTATGACAGGCGGTGCAAAAATCGCAAAAGAAATTAATAAAAATCTTGCAAAAGTTGCTGCAAAATATAAACTAGGTATGGGATTGGGTTCTTGCAGAGTTATTTTAAACAACAATACCTACATTGCTGATTTTGCTGTGCGCAAATATATCAATAATCAGCCATTGTTTGCCAATCTTGGCATAGCACAAATAGGACTGTTAACAACCCAAAACAAAATTGAAACAATTAGAGAGTTAATAAAAAAAACTGAAGCTGATGGGCTTATAGTGCATATAAACCCTTTGCAAGAATGGATGCAGCCTGGAGGTGACAGATATTATGAAGCACCCTTGCAAACTATTGAAAAACTGATAGATAAACTTGATTTTCCGATTATCATAAAAGAAGTTGGCCAAGGATTTGGACCAAAAAGTATCGCTGCATTATTAAAATTACCTATAGAAGCTTTAGATTATGGCGCATTGGGTGGAACAAATTTTTCTAAATTAGAGTTTTTGAGGCACCAAACCCCCCGGATGGATGCCCTCGCAGATACCATAAACATTGGACACACAGCATTAGAAATGACAGAGATTATTAATCTTATTAAAAAAGAGTCTCCAAAAAATATAAATGCAAAAAAAATCATAGTTTCAGGGGGTATTGCATCTTACTTAGATGGCTATTTTCACATAAAAAAACTTCAAATACCTGCAATTTATGGGCAAGCATCTGCAATGTTAAAATATGCTCAAATAGGTTACGAACCCTTGGAAGAATATGTTTTAGGACAAATAGAAGGATTACAATTGGCACAACAATTTTTAACGCTTAAATAAAATGAAAAAAGTAGTTCCATTAGTAAATGGGTTTAGCAAACTTAGCAAAGAAAAAAAACAAGAATGGTTAATTCAAAACTATTGCACAAATCCAACAGAATCTTTAGCCTTATTAAAAAGCTACAACCATTTTGACGAAAAAATTCAACAACTCCATGATGAATTTATAGAAAATACAATTAGTAATTTTTACATGCCATTTGGGATAGCACCAAACTTTATAATAAATGGCGTAAACAAATGCATGCCACTAGCCATAGAAGAAAGCAGTGTAGTGGCCGCTGCTGCTAAGGCAGCTACTTTTTGGGCGGATAAAGGTGGGTTTAAATGTACAGTTTTGTCAAAAGAAAAAATAGGGCATGTTCATTTTATTTGGCGAGGAAAAAGTCCTACAGAATTAATTAATCTTTTTAGCAATAGAAAAAATATTTTTTTAGAAGCCACAAATAACCTCACAGAAAATATGCGCAAAAGAGGTGGTGGAATAATAGACATTGCACTAATTGATAAAACAGCATGGGAGCCAAATTATTATCAAATAGAAGTAAAATTTGACACTTGTGATAGCATGGGTGCAAATTTTATAAATAGCGTACTAGAAGCATTATCAAAAATACTTATTTCAGAAATTGAATCCGCGCAAGACCTTTCTGATAATCAGGTAGAAATAATTATGTGTATTTTATCAAACTATACTCCAAACTGCCTTGTAAGAGCAGAAGTTGGATGCGATACAGCAATGCTAGAAATGGAAGGCATTTCGGGCACTGAATTTGCGCAAAAATTCATCAACGCCATTCATGTAGCAGAAGTTGAGCCATATAGGGCTGTAACACATAATAAAGGTATAATGAATGGTATAGACTCGGTAATTATTGCTACTGGAAATGATTTTAGGGCTGTAGAAGCTTGTGCCCATGCTTATGCTGCAAGAGATGGACGGTACAGATCATTGACACATGCTACTTTAGCAAATAATTATTTTAGATTTTGGATAGACATACCACTTTCTCTTGGTACAGTTGGAGGCATAACTAGCTTGCATCCGATGGTAAAATTTGCCCACGAAATATTAGGAAAACCTAATAGCAATCAACTTATGGAAATCGTTGCAGCAGCAGGGTTAGCTCAAAATTTTTCAGCCCTCAGATCTCTGGTTACCACAGGGATTCAAAAAGGACACATGAAAATGCATTTAATGAATATTTTAAACCAATTGGGCGCTACTAATGAAGAAAAAAATAACATCGTGGCACATTTTAAGGATAAAATTGTAAGCCATGCAGCAGCTGTAAAAGTTTTTAATCAACTTAGAAATAAGGATAACTAACATACTCATTGAAACCCAAAAACTATTATGCAAGTGGCAAGTTATTATTGAGTGCAGAATACTTGCTACTTTTTGGAGCAAAAGGACTTGCCCTTCCTCTAAATTTTGGCCAAAACCTAAGTGTATTCGAATCTAAAAATATAGAAAACCAACAAGAAAAAATCTATTGGAATGCGTATACCAATGAAAACAAAATGTGGTTTTCTGCTGTAATTAGTGTTGATAATTTTGATATTATTGCTACTAGTAACAAAAAAGCATCACGAACGCTGCAGATTTTGCTAAAAAATGTAAACTTGGCATTTTGGAAAAAAAGTATAGACTATCATTTTGAAACCCATTTAGAATTTAATAATAAATTTGGCTGGGGTAGCAGCTCCACAATGGTTTCTTTGCTTTCTCAGGCTACTAATTCAGACCCATATTTACTTTATAGCAAAACATTTAAAGGAAGTGGATATGATTTAGCTTGCGCAACTGCTGATGGGCCTATTTTGTTTCAAAACAAAAATAAAAACCATGAAGCAACGCCAATAATATTTAATCCTAGCTTTAAAAAAAATATTTTTTTTGTTTATCTGGGCAAGAAACAAAATAGCCTAAAAGCCATCTCTAATCTAAAACCACCTTCGGAAAATCTTATCAAAGCTATAAATCAATGCTCATTAAATTTTATCAAATATCAAGATAATGAAGTTCTTTTTTGTGAAAACATAGTAAACCATGAAGAATTAATTTCAAGTTACCTTAATCAAAAAACAATCAAAGAAACACATTTTAAAGACATAGCGGTTTATGCAAAATCAATGGGCGCTTGGGGGGGCGATTTTATAATGATAGTTTGTGATGAAAAAACATTGCCACAAATTAAGAAAAGTGGCTTTGATATAATACTTGCTTTTGATGAAATAATTAAAAATTAGAGTCCGATTTTTTACTTCAATATCCTTATATTTGCAAATTAATGATCACAGAACTAGAGCAAGATTATAGGCGAGTATTAGACTATGTTAACACACATTTTAGTAAAAAACCTGACACCAATGCGATACTTTTTTTAATCGGGGTGAGGGAATTAGGTATATTGCCAGAAAAAAAATTTAGTAAAACGGATAAAGTAGGCTTACTTCATATTGCAGTATGCAAATTATTGAGCTATGACGGATATTATGCCCTTATTGGCATGGATAATGATGGCTGGCCGCACTGGGATAAAATAAAAGAACTGCCCTTTATTAATATATTTGAACAAGAATTATTATTAAAACAATACATTGTTCATTACTTTATAGAAGAAGAAATTTTACCATCTAATGAAATTAGCAAAATATAACAATATCAAAAAACTAGCATTACTATCGCTTTCAATCTTAATATTGAGCTGTAATAATGACCGTCCAAAAGATTTTAATCAAGAAGCAAATGTAGGAATAGAAAACGCTAATAAAAACGCGATTAACAAAGACAGTTTGGCAGCTTTAAAAGTTTATCAAGACTCAGTTTACTTTAGTGGTCCAAAAATCTTAATTATTACTACTAAAGGAGAAATGATTTTTAAATTGTACAACAATACACCATTACATAGAGATAATTTTTTAAAATTAATAACTGCAAAATATTTTGACAATCATAAATTTCATCGCATACTTAAAAATTTTATGATACAAACTGGCGACCCAAATTCTAAGGACGAAAACCCGCAAAATGATGGTTTTGGCGGGCCCGAGTACAAAATACCTGCTGAAATTAATCCTGCATTTTTTCATAAAAGAGGCGCGTTAAGTGCTGCTAGAAAAAACAATGATATTAATCCAAATCGAGAAAGTAATGGTTCTCAATTTTATATTGTAGATGGTGAAATTTTTAAGCCCACCCACCCCATATATGATCAATTAACAAATATAAGTGAAAAAGCAAAAGCACAATATGCAAGTCTAGGAGGGGCTCCACAGTTAGATGGAGAGTATACTGTATTTGGTGAAATTATTACAGGTTTAGATGTAATAGAAAAAATTGCAAATTCACCAGTTGAGGCCAATCCATATAGCGGAGAAATGGCCATGCCTACAAAACCAGTAAAAATAATTACTATAAAAGAAATAAAGTAATGCAATCGATGCGCATTGGCGGTGTGCATGAACATTTTAATTATCCATGGCACCTGGCAATTGAACATCAATTATTTGAAAAAAAAAGAGTTAAAATTAATTGGAAAACTTGCAGAGGTGGCACTGGCGAAATGTGCCAACTATTATTAAGTAATAAGTTAGATGCGGCTATTTTACTAACAGAGGGAGCTGTTAAATTTATTGCAGAAAATCAACAATTCTTCATCGCCAATGTGTTTGTAAAGTCGCCATTAGTTTGGGGCGTGCATGTTCCTTTCAATAGTACAATTACTCAATACAATAATATTTTCGATCACCCTATTGCAATTTCTAGAAAAGGCAGCGGCTCACATTTAATGCCTATTGTGGATGCTTATTTTAAACAAAAAAATGTGTTGGATTCAATGAAATTAAAAATTTAGAAGGTGCAATTAATGCAGCAAAACAGAAAAAAGAATTTGTTTTTTATTGGGAAAAATTTACCACCAAACCATTTGTAGACAAATATATTTTTAGAAGAGTTGGAGAATATGTAACCACTTGGAGCAGTTTTGTTCTGGTATTTAATAGAGATTATTATAAAGAAAATGGAGAAATAATTAATAAAGTGCTTGATACTATAAATTATACTTGTGGCCAATTAATGGAAGCAGAAAATGCAATAGATATGTTTATAGAAAAATACCAAATGAAACCCATTGATGCACTTAATTGGTTTAATATGACAGAGTGGAATACAACTATTGACATACGTATAAAAATGTTAGAAAATGTTATTCAAACACTTATCAATTGCGGCATTTTGAAAACAAAAGTAACTGTTAAACAACTTTTATACTAAAAAATATACTTAGAAACTTTTTCTTGACAAAAAAACTGGTTTAATCCTGATGATTTTTCGTAATGGTTTTAAAAGACGAATTAAGAATTTTTTTAGCCTTTTTTTGAGAATATTTTTTAGAACTTTTAAAGGATTGATTGTAAACCATTTGATTATTATTTCTATTGTAAATAATAAATTTATATTTCCAAAAATGTTGATTTTTTACAAGCAATTTATCTTGTTTTGATTCAAATTCAATCAACCCAAAATAATTTTCTGTGCTAGCGGTGTCCGATAAATAGTCATCAAAGGCTATCATCTTAATATTTTTACTATATTTCTGTTCTGTAAGCCAATTAATATACTCTGAATATGTATTATAACTTTCTGTTGTATAATTTTCTGGCGTTTTCTCTACAAAATCAACAGCTACTTTGTTTAGTTTTGATATTGTATTTACTTGACTAATAATATAATTGCGCTCTTGCAAACTCTCCATATAGGCAATATTAGAAGATCCAGAAAATGTGGTTACAACTTGCTGAAATGCTGGAAGAAACATTGTGAGATTATTTGGTGAAAATTGCTTTATTTTTTGCACAAATGTTTGAGAATTTTTATCTCTTGAATTCGAAGTAAAATATTTTTGCTTTGTTTCTTTATTCATTTCAAGAGATTGCATTTTTTGAAACCATTGTGGATTAGACATTTTATCAACAAATGCATACCTATAATAGTTGGCATTCTTATCCTTATCATCGCCTATATTGGACTGCCAACTAGAATAAAACTCCTCTGGTTTTGTTTTTAAATCTTCTATAAGTGTTTTTAACAAATCATCTTCCAGCTTTGCTAAAAATTTATAATCAGGATGCTTTACCATCAATTTTTGTATCTCTCGTGCAGCAAATATTGTAAGTTCTTTTTGAGACAGATTGCTTAAAAAATAATAATACTGCTGCGGTAGACTTTGTACCTTGTCATAAGGTAATATTAAATAATCTTTTTTACCTTCTACGGCCACATACTTGGCTAAACCGTATAAAGCTATTGCTTTTATCTTGTCGATATAAACCCCCCCCCCATATATTTTTTCAATAAGTAATGCGTGATAATAGGCATCAGCAAAATTTGCTTGTGTAATATAGTAGCGCGCCATATCATACCTTGCAATTTTCTGAATAGAATAAAAATCATTTTTAGAAACAACAAAATCCTTGCCATGCAAGGTATCTGAGCCAATCTCTACTCTAATTTTTTTCTTTCTATCTCTAACATTTGGATGAGTACTAAAATTATCATCCCTATTTTCATCTGCAACTAAAGGTGTGGTTTGATTTAATTGATAATTTGAAGGAAACTTATATTTTTTTTCTTCATAATTTTTTATATCAAAATTAAAGGAATCAAAGTGAGTGTAAGAATACAATAACATATCAAATACACTTGAAACTATAGACTTACTGTAAGGCGATTTTTTAAACAAATCCCAACCTTTTTGATCCGCCTCTAACTCACTGTCTCTAGAGTATCTAAAAAAGGAACGAACTCTACTGTAATAATCCATAAAGCCATAATAATTTTCTCCCCTCATTATTTTTTTAGTCTCTAAAAATCCTTGAAGCACGTGTCCTTCTGTATAATGAGATATTTCGTGGGCAAGAATAAAGGCAATTTGTGCTTCGTTTTTTACCTGAGCAAAAAGACCTACATTAAAAAATATAATGCCCTCTTGCGTTGCAAATGCATTAACCTCTGTGTTTCTAACACAATAAAACCTGAGTTTAGCTCTCAAAACTGGATTTTCTTGAAGCAATACATTTGCGATTTTTTGAATATAATTTGTAAAAGTATCGTTGTATAGGATTTGACCACTTAACAAAAAATCTTGAATACTAAAGTTGTTCTGTAAATAAAATTCTTTTTCGTCTTTTTTTCGATTCTTGCCTTTTTCAGACTCATCTATTAATGAAGCATTTTTTTCATAATTTTTTTTTGCGCTTGCTGTCAAATCATTCGGTATTGAATGCCTACAACGTGTGGGATGAAAGTTGTTAAAATCAATGATTTCTTGACCAAACAAAGGAATTGTAAATGATAAACTAAAGATAAAAAGTATTTGTTTCATAAAAATACGAAGTTAAGATTATTTTTAATAAATAAAAAATACTTTTAAGATTTTTATCTCTATATAAAATAGATTTTTAGTTGTATTTTTATTTTAATGCTTACATTTGCTGCCCTATTTTTAAATTTATTTAAGATGAATAAAAACACAATAATTTCAGAGATAATATCAAATGCTGCCGCCACTCATCAAAATTTAACCCCAAGCCAACTGGTAGAAAAATCTGTTTCAAATGGTGAAGGATCACTTACAAGTACAGGTGCATTAGCAGCAGACACTGGCGAATTTACTGGCAGATCTCCAAAAGATAAATATACAGTTGCCGACCAAACGACAAACGAAACAGTATGGTGGGGAAACATCAATCAAAAATTTGATGAAACTAAATTTGATAATCTTGTTGCAAAAATAATTAACCATTATAAAGGGAAAGAATTATATATAAGAGATGCAAAAGCTTGTGCAGATGAGCGATTTACAATTTCTATTAAAGTGGTAACTGAAACGGCTTTCCAAAATCTATTTGTTCATCACATGTTTTTAAGACCAACAGAAGAAGAAATAGCAAAAAATCATACAGATTGGATAATACTTGCAGCTCCTTCATTTTTAGCAATACCAGAAATAGATGGTACAAAGGCTAAAAATTTTAGCATCATAAATTTTTCCAAAAAAATATATATCATTGGTGGATCTGGATACACTGGCGAAATAAAAAAAGGAATATTTACTGTATTAAACTATAGTTTGCCAATAGAACACAATGTATTGAGCATGCATTGCTCTGCAAATATGGGAATAAATGGCGATTCAGCTATCTTTTTTGGTTTAAGTGGCACAGGAAAAACAACTTTAAGTGCTGATCCAAATAGGAAATTAATAGGAGATGATGAGCATGGCTGGGCAAATGATTCAGTTTTTAATTTTGAAGGAGGGTGCTATGCAAAAACCATCAATCTAAGTCAAGAAAATGAACCAACTATTTGGAATGCAATTAAAGAAAATGCACTTTTAGAAAATGTTAGGTTTTTTGAAAACAGCAATGTTGTAAATTACGATGATGTATCTGTAACAGAAAATACAAGATGCGCATATCCAATTTATAATGTAGAAAATATTGCAACGCCATCAATGGGACCTGCTCCAAAGAATATATTTTTTCTAACTGCAGACGCTTTTGGAGTATTCCCACCAATATCAAAATTAACAAAATCGCAGGCAATGTATTTTTTCATTAGCGGATATACCGCAAAAGTAGCAGGCACAGAAATAGGTGTAGTAGAGCCCCAAGCTACATTTTCACCTTGTTTTGGTGCGGCTTTTTTGCCACTGCACCCCGGCAAATATGCAGAAATGCTCGGAAACAAACTTTCTAATGGAGATGCAAATGTTTGGCTTATAAATACGGGATGGACCGGAGGCGAATATGGGATTGGTACTCGAATAAAATTAAAATATACTCGGGCAATGATAGATGCTGCTTTAAATGGCAATCTAGAAAATGTTGATTATGAAATACACGAAGTATTTGGAATACAAATACCAAAAAGCTGCCCAAATGTGCCAACAGAATTATTGAATCCCCGCGAAACTTGGGCAAATAAGCCAGCATATAACGAAAAAGCAAACCATCTCGCAAAATTATTTATTGAAAATTTTGCAAAATATAGTGACGGGGTTTCTGAAGAAATCTTAAATGCTGCCCCAAAAATTACAGAGCAATCTTATTCGTAATTAACATTTTACTGAGCCGTTTAAGACAATTTATTGCTCTACTCGCTTAATTGCAACCCTTTTAGAATTTTAAATTTATCTTGCACAAAAATAATAAAATTTAAAAAAATGAAGCGATTTTGTTGCGAAATAAAAGTTTTTTTAATTTATAAAATTATAATAGTTTTGTTATTTAATTTAACACAAAAATATGGATAACGAACAGAGGGCATTTAGAGAAAATGATGAAGAAATTTTTTCTAAGAAAGTGAGGGCAGGAAAAAGAACTTATTTCTTTGATGTAAAAGCTACAAGAAATAATGATTTTTATATTACCATTACTGAGAGCAAGAAAAGACATGAAGATGGCACTTTTGTAAAACATAAAATATTTTTATATAAAGAAGATTTTAATAAATTCTCACAAGCTTTTCAAGAAACCATAGGCCATGTAAAAAGTGATTTAATGCCAGAGTATGATTTTGATGAATACCTAGAAAGAGAAGAAGATTAGTAACTATTTAGCTAATAAAACTGCGGCATTTTCTCTAGCCGCCTTTGTAATAAAATCTCCACTCAACATTTGAGCTATTGCGTCTATCCTAGTTTTACCATTTAATTCTTGAATATTTGTACTTGTTTTGCCTTCTATTTCTGCTTTTGAAGTATGTAAATGAATCGTTGCACTGCTTGCTACTTGTGGAGAATGTGTTATGCAAATAACTTGCTGTTTCTCTGCTATCTTATTTAATAAATTTCCTATTTTTTGTGCCACACGACCAGAAACCCCTGTATCTATTTCGTCAAAAATAAGTGTACTATTATCGGTAGATGCGATAGATTTTAAACATAAAGCCAAGCGAGATGTTTCTCCGCCACTTGCCACTTTTTCTATAGGCATCATTGCCAAATCACTATTTGCGCTAAACGCTATTGCTATAATGTCTTTACCATCTAATCCAAAATCTACTGATTCTTTTAAAACTATTTCCATTCTAGCCTTGACAATTTCTAAACCTACTAATAGTTCCAAAATACTTTTAGTCATAGATGGTATAGCCAATTTTCTTGCTTGATGAAGCTTTGCCGACACAAGTATAATATTTTGCTCCAAACTTAATAATTTATGGCTTATAGATTTTAGCTCTTCTTCTAAATTAAAATTATTGGATTGTTCTTTTTCTAAATCATCTTGTATTTTTAATAATTCGTCAACTTGAATAACCTGATGTTTTTTTAGCAAGTCTTGCAAAGCATGATACCTTTTTTCTAAAACCATTAATTGTTTTTCATCTACTACGGTTTTTTCTGCTATATTCTCACAATCGTTTGCCAATTCTTTCAACTCAATAATAATTTGGCTAAATCTTTCTATCAAATTCGAATCAGAATGATGAACATTTAACTTTTTTATAGCGGGCAAAAATTGATTAAGTTGATCTATAATAGATGGCTCTGAATGATTTATAGTATTTGCAAACTGCAAGCCTGCATATTGTATTTCTTCTGCATTTGCCAAAATTTCTATTTGATTTTCTAAAACATTATCATGCTCACTTATTCTAAAACGCGCCAATTCATCAAGCAAAAATGTATTGTAACTAGCTTGTTTTTGATAATTAGAATTTACTGTCAATAGCTGTGCCTGCTTACTTTTTGCCTTTTTATAAGCTGCATATATCTCTTGATATTCAACTAACAATTGATGATTATTAGCAAAACTATCTAATAGTACCATCAATTGATCTGGCTTAAAAATAGAAAGGGTTTGATGCTGAAAATGTATATCTACTAATAAATTACCAAGCGTTTTCATTTGTACCATACTTGCTGGTGTATCATTTATAAATGATCTAGTTTTACCACCATTTGCAATTTCTCTTCTCAATAGTAAGGTGTTTGCAAAATCAAAGTCTTGAGCTGTTAAAAAGTGTTTAACATCCTCATTTTTTGAAACTTCAAAAGAAGCCTCAATAATACATTTCTCTGATTGTAAATCAAATAAACTACTATCTGCTCGGTCGCCCAATAACAGGCCAAGTGCATCAAAAATTATTGATTTTCCTGCACCAGTCTCGCCAGTTATAGCCGTAAAACCGCTGGATGGCGTGAGTTTTATATTTTTTAATAAGGCAAAATTATGAATTTCTAATTCTATGAGCATTTCTATTTACAAACTTAACACTTTTGACATTTTCCACAATGAATTATCTACATTATTATTTTTCTTAATTGCCTCGATAAATGATGTTAATGTAATGCCCTTGCCATTCTTGCCCAGCGCAAATCCATGCTTTTCTTCTATCAAAAATTTTACTGCATGATAACCCAGTTCTGATGCCACTAAACGATCATTTGCAGTGGGGTTTCCGCCCCTTTGCATGTGACCTAGCACAGATACACGAATATCTAAATAATCAAATTTTTCTCTTACTTTATTTGCTATTTCAAACGCATTCCCTTCTATATTTCCTTCTGTAACAATGATTATACTAAACATTTTTTTTCGTTTCTTATTCCTAGTAAAATACGAAAAAAGCAATGCTGTATCGTCTAATATTTCGGGAATAAGAATGGCTTCTGCACCTACTGCAATCCCCGTGTTTAATCCTATAAAACCTGAGTCGCGGCCCATTACCTCTACAAAAAATACACGATCGTGTGCATCAGCAGTATCTCTTATTTTGTCAATTGCCCAAATGGCATTATTTAGGGCAGTATCAGACCCAATTGTTACATCTGTTCCATTAATATCATTATCTATAGTGCCCGGCAATCCTATAATTGGAAACAAAAACTCTTGAAAAAATATGTTGGCTCCAGCATAAGTACCATTGCCTCCTATCACTATCAAGGCATCTATACTTTGAGCTTTTAAATTATTAAATGCAATTTGACGACCCTCTTTTGTCATAAATTCTTCACACCTTGCAGATTTTAATATTGTGCCTCCTCTATGAATAATATTTGCAACATCAATGGTTTTAAGTTCTACAAATTCATTATCAATCAAACCTGCATATCCTCTTTTTATACCAACCACTTCAATATGGTTATACACCGCTGTTCTCACTACTGCCCTTATTGCTGCATTCATTCCAGAAGAATCGCCACCAGAGGTTAATACGCCAATACGTCTTATTTTATTCATGATTATTATTTAACATTACATAAAAAAAACCATTCAAATACATGAATGGTTTTTTTATATTATTATTTATATTGCAACTATGGCAATGTTTTGTATTTAAATTCTACATTATCTCCGTCAGCTTTTCCAGCAATATCAACAATATTTAAGATTGAAACTAAGTAATATTGTCCATTGTCTCCAGCTTTTACCAAGTATAAATCATTGGTTGTAATTACAGGTGTAATTGATATTACTGCAGCTGTATTTTGAGCCCAATAATTTACCAATTGGCTATATTTAGTAGCACCAACATAGGTTAAAGAAGCATTAGTAACTTTAATATATTTAACACCAGTTTTGGTGCCCCATTGCGGTTGATATGAACCAGAGCTTGCATTTTGATCCAAGATATCTTTCAAATTATCTGGAGTAGTATTAGATGCTGATTGAGGAGTTTTAGTATTCAAATCAAAAGCTGAAGGATTACCTGCTGTAGGGTCTTTTATATTATAGATTCTAACACCTGGCTGGCCAACAGCAGGAGAATAATCTTGCAAATTAGGGTCAGTTCCTGTTACAGTTATTGATAAACTAACAGAACCAGACTTTCCATTTTCGTCAGTAGCAATAATTGTCCAACCTTCTGTACCTGGAGTAGCTATTACTTTTCTGATAAATGATAAATCAATAACTTTATCGTTTACATTAGTATCTTTTTCTGTAAATGTACTTCCTAAAATTGTTACTTGAAATTTAACATTTTTAATTTTAGAACTGTGGTTAATTAGCACACCAACTTTAACAGCTGAATCTACCCCAACACTGGTGCTTGTAAATGTAAAACCTGCTGTGGTTTTAAAATTTAAAGCTGGGTCTGGCTTAACTTCTTCTTTGTCTCCTCCACATGAGGATAAAAATAATGTAGCACTAGTGGCTATCATCAGGGCATAAATTGCGATTTTTTTCATACTTAGATTTTTATATATTGGCTGCAAATATAAGTAAATAATATAAAAAAATATCATTTATTTGTAAAAATTATGAGCCTTAGTAAATTAGACATTCTTATTATACTTTTATTTATTGGCATTACTTTAGGAATATCTATATATTTCTATTTAAAATCAAAAAAATCAGACACCTCGTTTTTTGTTGGCAAGCGAAATTTGGGATGGGGTGTACTTGGCCTCAGCATGGTAGCCACCACATTTGCGGCAGATACTCCCCTAGCTGTAACTGAAATTGTAGGAGAAAATGGAATTTCTGGCAATTGGATATGGTGGAATGGGATGTTGGGAGGATTGCTAACAGCCGTATTTTTTGCACACTTGTGGCGCAGAAGTGGCGTTATTACAGAAAACGAACTCCTTCAATTGCGTTATTTTGGTAAACCTGCACGTTATTTAAGAATGTTTAAATCAATTTATCTTGGTTTTTTTATGAATGTGCTTACAATGGGCTGGGTAAACTTGGCAATGATAACTATATTAGAAAGTTTTTTTGACATTCCTAAAATAGAAGCACTAGGTTGGACAATGTTACTAATGGCTTTTGTTGCTATTTATAGCAGCATAAGTGGATTTTTAGGTGTGGTGTATACAGATATGATTCAATTTGCAATTGCCATGGTTGCCAGTATTGCTTTGGCATATTTTATTTTAGATCATCCAGATATTAATGGCATTGCAGGCTTAAAAAGTAAATTAAAACCTGGAATGTTAAATTTTTTACCCAGCTTTTCTAAACAAGGCAATGGGTTATCACTTTCAATTGAAAAATTTATAGCATTTTTTGGGCTTATTTGGTGGGCAAGTTGGTATCCCGGTCAAGAACCAGGTGGTGGTGGATACATTGCGCAAAGAATAGCTGCTGCAAAAGACGAAAAAAATGCAAGCATTGCAACAATATTTTTTCAAATTGCACATATCTGTATCCGACCTTGGCCATGGATAATTGTAGCTTTAGCTGCTACCATTTTATATCCCACACTTAGTGGCAATGATTTAAAAAACGGGTATGTATTTGCAATGAAAGAAACAATGCCTAATGGGTTAAAAGGATTAATGCTTACTGGTTTTATAGGCGCTTATATGAGCACCATCTCTACACATTTAAATTGGGGAGCATCTTACCTTGTAAATGATTTTCTTCGCCCGTTTTTCGAAACTAAAGAGAGCAATATTAGTAGTAAGAAAGAAATATTTTATGGCAGAATTTGTACGCTTTTATTGATGATAGTTGCGGGTTTAATTTCTACCCAAATAAATTCTATAAAAGAAACGTGGCTTTTTATTATGGAGTGCGGGGCAGGATTAGGCTTAGTATTAATTTTACGCTGGTATTGGTGGCGTATTAATGCATGGTCAGAAATTAGTGCTACAATTGCGCCTTTTTTAACATTTGGGGTACTTAAAATAACTGGATATATAATGCTAGCAAAAGACCCGAAGGCAAATATTGATTTTACAACATTTCCTAACAGTGTTTTTATTATAGTATTGGTTACAACTTTAAGTTGGTTATTAATAACCTATCTCACTTCAGGCAAAGAAAGCAAGGAAAAGGTAAAACATTTAAAAGATTTTTATTTAAGAATAAAGCCAAATGGAGTTTGGCAAACCATTGCAAAGCAAACAACTGTAGAACTAAATAACAGTGGTTTAAAATATAAATTTGCGCTTTGGGTTGGAGTAATTCTGTTTGGTTACAGTCTGCTTTTTTTGATAGGTAATATTGTTTTTAATAGTGAAAACACCAAACTCATTGTTACAAATACGTCTATTTTAATACTTTGTGCATTATTAAACAGTTATTTGGTGTTAAAAAAGAAAGCATTAAACTAGGAGAATCAAACTAAGGACAAAAAGGCAGTTTTATATGCCCTTTTGTCTTAATATCCAAATGGCATAACAATTGAACCAATATAGAACTAAATCTAATTACAAACGAAAAATGATATTCAAAAATTTGTTTTCAATAAATGAAGATGATTCAGAATTTGATACAGCCGATGCCCCAGAGTTCATGCCTCTTTTATCGCAAGAAGAGGAAAATTTGATGAACAAAGAAAAGGTGCCATCTATTTTACCAATACTGCCCATCCGCAACACCGTCTTATTTCCTGGAGTAATATTTCCAATCTCAGTAGGACGAGATAAATCAATAAAACTGATAAAAGAAGCTTACAAAGGGGATAAACTAATAGGTGTATTTACTCAAAAAAAGGGAGAAGTAGAAGATCCTAGCTTTGATGATATTTATGAAATTGGCACATTGGCACATATTTTAAAAATGTTGAGAATGCCAGATGGCAATACCACGCTAATAATTCAGGGCAAGAGAAGAATTAAATTAAAAGAAAGGTTGCAAACAGAACCCTACTTAAAAGCAAAAGTGGAGGCTATGGACAATGCAACAGAAAAAAGAGACAAAGAGTTAAAGGCCATGCTCTCTTCTATAAAAGAAATGAGTTTGAAAATAATTAAACTTAATCCAAATATTCCAACAGAGGCGCAATTTGCTATCAAAAATATAGAAAGTGACAGTTTTTTAATCAATTTTATTTCAGGAAACCTGAATATCAGCAATGCAGAAAAACAATCTATTTTAGAATGCAAAACACTTAAAGAAAGGTCGCAAATGGTATTAAAGCATATTGACAAAGAAATGCAGATGCTAGAGCTAAAAGATCAAATTCAAAGTAAAGTAAGAACAGATATAGACAAGCAACAGAAAGAATATTTTCTACAGCAGCAAATTAGGGCAATAAATGAAGAATTAGGCCAAGATGCGCCCGATAAAGAAATTGCTAATCTGCGTGCAAAGGGAAATAAAAAGAAATGGAATAAAGAGACCAAAGAACATTTTAATAAAGAACTCGATAAATTATTAAGAATAAATCCTGCCTCTCCAGACTATTCTGTAAGTTTAAATTATGCTCAATTATTGCTAGACTTGCCATGGAATGAGGTTAGTAAAGATAATTTTGATTTAAAACGTGCTCAAAAAATATTTGACAAAGACCACTATGGCTTAGAAAAAGTAAAAGATCGAATTGTAGAGTATTTGGCCGCTTTAAAATTAAAGGGAGATATGCGAAGCCCAATTATTTGTCTTTTTGGCCCTCCGGGAGTTGGCAAAACCTCGCTTGGAAAAAGCATAGCAAATGCATTGAATAGAAAGTACCAAAGAATTAGCTTAGGCGGCATGAGCGATGAAGCAGAGATAAGAGGACATAGAAAAACATATATAGGCGCCATGCCAGGCAGGATAATTCAAAATATTAAAAAAGCTAAAACTGCTAACCCTGTTTTTGTATTAGACGAAATTGATAAACTGGGACACGATTTTAGAGGAGACCCTTCTAGTGCATTGCTCGAAGCCCTAGACCCTGAGCAAAACAGCACTTTTTATGATAATTATTTAGAGTTGTCTTTTGATTTAAGCAAAGTAATGTTTATTGCAACTGCAAATAGTTTAGATAGCATACAGCCAGCCCTATTAGACCGAATGGAGATTATAGAAATAAGTGGTTATACGGTAGAAGAAAAGGTGGAAATTGCTAAAAACCATTTATTGCCAAAACAAATCAAAGCACATGGTTTACAATCTAAAGACTTGCTAATAAATAAAGAAGTTTTGAGCCATATCGTAGAAGAATACACGCGTGAAAGTGGTGTGCGGGGCTTAGATAAAAAACTTGCTTCATTGGCAAGAAATACAGCAAAAAATAAAGTTATGGAATTGCCCTATTCTAAAAATTTAAATATAGATGGAGTAACAAAAATATTGGGCGCAGATAAGATAGAAAAAGAAATGTATCAAGGAAATGAAGTAGCTGGCGTTGTTACTGGACTAGCTTGGTCGGCTGCTGGAGGCTCTATACTATTTGCAGAAAGCGCGCTTACCCCTGGCAAAGGCCAAATGCAACTTACTGGGCAACTTGGTGATGTGATGAAAGAATCTGCACTTACCGCACTTTCATTTATAAAATCGCATTGCGAATATTTGGATATTCCACCCACAGTTTTTGAAAACTACGACATTCATGTTCACTTTCCAAGTGGCGCTATACCAAAAGATGGCCCAAGTGCTGGAATTACCATATTAACATCTCTTGCTTCTTTGTTTACCCAAAGAAAAGTGAAACCAAACCTTGCTATGACTGGCGAGATCACATTAAGGGGTAAAGTTTTGCCAGTTGGGGGAATAAAAGAGAAAATATTAGCTGCAAAAAGATCTGGTATTACCGAAATAATAATGTGTAAAAGCAATGAAAAAGATATAAATGACATTCCTGCACATTACCTAACAGGTCTAAACTTTAATTATGTTGAAAACATGCTTGAGGTTTTAGACTTGGCATTAATGCAAGAAAAAGTAAGCAATCCTAAAATATTAAAAACTACACCTGTGGCTAAAATTTCAGAAACTGTTTAGCAAGAATTCCATTCAGAACAATAATATAAAACCCTTGCGTTAAATTAGCAATACTTATTATAGGATCTTTTTCAATTTTATCACTTTTTGAAATCAATTTACTATCAATCGTATATATAACATATTCCACAGGTTTTGTTGCGTGAATATTAATTGATTCTAACCCTATTTTTACTTCTATTTCATTTTCAAATTTTTGATCATTTTTTAAAAGTTCAAAACATTTTTTTCGCTGATTTTCGATATCTAACCTTAGAGCATTTATTATTGCAAATGTGCTATCCCCAGGGCAAGCTGTGGCGCATCCTTGTCTGTGTCCAGCGATATTTGATAAGTAATTCCCGTTTGGCAGGGGATGAATTGTACTATCCAAACCTAGAATATTGGCTTTGTAAAAAATATATCCCATCAATTTTTTTAAAGAGGCTAGCATAGTGTCTGACGGCCTCAAAAGTGTATAGTCACCAATAAGGCAAACTCCAAAAGTGTTTATATTTTTACCGCAAAAATGTGCACCTAAAACATGATAATCAGGCACTAACAACTGCTGTTTATCTCTACCTATATATATTGTTCCATTGGCCGCAATTAAATAATTATATCCAATGTCGTCCCATCCATTTACTTGTGTATGTTGTATATAATAGTTGCGTACTAAATTTGTATAATCAACATTGCCATTGCCAGAGGCAGAATGGTGTATAATTCCATGATTAATAGTTGTAGAAAGCGGATTTTGTTTAGGATTTGCTAAACCATTTCTCCAAAAAGATGGGGCGATAGTTGGTGGCAATTCGCAATCTATTGCACGCACATCTGCTCTGATATTTTTTTGTGGCAACAAACTCACTTTTTGATAGATGACCTCTATTTTAGTTGTTTTTGAGCAATTAAACTTAATTTGATTACTGTTTTCTATGATAAGTTGACTTTGAGATAATACTGTAAAATCAATATGCTCGTCTGCTACTAAAGTATATTTATGATCATTGATAGTTACCATTAAATCTTTTACATTTTTATTAAAACGAATGGATACTGCGCTAAATGAATCACTAATGAGCACAGAATTATCGGATATGGCTGATTCTATTTTCCATATATTTTGACCTATTAACGCATTAAAACCAAAAATATTTGTTAGAAGTAGAATAAAAACTTGCAATAATTTATTCATTTTTTTTATATATTAATGCAGCAAAGTTCATGTTTTCTTTTAATGTTTTATTATAGATTTTTTGATACCCTTTTAAATCAGCATAATGGGTTAAGTTAAAATTAAGGTTACAAATTAACCATTTTTAAAATTCATTGAGTATTTTATGATACCTTTTCAATTTTTAACGGAGCAGGTGTAAAGTGCCCGATTGGATATAAGGCTTATCAGTAAAATCTGTAAATCGAACAATATACATGTAAACATCTTGCTGGCATTGATTTCCTTTATAATCGCCATTCCAACCTTCATTAATATTATTTGTCCTAAATACTTTTTCACCCCAACGATTAAAAACTGAAATTTCTATGGTTTTAAATGCGCCTGCAACTATTTTAAATGATTCGTGTCTTCCATCACCATTAATTGTAAAAGCAGATGGTATCCAAACTGCTGGCTCAAAATCAAAACAAATTTCATTACTCCAACTTTCCATAACAACGCCATTAATGTCCTTAATTGCTTTGATACGATAGCATTGAGAATAATTATCTAAACCATTGGATAAGGTAATGCTAGATTGAATGCTGCTAAAACTAGATTCAAAAGCCCAAAGCCCTTTGCCAGGAAGATACCTATAAAGCTGATATTCTTTTACCCCTTCTTGCCAACCTTGGTATGCAGAAAATCCCATTTTTACTTCGTAAGGTCCAATTTTTTGCCCATAAAGCAACACATTTGTATGCGTATCAGAAACTATTATTTGATTGCACAAATCATAGCCTTGTACCCTGTAGTCAAAACTATTTAAATCTGTATTTATATTAAATTCTGTAAAATTTCGTGCTCCAGACCCTACTGTCCCTACTGATATAAATTGATCAACTGTACCAGCGATTCTTCGCTGAACCTCAAAGCTTTTATTATACCTCGGCCCATTATTCAAAGTCCAAAAAATAAGCATTTTATCGTCATTTCCTGGTGGAGGATTTACAGTAACTAAATCAAACTTAATACTTGGCCTATCTGCAAAAACATTCGTTTTTTGTGTATCTCCAATGCAACCAAAATCCGAAGTTTCTAAAACTGCAACAGATACATTTTGCCTTCCACTCCAATCTATTACTGTAGTATTGATTGCACTTGGATTTGGCACTTCTACCCCTCCATCTACAAACCATCTAAATGTAGAGGTTGAAAAACCATTTACACTGTAAGTTTTATTGCTAAATAACGGAAAACAAATTATTGAATCACCTCTAATTTGGGATGTGCGAGGCTTAGGGTATATGGTTAGCAAAGAGTCAACTAAAAAATTTGTACAACCAAAAGCAGTAATCTCAAAAACGCTGATGTTAAATACCCCTTCTGCGTTTAGCGGCATCTGCATAGTTTTTGTGCCTTGTCCAATAATATTTGATGAATCTCCATTAACCCTCCATAGGTAAAAGGAGTTTATTAAACCATTTAAGGTAAAATTTGTTCTGCTACCTTGTCTTTGGCATATATTAAAAGTTCCTTCCATTTGATTTGCAGTAGGAATAGGGTGAATGATAGTGTTTATGATATTCGGCAAACTAACGCATGGCAAATTATTTACAGTATCAAAACTATTTTCTATAACAGCTATTTGAGCCGGACCTGCCATGCCCCATTGTATTTTTATAACATTGCCTGTATCGCCTTCTATTATAGTGCCGCCACTAACTGTCCATCGGTAAACTGATTTTGGTGTAAAAGCAACACTGTAAGTAGCAATTTCATTTTCGCAAACAGGTGTTTTACCTTTTGGCATTTCGCCTGCCAAAAAATAACCTACATTTACCGGAAAAATGCTAGCATCAGAGGGGCAGCCAAAATTATCAAATGCTGTAACCCTTATTATATTTGTAAGCACACCATTTCCCCAATCTATTGTTACATTTGCTGTACCTTGACCTTGATCTATTATACCTGTAGGCAAAACAGACCAATTATATGTAAAATTTGATGAAGCACCTACTATTCGGTATGGAACATTTTGCACATAAGGGCATATACTTTGCACACCTGCTATAATTGGTGAATCAATGCGATGTATTTCAACATTATAGTATGCTGTATCACTAGGGCAATTAGATTGAGAAAACTGAATTGACTTTAACCTTGCCTGTCCCCTAACACCCCAATTAATATTAATACTTGATGTAGACTGCCCATTTACAATACTACCACCTTCTACAAACCATGCTATGGTATTAGACCCAATTATCCCTGACAAGGTGTAATTTTCTAAACTATTCTCACAAACATTAACTTTTCCAGAAATAACGGGCGCAGGAGGAGGTGGAAGTAAATTTATCTGAATGCTATCCTCATCCCCAAGACAGCCATTAAGAGATGTTTCTCTAACATATATTTTTGCTAAACCTGTACCGCTAAAATTAACACTTAAGCTATTGCTTGTGCTGCTGCCATTGATACTGGCATTGGATGAAACCCGCCATTGCAGATTAGAATTAGCAGTTTTACCAGTTGCGGTATAAACATTATTTTTACTATTTCCGCATATAGAATTTGGCCCTGTTATAACAATATTGCTCAAAAAAGGTCTTACAGTTATAAATACATTTACATTGGTGTATTTAGATGGGCAACCATCATCTATGGCTTCTGCGGTAAATAAATAAGGTTTTACATTTGCTTGATTACAATCTGTTTGCCAACAAAATTCGCTTGTTACAGAGCCTCTGCCTACCGTATTATTAAAAGTGGCTCTTGTTCCTGTAAAACCATTTACCCCATTTAATAAATCTCCATATCCTTTTAAAGAAATGTTGTGATTGTCGCGGTCTGTGGCAGATACATTAAAACAAAGTTTAGCACCAGCTTCTACTGATCTCTGCTGATCACGCCCGCCTGCAATGACAGGAGTATTATTTATGGGACAATTGAGAACTAATATCTGCAACTCTAGCCTAACAATACTTAAAATCACCCCATTTCTGCGTTCAATAACTTCTATGGCTACAGCATATACTCCGGCATTAGGTGCAAGAAAGGTTATTAAACCATTGGTGCTATTAATGCTAGCGATGCCGCCTGCTCCAAAAGGTTGCGAAACACTGAATCCACTATTGTAAATCACATTGGCCGGGCCGCTGTAATTTTGACGACATATGGGAGCAAAATCTGTAGTACTTCCACCCGACCAAGGCTGCACGAAGCGGTATTCTAAATTATCCCCATTAATATCTATTGCATTGCTTCTAATCTCTGTGGTATCATTGGCACAAATAAATGGAACTGGAACCCCTGCAAAGCGCGGAGATGAATTTCTAAAAGAAGCAGCAGGAATGATGGATTGAAAACTCATTCCTAAATATGGTTCGTTTGAGACATCGTTTGGCAAATTAGTTAAAATATTTCTGCAGCATCGTTCCCAAAATAAAACATAACCAAATGCTGAACCTTCTACGTCAATAAAGTTTTCATAAATACCTTGCTTTAAACAGACATCCTTTGTTTGAGGACAATCTGTTCTGCCTATTGGATCTACGTCTCTTTCGGTGTTGAGTTTAAACTGTTTTCTAGTTTTTAGGGGTCTATTTCCTGAATTTTCGAAAACACAAATATCAATTGTTTCATCAAATTTTACAGAATTAGTGCGGTCGCAATCTCGATAAAGCGTTAAGGTAACTTTATACCTATGTATTCCGCTGCCCGAAACACTAATAAATTCATAAGCCATAGATCCCCCAACTAAATGTGTAGCGAATATATTGCCGTTAAAGAAAATACATAATATTAAACTTACAACTAACTTTTTTACCATTATTTTAATATTTTACAAAAATAAGCATAATTACCTTAAATAAACAAGTTTAAATGATCAAAAGTTGCCCCAATTTTAACACTTTATTAAAAAACGATAAGTCAAGGGTTTATTTATATTTTACTAACCGTTTTTAGTAGCTAAATTTTCGATTTTAATTTTCAAAAAAAAATACAGAACTTGCACCCGTGATTATTAGAAGCGTGGCACCTCTTAGATTTGGCTTAGCTGGCGGAGGTACCGATGTATCTCCATACTCAGATTTACATGGTGGGGCAATATTAAATGCCACAATCAGCATGTATGCACGCGCGACAATAGAGCCACTTGAAAATAAAAAAATTATTATTAATGCTTTAGATAAAGAAGAGTCCTATGAATTTGAAATAACTAATGTACTGCCTATAAACGGAAAGCTAGATTTATTAAAAGGTGTTTACAATCGCATTGTTAAAGACTTTAATAATAACCAAGCACTTTCATTTAGATTAAGCACTTATGTAGATGCTCCTGCAGGTTCTGGCCTTGGCTCTTCTTCTACACTTACAGTAGCAATTATTGGTGCTTTTTGCGAATGGCTAAAACTACCATTGGGCGAATATGATATTGCACAGTTGGCGCATGACATTGAGCGCAATGACTTAGGTTATGCAGGTGGCAAACAAGATCAATATGCTGCAACTTTTGGAGGCTTTAACTTTATGGAATTTTTTGCAAACGATAAGGTAATTGTGAATCCATTAAGGATAAAAGATAAGTTTATAAGCGAATTAGAACATGATTTGGTGCTTTATTATACAAAAACAAGCAGGCTTTCTTCGGAAATTATTGAAGCCCAATCTAAAAATGTAACCGATAAAAAAGCAACATCAATAGATGCAATGCATAATCTAAAAGCACAAGCATTGCAGATGAAAGAAGCATTGTTGCGAGGAGAAATTGATGATATTGGCAAAATATTAGACTTTGGCTGGCAACACAAAAAACAGATGGCAGATGGTATAAGCAATGCTGATATAGATCTTGTATATGAAACAGCACTTGCAGCAGGAGCTACTGGCGGCAAAATTTCTGGAGCGGGTGGGGGGGGTTTTATGCTCTGTTTTGCACCTCTTAATAAAAGATACGAAGTAATAAAAAAATTAAATGAATTGGGCGGACAAACAATGTCTTACCGATTTGTAAAACACGGATTAAAAACATGGACGATATAAAAAGAATTAAAGAAATATTTCAGTCATCGGCAAATTTAAAACAACAATTGGCAAACGATGATGCATTTATAGCCTTATGTGCTAAAGCAGCCAACATGATGGTTACTTGTTTTAAAAACGATGGCAAAGTGCTATTCTGCGGAAATGGTGGCAGTGCCGCAGATGCACAACATTTATCAGCAGAGCTTTCTGGCAGGTTTTATAAGGACAGAGACCCCTTGTTTTCTGAAGCATTGCATGTAAACACCTCATATTTAACTGCTGTGGCAAACGATTACAGTTATGATCAAATATATAGCCGATTGGTTAAAGCAAAATGCAGAAAAGGGGATGTTTTAGTAGGCATTAGCACAAGCGGAAATTCAAAAAATATTATTTTAGCTTTAGAGGAAGCAAAAAAACAAAAAAGTTTAACGATTGGCTTTACCGGAGAATCTGGTGGATTAATGAAAGATATCTGTGACATTTGTTTTTGCATTCCATCTAGCGATACACCTAGAATACAAGAAGCTCATATTGTTTTAGGACATACACTTTGTGAGCTTGTAGAGCTAAACTATTTTGCCTAATTAATTGATAAAAGAGGCTATAATACTTGCAGGCGGATTTGGCACTAGGCTGCAAAGCGTGGTTGCAAATATTCCTAAACCTATGGCACTTGTAAATAGCAAACCTTTTCTTAGCTATATTTTAGACTTTTGTGCAGCTCAAGGAATTAAAAAAGTAATTTTAGCAGTAGGCTATAAGCATAAAGTAATTCAAGATTACTGCAAAACAAGGTATAAAGATATTGAAATTGATTATTCTATTGAAGAATCACCTCTGGGTACTGGTGGTGGCATAAAAAAAGCATTACAAAAATGCAATAGCAAAAATGTGCTAATACTCAATGGAGATTCATTTTTAAGATTTTCTCTTGATGAAATGAACAGTGCCCACAAAAGTGCTAAAAGTAAATTTACAATGGCACTAAAGCCAATGAAAAATTATGACAGATATGGAACTGTAGAAATTGATAAAGAGAATAAATTGATTGCATTTAAAGAAAAAGAAGCTACCAAGCAAGGGCTTATCAATGCAGGTGTTTATTTAATAAATAGAGCGGCATTTAATCAATTGGCTTTTGCAGATATATTCTCTTTTGAAACTGAATTTTTGATAGCTTATATTCAAAAATGGAAATTTAATGGATTTATCTCAGATGGAATGTTTATCGATATAGGAATTCCGGAGGATTATGAAAAAGCACAAAAACTATTTTAGTCTACAAAATATTTGCTAAAAATATAATATATTTATGGTTAAATGTTAGCAAGTATTGATAATTTGTATTTAGCTAAAGGCCCAAAAATAAAGAGTTACCATTACAAAAAAATTATAATAAGGCATTGATAAATCAATTAAAAAAAAGCCTAAAAATTTATTCAAAAAATACAGTGAAATATGTAAATTTGCGGTAAAAAATAATCTAAGCAAATCCACAATATTGAAAAATAAATACATCGATCTTATTGAGCAAACATTCGATTTTCCTCAAGCACCTTTTCAAATAAATGAAAAAAGTGAATTAATCTATCAAGGTATAAATCTAAAAGAATTAGTAGAAAAATATGGCACACCACTCAAATTTACTTACTTGCCAAAAATTTCAGAAAATATAAAAACAGCAAAAAAATGGTTTGCAGAAGCCATGAAAAAAGTAGATTATCAAGGCAAGTATTATTATTGCTATTGCACGAAAAGCAATCATTTCAAGCATACTTTAGAACGTGTTTTAGAAAATGAAACCCATTTAGAAACAAGTTCGGGATATGATATTGACATCATAGAAAACTTGGAAAATGAAGGTCTATTTAAAAAACAGCAATATGTTATATGCAATGGATTTAAATTAGACGGTTATTTAGACAAAATTGCAGGATTAATAAATAATGGATACACCAATGTGATACCCGTAATAGATAATATAGCAGAGGTTTCACGTTTACAAAACAGAGTCAGCACAGATATTAATATTGGATTAAGAATTGCATCTGAAGAAGAGCCTAAATTCCCCTTTTACACAAGTAGACTTGGCATTGGATATAAGGATATTTTACCATTTTATAAACAAAATGTGTTAGAAAATGAAAAACTGCACTTAAAAATGTTGCATTTTTTTATCAATACAGGAATAGAAGACGATGCGTATTATTGGAATGAGTTGCACAAATGTTTAAAGGTATATTGTGAACTTAAAAAAATAAACCCAAATCTCGATTGCTTAAACATTGGCGGTGGTTTTCCGATTAAAAATAGTTTAAATTTCAACTATGATTATGCCTATATGATTACAGAAATTGTGAATCAGATAAAAACGGTTTGTGATAGTAATAATGTACCAGAACCAAACTTGTTTACTGAATTTGGTTCTTTTACAGTTGGCGAAAGCGGAGGTGCTATTTATACCATAAAACATCAAAAGGCTCAAAATGACAGAGAAAAGTGGAACATGATAGACAGCAGTTTTATGACCACATTACCAGACAGTTGGGCTATTAATAAAAAGTTTATTATGCTGCCTATCAACCGATGGAATGACACTTATGAACGGGTATTACTTGGCGGTATTACCTGCGATAGTGATGACTATTATAACTCAGAACAGCATAGCAATGCTATATATA
This sequence comes from Bacteroidia bacterium, assembly GCA_041690035.1. Lineage (GTDB taxonomy): Bacteria > Bacteroidota > Bacteroidia > NS11-12g > UBA955 > CALSPH01. Next base: position 82,125 of record JBDNFC010000016.1, on the reverse strand, counting down.
TGCCCACTTATAGAAGAAATGAGCCTTTGTATATTGGGTTTTTTAACACAGCTGCATATCAAGAATCACTTGGCGGATTTGGCGGAATACAGCATTGTTTGACCCCTGCTCCAAAACACCTTATAATTGATAAAAATGATGAAGGAGAAATTAGTATTTCATTATTTGCTGAGCAGCAAACAGCAGAAAGTATGCTAAAAATATTGGGCTATTAATTATTAATACCTGTTTTTTAAAAATCCTTTACAAATAAAGGTTGTCCACTAACCATTTTATTATATCATTGCTATCTTGGCCAATTTTACTGTAAATAGCGGTAGTTCGGTTATCTTTTTGTGTTACAATGCTCCAATCATGCCCTGTTATATTCTCATTTTTTGAAATTGCACAAATTGTTCCATCAACGTAATAAACGGTGTATATTTTTTTCATTTTACCGTTGACAGTCTCTGTAGATTCAGCAATAGTTCCAATATCCACATTGCTCTGCCTAACATTTTTTTCTAAAATCATAATAATACCAGATCTGTTTCTATCTGCCAATGCGGGCGAAATAACAGGAACAGGGGGCTTTGCGCCAACTATAACAGCAGGAGCGCTTTTTTCTAAAAATAATCGCTCTACATTTGAAACATTAAGAGCACTGTCATTCATCACTGCATAGTCCCCTAATAAGTCAAAAATATCAATCACTTGGCCTAATCGTATTTTTTTATTTATACCCAAAAAATTTAAGTCTCTAAAATATTGCGTAGCAGAGCCCTCACCTTCAACGATATATTCACCAGAAATAAGGGTTTCATTTTTGGTAAAGCTCAAAAATTCAAATAACATTGCTGTGCCCATCATTCTTTTTTTGACAATATATTTACTAATGGGTTTTCCGTCATAAAAAAAGGTGTCTAAACTTTCTACCCCATTGTGCTTCTCTGCGGATTTTGCTACTCGTTTTGCATGTTTTTGAATGTCTTTTTCATCTACTTGACCAAAAATGCATTGGCTAATTAATGTTATACATATTGCGGTAATTATTTTCATTATAGATGTTTATTTATTTTAGTTTTATGATTTAAACCACCAAGATTTAGAAAAATATATTCTTCCTGTTTTAACATACCTTTTTTCTACATCCATTGTGCGGGTAAATTGATTAAAAACACTTTGTTGGGTTTGAAATTGATCAAAACTAAATCCAAAACCAAATTCATTCATCCTTCCATCTGTCTTATTTTTGAGCCTTGATAACCCTACTTTAAATGTAACGCCTCCTTGTGTAATTGGATTTCCTGATGAAACGGCAAGGCCATAGCCTAGTGCTGCATTGACTAACAATGATTTTTGCTGTTGTGGCTGAAACACATATTTGCCTTCTAACCTCATCGGAAATAGAACCGCATCGTAAAAATAAAATGGATGAATACCTATGCTAGGGCCCCAATACAATCTTTTCTTGTAAGGAATCATATATCCGAAATCTAAAAGAAAAGAACTTAATGTATAAGTTATACCATCGTCTACCCCGCTGCCAAACTTAGCACCAAAATTAAGAAAAATATAATTCTTGTTATTTGTAAATATGGGCTTTTTATAACTAATATTGGCAAGATTAGCAGTATTTATAGAGTCATATTTACCATAAAAAACCCCTGATTTTTTGATGTAAAACAAAGATTCTATAGCAAGTATCTCGCTATTTCGAATTTCACAGAATAAACCATTGCTATTATATGCAGTAATACTGTCATTAACATAAATAATGGATGCTTTAAAACTAGCACCATTATTCAATATAATGATATGAGTAGGTTTATTGGTTCCAAATTGCGCAATGCAATTTTTATAGCTAAAACAAAAGAATAGAAAAAAGATAAAAGATAAACCTTTCATATTAATGCAAATATACATATGTTTGTAGTAATAAATTAAAAGTAAAATGACAAAATTGATGATTATTGCTTTAAGTGTTATTATTTTAACATTAAATAGCTGCAAAGACAATTGTTATACCATAGAAAAACAAATGGTTTCTGTAGCAGACTATGGCGATTTAGCTACAGTTTTGAATAGTTTTGAGGTTCAACCAGCAAGAACCATAAAAAAACCAGGCAATATATACACTTTCGGCAACTATCTATTTGTTTGCGAGCATGAAAAAGGCATTCACATATTAGACAACACTAATCCCAGTAATCCAACTGGTCTAAAATTTATAAAATTAGAGGGCAATGATAATATTGCAGTAAAAGCCAATTTTCTCTATGCCGATAATGGAACAAGACTGCTAACTCTAGATATCAATGATTTGAATAATATTAAAATAGTAAATAGTATAGATGATGTGTTTTCTGAAAGAATCCAAAATGGTAAACTTATTGTAGGTTATCATTTTGAAGAAAAATTAGAAAAAGTACCATGTAATACCACCACCCGTAGTATTTTGCTTAGTAAAAGCGATCAGCAGCTAATGACAAGTTCTGCAGAATCATCAGGTGTGGGAGGAAAAGGGGGCTCTTTGGCCAGATTTGCCATTGTAGATAACTATCTTTACATCGCTAAATTCGACAAATTCATCCCTTTTAATATTAGCAATCTAACCTCTCCAATAAAAGGATTAGCGTTGGGTTTTCCAAATAGCGATGCAGAAACCTGTTTTCCTTATAAGGATTATTTATTTTTTGGTGCATCTAGTGGGGTTTATATTTATAATTATAAAAAATCGCCAGAAAGTCCTGCTTGGGAAAGCACAATCAATCACATTGTAGGATGCGACCCTGTGGTAGCTCAAGGAGAATATGCCTTTAGCACCATAAGAGATGGCGCTATTTGCAGAACAAGAAATGGCCAAAATAGCTTATTTGTTTTTGACATTAAAAATATCAAAACGCCAAAAGATGTATCTACCACGCAGCAAAAATCACCCTATGGATTAGGGATTAAAGGCAATTTGCTTTTTGTGTGTAATGGATTAAATGGATTGTTTGTATATGATTGGAATGAAGCAACTGAAACGATTACACCCATAAATTCTTATCCAGATATACATGCATTTGATGTAATTATAAATGGTAATACACTTATTGTTACTGCAGACAACGGCCTATTTCAATTTGATTGCTCAAACCCCAATAATATTAGATATTTAAGTACTTTGGCGCAATTTAACTAACAAATAAATATTGCTGCTCCTTTTTTACATAATTTCTCTACTAATTTGCGACACTTTTATTATCAATTATTTATAAGCATAGTTTTGTTGTGCAATGCTTTTAGTGTGCCTAATAATTTTTATGTAAATAATGTCATTCCTTTAGAAAAAATAATGAATCTAATGTTCATATAGTTATCTCTTTAGGCATGCTTGCTAGCATAGACTCGTTTAGTGCCTAAGGAATAATTTATACATCAAATAATTATGCTGCAGCACCAAATCTCAATATTGGCATATAAGTGCTAATAAGTAAAAGAGTAAACATAAGGGCAACAGCAAACTTACCCCATATTACAATTGCGGGTTTGGGCTTAGAGGAAGAATTCAATATTCATTTTTAAATAAAAAATCTAAATTTTGACCCTTAGATTAATATATAAGTCCTTTATTATCGAAGGCAGCGCTATTCTGCAAAACGGAAGGATTGATCCTATTTTGGGTATTGGAGCAACATTTCCATAGAATAAATCGGCAGGCTTAGTTTTATCATTCTCTATCAATTTAATTTAGCCATTATAATTTCCTTGCAAATTGTTAATACATAACTAACTTTGCCACCAAATCAATGCGTAATTACGACCACAATTCAATTGAAAGGAAATGGCAAGAATATTGGGCAAAACACCAAGTTTTCAAAGCTGAATTTCCATCATCAAAACCCAAATTTTATGTGCTAGATATGTTTCCATATCCGAGTGGCAGCGGGCTTCATGTCGGCCACCCGTTGGGTTATATTGCCTCGGATATAGTGGCACGATACAAAAGACATATTGGCTATAATGTCTTACACCCAATGGGATATGACAGTTTTGGACTGCCTGCAGAACAATATGCAATTCAAACTGGGCAACACCCAATAAAAACAACTAAAAAAAATATATTAAGGTATAGGGAACAGTTGGATAGAATAGGATTTTCTTTTGATTGGTCTAGGGCTGTTCAAACAAGCGATTCTAGTTACTATAAATGGACACAATGGATTTTTTTGTTATTGTATAACAGTTGGTATAATCCGAGAACACAAAAAGCAGAAAATATAGAAACACTTATTTACATATTAGAAAATGAAGGTTTTAATGGTATTGGTTGCGATATTTTAACTGGCGATATTGAAGAAGAATTATTGCCATTTTCTTCAAAAGATTGGCAGCATTTTGAATATTCAAAAAAGCAAGCCATAATAATGAATTTTAGAATAGCATACTTGGGCGAAGCATTTGTAAACTGGTGTCCAGAATTAGGCACTGTATTAGCAAATGATGAGGTAAAAAACGGATTTAGCGAAAGAGGCGGCCATCCTGTAGAACGCAAAAAGATGAACCAATGGAGTATGCGCATTACAGCTTATGCTAACAGACTTCTAGAAGGGTTATCAGATTTGGGCTGGCGAAATAGCATCAAAGAAAGTCAAAAAAACTGGATAGGTAAAAGTGAAGGATGTAGCTTATATTTTAAGATCAAAGGTCAGCCAGAGCGGCAAATTGAGGTATTCACCACTAGGCCAGACACCCTCTTTGGAGTATCTTTTTTAACAATTGCTCCAGAACACGAATTGGCAAAAAGTCTTACCACAAATAGTCGAAAACAAGAAGTAGAAGAATATGTAAATATTGCCAAAAATAGAACAGAACGCGAAAGAATGACTAATGTGGCAGATATCTCTGGTACTTTTACAGGCAGCTATGCCATCCACCCGATTACAAATAAAGAAATACCAATATGGGTGGGCGATTATGTATTAGTGGGCTATGGCACAGGTGCAGTAATGGCTGTTCCCGCTCATGATCAAAGAGATTATGAATTTGCAAAATTCTTTGACTTACCTATTTTACCTGTTTTAGAAAACACATCAATCGATAAAAATGCAAATGAAGCCAAAGAGGGCATACTTTGCAATTCAGACTTTTTAGATGGGTTAAATGTCTATCAAGCTATGACTGCGGCAATTGATTATATCAAAATCAACAACATTGGCAAACCCAAAATTAATTTCAAATTAAGAGATGCCGCATTTGGTCGGCAAAGATATTGGGGAGAGCCAATACCTATTTATTATAAAAATGGTATACCAGAACCCGTATTAGAAAAAGATTTACCAATAACATTGCCAGAAATATCTATTTTTTCGCCTACAGAATCTGGAGAACCACCATTAGCAAGAGCACCTAATTGGTATTATATGCCAAATAAAGGATTGTGCAATCCTGCAGATGATATAAATTTAGAAGGAGGCATGTTAGAAACTTCTACCATGCCAGGATGGGCTGGGTCGTCATGGTACTTTTTTAGGTATATGGATGCTGAAAACAGTAAAGAATTTGCCAGTAAAGATGCACTAAATTATTGGCAGCAAGCAGATTTATATATTGGTGGCAGCGAGCATGCTACCGGACACCTGCTCTACAGCAGATTTTGGACAAAAGTGCTCTATGATTTAGGCCATTTACCCTGTCAAGAACCTGCAAAAAACCTTATTAATCAAGGTATGATTCAGGGCCTTTCAGCCATAATTTATAGGACAGAAGGAGAAAATACCATTGTAAGCAAAGATGCTAGGGATAAAAACACAAATTATACAGCATTGCATATAGATATTAACTTGGTGCAGGGCAATGAGGTGGATATAGAACAATTAAAAAATTGGAGACCCGCAGATTTTGAGAACGCTACTTACGTTTTAGAAAATGAAAAACTAATCTGTAGCCTTGAAGCAGAAAAAATGTCAAAGCGGTGGCACAATGTTGTAAATCCTGATGATATTTGTAACACATACGGTGCTGATACTTTGCGATTATATGAAATGTTTTTAGGCCCCCTCGAAGAACCAAAACCATGGAATACACAAGGCATAGAAGGAGTTAGCAGATTTTTGAAAAAAGTATGGCGATTATTCGTAAATGAATCAGACGGAACAGTAAATTTAGAAAATTTACAACCCGACCAATTGGCAAATAAATCGCTACATAAATTAATAAAAAAAATCACTTGGGATATAGAAAACTTTTCTTTCAATACTTCTGTAGCAGCTTACATGGTTTTTATTAATGAAATGAATGAATTGAAATGCAGAAACAAAGAAATTTTAAGCACTTTTTTACTTCTACTCTCGCCATATGCACCTCATATCTGTGAAGAATTATGGGATTTAATGGGTAATCAAGAAAGAATATCTAGTGCTGCATGGCCAATTTTTGACCCAAAATATATTGAAGAAAGTGATTTTAATTATCCCATTTCTATTAATGGAAAGACAAAATTACAGATTCGTTTTGACCTTAGTTTAAAACAACAAGAAATAGAAGAAATTCTTTTTAGCAACAAAGAATTTATAAATATATTGGATGGCAAAACTATCAAAAGAGTAATTTTTGTAAAAGCTAAAATAATTAATATTGTTGTATAAATGAGTAACGTAAAAAAACCACACTCTCCCATAATTAGCAGATTGGCAATCACAATATTGCGCAATAGATTAGGTATTATTATTGGGATTGGTGCGCTAACAATTTTAATGCTTTGGCAAGCTATGGGTGTATCGATTTCGTATGACAATCAAAAAATAGTGCCCGAAACAGATGAAGACTTTATTAGGTATAAAAAATTTTTAAACGAATTTGGGGAAGATGGAAATAAACTAATTGTGGGCTTTCAACAAAAAGATTTATTTACAGCAAAAAATATTAATGCTTTTATAAAAACCACACAACAAGTAAAAGCAATTACCGGGGTATCAGAAGTCATAGGTATTCCATCAGCCTATAATATCATTAGAGACGACAGCTTAAAAAAATTTAGATTACATAAGATTATTGCGCAGAATATGGAAAATGACAGTGCTGCAATAGCTTTTAAAAACACATTAATTAATCTGCCGTTTTATGAAAACTTGATTTTCAATAATGAAAAAAATATTGCCATTTCTGCTGTGGTTATTGATAAGCAATATTTAGATAACATCAAAAGAATTGCGCTAATAGACAGTGTTAAAATGTATTTTGATGCTTATGGAAAAGAAAGCAATGTGAGCATAAAATACAGTGGCCTTCCATTTGTGCGGCATATTTATAGCACCTTAGTGCGTGATGAACTAAAATTATTTATTATTCTTGCGGCCTGCATCACAGCCCTCTTACTTTTTATTTTTTTTAGAACGCTTCCTAATATTTTAATTCCACTAACGATGGTTGTAATCAGTGTTGTTTGGAGCATTGGTTGGATGGGTATTTTTGGATTTAGGATGTCTATAATTAGTGCATTAATACCTCCATTAATGATAGTGATTAGCATCCCAAATTGCATTTATTTTATAAATCGTTTCCATGACGAAATAAATTTAGGCAATACTAAAATAGCTGCACTGCACAGAGCTATAAGTAAAGTGGGTTCTGCCACATTGCTTACAAATATAACAACAGCGATTGGATTTGGCGTTTTTGCTTTTACAAAAACGGCCATGCTTCAGCAATTTGGACTAATTACTTTTTTAAGTGTTATGTGTGTGTTTATATTTACACTTACTCTTGTGCCAATATTATACAGTTACTTGGCTTCGCCTCGTTTAAAGCACACCAAGCATTTAGAAAATCCAAATGTAAAAAAAATAGTAAACTGGATCCATTATATTGTGTTTAATCATCCAAGAAGAATTTTTTTCTTTACCATTGTTATAGTTGTCTTTTCAATTTTTGGAGCATTAAAGATTAAATCCCTAGTTTACATGGTGGATGATATTCCCAAAAAGCAACAACTATATCAAGATTTAATGTTTTTTGAAGAAAACTTAACTGGTGTAATGCCTTTTGAAGTAGTTATTAATACCAATGAAATAGATGGTATCAAAAACCCAAAAACTTTGGCCAAAATCAGGTTGTTAGAAAAAAAATTGGCGAGTAGAGAAGAGCTATCAAGAGGACTTAGTGTGGTAGATGCCATCAGTTTTGCCAATCAAGCATGGAATTATGGCGACAAAAAATATTACAGATTGCCGATACAAGATTTAGAATATGCAAATATTGCCGAATATTTAATACAAGATAGTTCAACTAAAAACAAATTAGGATTGATGGTGAACAAAGATTTTAGTAAAGCCCGTGTATCATTTCAGATGAAAGATATAGGCAGTAAATCAATGGAGAAGTTATTATTAGAAATTTCGCCAAATAGACAATCGCAAGGTCATGAAAGTATTATTACAGAAATTTTTCCTAAAAGTGAATATGACACTTATGTAACAGGCACCTCTATGATATTTTTAAAAGGAAATGAATATTTAGTAAATAGCCTTATACAAAGTATGCTGCTCGCCTTTACACTAATCGCTATCATTATGGGGGGCTTATTTACCAGTTGGAAAATGGTATTTATATCATTAGTGCCAAATATATTGCCTCTATTGGTTACAGTGGGCCTAATGGGACATTTTGGCATTACCCTGAAACCATCTACTATTTTAGTTTTTAGTATTGCATTTGGCATAGCTGTTGACGATACAATTCATTTTTTAGCAAAATTTAGATATATTCTTAAGCGCAGTTCAGAAAGTATTTCTGTAATTACAAGTAAATGTTTAAAAGAAATGGGTCAAAGCATGATCTATACTTCTGTCGTATTATTTTTTGGATTTATAATTTTCGGGTTTAGTAATTTTCAAGGCACTATGGCATTAGGTATTTTAACCGGATTTACTTTGGTAATCGCTATGTTTTCTAACCTCTTTGTTTTACCAGCACTTATCATTGCATTCGAAAAAGATTTAAACCCAAGAAAAGAGCTCAAAGATGCTATATTTAAAATAGATATTGATGAAGAAAAGATTAGTTAAAAAATAGCTATAATTAGCTTAAAAAATCAAGAAAAATCAAGCAGTATAATATTCTCTAATTTGAGATGCTAAAGCCTCCATATCAGGGGCTAATAGTGCTAACTTAGGTTGAGTAAAATTTATTTCTGCAACATTATCTATAGGTATGAGATGAATGTGGGCATGGGGCACTTCTAAACCAATAATTGCAACCCCTATTTTCTTGCAAGTGATTGCTTTTTTCATAGCATTAGCAACGCCTTTTGCAAATAAGTGCAAATGGGCAAATGCGGAATCGTCTAAATCAAAAATATTATCTACCTCTATTTTTGGTATAACTAAGGTGTGTCCTTTTTTTAATGGATTGATATCTAAAAATGCTAAATGATGTTCATCTTCAGCTATTTTGTAACATTTAACATCACCACTAATTATTTTAGAAAAAACAGACATTATAAAGAGATTGATAAAACCTCATACTCCATAATACCAGCAGGTACCTCAACAGAGATAGCCTCTCCTACTTTTTTGCCAAGCAAAGCGGCTCCAATAGCAGATTTAGACGATATTTTTTTTAATTTCAGGTCTGCTTCATTTTCAGAAACGATGATATAAGTTACTTCTGTATTACTTTTTTTATTCAAAAGTTTAACATTGCTAAAAATAGATACCCTAGAAATATCAATTTGTGATTGATCTATAATTCTAGAATTTGCCAATGCTGATTGTGCCTTAGAAATTTTAAGTTCCAATAATCCTTGAGCTTCTTTCGCAGCATCATACTCTGCATTCTCAGACAAATCACCCTTATCTCTTGCTTCTGCTATTTGTCCAGAAATAGACGGCCTCTCCACTTTAGTCATGTGCTCTAAATCGCGTTTTAACTTTTCGTAACCTTCTTTACTCAAATAATTTATGCTCATATATCTTCTCTTTTTTTTTACTAAAAAATAACACCTCACATAAGATGCGAGGTGTTAAATAATTATGCAATAATAATTCTTTTTTATTAATTTAGTTGGCTGTTAATACCTTTTTTCTATAATTTGCTCTTTTTGTTTGTGCTAAATTTAATCTTAACCCAATAGAAAGCACACCATTAAAAGGATTTGTAGTTCTATAACTTACGTCAATGGCCATTGTATTTCCATTTTCTTTAGATAAACTAGGTTCAGCAGTCATGCCAATTGCAAAACCTGTAAACATTGATTGTCGGCCTTCTGGACCTTGTGGGGTAAAAATGTTTTTTTCATAAATAAATGCTCCCCTAAGCATAAATAATTCATTATAGCTATATTCTAAACCTAGTGAAGTTTGGTTATTACTAAAAGAATTATTTGTAAAATTAAATGCTGTTGTAAGTTTGTGCATGTATAGGGCTTTTTCTTTATCTAATTGAAAATCGTATGCCATACCAATGTGCACAGAAGTAGGAAGTTCTGTTTTTGCTGACCTTAGAGAAGTAGTACTAGAAAAATCATTACCCGATAAAAGGGATTTTACTGCTAAGCCATCACCCGTGGGGCGATAATCTGGCCCAATATCTTTTAAGGCCACAGCAAACCTTAGATCGTTGGTTTTAATGCTACCCGGCTTGGTTGTTGTTGCATATTGCACCCCTGCATCAATTGCCACCGCATTTGACCTTACATCAGAAGTACCTTGGCTATAAAATTTAAACTGCACACCGCCATATATTTTATCAGTAAATCTTCGAGCATAACCAGCAGATAATATAGATGTAGAAATGCGGTAGGTACCTAAACCTCCATCAGGCTGGGCAGTGGTAGTGCGCATAATATCCCCATAATTAAATGAAGTAAGCCCTAAGCTAATGGCATTTTGGCCTTTTTCGCCACCCAGTTTTTGCGCAAAACCAAAAGTATTAATATTAATGCCTGCAACATAGCCCACTCGAGAAAATAACAACTCTGTTTGCTTTACTCCTGCTAGGCCAGCTATATTTATAAAAGTGGATTCAAGGCCTTTAACTCCAGTAGTATTTGCAAAACCCCATCCACTACTTCGCGCAAATGGATTAATTTGCAACTCTGCACCTCCTGCTTGACCGCTTCGCTCTGGATTTCCTGCAGATAAAGCTAAACTAAGTGAAGTACTAAGCGTTATAATTGTATATTTAATTATATTGTTCATTATTTTTATTTTAAAATTAATAGGCTAGTAAGAGTCTAGATCTAGTGAGCGCATTACACCATACCATTTCAAAGTTTTTTCTCCACTGCCGGGTACTTTTACATGAATTATATAAACTCCGGTTGCAATTGGAACCCTAGAATTATTTTTTAAATCCCAGTCCACATAAGTATTTTCATTGTCTTTTTCAAAAGTTTTGATTAATAAGCCTTGCATGCTAAATATGCTAATTGTGCATTTAGGAGGCAAATTTGTAATTTTAATTCTGTTATCAATTGGACTTGTTTCGTATTCAGAAAATGCATAATAAGGATTAGGCACCACATTAATTAATTCGAGTGCATTTTTGCGGGTATTTTCATTTTTGGTAGGTGCAATATCATCCGTATTAAATGCATATTTCGGCATTTTTTTATCCTCATTAGTTGCATAAGGTTTTGCCATTCTTAATTTGATTGTAACATCTGTTGGCGGAATTCCTTTACTTAAATCAAAGCCAGGTGCTGCTATTGTAGGCAACACCCACATTATTTGACGGTAAACATTAGATTTTTGAAAAGCACTTACACTTGCGTCTGAAAGTAAAGCATGATACTGATTTCCTTCATCATAAATACTTCCTTTAAATCCTGAAATTCCATTGTAAGCTCCAAACACATATACATAGTGCTTTCCGCCAAAAATTGGATAACTATTAAATCCACTAAAAAATTCTGAAGTTGGATTCCAAATCATATCCCTTCCATTTGCAGCTGGCAAATAAGAATCTTCGCCAAATGCCATATTCATTCTCTCTCCTGTCTCTAAGTTAATTGCATAACCAGGAAACCAACCTCTACCCGTGCTTCCATTTTCCAGATTGCCATTAATATCTCTGCTTGTGCCTTTTCTCAACTCAAACTTTTTGGCTTGCCCTTCATGCTGCGTAACATTGGCATCATCTCCAGTTTCAAAAACAATACATCTTGTCCATTTACTTTTATCGCTAGTTATAACAATATCGACAGATGCAGTATTATTTAAAATACCTGGTGCAGCAGCTGCTTTACCAATATATTCTACCATAGGATAAAAGAATGGTGCATTACCCGTGCTATTGGCTACATAAATCCTGCCATCTGATAAGGCAGCGGGAGCAATCCTTCCCTCCCAAATTTTCTCATAAGCTTCAAATCTATCCATCGGTCTGTCAATAATGCTATTAAAAAAGTCATTACTCCAAGCAGTAGAAGCAGCAGCTGACCTAACTGCGCCAGACTTTATCCAATTAAATTGAACAGCACCATCATTATCAGATATACCGCTTAACCATTGCTTGCCTTTATCTTGAAAACTAACACTCCACGCAAGCAAGCTATTATCTTTACTGATAGAATCTAACCCAACCAAAGGCACTTGATTAATAATTACTGCCATACCCCAATCATGCAGGTTTGGTGAAGGCTTTACCCTTCCATTTAGCGAAATTCTCCCTTGAACAGATTCATATTTTTCCTTTAAAAATCTATCGCTAAATATAACATCGCCTGTCGTTAAGTTAGTTAGTTTCCAATACGTAGAAATAGATCTAATGGAATCGTTACTTGTACTATTTATGGCAGACGTATCCAATAATTCTAATTCAAAACTTGCCCTAGGCACTTTTACTGGGTCAACAATTTTTATTCTTACAGGACTATTTCCACCAAGATAGGTAGGTGCAGGATCACGCCTATCTCTTAATATATTATCCACAGTTTCTTTAGTAAATTCTAGAATATTTCCTCCATTTCCAGTTCCAGCGATTTTAGTTATTTTTGGTCCAGAACCATATGCTGCGTTTAATCCAATTCCAGATAATTCGGGTTCATTCTTATGCGGAATAGCAGAATATACTTTAATATTATTTCTGCCTGCTAGATACTGTTGAGGGTCATTTTTCAGTGGGTCGTTGGTAATAACGGCATAAGAAATCATTAAATAATAATAAGTTTTAAAATTTATTAACTGCTTGGTAGAAGTGGTGCTAAATTCGTCTCTTTTCAGAGAAATGGTGTTTACTACTCCCACGTTTTTGCCATTAACTTTTTCTACAGGTATTTCTGCACCTACCACACCATCAAATTCCTTGTTGATGATTTGACTAAATTCATCCTTTAAATCGCACTGAAAAACTAATCTTGCTTTCTCAATGTTATTCAAATCTCCAGTGTTTACAGAACCATCTTTAAGTTGATACAATTGATATCCTTGAAAATTGTAGACTAATCTGCTGCCACTCTCAGAAAGCACAGTATCTCTGTATTTTTCTGTGGCTTCAACATCTTTTAATGTCAATATTAATTCATTTTCTAATTCTTGTATTGCAATTAGAGGTGCATCAGGGCCATCAATTAAGTCAAATTTATTATTAAACAATTTTTGTGCCTTATCACTAGCCTTTCTTAATAATTCTAATGAACCTAAAGCTCCTCCAGAAGTAGCTTTTGCCCAAACAGCGCCTACTGTAATAAAATTAACAGCACCTGGTTTTAGCGTAAACGGACCAGATGATTGCACGAACCTTCTATCGCCTGGTGTATTGCCTGATAAAGGCTCAGTCCAAGGCTGTTGACCTGGTAATACAGTATCAAATGGCCACATCCAAGGAGTAATTATCGTTCCTCCTACTCCACATCTATCGCCCCATCTAACAGCTTGATTATTTTTCCAATAACCTTTTAAATAATTATAAAAATCAATGGCAATATTTGGGTTTCCACAAATGGGGTTTTGGTCATTGTTAAAAAACATAAAATGTGAAAGACCAAGTTGATCACCATTATCTCCAAAAGGTCCTTCAAAATAATCTATTCCAATTGTAGGTGGATTTAAACCATAACCCAATACACCTTCATCATTATCATCTCCATTGTAGCAAATACCTAAAGCTCTTTTTACATCACAACCCACGTAATCATCTACATAATTCCCTAAATCTGGGTCTGCCCATTGCCCCATAAAAGTTTCCTTTAAATTAGTTTGACCTCTATTGATGATTGTAGACCTATAAAAAGTCATATTATTAACCTCATCATTAGTGGCAAAAGCAAAAGCCTGCATTTGTAATTCTAAACCAATTGGTATACCTCCAGTTTCAGCATGTAAATTTCCATTATCATTATAAACATACCAAAGCATCATATCTGGCTGATCTTTTGGCAAATTTTTATCTGCATCCTTATTGGTAAACAAAACTGGATATTCGCCCAAGTTTGGTTCATAAGCAAGATTGCCATTTACACTAAAATAAGGCGCCATAATTGGGGTTTCATTTGCAGAACTAATACCGCTAAAACCCCTATTAATACCACCCGGCCACTCCGTTAATCCAGTCGATAAATCTCGCCACCCACTTGCTTGTGCTACTTCTATCTCTTTTCTAGTAATTTTCCAAATCCTATCATAGCTCAAACATCTTGAAGCATCTGTAGTTGCATTGCTAACATCCAAAGGGCCTGGCCAAAAATCAGAGCCTCTTTGCCTATATGTCATTGCTGCAAGTTTTAGATTATTGCTACCTTCTTCTAATCCTCCTATCCATAGTGCACCAGCAAATAGTGAGTGCTTTCTAATGGCATTAGCATCATTTACTTTAGGTATTTCATACTTGGCATTGTTTAAATCCCACCACATGTCTCCCCCATTTAGAATTTTGGTTCTTACATTATTAATATCCAAATCGGCACTTTGAGTAGCAGCCTCGCAGCCACCCGCAAAAGCATTTAATCTCTTGCCCGTGTTATTGTTATTATTTGCAGGATCTATTTTGTAGTTTAATATCTCCCTAGCATCAAGTTGGTTTAGAAATAAACCAATTAATACTGTTATTATTATTCTTTTCATATCTTTACTTTATTATTTGTATTTTATTAAAACTGAAATCTAACTCCTAATTGAGCAAATCTTGGTGCCCTATAAAAACCAGGATTATCGGTAATTATTCTATAGAGTGCCGAGAATGAAGCTGCATTTATTTGACTTGCTAGGGCTTGCTGTCCTCTAGGTGAGGATAGAAAACCATCATCATCAGTTTGACCAGAGTATGGCCAAACACCTACTACGTTTCTCGTATTTAATACATTAGAAACAATTAAAAAACCTACCAACAGACCTTGTTTTTGCCCTTTTGCATATTTCATTGCCCATCCTTTGCTTACTTGAATATCAAAGTTGTTATTCCAAGGAAGTCTCGAACCAAAAGGATCACCTTTTATAGGAGAGCGGTCAGTACTGCCTATTTGCAAAGGTTGCAAAAGTGCAGTATAGGGTATTCCACTGGTTGCAGTATATATTAGTCCTACAGAAGCATATTCTAAATATTTTCTAAGGTTTGCAGGGCCATAATACTCATCTTTTCCTGTTCTATCGTTTTTTCCACCACCAAATTCATAATTTAAGTTGGCTTTTACTGCATGTCTAATATCTAAATCTGCTAACGGAAATAATGACCTTAAATTAGGCTGATTACTTTGAATTAATGCCCTTGCAGAAGAAGCGTTTGCACCTGTTCCATTTGCGAATAACAAACTATAATTGGCTGTTAAAGAAAGCATTTTATCATACTTTAATTGAATATCGGATCTAAAACTTTTAATAGTTGAAAAATCGATGTTAGAAAAACTGATGTAACTAATAGGATAAGCTTGATTAAAGAAAAATTCATTGATGTCATTTCTAATCTCAGAGTAAGAAGCGGTGATACCGAGAATTGCGCCTACTCCCTTGCCATACGATTGCTCTTGCAATACCTGTCTAAATCCAATCTCATAGTTGGTTTTGAGACGCGGTGTTAATGCCGGATTGGCTAGTGTTTGCCCACTTCTTGCTTCCATATAAAAATAATCGTCTATGGTTGCAAAACTCTGCCCTCTTTGAGGACGTTGGGCTAAAACATCATAATTAGCAAAGAACAATGCTGTAGTGTTAATTGGAAACGAAAACCAAACCCTTGGCAAAATATTAACTTGTGGTTTATAATCTTCAAAACTATTTGATGATAAATTTTGCTCATTTGGATCTACAAGATAGGGAGAAATCTTTCCATTGTCTGTTTGATTTGCAATTAATTCTGGATTGGTTATGGCCCTTCCAGCATTGTCATACCATTGATCGCCATCTCTGTATCCTAAAATCTTTGTGGGATTATTTACGTTGTTTACATATACTTTATAATCATTTCCTACAGCATCAGGATGATTTTGAGGAACTCCATTTAGGTCTTTTACCTCACCAACTGTTTTTACTGGGTATAGAGAGTAAGGGTCTTTAAGCACAAGTTGGTTTGCATCAAATCTTTCAACCCTAAGTCCAACCCTAAATATCAAATCTTTAAAGTCGAACTTATCTTGTATCCAAGCTGCTGTAAAAATCGGGTTATATCCGTTTATAGCTCTTCTATTTTGATCTAATAAAAAATCATTGATGCTAGATTTTCCCCTAACCCTATTGCCTAAATGGTCAAATCCATTGTATGAAACGTAAGAGTTTCCATTATTCAACAATTCATTTGCATTAAACATTTTTAATTGAAATTGCTCTGGAGTAAGCGAATTTACATTAATTGCACTTGACTCATTTATAGGGTTGCCATAAACATCTTTGGCCCCACTATTAATTAAAGAATTTCTTAGGTTTTTATCAAAATTTGTTTGCTGTCCGTCTAATATCAATTTGTTATACCTTATAGTATCTGTAAAAACCCCATCGCTATTATAAGAAAGTATTGGATTATTTCTGTCTAATGTATTATTGTGGGTGTTCATTAATTGAGGCATCAAAAACCACAGACCATTTGCATTTAAACCATAGTTATTAAAGGATGATTGTTCAAAAAATAAACCAAATTGCAAATCATGCGGTTTTCTATTCAAATCTTTTTCTAGGGGCCCTGTTAAACTGGCCTCACCCATTGCAAATATAGAAAAAAACTGGTTGTTTACTTTATTATAATTTGAAGCAACCTGACCGGGAGCTGCCCATAAACCATAAATATTAGGAGGATTTAGGCCATTCAACAAACCTTGATTTCCTAGTATTGCAGAGGCATTTGTTATATTTCGCCCTTGTCTTTCAAAATCATCATATAGATTGCTAGTGTATGCTGCACGAATCGGATTCAAATCAGAAGCTTTAAATCTTAAAGCAGTATCTAGAAAACCAGTTTGTTCATGAAACTCTCTTAATTTAACGGTATCGCCATTTTGATCTACGAATGTTCTTGTTGCTGCAAAAGGATTGTTGTTATTATTTACATAATTAAATCTTTCAGCTTCAAAATTTGTAAATGTGCCTATGTATCCATAATCAAAAACATTGCTTTTATGCACTTGATCCATTACGACTTGGTTGGTTTGTTGAAAATCTATTCTCACATTATACCAAGCTTTACTAAGGGTGGTTTTTTTAAATTGGGCATCATTAGAAGGGTTGGGCAAATCTTGTCTAAACCTAACATAAGTAAGTATATCTTGATTAATAACTCTAGCATTGTTATTGTAATTAAATACCGATCTCCCTGCATTCAAAAAATCCTGGTACCGATATGACCCATAAAAAGTAACCAATGAATTTTTATTAGGAGCCCAGTCTATTTTGCCCTGTGTGGTAGTGATAAAATGATGTGCATTAGGCCTCGCTCTTACATTTTCAATATCTGCTTCAGTCACATAATTGCCAGCATGAACATAACCAAAACCGTTTTCTGCAGGCACAAGTGGATTTTTTTCAATTTCGTCAAGTTTATCTTTATTAAGGTTATAATATCCGACATAACTTGGGGTTCTATCCTTATCATAAGCTGCAGTAAAACTAAATAGATAACCTAATACAGTGCGCTCAGGCTTAGTTGTGTCGTTTTGATCTGCCCCTTTATTTTTAATGTAAAGCGGTCCATTTGCAAAAAACTCTAACCGATTATTGTGGTATGGATTAAACGGTGAAGAACTTAAAAACTCAATTGACTTAGAATGTGTATTGGTTATTCCTTTGGTAGTATATGCAATTGCACCACCGGTAAAATCTCCATACTGTGCAGGAACTCCACCAATAATCACATTTACTTGACCGATACTTTGAGTATTTACAGCTGATGAAGAGTTAACGCGCACACCATCAACAAAAATTGCTGTACCATCTGTTCTAGAACCAACAAAACTAATACTGCCATTTGCAGCTTGGTTTACTCCTGCAGTTATCCCCGTTATTAATCTAGTAATATCTCTAGTTCCACCATTCTGAACGCGCTCTCCAGATATGGGCGGTGCACCATTGTCTTCTTTTCCTAATGCACTTTTTGGTTTTATAACTACAGCCTTTAGTTCTGTGACTTTATCAGGATTTGCATTATCTAATTTTTTTGGCTTGGCTAGTGGCACGTCATAAAAAGATATTTTATCCACGTTTACTTCAAAAATTGGAGTTTGTGTTGTATCATAATCCTTTAATATTACTTTTAAGAAGTATTCGCCAGGGTTAATAGATTTTATAAAATAATTTCCACCATAGTCGGGGAAAACCATTTTTACTTTAGAACCATCAGGATAGCACAAAATTACTTGAGTGTTAAAAATACTTTCTTCATCTTTTTCTTCGCTAACCGTAATTTTTCCTCTTACTTCGCCATAACCAGATTGCGCCTTTATGTTATCAAAACTAAAAAAGGCGATCAAAATGGAGAGGCAAATTTTAAATAGTATCTTTGGTTTCATATATTGTTATTTTTAGGTTTTTGGTTTTTTTATATTAAAAAATTCTAGTTTAAGATTAAGCCAGACATTTTAACGATAAAAAGTTTGGCAAGTTCTTAATACTTTTTTAGAAAATCAATTTTCATTTGGTTTTTTTTCAACGATTAATCGCAATTCTTATTTTTTGAAATAAATATTTTGTCAAAACACTTATTATCAATATTATAAATCAATAAGAAATTGAAATAAATTATCAAAAATGTTACAAAATTTTGTCCTTTTTACCTTAGACCAGATGATAATGCACCTTAAATTGTTGATAATGTTGAAAATTTATGACCGTTAAAATCTGTTTTTCGTCATTAAATGTCTTTTCTTGCTTCATTTTTTTGATATTTAATTTTATAACCAATAATTTTTTTGAGCAGCACTTTTGAAATTTTTGTGTAAGATTCTTTTGTCCAACCAGCTACATGTGGAGTGATCATAATTCTATTTTGCAAAGATTTAAAAAGTAAAAGTGTTTCATGTCCGAGCAATGGAAAACCATTTTTTTGCTCACCATCAATAACATCTAACCCTAAACAGTCAAAAACACCATTTTTCAAAGCAGTTAAAGCTTGGTGTGTATTTAGTATTTCTCCTCTACTCATATTCAATAACAAAGATGATGGTTTTAATTGAAATAAAAATTCAGAATTTACCAAATACTTGTTTTGTTTTGTAAACGGTATATGTAGGGTAATAATGTCAGCTTTCTTGCACAATTCTGCCAACGAAACATACTTGGCAAGAGATGATTGCACCTTTTTTTTATCAATATCATTGGCTAAAATCTTGCAACCAAATGATTTTAACTTTTTAGCCACTTCTTTTCCGCAATTTCCAAAACCTATTATGCCAATAGTTTGGTATTTTATTTCGCTACCTCTATTTGCTTCCCTATTCCATTGCCCTTGCTTTACTTCTGCGTCTGCTTTAAGCAATTTTGTTTGCCAGGCTAGCATCATTGCAATAGTGTGCTCTGCTACAGCATTTCTATTTCCTTCGGGCGCATTGATCACTTTAATGCCTCTTTGTGCGCATAAATCAATGTCTATACCGTCTAAGCCTGCACCGCCCCTAGCCACTAATTTAATTTTAGTAAATTTATCTAAAAACAGTTTGTCTATATACGTTTTTGATCTTACAACTAAGATTTGATACTGATTACTTAACTCAAATAGTTCTTGCAACTTTATATTTGGGTGATAATCTACTTTAATACCCGCTTGCTTTAAGCCATTAATTAATAATAAATCAAAATCATCAATGATTAAAGCCTTTGCCTTTTGCATTTATTCAAACAATTTATAGGCCATGAGCTTTATAGACTTATTAAAAAAAATCTTAGCAGCTTTTTCAAATCCTGTTGTGTATTCTGATACAAAGAAAATATCAGATTGGGGTTTTGTGTGGTTGAGAAGATTTAATTCTTTTAACTTTCTGCCTACTTCTTTGGCAGTAACAGCAGAAGAATCTACCACATTTACCTTGCCGTTATAGTAGGTTTTTATCTCTTTATTGATTAATGGATAATGAGTACAACCCAATATGAGGGTATCAATTTCTTGCAAATGATGATTAGCAAGATAAGAATTGATGACAGTTTTAGAAATTTTATTGTTAAAAAAACCTTCTTCAATCATAGGAGCTAATAATGGCGTTGCTTTTGAAAACAAAGAAATGTTAGGATTGGCTTTTTTTAATTTACGCTTATAAATACCTGTACTAACGGTTCTTTTGGTGCCTATAAGACCTACTTTTTTATTTTGTGTGCTTTTGGCTACTAAAGCAATTGTAGGATCTATAACGTTAACAATACTTAAGTGGTGTTTATATTTATCTGACAATAATTTTTCGGCAACTGCAGATGCAGAATTGCAGGCAATTACTATAATCTTACAATTTTGTTGCTCTAAAAACGATGCTATTTTTAGCGCATAATTCTGAATAGAATTAGCTGATTTATCACCGTAAGGCAGATGTAGCGTATCACCAAAATAAATTATTTGTTCATTTGGCAATTCTTTTTTGATAGCCTTGGCTATAGTTAGTCCACCAATTCCTGAATCAAATATACCTATTGGTTGATTTGGCGTAAGCAAAGCTAATGAGGTATTACTTTAAATTTAGTTTCAGTTGTTTTGCTACCAAGAGGGTCAAATCATCTTGCGGCAACATATACATTACACCACCTTCTCTACTAGAAATATCAAAAACAGCTGTATAATTCTTTGATTTTGCAACTACTTTTACGGCCTCTGATACAATATAATCAAGTTGTTGCAGAGCTTCTTGCTGCATATTTCCAATTACATATTGTGCTTGCTCATACATGTCCTGATATTTTTTTTCTTGCTTATTTAAGTTAGTATTGATGTAAGATTTAGTTTCTGAAGTATCGCTACCTGATATGCTAGCTAATGTTTTTCTAGAAATTTCAATATCTTTCTGCAATTCTTCAAGTTGCATTTGATATTGGTACGAGGCTGATTGAATCTCTATCTCAAAAGTATCTGTAAGCGGCAAAGTATCTCTAATAAGGGCATAATCTACAAAACCTATTTTGGTGGGCAGATAAGTTACAGTTGCTGTTGGCTTTGTTGTTTGAGCGATTGTAATGCTTGCTAAAAAGAATACAGCAGCAAATAGTGTGATTGTTTTTTTCATGAATTTTGAATGTGTTATTATGTTTTTTATTTCTATTTATCTTTTGGTTTATCTTTCACCTTATTTACTTCTTTTTCTACCACACCTAATTCGTCTAAAACCTCATCGCTTTTATCATATTTAGGATTGCTAAAAAGCATAACTACCCCACCTGCTTTGTCAAAAATAAAATCTAATGCATTTTCTCTAGCTACTTTTTTTACTGCTTCATAAACCCTGTCTTGTATGGGTTTAATAAGCTCTTGCCTTTTTTTGAACAAATCTCCATCTACCCCAAATCTTTTTTGTTGTATAAGTTTAACATCATTTTCTTTGTTAACGATAACTTGTTGTTTTTCTTTAGCCTGTTGTGGTGTTAATAATGGCTCTTCTGCCAAATAATCCTTGTAAAGTTTATCAATTTCAGCATAATTAGCATCTATTTCTTTTTGCCATTGCAAACTTAATTCTTCAATTTGCTTTTGTGCTGATTTGTACTCTGGCATTTTTTCTAAAATATAGTCCGTATCTACATATGCAAATTTTTGCGCATTTATTTTACTTGGGGTTAATAAACAAAAAGCGATTAAGGAATAAATTAAATATTGGAGTTTCATTGTATTAAAAATTAAAATTGATTAAAAAACTATGTCTGCAAATATATAAACAAATAATATACCAATTTTATTTTTTGACAAACGGTTGGGCATATTTTGTGAAATTATTAAAAAATATATTTCATTGAATAGGTTCTTCTATCATGCTATCTAGGTCTATCTCGTTTGATCTAATTGCAGGATTTTGAAAATTTTGCTCTGTAAGTTGGGCTTTTAACATAGTACTTTGCCACAAGTCATTCAATTTTTTATGAGGCATTATTAATAATTTGACCAATTTTTCATAATTTTTATGCTGAATTGAAATTTTATTAATTTGTTTATTCGGTATTTCTGGCCCATCACTATAATAGGTTATCAAACTAACTTTATTTAGTTCTTGCCACATCATTTCTCTTTCTTGGCTAGTTAGCAAAATTGTAGTGTCAATTAAAATAGCACCTGCATAATTCATGGTTAAATTTAATTTGCTTTGTTTTAAACTTGCAATAAAGTTAGGAGTTTGTTCTAAACTTTCGTCAATAAATTGTATTGTGCAGTAACTTTTCGTAGGCTTGTTGCATGCATCTAAACATGCTATTATAAATAAAATAAAAATAAATCTTGAATTAAACATTGATTTTTTATGGTAAACAATTAATTGGCAATTATAATTAAATAGAACAAATTAAAAAAACTTTGCAGTCCATCCAGCAATTTCCATCATCCAGGCAATGCCTAAATGAACCAACAATCCTCCTTTAATACTTTTAGTGTGAAACGATACAATACCCAATAGTGCACCGCCAAAGAAAGAACTTATGCACTCTCCCATTGGTTTGCCAAAATGAATGGTTACATAAAATATGGCCATTGGAAGTATAGCCTCTTTTCCAATATAAAAACCAAAAGCGCTGATCAAAAACCCACGAAAAAACAACTCAATACCAACAAAATTTAGTCCATATCCAAGCTCAAAAAACAGGTATTGTATAAAATTTAGGGCGGCATAGTTCTCTTTTTGAATGCTATCTAGTCTAGGGTACATATTTTGAAAACCGCTTGTTTGAGCAGCTATAAAAATTGGTATTACCATAATCAAAAGCATTAAAAAATATGGTTTTAAACCTTTTTCTTCTTTTTTTGTCGTTAATGTTGCATTACCAAACCCATAAAACATCATGTTTTTTCGATCTTTAATTATCCAAATAATCCATGTAAAAACAATAACAACAACTGTTTGACTTAACCAAAAGGATAATTTATGATAATAATTTAATAAATTGGAATTACTACTAGAAAAATCAGTGAAATCAATAAGATGATAGGTAGAAGTAAAGGCAAAAACAGCGGTTGACAATAAAAAAATTAACCAAAAACTTGGCTTTAAGAAAGTATTATATTTTTTGGAAAAAAAAAGCCCAAGAAATAGTGGTAAACCATATGATAGCAAAAAAACTAACCATTGACGATAAAACATATTGATATTGTTTGTCTCAAATACCCAATTTGATTGCAATTGAAAATTATAATTTATAAATATTAGCATTGCTGTCCATAAAATACTAAACGCTAAAAATATTAAATTTGTAGATTTAATAAACAAATAGATTTGTGCCAAAATGATGCGCATAGTGTTACTAATTTTTTATAAAATGCAATAATACGGCATAATTTTTTAGCCCAAATTATTTATTAACAATAAAGAAAATAAAAGATAAAAATCTTAATTTCGTGGCCTTATGCCAAATTTTTCACACCTCCATGTTCATACCCAATTTAGTCTGTTAGATGGTGCCGCAGAAATCAGCAAGCTGATGAAAAAAGCAAAAGCTGACGAAATGAAAGCGATAGCAATCACAGATCACGGCAATATGTTTGGCGCTTTTAGATTTGTAGCAGAAGCCAATAAGCAAGGTATAAAACCTATTGTTGGTTGCGAATTTTATATGGTTGAGGATAGGCATGTCAAGCAATTTACAAAAGAAAAAAAGGACAAACGCTACCATCAATTATTTTTAGCAAAAAATGAATTAGGCTACAAAAATTTATCAAAGCTTTGTTCATTTGGGTACAAGGAAGGCCTTTATTCTAAATGGCCAAGAATTGATAAAGAATTGGTACTAAAATATCATGAAGGCTTAATTGCTACAACATGCTGTTTAGGCGCAGAGGTGCCGCAAGCCATTCTAAATTTAGGTGAAGAAAAAGCCGAAAAAATTTTTTTATGGTGGCTAGATATTTTTGGCGAAGACTATTATGTAGAGCTGCAACGTCATAATTTACCAGATCAAGACAAGGTAAACCCTGTGCTGCTAAAATTTGCAAAAAAACATAATGTAAAAATAATTGCCAGCAATGATTCGCACTATATAGATCAAGAAGACGCAAATGCACACGACCTTTTATTGTGCATTAATACAGCCGATATTCAAGAAACACCAAAGGCAACAGATGAGGAGTCTGGCAAAGGTTATCGTTTTGGATTTCCAAATGATGAGTTTTATTTTAAAACACAAGCAGAAATGAGTGCCCTTTTTGCAGACTTGCCAGATGCAATAGCCAATACAGAAGAGGTTGCAGATAAAGTAGAATTATTAAACTTACAAAAACAACTTCTGCTACCCGAATTTCCAATACCAAAAAACTTTATCAACGAAGATGAATACTTAAAACATTTAACCTTAGAAGGTGCAAGAAAAAGATACAGTGAAATGAACACCGAATTAGAAGAGCGGATTAATTTTGAGTTACATACTATCAAAACCATGGGATTTCCTGGATATTTTTTAATTGTATCAGATTTTATAAAGGCAGGGAGAGATTTAAATGTATATGTGGGCCCTGGAAGGGGCTCAGCAGCAGGCTCGGTAGTTGCTTACTGTATTGGAATAACCAATATAGACCCTATGAAATATGGTTTGCTTTTTGAGCGTTTTTTAAATCCAGATCGCAAATCTATGCCCGATATTGACACAGATTTTGACGATGAGGGAAGGCAAAAGATATTGGATTATGTGATAAAAAAATATGGATACAACCAAGTGGCTCAAGTTGTAACCTATGGCACTATGGCAACAAAAAGCAGTATCAAAGATGTGGCTAGAGCTTTAAATCTGCCATTAAATGATGCCACTGCCTTGACTAAGTTAGTGCCAGATAAACCTGGTTCTCCATCGCTTATTGAATTAATTACAGACGATGAAAAAAAAATAAAGGCAGCCTTAAATGGTGATGATTATACAAATGTATTGCTGCTTAGAGATATTGCAAATGGAGATGACTTGGCAGGAGAAACTATCAGAGAGGCCATGAAACTAGAAGGCTCGGTGCGAAGCACTGGAATTCATGCATGTGCTGTAATTATTGCTCCAAACGATTTAACAGAACATCTTCCATTATCCACCTCTAAAAATAGTAATTTATGGGTTACTCAGTATGACGGCAATGTGATTGAGGATGCAGGTTTTTTAAAAATGGACTTTTTAGGTCTCAAAACACTAACTATCATCAAAAAAACCATCAATTTAATAAAAGAAAGACATAAAATTGAATTTGATATTGAAGGTATACCGCTTGATGATGAGCGCACTTTTGAACTATTTAAAAAAGGAGAAACGATTAGTGTTTTTCAATATGAAAGTGAAGGAATGCAAAAAGTTCTTAAAGATTTACAGCCAGATAAGTTTGAAGATTTAATTGCCGTAAATGCATTATATCGGCCAGGGCCAATGGATTATATTCCATTATTTATTGATAGAAAACACGGCAGAAAAGAGATAGCGTATGATTTTGAAGCTTTAGAAGGTATTATGGCAGAAACCTATGGTGTAACTGTTTACCAAGAACAGGTGATGATGGCTTCACAAATATTGGCCAATTTTAGCAAAGGCGATGCAGATGGTTTAAGAAAAGCGATGGGCAAAAAAATAATTGCTGAGTTAGACAAACTTTCAGAAAAATTTTTTGCAGGTTGCAGAGAAAATGGACTAGAATTAAAAACAGCCGAAAAAATATGGAAAGATTGGCAAGCATTTGCTTCCTATGCATTCAATAAAAGCCATGCCACATGTTATGCTCTTTTAGGTTTTCAAACTGCATATTTAAAAGCTCACTATCCTGCAGAATACATGGCAGCAGTATTAAACAATGCTGGCAATATAGATTCTATTGCATTTTTTATGGAGGAGTGCAAAAGAATGGGCATAAAAGTTTTAGGGCCCGATTTAAATGAATCAAATGCAGATTTTGCGGTAAATAATCAGGGCGAGATTCGTTTTGGGCTTGGCTCTATTAAAGGAGCAGGAGAAAAAGCTATTGAAAATATTATTGCAGAGCGACAAGGAAGCGGAAAATATAAAGATATCTTTGATTTAACTTGCAGAGGAAATTTAAAATCTATTAATAAACGTGTTTTAGAAGCACTGGCAAAAGGAGGGGCTTTTGATTTCGACCAAAGCAATCATAGGGCACAGTATTTTAACATTGCCCCTGGCGAAACTAGCGCAGGTATTGATATGGCCCTGAAATTTGGTGCAAGTCATCAAGCCAACGAGAGCAATCAACAAGCAAGCCTTTTTGGTGACGGCAAAGGTGCTAGCCTTAAACCTCCCAAACTACCCGAACTCCCTCATTTAGAGGTAACAGAAGAACTGCGAATTGAAAAAGAAGTAGTAGGCATGTTTATATCTGGTCATCCTTTAGACCAATATGGCTTAGAATGCAAATTTTTTACTACCCACACTTCCGCACAATTAAGCGACCTAACAACACTTATAGGAAAGGAATTAAAAATTGCTGGTATTGTAACTCATTCTGAATCAAGAATGAGTCAAGCGGGTTCTGCATGGGGCAAATATACAATCGAAGATTTTGACGGAGCATTCTCTTTTAACCTTTATAAAGATGATTTTGCAAGACTAAATGGCTATTTAGCAAAAAATAATTCAGTGCTAATAGATATTTCTTTTGTTAACGTGAATAGAAATGAAGAGGAAGCACCAAATATTTTTACCAAAGTGAAGAAAGTTAGTTTAATGGAATCAATATTGAAAAAAAACTTGAAAGGGCTTTCTTATAAAATAGATCTAAAAGCAATGACGATAAGCAATATTGATGAAATTATGAATATTTTAGAGAAAAATAAAGGTGAAACTGTATTTGTTTTTCAGGTATATGAGTCAGGCGAGGCAGGAGAAGTTAATTTAGGCAATGAAGGATTGCTTGTTAAACCAAGTATTCAACTTATAAAAAGTTTAGAAGAAATAGCTGGCAAGGTAAATTTGATATTGAACTAAAGAAAGATAGCCCAAGTAAGAATCGAAATTAAAAACTAAAAGTGCAAAAAAATAATAAATTAAAAAAATTAAATTTGCATTTTCCTATTTACAAACTATAAATTGAAAAAAAGCAAAAAAATAGGCCTTATTATTCTCGATGGTTGGGGTATTGGAGATTGCACAAATAGTGATGCAATTTATAAGGCTGAGCCACCCTTTTTTAATTCATTGATGGAGGCTTACCCGAATTCAAGATTAACAACCTTTGGCAATGCAGTAGGTTTGCCAGAAGGTCAGATGGGGAATAGTGAAGTAGGACATATTAACTTAGGTGCTGGTCGTGTAATATGGCAAATGTTAGAAAAAATAAATCAAGCATTTAAAAACAATACGGTAAGCAAAAATAGGGTTTTTAAAGAAAGTGTGGCTATTGCCAAAAATCTCAATAAACCAATCCACATCATAGGTTTATTGAGTGATGGTGGAGTGCATAGCTCTTTTCAACATTTTGAAAATTTTATTTCTTTAATAAGAGAAAATAGCAGCCAACCTATTTTCATTCATGCAATATTAGATGGCAGAGATACAGACCCAAGAAGCGGTCAAATATTTTTAACAAAACTATTAGAAATTAACCAAAAATATCAGGCGCAATTATCTTCAGTAATTGGAAGATATTATGCAATGGATAGAGACAATCGTTGGGAAAGAACTGCAAAGGCTTATCATTTATTTTGTAATGCCGAAGGAGAAAAACATAAGGATATCTTAGATACAATTAATAAATATTATAAATTGGGCATTACCGATGAGTTTATGCCCGCTATAAAATTGACAAACGTAGATGGGCATAATTTACCTAATATTGAAGCTGGAGATGTTGTTTATAACATTAATTTTAGGACCGATAGACCACGGCAAATAACTTCAATGCTTGTTGAAAAAGATAATAGAGATTATAATACAAAAAAATTAGATATCCATTATGTGGGATTAACCAATTATGATAAGACATTTAAAAACACCTATTCCATTTTTGATGAGGATAATATTATCAATACATTGGGAGAACATCTTGCCAAAAATGGGATTGGGCAGTTGCGCGCTGCCGAAACAGAAAAATATCCACATGTTACATTTTTCTTTAGTGGAGGGAGAGAAGTGCCTTTTGACAAAGAATACAGAGTATTAGCAGCAAGCCCTAAAGTAGCTACTTATGATTTGCAGCCGTCTATGAGTGCAAATGAACTTACAGCCCTTGTTTTGCCTTATTTAGAAAAAGACATTGGCTTTATGTGTTTAAATTTTGCCAATGCAGACATGGTAGGTCATACAGGGGTATATGAGGCCATTATAAAGGCAGTTTTGTCTGTAGATCAATGTTTAGAAAAAGTAATAAGCCAAGGATTAAAGAATGATTGGGAATTTATAGTACTTGCAGACCATGGTAATGCAGACTTTGCTATAAATAAAGATTTAAGTCCCAATACACAACATAGCACAAATCTAGTACCTTGCATTTACGTAGGTCCTAAAAAAATAAATTTAACAGATGGGGGTTTAGCCAATATCGCACCAAGCATTCTTTATCTAATGGGCATAAATGCTCCCAAAGAAATGACTGCTAAAAGTATCATGTATGAATAAGAAGGCAATTTCTAACCAAAACAGTGCTTTACGCATTGTTTTTTTTACTGTTTTTATTGATTTATTGGGGTTTGGAATTGCAATACCAGTGCTCCCTTCCTTTTCTCTATCGTTTGGTGCAGAAGCAGGAATTATGTCTAGCAACATGCCTGCCTTTATTGCAGCTGCCGTTTTCTCTTTTATGCAATTTATTTCTGCTCCTTTTTGGGGTGCTAAGAGTGACCAAATAGGTAGAAGGCCAGTTTTTTTGATATCCATAGCCATCAGTTTTGTAGCTTATCTTTTATTTGGGGCAGCACATAGTCTCATTGTATTATATTTATCGAGGTTATTAGCTGGCATTGGTGCAGGAAATTTTTCTGCTGCACAAGCTTATATTGCGGATATTACTCCTCCAGAAAAAAGAGCTCAACGGTATGGTTTAATAGGAGTAGCTTTTGGATTAGGTTTTATTATCGGCCCTTTTGTTGGAGGGGCACTAAAAAACCAATTTGGTTTTGAAAGCATTGGGTATTTTTGTGCTGCTCTCTGCGCCATAAATTTTTTATATGTCTATTTTATGCTTCCAGAGTCTAACACAAATCCTTCGCGAACAAAAACCAAGGCATTGCTAATAATTACTAATTTATTTAAAATAGCTCAAAGGCCTAAGTTAATGCCAATCTTTTTATTGTACTTTGCTTTTATTATGGCTTTTAGTATGATGCAGGTTAGCAGCACTGTGCTTTGGGAAAAGGTATATTTACTAGATACACTGCAAATAGGATTTATTTTTTCTTATATTGGCATTTGTTCTGCACTCGTGCAGGGATTATTTATTAAAAAATTTAAAAAACTTTTAGGAGAAAGAAAAATGCTTCTTTTTGGCACTGTGCTAATGGCAATTGCGATTACAGGTATTCCATTTGCACCATTTGATAAAGTAACATTTATCCTTGTAGAACTATCATTATTACTCCTTATTGCCATAGCAAATGGCTTAATAATGCCAGCATCTTCTTCATTGGTGAGCTCTTTAAGCACATCAGATGAACAAGGAAAGGTATTGGGCAGTATGCAGTCTTTTGGATCTCTTGCAAGGGGTTTAGGCCCTTTTATTGCAGGTGGTCTTTATGATTTTGACCCTAGTTTTCCTTTTTTAGCAGGCGGATTTATTTTATTGCTTTGCTTTTCTTGGGTTCATCTTAAAATTAAAACCACATGAAAAAACTTTATGCTTTAATAATTTGTTTGGGTTTGTTTTCATGCTATAAAAACCACAAAGGAATCATTGCTGATGCAATTAACCAATCTTTGGTCATTGATGTTAAAGAAAATATGCGGATAGAACAAAGTATTTATGAAAACGGCAAAAGCACTTTTGATACGTTGCATCAGCCGAGCTGGAAAAAAATATTTGCCCCCTTCTATCAATTTAATTTTGAAACTTACACAAATCAACCCAATGATTACGTTATAGATACAATTCAAGATTTGCGGACAGGACGTTTTTTGGTTAGGGCCGAAGCAATCAATCAGGAAAGAAATTTTTCAAGTGCTTATTTAATTCTAGATAGTCTTAAAAATATTATTCAATTTTCTGCTACAATTTACAAAAAAAACTGGTTAAAAAATACCACAACACATTTATTTTGGGATAAAACCGGAAACTGTGAAATAAAAAAACAAATTTCGAACAAAATAGGCTCTAATGTTGACTATCAATGGATTGGCAATAGAATAAAATAATTAAACCGTTTTTAATAAATAATTAAAAAAAAACTAAACACTCAGAATAACTTTTCGCTGGGCAACCTTTTACGTCAGGTTGAGTGTTTTTATAAGCGATAAGCGAAATAAAAATGTATCGAAACCAGAGTAAAGCAATTGGAATTTTCACCGCTCAAGCCTTCTTCGATACATTGCGCTAGGGCGCAACACTCAAAATGACTTTTCGCTAGGCAGTGCTTTACGTCAGGGTAGGCTTTTCGCTACCAGTGCTTTAAATTAGGCAGCACCTTACATAAAACCACCTTTTACGTCAGGTTGAGTGTTTTTATGAGCGATGAGCTAAATAAAAATGTATCGAAACCAAAGTAAATTGGAATTTTCACCGCTTAAGTCTTCTTCGATACATTGCGCTAGGGCGCAACACTCAGAATGACTTTTCGCTAAAAAAAAGTATCGAAACAAGAGTAAAGCTAATGCCTTATAAACGTAATAGATTTTTGCTTTTGTCTTTAAAAGTAAAGTTAAAAATATATAACCCAACTGCTTTATCGCTTATATTTATTTTTAATTTATGAAAATAATCTATCGAAATATGCGTAAAATTAAAGGTATAAACCAAAAAATGAAGCACTCGTTTATAATCAAAAATCACCACAATTGTAAATTGCATTTTCAAATCAAATTTCTTACTTTTGCAAACCTTAATTTTAAATATATAAATGAGTCAAGACATCAATTCAGATATTATTATAATTGGTGCGGGACCGGTTGGTCTTTTCACTGTTTTTGAGGCTGGGTTGATAAAACTTAGATGTCACTTAATAGATTCATTGCCTATTCCTGGTGGACAGTTGGCAGAAATATACCCAAAAAAACCTATTTATGATATTCCTGGATACCCACAAATATTGGCTGGCGATTTGGTAGATAAACTAATGGAACAAATTGCCCCTTTTAAACCAGGCTTTACGCTTGGAGAAAGTGCAATATCACTTTCAAAAATAGAAGATAATTTATGGTGTGTTACAACAGATAAGGGCACAAAACACATTGCACCCAATATTGCTATAGCTGGTGGATTGGGTGTCTTTACTCCCCGTAAACCACCTATTGCCAATTTAGAAAAATACGAACAAAATGGTGTTGATTATATAATCAAAGAGCCAGAAAAATATAGAAACAAGAAGATTGTAATAAGTGGTGGTGGCGACTCTGCCCTTGATTGGGCTATCATTTTGGCAGAAATAGCATCAGAAATAACCCTTGTGCATAGAAGAACAACTTTTAGAGGTGCCCTAGATTCTGCAGAAAAAATAATAAAAATGGCCTCACAAAATAAAATTAATCTTATTCTCAATGCAGAAGTAAACCAATTAAATGGCAAAAATGAGCTAAACAGCTTGAATATCGCTATACAAGATCAGGCAGATAAGTGCATTGAAACTGATTATTTTTTACCCTTATTTGGCTTAATGCCCACCTTAGGCCCGATAGCAGATTGGGGGTTAACTTTACAAAAAGACAGCATTTTGGTAGACACAGTAGATTACAGCACAAATATTGATGGCATCTTTGCAATTGGCGATGTGAATACTTATCCAGGAAAATTAAAACTAATTTTATGTGGCTTTCATGAAGCTACTATTATGGTTCAAGCTGCTTTTAAACGCATTTACCCAGACAGAAATTTAGTTTTAAAATATACCACAGTAAATGGTGTAATTGGATTTTAACTGCTATGAAAACAGATATAAATATTACATTAATAGATAGAATTGGTAAAACGCATCAATTAATAGCACCTATTGATATGGGACTAAACCTAATGGAGGTAATTAAATTATATGAATTGCCAATAAAGGCAACTTGCGGAGGCATGGCACTATGTGCTACATGCCAAATATATGTAGAAAGCGCGCATAATTTGGCATTAAAAACAGAGGATGAAGAAGCCATGCTAGATGAAGCATATTTTGTAGAAGCAAATAGTAGATTGAGCTGTCAAATTCAAGTGAATGCACAATTAGATGGCCTTAAAATAAGAATTGCACCAGAGTGTTTCTAGGTAATTAAAAATCAAATCAATTCTAACGCTTCAATTTTATCCAATTTGTATATCCAAAAAAATCTTTTCCAGCATTAAAAGTGTTTTCAAAGAATGTTATAATTTTATTTTTTAATTGTTCATGCTTCATCAATGGGCGATTTAGTTTTAATTTTTTACCATAATCCAACGTACTTTTCCAAAAAATATTAGCAATCATTTCAGCCATTACAGCGGGATGAGATGCGGTATAAATGGGTAAATTGCCCAATGGTCCATATTGAAAATCATCTCCTCTTTGTTTATACATATTTGATACTGCATTTTTATTATGATGAAAACCATCGTGCTCTTTTTTCTTAGCTTGCATCAAATATGGGGGTCTAACCCAGCCATAATGATAAATATGGGCATCAATTTCTACTACATTCAATTTTTCAAGGCCATTAATCCTAAAAGATTGAGCATCTTTTATTGAACATATATTGCGTTTATTTTTTATAATCCTAATTTCATTTTTATACCATCCGTGAACTGGTAAATAATGATCATAATCGCCAAAAAAGTGTTTATATTTAAACAATAATCCATCTACCTCATCATCTAATAAATATTTTTGACAGGCAGCTTTGATCTTTTGCAAATCATTCTCGTGCACAACTTCATCTGCCTGAATATAAAAACACCAATCGCCAGAGCATTGAGAGAGGGCAAAATTAGTTTCTGTAGCGAGTATTCTACCGTCCACATAATCTTCTTGATTCCATACCCGATCAAAAATTTTTATTTTATTATCTCCAATATTTTCAATCAAACTGCGTGTTTGGTCTTCTCCATCATCAAGTGCCACTATCACTTCATCACATATTGGCAAAATAGAACGCACAGACTCTTGAATAGGAAAGTAATATTTCTGCGCATTTCGCGCCATTGTAAAACCACTTATTTTCATTTTAACAGCGCAAAAAAACGCTTTTTTTTTATATTTACACTTTAAAAGCAGTAAAATAATACAATTTTAATTGAATTTTATCAAGCCCACATATTTGCTTACTTTTGCAAATATCAAAAAACATGAATCCTGAAACATTAATTACTTTGGCCGTTATAAAAGCTATAAAGACCTTATATGCGCAAGATATAGATGAAGAAATGGTGAAACTAGAGCCTACAAATTCTGACTTCAAAGGAGATTTTACCCTCCTTATATTTCCTTTTGTAAAGATTAGTAAAGTAAGCCCCGAAGATACTGCAAAGGTAATTGCACAACAAATTTTACAACAAAGTGAATCTATAGCAGACTTTAATGTAGTAAAAGGTTTTTTAAATTTAACGTTAAAAACAGATTTTTGGCTTAATTATTTAAACCAAATTAGGATAGAAAATTATGGTCAAGCATCAAAAAAGCCAAAAGAAAAAATCATTATAGAATATTCCTCACCCAACACAAATAAACCGATACACCTTGGCCATATCCGCAATATACTGTTAGGCTATAGTTTGCATAAACTTTTGACCTATTATGGCTATGATAATGTTAAAGTTAATTTAATTAATGACAGAGGAATTCATATATGCAAAAGCATGTATGCGTATAAAATATTTGGAAATGAAGCCACACCGGACTCAACAGGTATAAAAGGAGACCATTTTGTGGGTAATTTTTATGTAAAATTTAATGAAATATACCAAGAAGAAGTAAGAGAATTAATACAAAAGGGAGCCAAAGAAGAAGATGCCAAAAAAAATGCCCCAAGTATCCTTGCTGCTCAAATTATGCTTCAGAAATGGGAAGAATCTGATAAAGATACAATTGCTCTGTGGAATAAATTAAACGATTGGGTTTATGATGGATTTAAAGCCACTTATGAAAAATTAGGGGTAAGTTTTGATAAATATTATTATGAATCAAACACTTATTTGCTAGGCAAAAAAATGGTGGAAGAAGGATTGAATAAAAATATTTTTTATAAAAAACCAGACAAATCGATATGGATAGACCTAACGGCTGATAAACTAGACCAAAAATTAGTGCAACGCAGCGATGGCACATCAGTCTATATTACACAAGATTTGGGAACAGCCGACTTAAAATATCAAGAGTTTGGAGCTGATAAATCTATCATAGTGGTTGGTAATGAGCAAGACTATCATTTTAAAGTTTTATTTAAAATTTTAGAAAAACTAGAGCGCCCATATGCCAAAGGTTGCTATCATTTATCCTATGGCATGGTGGATTTGCCAAGTGGAAAAATGAAAAGCAGAGAAGGAACTGTGGTAGATGCAGATGAACTCATGGCAGAATTAATAGAAGCTGCGAAGCAAAAAACAGATGCGTTGGGAAAAACTGATGGCATGACAGATGCTGAACGTGAATCATTGCATTATAAAATTGGCATGGCAGCATTAAAATATTATATTTTAAAAGTTGATGCTACAAAAAGAATGTTATTCAACCCAGAAGAATCCATTGATTTACAAGGAGATACGGGGCCATTTATTCAATACAGTTATGCAAGAATAAAATCTATTTTAAGACAATATAATGGTAAAATAGAATATTTTGACACCACAATTGCTTTACAAACCACAGAACTTGAGCTAATAAAACACATTGCTCATTTTTCAAATATTATACAAAAAGCAGTAAACCAATATAGTCCGTCTTTGGTAGCAAACTATGCTTATTCACTAGCCAAAATTTTTAATAAGTTATATGCCGAAGTTTCATTTCTAAAAGAAAATGATACTAAAATAAAGCAAAACCGCATAACTCTTATACATTACACAGCCACATTGTTGCAAACAAGCATGCATATTTTGGGCATAGAAATGCCTGAAAAAATGTAAATAAGAGTATATAAAAGCTAAGCTACAGAAAGATCTACTAAGGTATTTTTTTCTATTTTTAAAATACGAGAAGGGTATTTTTCTAACATTCTATAATCGTGCGTTGCCATAAGCACAGCTGTACCTTGTGAAGTAATGTCTTTCAATAATTTATA
This sequence comes from Bacteroidia bacterium, assembly GCA_041690035.1. GTDB lineage: Bacteria > Bacteroidota > Bacteroidia > NS11-12g > UBA955 > CALSPH01. The sequence continues at coordinate 46,285 of JBDNFC010000016.1, read as the reverse complement.
AATACCATCTGCCACTTCGGGGTCTAAATTACCTGTAGGCTCGTCTGCCAATATAACGCTTGGCTGATTTAATATAGCACGAGCAATAACCAATCTTTGTTGCTCACCACCTGAAAGTTCATAAGGTTTTTTAAAATCTTTGGAGGCTAATCCTACCATATTAAGAACATCTAGGGCTCTACTTCTAATCTCGTTCTTATTTTTCCATCCAGTTGCCTTCATCACAAATTCTAGATTTTTAAAAACAGAACGATCTGGCAACAGCTGAAAATCTTGAAAAATTATGCCTAATTTTCTCCTTAAATAAGGAATTTGACTTCTTTTTAACTTGGACAAATTATACCCTGCAATTTCGCCTTCACCTTCTTTAAGCAGCAGTTCGCCATAAAGCGTTTTCAATAAACTAGACTTCCCACTTCCAGTTTTTCCTATCAAATAAATAAACTCTCCAGGATGCACTGTCAAATTGATATTGTGCAACACCATATTGGTTCCGTGATAAATATTAACATCTTGAAGAGAAATATGATTTGCCATAATTGTGTTCAAAATTAAAATATAATTACCACTACCACTCCACAGGTTTTATAGAATGTTCAACTAAATAGGCATTGGCTTTTTTAAAATGGCTGCAACCTTTAAAACCTCTGTGATATGATAATGGTGAAGGGTGCGCTGCAGTAAGCACTAAATGCTTTTCTTTATCAATAAATTGTATAAAAGTTTGTGCATATTTGCCCCACAACATAAATACCACATTGGTTTTTAATGCGCTAATCAAAGCTATTATATAAGTTGTAAACCATTGCCATCCTGCTTTCTGATGCGAACCAGGCAAGCCTTGAGATACAGTTAATAAAGAATTAAGCAACAATACTCCCTGGTTTGCAAGGTATGTCAAATCGCCATTTAGTGCATTAAAATTTGGATAATCACTTTTTATCTCTTTAAAAATATTGCGCAATGATGGTGGAATAGACGCTAAATTATTGACAGAAAATGCTAAGCCATTCGCTTGCTCCAAACCATGATAGGGATCTTGGCCAATAACAACAATTTTTAAACCTAAAAATGGGCATTGTCTAAAAGCGTTAAAAATAAGGTGCTTTGGCGGTAAGATAGATTTTTCTTTTACCAAAAATTTTTCAATTTTTTTAAACTCTTCTAACCTAAATAATGGAGCAATATGCTCATCCCAATCATTATTTATTAAATAATCCACTACTATTTATTTAAATTTGTAATGCTGTCTTGTTTTCTTTTGGCTAAAAACTCCTCCTCCAATTGTTGTATTCTAGTTTTTATTGCAGCCTTGACACTTGTTGGTGCACCGCTCTCTCTCATTTGTTTTTCATACGCTGCTTTTTGTCTGTTATATTCAGCCTCTTGAGTTTCGTACATTGCTTTTTCTTGCAAATATTGTTGGTATTGTTGTGCTGTTAAACCTTTAGGCATATTGGGGTCAGCAACCCTTTCTTGAAATGCTGGCATAATAAATTGATTTTTGGCACTGTCATTATTTTTTGTTTTAGCATTCTTGTTTTGTTGGGCACTTTTTGAAGTTGAATTATTCCATGCTAAAGCCACACCAATTGACAGTAAAAAAGAAAATAAAAATAAAGATGGGAGGTGTTTTTTTATCATTTTTGATTCTTAAGGTTTAGATAGAATACTCAGGGTTAATTATTTTAAAGATGCAAATTTAATGTTTTTTATGATAAGTTATAAAATTGAAAGATATTTGAACATTAATTTCTGATTTAATTTTGAAAATTCGTACCAAACAAAAAATAGACAATTTATTGGGTAAATTTCTTGTGGCCTTGCACCTGCCAATTGTGAAAATATTAGGAAAATTATTGCGGATAAACCATGAATTAGCAAATCCACCAAAAGAAATTTTCATTATCAAGCTTTTAGGCTTTGGCAGTTTAATTCTTGGCGCTGATGCAATACTTGCATTAAAAAATAAATATCCACTAGCTAAAATAACACTTATTTGTGGCAGTGGACTAGCAGAAGGTGCTAAATTGATGAAACTATTTGACAACATTTTGATAATTGATGACAATAATTTTTTTTCTATGTTTAAAAGCAGCATAAAAACAAGTTATTATTGTTTGCGAAGCATTAATTCTTGGTGTTTTGACTTTGAGGTTTATTCTAGGCTTACTACTATTTTTTCCCTTTACACCTTTAGCAAAAACCGTTTTGGATTTGAATTTGAAAAAGTAAACTTTAGAAATTATTTAAATACACATAATATTTATTTTAATCATTTTATCCCAACAGAGGAAAATTATAATGAAATGAGTTTAAAAGCTAATGCTAAAATTATAGATAGATATCAATTACCTTTTGTCTCTAAAAATATTAGTAAAAATATTATAATAATTAATAATTCATGCAGCAGCCTTAGTCTGCAAAGAAAACTAGATCAATCACAATTGGAAGAGCTTATTAACACTTTAATTAAGCAAACAAATTATAATATAGCGCTAATAGGCTCTCCTAGCGATGCGGCAGATAATGAAAACACAATTGCACAGGTGATAAAAAAAGATAGAATAGAAAATTGGGCAGGCAAATATAGTTTTGAAAAATTATTGCAAATGCAAGTAGATTCTGCAATAGCAATTGTAAGCATAGATTCTGCACCATTACACATTGCTGCTAGATTGGCAATACCCTTAGTAGCAATTTGGGGACCAACACAATCTCAATCGCTTGCACCAAAATGGCTTATAGAAAGCAAGAATTATAAAGAAATAAACCATAAGGTACATTGTTCTCCTTGTGTGCACCACACAAAAGAATTGCCTTGTAAAGGCAATAATTTCTGCATAAAAAATATTAAAACAAACGAAATTATAGCGGCCGTAAAAACACTAATTGATGAGCGAGTTTAAAAAAATAAAATATTGGTTGGTTTTACTTTTTGCATTGTTTTTTATTGGCTATCGGGCTATTAACATTAGTATGTTTGAGCATTCGGAACGCAGAAATTTTATGCGTGGCGATGCTTATAGTGACATTAATTTATATTCTGCAGTGCTATATTTTACCGACAGTGGTATAAAAAAAACATATGGATTACCAATGCATTATTACAAAGTACCTGTAAAAGATAGCACTTTTAAACTAACTGCATACACCCACTACCCTGCCTTGCCAGATTTATTTGCCTATGGTTATAGCAAGATTTTAAACAGTAAAAAAGAAATATTGCTGCGATTTGCAATGATATTTATAAGTTTAATATATGCAATACTCTTACAAAAATTGCTTCATCTTATTATTAAAAATGAAAAAATTGTATGGATGAGTTGGTTCTTGATTATTATATCTAACTATTACCTTGGATGGTCGGACAGTTTGCACAAGCATGTATATGAGGAGTTGTTTAAATGTGGATTTTTAATTTGCTTAATCAAGTATCAATTAACAAAAACAAATAAATGGTTGATTCCCTTATTTTTTATAACAATTATAGTTTCTAATATTTCTTTTGAACCGATTTTATACATAGCCATAATCTGTATTTTTTATAGCATCTATGTGAAGAGAAAGATTTTTACAGAATTAAATTTGTGGATTGGTTTGGCTGCAGTTCTTGGGGTATTCTTACATTTATGGCAGAATGTAGCATATTTTGGCAGCCTAGCAGAGGCTATAAAAGACCTCACAGAAACTGCAAAATTGCGCACCGCTGGAATTGAAACCTCTGGCCCGATGACTAAACTTGAGGCTCCATTTGGAGTTACCGAATATTTGAGCATGCCGTTTGTTTGGATAAATAGGGTAGAAAGATTTTTTCCTATACCTGGATTTGCGCTGTTGTCTATGATTATTTATGCATTTGAAAGATTAAAAAAACACTCAAGTTTCTATTTAAAATTTTATGCCATTATCATGCTCTTTGCCAGTTTTGTTTGGTATGCAGTTATGGCTCAGCATGCTTTTGTGCATGTTTTTACTATGCGCCAATCTGGCTTATTCTTTGCGCTCATTATGGGCACAATAGTACATTATTTCTGGTTAGAGTTTAAGGATAATTTAAAAAACAAAGCTGTCTTAAAAACTATTTTTGGGGTGATAATAATATTGTATAGTTTGGCAATGTTTATTACCCAACATATATATGATTTATGGATTAAAAATACATTTATGTAATCGCAAACTAGTTTTGCTTGTATCCATTACCTCTCCAGCAATTTATGCTGTCTAGCTGCAATTTGTTGATTTTATTGCCTCCTGGAGGCATCGCTTTAAAACCTGTAGAATGATTAATAGCACCCCATACTTTTCCAGTTTCAACGGCTGCCTTTAATTTAGCGTAGCCTTCAAAATTTATGCCCCCATTATTATTTACTCCCATGTGACAATTTCCACAATTTGTAACAAAAATACGGTTAATGTGTGCGTCAAAAGTAATAGTATTGCATTTTATACTAGAATCTATAGGCACAATAATTGGATCTGGTGTTTTTGGAGGCTCTTCATTTTTGGTGCATGAAGGTATAAATAATGCTGCAAATGGCATAGCTAATAAGTAAGGTATTAATTTTTTCATTTCAATCACAAATATAAGAAAAAAATAATATTACCAAAATTAAAATAAGAAGAGAAAATAATATCGTGGTACTAAATAAAAATAGAAGGATTACAAAATAATTAGTACCTTTGTTTGGATGAAAAAAGGGCTATTATTGTGTTATTTACTTGCTGCTAATCTATTAATTTGGGCGCAGGCAGGCGGCAGATACACAAACGAATTTTTAAACCTCAAACTTTCTCCTGTAATTAGTGCCTTGCAAGGTGCCAATATTGCACAGCTGAGCGCTGACCCAAGTGTATTGGTGCGAAACCCTGCTTTATTGAATGAAAAAATGAAAAACAGGTTAAATGTTTCTTATAATAACTATATTAAAGACATTAATTTTGGAAACCTTGGCTATGTTTTTGAAATAAAAGGACAAGCCATACATGCTGGTATGCTTTATATAAATTATGGGCAATTTGACGGATATGACGAGACTGGGCAGTCTACTGGAAAATTTTCAGTCAATAATTATGCTTTTTATACTGGAACAGCCAAAAAATTAACTGACAGGCTCACTTTAGGTGGTAATTTTAAATTTATTTACAATCAATCAGAATCATATTTTTCTAGCGGCATGGCATTAGATGCAGGTTTGCATTACAAAGATAGTAGTGGCAATACCAATATGGGTTTTGTGATAAGAAATGCAGGAGTTACCCTAAAAAATTATACCAAAAATATTAAAGAAGGGATGCCGCTTAATATAGAATTTTCGTATTCAAAAAAATTGGAGCATACACCATTTCGGTTTAACCTACTATTGCACAATCTGCAACAATTAGACATGCGCTATGTGAGAAGAGATGGGGCAAGCCAAAACACGAGTTTAGATGCATCAGCATTGCCTAAAAAAATTAGTATTGGAGACAATGCACTAAGACATTTAAGCTTAGGGACAGAATTGCTTTTAGGCGAATTTACTCACCTTAGACTAGGCTATAATCATCAAATGAGGAGAGAACTAAGTCCAGAAAATAGAAAAAAACTTACAGGATTTGCTTGGGGTTTTGGAATTGAATTATACAAAATTCATGTAAACTATGCAAGCAGTGCATTTTTTCCAGGCATTACAACAAATCAATTCTCCATCGTTTTTAATATCGCCACCATTTACACAAAAAAATCTAACATAAATAAAAGTGAACAATAATAATATAGCCATAGACGGGCACAGCTCTTGCGGAAAAGGAACCTTAGCAAAATATTTAGCGAAATCTTTGCGTTTTAAATTTATAGACACAGGCTCGATGTATAGGGCAATAACCTACGCAATACAAAAAACAGGAATTGAAATAACAGATTTAGATGCCATTAAATCAATTCTAGCAGCAGAGTTAATTCAGTTTAAATACAGTAAACTTAACAGAGCATTAAAAATATACTTTAAGAAAAAAAATATCGATAAAGAAATAAGAATGCCTGCAGTAAGCAGCATGGTAAGCCAAGTAAGCGAATTGGCAGTAGTTCGGTCCTACTTGGTAAATTTACAGCGTAAAATGGCTGAAAAAGGAAATGTAGTAATGGATGGGCGCGATATTGGCACCTTTGTGTTGCCTGATGCAAAATTAAAAATATTTATGACTGCTAGCATAGAAATTAGGGCCAAAAGAAGGCATAAAGAATTGACAGATGCGGGTATAGATGTGCCTTATGAGCAAATTTTAGAAAACATTTCTTATCGAGACAAAACAGATAGCAACCGCGAAATCAATCCGCTAAGGCAGGCAGAAGGGGCATATTTATTAGACAATACACAGTTAAGTGTGGCAGAACAGAACAAAATAGTTTTGGCTTGGGCAAAAAAATCACTTTAGTAAAATTTAACATTCATACTTGGCAAAATATTTTATAACCCAAATGAGACTGCTAATTGGTTAAGCAAAATTAAATTTTACCACTCATTTTGTAGGCCAACAAACCTACCCACTCCTTTAATAAAATCTCCCATTTTTCAAAAGCCAATCCATCTGGCACAAGCAAGTTGTCTGGAGATACTTTTCCATTGCCTTCCGTTAAATAATCTACCGAAAAAGGGGTGGTTTTTACACCAAGTTTATCAAAACAACCTTTTGCCCGTTTCATATGAAAAGCTGAGGTAATTAATAATATCTTGCTGTTTTTAGGTAATATCTGAGCACAATTTAGGGCATTTTCATAGGTGTTTTTACTTTGCGACTCTATTATAAAATCATTTTTGGAGTAGCCATTTTCTTTTAAATAAATAAAAACCTCTTTAGACTCACTAATACCTATATTGTAAATAGAGCCATCGCCACCTGTTAATAATACTTTTTTACATTTATTGGTGCGCAAAAGATCTAAAGCGGCTATAAGTCTGTCGCCCGCCTCATTAAACTCTAATCGGCCGTTAGACAGCCTATTGCGGCTATAGCCACCCAAAACGATTGCATAATCAAAAGTGTCTTGCTCATTTAATTGCACAATTTTATACTCGTAATTGCTCAATACCTTATTAACAAGAAATTTATTTCCAAAAATAAAGGTTAGCAATACAGCAACCCATATAAATTTTATTCGCCATTTTTTTTTGACTATTGCAATAATCAATGCTAGAAATATCCAACAAATTGGCTTAATAAAAGGGGTAATTATTTTTGATAAAAGAAAAAACATATACTATCTTCCTCTGCGCTCCATAGGATCTTGGGCTTCAAAGGCAGGGGCATCCTTTTTTGCTATCTTTTTAATGTTATATAAAACTTGTATCATGCCATATTGACGCAAGACTAGGCTATTAATATCTTCTACATAAGTTTCAGAAACATTTCTGCTCACAGCTTGGTTGCTATTTAAAGCATCAAACACATATAATTTTACCTCCCAAACATTTTTTGTAGACCGATACCCCAATGATGGATTTAATAAATAAATATTAGGATTAAAGCCATCAGATAGTCCTCTGTATGCCACATAGCTAAAATCTACTTCTGCAAACCAATTCTTATAAAATTGATAAAAAACTTTAGAGGTGATAGTTGGTGAGGTAAAGTTATAATTGAGATTGCTTTGAAGGTTATTAGTAACAAATGTTTGCGTAATACCCAAACCGATATTAAAATCAATTTTTTTACTGATATTACTGCTCAATGTAATATTAAGATTGCCAGAAATATTATTATTAAAATTGCTTAACCCGTTAATTAATGATGGAGTTCTGACCCCATTATAACCTAAGGTAGTATTTAGATTAGATTTTAATTTATTTATCTTTCTACCTAGGGTCAACGATCCCGTGCTCATAAAAAAACCGCTTAAATTAGTAGGCTTTGTTAAGGTAGTTCCTTTTTCTAAAGCAATATTCTCAACCTGGGTGGGCTCAAAAGCCACTGTTGTGCTATTGCCGATATAATTATTTGCTGCTTGTGCCATAAAAAATACAAATATTGATTTACCCGAAAAGACATCAAAATTACTATACCTAGATAATACAAAATGTCTGTTTTCTTGAATTAAATTAGGATTGCCAATATTAAGACTTAGCGGATTTGTATTTATTAACACATTCTGTAATTGAGCGATAGAAGGAACAGAGGGACGTATGCGGTAAAATGCAAATAGCTGTATACTTTTAGCAGGTTTATATCGTACAAATAAATTAGGAATTAGGGTTCTAAAAGTGGCAGTATTTTTTTGAAATGACGGAAAAATAACATTATTTTCTAAAACTGTCTGCATGACCCCTATACCATAACTGTAGCTCAATTTTTCTTGATTGTGCCTAATACGCAAACCGACTTGGCTGACATAATTAATGTTATTAAAATCATTTGATAGACCGGTGTCTAAAACATTATATTGCTCTTGAGCAGCGTTATAGTTATTTGTAAATTTACTACTACTGCTTTTTGTAAGCCCATGTTCACCATTTATTTCCAATTGACTTTTTTTTGTAAGAAGGGTTGTATAAGTAGCTTCTCCCTTAAAAGTATTGCTGGTATTTTGCAAGTCTGACAATTGCAATAAACTGTCGCTAATTACGGTATTTCCATAAAATTGAGAAAGGGCATCCAGATTGGTTTTACCAGCATTAGGGCTAATATTTGCAGTTCCTTGCAGCGTGATAGTATTGCCCTCTTTTTTAAATCGATGCAAATAAGTTAAGGTGTTTCTAAAAGAAAAACCATCGTTAAGCTGTTCATTATTATTATTAGTTTTATTGAGCAATAAGTTGGGGGCATTAAATGTTTGAGCATCAATAAAAGATCGGCTAAACCTATCTTGAAAATTAAAACTAGGCACATACACAAACTTATTTGCAGAATCTATACTAAATTCTATTCTTGCATTTAGGCGATGAGTCAGTGTGCTGCTTAAACCATTTGTATTCTCTGTATAATTTTGGGGGGTGCGTTGACCACCAAAGATAATCCTTTCTGTAGCTTGTCTATTTTCAATACCCATATTGTTTAAAAAATAACTAGCACTTACAGATAATTTGGGACTAAATATAGCCGAATAATTTAAACCAAAAGCTGCAGTGGTGCTTATACCATTTTGATTATCTACAAAAAAATCGTTAACGGGATTCCCTGGCCATGTGATTGGTCTTCCATTTCTTCCATTTGGGTTTCCTCGCATTGCACCCCCGCTGCTGCCCATCAAACCCAATACATCTTGCATATTGAAATTTTGTTGGTTTATATTATTCATTTGCCCAATAATACTTAGCCTACTTTTGGCAGTTATTTTGCTCAGATTTGCTGTGCCCAAATACCTGCCATCTGTTCCATATCCTCCTGTAACCCTGCCATACAAACCGCTTCGCATATTAGATTTTGTGATAATATTTATAGTTTTTACTGTTTCACCGTCATCAAATCCACTAAAGGTAGCTTTTTCACTTTTGCCATCATACACTTGAATTTTATCAATACTTTTAGCATCAATTGTTTTTAATGCAGCTTTGGGATCATCACCAAAAAATGGCTTTCCATCTACTAGCACTCTTTGCACTTTCTCTCCTTGAGCTTTTACCTCACCATTTTCTGTAGTAATACCCGGCATTTTAGTTAGCAAATCTTCTGCACTGGCATTGTCTTGGGTTTTAAAGCTATCTGCCTTAAATTGAGTTGTATCGCCTTTTAGCAAAATAGCTGCCTCTCTTTTTATAACCACCTCTCCTATCTCTCTTATTTTTAATTGCAAAAATATAGTATCAAATCTATTGTCCAAAAGTCGGACAAATTGTTGCTTTGATATAAAACTTGCAGAATTAATTTCTAGCTGATAAAAACCTCTGTTTAGGTTATTAAATTCAAAATTGCCATTATTATCTGTAGTTTTTTGTACTACTAAAGTATCTTTCATTTGCTTTAATTCTACTTTTATACCGCTTACATTGATGCCGTAAATAGAATCTACTACCACTCCTTTAAAAATCAACCCTTGCCCATTCATAGATTGATTGAAAAAAAATGAAACTATTAAAAAAAGTAAACGTAATTTGGTATATCGCAATGGCATCATTTATTTGTATAAAAATTGATTGTTTTGAGCATAGATTGAAACAAAGTTATAAAAAATCTGTTTTTTCCATTTTAAGCCATTCCAAAGCAGAATTGGCAAATAATTTTTCTTTAATATGGTTATTAAAAGCATTTTCATGTATTAGTTCTCCTGCCGCTGGCTCACCTAATGGATATGGATAATCTGTGCCTAGAGCAATCCTATCTGCCCCAATCAGTGCTACTAGATAGTCTAACATTCGCCTATCGTGAACTAGGCTGTCTAGCCAAAATTTTCCTAAATACTCTTTAGGATTATGCGGATTATCTATAGCTACTAAATCTGGACGTGCTTTCCACCCTTGTTCTATTCTGCCAATAGTACCAGGAAAAGCACCTCCACCATGGGCAAATGCAACCCTAAGTTTTGGCAATTTTTCAAAAATACCACCAAATATCATACTACAAATAGCCACACTTGTTTCATAAGGCATGCCTGCGAGCCAACTTAACCAATATTTAGGTGTTTTGTTTTGCGACATCCACCACCAAGGATGCACAAAAACCGACATGTCTAAATCTTGAAGCGCCTCAAAAATTGGGTACAGTGCTGGCTCATTTAAGTTCCAATCATTAACATGCGAACCTATCTGTACTCCTTTCATCCCTATTTTTTTACAACGCTCTAGCTCTTTAATAGCCAAAGCAGGATCTTGCAATGGCAAATTGCCTAATCCAACAAAATTTTTAGGGTATTTATTTACACATTCCATTATGTGATCATTAATGTATTGCGAAACATACAAAGCATCTAATGGTTTTGCCCAATAACTAAACATCACTGGCACGGTAGATAATACTTGTACATTTACCCCCAAATCATTCATTTCCTTTTTTCTTTGTGCAGGATCCCAATTATTAGATTCTATCTCTCTAAAAAAAGCTGAATCCATCATCATTTTTGCACAACATGGTTTATGATGCTCTAATTGAACCCATTCTCCGTATCCAAATTTTGACTTAAAATCCGGAATATGCTCCGGAATTATATGTGTGTGTATATCTATGATAAAAAAAGGCTTGTTCTTTTCTGTTAAATTCATCTCAATTTTTAATTTATAAGACTTGCAAAAGTAAGTGATTATATAAATTTATGCTCCATGATGCATATTAATTAGTTGAATGTGCAGATATAAAAAATCAATTCATTACATACCATTAAAAAATTACACCAAAAACTCATCGCAATAATAGTTTTTTCTTTAATCATGTTCTGCTAACTTTGCCAACGACAATTATAAAATGATTTTTAACTCTATTGCCTTTTTTATATTCTTGCCACTAGTCCTTTTAGGCTTTTATAGCTTGCCACATAAATTTAGGTGGATATGGATGTTACTTGCAGGTTTTTTATTTTATGGCTGGTGGAAATGGCAATATTTGGGTCTTTTATTTTTCTCTACCCTTTTAGACTTTTTTATTGCAAAAAAAATAGCTGAAACCCAAAACCTAAAACACCGCAAATTATTTTTATGGTGTTCAGTTATAGGAAATTTAAGTGTATTAATTGGATTCAAATACATTGGATTTTTCAGCCTTTCTATTCCTGATTTAGCAAATTTTATTGAAGCACACCCCAATCTAGATGGGGCAATTACCTTTCTATCCGAAGCCTTGCCTGTAGGTATCTCTTTTTATACATTTCAAACAATGAGCTATACCATTGATGTATATAGAAAAAAAATATCGCCTGAAAAAAATATCGGATACTTCGCTCTTTTTGTTAGCTATTTTCCTCAATTGGTAGCAGGCCCTATAGAAAGATTTTCGGAATTACAACCACAGTTAAAAAAGCATATAGCACTAAAATACGATGATTTTCAAACAGGTTTTCGATTTTTGTTATGGGGGTTTTTTATTAAAATGTGCATAGCAGATAATTTGGGCACTTGGGTAGACACTATTTATCTAAATCCAGTGCGTTGGCATCCTACTGTTATTTGGTTTGCAATTATGGGTTTTGCAATACAGATTTATACAGATTTTCACGGCTATACGCTTATTGCTAAAGGAGTAGCAAGGCTATTTGGAGTAAACTTGATGGACAATTTTAATAAACCCTATGCAGCACAAACTATTGATGATTTTTGGAAAAGATGGCACATTAGCCTCACAAGTTGGTTTAGAGATTATTTATATATTCCCCTTGGCGGCAATAAACTACAAAACCCTGCATGGATAGCCAATATCCTTCTTGTATTTTTAATAAGTGGATTATGGCATGGGGCAAACTATACATTTATAGCATGGGGGCTGCTGCACGGAATTTTTTATTTAATTGAAAAAAAGTTTCAAAAAAATCAAACTCCAAAACCCCATTTTGCAATCATGGCTTCGGTTGGTGTGTTTTTTTTGGTTTCAATAGCTTGGGTTTTTTTTAGATCAACAGATTTTAACACCGCATTTGCTATGCTAAACAATGCTTTTTTTATTTTACCAGGCAAGGATTTTTTGGAAGTACAATGGGTCATTTTGATTTTAGTAGTATTATTTATGATTGTAGACCATTTGATAATCAAAACTACTTTAAATGATGCTTTAAAAATTTTATCATGGCCAAAACGCTGGGTTTTTTATTCTTTACTAATTTTTGCTCTGATAAACTACAGCGGAGCTACTGCACATCCATTCATTTATTTTAGATTTTAATGAGCAATAAATTTAGACACCATTTGATTTTGAAAATAATTGGTATTGCATTAATAGCACTTTTTTCCATTCTCTTTTACAATAATATAACATGGAAAAGTGACCAAAAGCACCATGCCTATTTCTTACATGAATTGTCAAAAAACAAAGACAGTGCTCAAATTATTTATATCGGAGAATCATCAAATTTTTGGCATAGCGATACAGATAGCGATGTTAGAAGTATCAGCAAAATGATTGAGCATAAAACTGCACTGCCTTTACTAACTTTGAATAAAAGTGCTTATCATATGGCAATGTATAAAGAAATTTTTTCATTTTTTGAGCAAAAAAATAATTTAAAGCAGGTAATACTTACTTTAAATATAAGAACATTTGGCCCTCCTTGTGTTTTTTCTAATTTTGAAACTGCTTTGCAAAAAGAGGCCTTATTTTTAAAAGACGAAATGCCTTGGATCAAAAAAACAAAAGCTGTTTTTAACATTTATGACAATAAAAATAATCTTTTGCGCGAAAAGGAAATGTGGAAAATATGGACCAATGAAACATTAAAAATAAAAAATAAGCCATTAAACCCGCCAACGATTAAAACATGGTGTGAACAAGAAAAATTTATTGATACCAATGGCAAATCAGATATGCCGAAAAGAATATTGGCAGACGATTATATTAAGGCTTTTGGATTTAACTTAAATGCAAATAATCCTAGAATAAAAGACTTAGATGAAATTGTAAAACAAGTTACAAAACAAAACAAGTATAAACTTTACTTGCTAATAATGAGCGAAAATATGGCTTGGGCAGACAGTTTTGCAGGCAAAAATCTAACAGCCTTAATTTTAGAAAATAAAAACTATATTTTAAATAGGTATAAAGGAATAAGAGGGGTTCATATTATCGACAATCTAAACACTGTAAATCCTGATTATTTTGGTGAAAAAGATTGGACAACCGAACATTATTTTTGGCAAGGTAGGGCACAAATGGCAAATAAAATAGTTGCAGAACTAAAGCTTTAACACTGCGAAATCTTTAATGATTTAGTTACTGATTACTTTAAACTCTGTGCGCCTGTTTAATGCGCGCCCTTCTGCAGTATTATTAGATTCTATAGGCATGGCAGACCCATATCCTTTTACCAATATTCTATTTGATGCAATACCTTTGCTTATCAAAAATGCTTGCACTGCCTTAGCCCTATTTTCACTTAATTTTTGATTTGATATAGCATCACCAGAATTATCGGTATGACCGCCTATTTCTATGCTCAATTTCGGGAAACGGGTAAGCAATTCATTTAATTTTTCTAGTTCTGTAGAAGAATTATCTTTAAGATTAAATTTATCTGTATCAAAAAAGATGTTTTGCAACACCACAGTTTCACCTGATGTAGGCTGTTTCAATAAGATGTCGAGTAAAAAAGGGTTTTTTGCAGTATTGTTTTTTAAAGAAAAATTGTGTGAATAAAACAAATAACTTTGGTTGTTTACATTGAGTAAATAATCCTTATTTCCAGCCAATGCAAATAGAAACTTTCCATCTTCTATATTACTTTTTGCTATCAAAACTGTTTTTTTAGTTTCCAAATCTATTAATGTTAATGAGGCTGATAAAAAGCTAAGCGTTTTTGCATCTCTTACTGTGCCAGAAACGTAGCTGCTTGGGAATGGTCTAGCTAATTTTGGCAATTCAAAAGAGTAAATATCTAATCCACCATAACCACCTGCACGTTCTGAAGAATAATAAGCGAGCGTGCCATCTCTATCTACAATAATACCCATTTCATTTCCTGGAGAATTTATTGGATAACCTAAGTTTTGGGGTGTGCTCCAAGTATCGTTTTCTAATCTACTAAAAAATATATCATTTTGGCCCAAACCTGGATGTTCATTGCTAATAAAATACAATGTTTTGCCATCTGCATGTATAAAAGGGGCTTCTTCTGTGCCTTTGGTATTAATTTTGGAACCTAGGTTTATCGGATTAAGAAACTTGTTTTTTTCAAAGTCCCACTCACTCCTAAATATGTCAGAATTGCCCAAACTACCTTCTCTACTGCTTGCAAAATAAAGGTATCTGCCATCTGCACTGATGCAAGGTTGTGTTTCCCAAGAAATTGAATTTAATGGCCTATCCAATAGTTTTGGTTCTTTCCATTTACCATTTTCTATTCTACTAAAATAGATATCACAACTACCAAAGCCATTCTCTCTATTACACATTGTAAAAAAAATATACTTTCCATCCGCACTAGGGCTTGCGTTGCCCTCATTCATTGGTGAATTAAAATCAGGCCCCAAATTAAGTGCTTTTTTCCATTTTCCTGGTGAGTCTAACTCTGACCAATAAATATCTTCGTTGCCATTTATTTCTCTAGTAATGAATAGAAATTTTCTATCAATGGTTACCCCAGGAAAATATTCATTGTATTTGGTATTAATATTTGGCCCCAAATTAATGGGATTAAATGGCACAGGATTATCTTTTATTTTTTTTGCATTTTGAGATTTTATAAGCAATTGATCAGCTGCATCCTTAGAAAATGATTTGCTGTAATTGGGTCCTTTTATAAAAAGTGTAACATACTTTATAGCCTCGTTGTAATAAGCATTTCGGAAATAAAATTCTGCAAAAAAGTAATTGTACGATTTAAGATTTGGATCTATAGCCAAGATTTGCTGATAGCTTAATTCTGTATTTTTAAAATCTTTGTTATTATCATAAATAGCGGCTTTTAATCCCAATGCATCGTAAAACAATGGGTCTTTTTTCATACATTTATCGATTAGTTCCAAAGCTAGATTATAATCTTTTACTTGATAAGCTTTTAGCGCCTCGCCAAATATTGGATAAGCCTTAGAATCTTTTGGACTTTGCTGCGCCTTTGTTGTTCCACATGCATAAAAAACGAGCAGTATACTGCATATTAATCCACTTATTTTCATATTATTACTTATATTATACTTCATTTAACGTAAGGCCACCTAATTCTATTACTTCTACATCAAAAATTCTACCATTTTCTATTTTTAATCGCACCATTGTTCTCACTTTATGAAATCCATGCACTCCAGCTGCCCCTGGATTGATGTGTAAATGATTCTTTTTTGTATCCCTTATTACCTTTAAAATATGACTATGGCCGCAAATAACCAATTTGGGTTGATGCTGTGTAATTAAAAAATTAGTTCTTACATTATATTTGCCTGGATAGCCTCCAATGTGGAGCATCAAAACCTTTAATCCTTCACAATAAAAAACAATATATTCTGGTAAAGTCTTTTTTATCATAGGATTATCAATATTGCCATAAACACCTACCAATGGCTTAATAGCAGTTAAGGCATCAATAAGGTCAAATGTTAGCCAATCGCCTGCATGCCAAACCTCATCCGCTTTTTGTGCGAAATCTAAAATGTCTTGCTTTACAAGCCCATGGGTATCTGATAAAATGAGTATTTTTTTGATAATGGTATTTTTAATTTTTAAAGAATTCTTGCACGGTGTTTAGCAAAATAATAGATAATATAGAGATTTCAAAAATACGCCCTTTGAAATAGTATTTTGAACTATTGGGATTAGTTATAGGTGGTATTAACACACAATTGTTAGCAGTTAAACTATTTGCAGCATGTAATAAAAGCACAATCAATCCTTGAATACTTTCATGAAATTTAGTTAGAAGTTGGCTCACAATTGCGTCATATTTTTCTAAAGCAACAAAATCAATTTTATGAAAAAAACTATGCAAATATAAAACAAATTGAGGGTTGTTTAATTTCATGTTTTCAGCTAAATTTAACATTGATATTTCCTGAAAAAGTCTTATTCTCATAATACAACAATTTATATGCTTGCAGGTTTCCAATAAGGTTTGTTATAAGGATAACTAGTTTTTTCGGAAATCTTTTTTGATATTATAATATCTAATATGATGCGTTCAAATTCTTTAATCAAAGATTTTAAAGGGTGAAAATTTTTGATGTTTTGTGTTAATCCATAAATGGGCCTTTCTATTTTTAACTTTAACCGAAAAGGACCAAATATTTTTTTCCAATTTTGCATCATACCGCCATACTCAGTGTGCAGAAAAAACTGATATACCTGATTGATGGCATAAACTAGCTTAATGGTAGTGCCTTCAAAACCTAAAAAGGCGATGGAAATGTAAAAAACAAAACGATAAAAAGGCTGAAAAACAAAGCTTTTTAATGCTATAGAAAAGTTAAAATGTGCACTGCTGTGATGATTGCTGTGTGCAGCCCATAACAAGCGTATATTGTGCATTGATCTATGAAGCCAATAAAAGAATAAATCTTGAGTAATGAATACTATTGTCCACCCTATTAATGGATAGTAAATTTGCAAAGAGGTTTGAAAAATTGCATGATCATTAAAAAAATCTAATGCCAAAAAACAAATGAAAAGTGCAATCGCATCAAAAAAACCGCCCAAAATGGTTGACCAAATAGAAATACTAGTTTCTTTAAAATGATATCTATGCTGACGTTGCTTGCCACTAACTATCAATTCTGCAATAAAAAATACAGCATAGATAGGCAAAGTTATTGCTGGTATCCAACTTTCTTTATTCATCTATGCAATATTATAGGTTTTTTACCTAATTATTTGCTGCTAAATTTAAAAATTTTTAAACAACAATACCATTTTTTTCCCTTATTTTTGCCTACTTGCATTTTTCAAATCCAAATATGCTTTGGTGGCTTTTATTGCTTGCCATTCCAATAATTGTTCACCTGTTTAATTTTAGGAAATATAAGACCATTATTTTCTCTAATATACAGTTTCTTCAAAAAGTAGAAAATCAAACTAAAAAAATCAAAGAGCTGAAAAAATACTTGATTTTAGCAAGTAGGATGGGTTTTTTTTCTTTTCTAATAATGGCATTTACAATACCTTATTGCGGCAAAAAAAAGGCACAGGGCTTGCCCAAGCATGTGGTAATATATTTAGATAACACTTATAGTATGTCTAAATCTTTAGAAAAGGCAAAAAATAATGCAAGATCTCTCATAGATTTGCTAAATAGCAAAGATAAAATCACGCTTATAACTGCAGGATTAAATCCCGAAACATTTAGTGCAAAAAGTGATGCTATCAAAAAAATAGATGAATTACAATGCGTTGCAAGTTCACCAATTTTTAGCAGTTTAAATCAAACAATTTCAGAATTGAACAACAAAGATATGGGCGAAGTGAGTATCTTTGTTATCAGTGATTTTCAAAAAGGCTTTATAGATTTTGGCAATATTAAACTGCCCTTAAACAATTATTATTTTAACCCAATACCCAATAGTGTGACAACAAATTTAGCTATAGATAGCGCATATTTATCAGATCTATTAGGCAATGATAAAAATTCGGTAACATTAAATATAGTTTTAAAAAATAATGGGCTTCAAGATTTAACAGATATACCAATTATATCCTATATTGGTGGAAAAGCAATGGGCACCATTACCCTAAGTATAGGGGCAAATCAAACAAAGGAAACAAGCATTGCAATAAGTCGAAAGGCCGATGAAGACTTAGAAGGCTATTTAGTAATAGAAAGCAAAGATTTTGACTTTGATAACACCCTTTACTTTTATCAAAAAAATAGCCAAGCCAAAAAGAAAATTTTATACTTGGGAGAAACTAATAAGTATATTGAAACTGTGCTAAAAACTGAAACCAATTTTGAAATTATAAAGGCAAGTAAACTGCCAAATGATGTAACAATTTTCTCTGGTATTATTATAAATGGATATGTGCAAGGAATAGATAATAATGGATTGCTTAAAAATTTTGTAATAGAGGGTGGAAATATATTGTTAATTCCATCAGAGCAAGGCATTCAGGCAGATTTTTCTAACCTAGGTGTAAGCAAATGGAGCAATTTAATCACTGAGTCGCAGCAAATATCAAAAATAGACTTTAACCATCCTTTGTATACCAATGTGTATAAATCGGTACCCAATAACCCCATAAGTCCTATGGTTTCCAAATATTTTTCTATTAGCACACAAGGCACAGGCAAATCAATATTGAGTAACAGCAATGAGAGCCCGATTTTCATAGATTTTGTGCAAGGCCGTGGCCATGTTTATCAAAGTGCCATTGCAATTAGCACAACTTGGTCAGAGTTTCCGCTTGTGGGATATCTATTTTACCCAACAATAGCAAAATCAATGTATAGCAATTCCTCAAATCTTCCAATATTTAGTTGGCTGCATGACGAAAAAAATAATGGCGCTATAATTATATCAGAAATTAAAAAAACAAGCGAAGAGCGTTATCAGCTTTTATTAAAAAACAAATCTTTTACAACAGAAATAAGCAATAATGGCGACAATACATTTTTATATCCTGCCAAAGAAATGCAAGATGCAGGAGTGTATAGCATTATTTCTGGAGAAGTAGCTACAAAAAAATTATTAGGTAAAATTGCATTAAATATTGACCGAAAAGAATCTAATCCATCCTATGCCACCATAGACCAAATGCAACAATATACCGCTATTACTCAATCTACTTTAGTTATAAATAATATGCAGAATTTACCCGTAATTGCTCAAAATAGAGGGATTATTAATACAAGTTGGAAATGGTTTATTGTTTTTGCATTGGTTTTTATATTAATTGAGATATTTTTGCTGCGCTATTTAAAATGAAAAATCAGTCAATGGATAACCAAATCATTCAGAATGTACCTATTTATAATATAGACAATACTGTAAATATAGGTGATATTTCTATATCAAAAAACCATTTTACTATTGGCAAAATCAATCCGTCATCAAAAATAGCAAGCAATGTCAAGCATGTTATCATCCCAGCAATGATAGACCTAAAAGCATATTTGGGCGAGCCTGGAGACGATCTGGCAGAAACCATCGCAACCGCGGCAAAAGCTGCAAGTCAAGGCGGATTTGTTGCTGCTGCCATGCACAGCAATGAACAAAAAGTAATAAAAAATAAAGAAGATATTCTATTTTTACTTAATAAAAGTAAAGAACATGGATTTAATTTTTTGCCCATTGGAGCATACATAGACATCAAAAATAAAGCAATGCAAAATGTGTTTGAAATGCACACTGCAGGAGCTGTAGGGTTTGCAAACCCCAATTTTACAAGTTTAGAAAGTGGAATAATGCAGCGGATACAGCAATATATTGCTAATTTTGATGGGCTCACCTTTACCCACTGCTATGATGCCGGTTTTACTGTAAATGCACAAGTTGCAGAAACCGCATTTAATACCCAGCTAGGGCTTAACGGTGCACCTGAAATGTCAGAATACTTAATGGTAGAAAGAGATATTAATATTGCTGCATATAACTGTGCAAAACTTCATATTTCTGGTGTTAGCACAGCAAATAGTATTGCATTAATTAAAAATGCAAAAAAAATGGGACTTCCTATAACTTGCGATGTGAGTATATTTAGTTTAGCATTTTTAGATACCGATTTAGCAAATTTTGATTCAAACTTAAAATTATTTCCTTTTTTGCGCACCAAAACAGACCAAAAAGCACTGTTAGCAGGATTAAAAGATGGTGTAATTGATGCTATAAGCAGTTTTCATCAGCCAAAAATAATTGAACAAAAACAGTGTGAATTTGACTTTGCGCATTATGGTGCCATTAGTTGGCAAACATTTATCCCAATGGCTTTAAAAAATGTAATCAATGAAATAGGCTGGCAAAAATTTGTTCAAGTAACTTGTATCAATCCTTCTAAAATTCTTGAAATCAACCTGCCAACAAAGAGCTTGCTTATTGATACTGAAGCAGAATGGGATTTTAATAAATATAGTAACCTAAGTTTATCGTCAAACTCACCGCTTTTTAATCAAACACTAATCGGAAAAATTATAGCAACTAAAAATTAATGAAAAATATAAGTTTAAAATATGGCATTGTAATCAGCATTTTTATGACTGTAATTTATACCATTTTCTGTGCTTTTGCACCAAAGCTGATGACAGGATTTTTACCTTGGTCTTTGCTTTTGGGCGTAACGCTTGCCCTAATGCTTTTTTATAACATCACCTACAAAAAAGAAAATGAAGGGCCTATTTTATATCATGAGGCTTTTATTGCTACTTTTATTATGGGAGCAGTAGCTATTGGTTTAAGTGAAACTTCAAAAATAATTTTAAAAAGAGCAATATTTTCTAACGTTTCAGTTATGGAAAAAGAAATTTTAGTAAAATTATGGCAAGATTTTGTAGAAAAATCTAAGTTAGAAAAAACACCTGACAATAAGCCAAAATATAATGCAGAGGAATTAAATCAGCATCAAAAATACCTTACAGAAGCTGAAAAAGTGGAATATAAACCTTTAAAAACTCCCTTAAATACTTTTTTATTATTGGTTTTAAAAACAGGGTTTATAAGTTTGTTACTTTCATTATTTGCAGCCATATTTGGTTTTAAAAGAGCAGAATCGCATGATTGATATATCAATTATTATACCTTTATTAAATGAAGATGAGTCATTGCCAGAGTTGCATGATTGGATCGTAAACGTAATGACAGCAAGTAATTTTACTTATGAAATTATTTTTATTGATGACGGCAGCAAAGACAAATCTTGGGAAATAATAAACACCTTAGCAAAAAATAACGCCTCGGTAAAAGGCATTAAATTTAGAAGCAATTATGGCAAAAGCGCAGCCCTCAATGTTGGTTTTGAGACATGTGTTGGCAATGTTATTTTTACGATGGATGCAGATTTGCAAGACAGTCCAGAAGAGTTGCCAGCCATGTACAAAAGAATTATAGACGAAGATTATGACCTAATAAGTGGCTGGAAAAAAAAGCGTTACGACCCAATTACTAAAACTATTCCAACAAAATTATTTAATGCTGCCACAAGGGCCATAAGTGGAATAAAACTAAATGATTTTAATTGTGGGCTTAAAGCTTATAAAAAAGAAGTGGTAAAAAATATTGAGGTGTATGGCGAAATGCATCGGTATATTCCTGTGATTGCAAAATGGCAAGGTTTTTCTAAAATAGGCGAACATGTGGTGCAACATAGGGCAAGAAAATATGGAACAACTAAGTTCGGATTAGAGCGTTTTGTCAATGGCTTTCTTGATTTGTTAAGTATATTTTTTGTTGGTAAATTCGGCAAAAAGCCAATGCACTTTTTTGGGGTATTAGGCACAATTAGTTTTATGGTTGGTTTTTTTATTACAGCTTTTATTGGCTTTGCAAAACTTTGGGCAATTTATCATCAACAAAACAGGCAATTAATAGCAGAAAACCCATATTTTTATATTGCACTTTGTTGCATGATTATTGGTGTTCAGTTATTTACTGCTGGATTTTTAGGAGAGTTAGTGAGCAGAAATAATCAAGAACGCAATAAATACAATATATCTGCAACTACTTTTGATAATCCATAAATGTCTAAAAAAGTAATTATTATAGGCCCTGCTTACCCTTTGAGAGGCGGCTTGGCAACCTATAATGAAAGGCTTGCACGCGCCTTCGAAGCACAAGGATTTGATGTTGTACTTTTATCATTTAAACTTCAATATCCTACCTTTCTTTTTCCAGGAAAAACACAATATTCTGATACACCTGCACCGAACTTAAAAATAGATTCTGCCATTAATAGTATTAATCCATTTAAT
Organism: Bacteroidia bacterium; assembly: GCA_041690035.1. GTDB lineage: Bacteria > Bacteroidota > Bacteroidia > NS11-12g > UBA955 > CALSPH01. The sequence goes on along the minus strand of JBDNFC010000016.1, from coordinate 23,859 downwards.
TGGATAAAAGTAGGCATGCGTTATAAAAAGATAAATGCAGACCTTGTTATTTTTAGGTATTGGATGCCGTTTATGGCGCCTGCATTTGGCACAATTGCACGTTTAATTGCGCTTAATAAAAAAACTAAAATTACTGCTATAACAGATAATATTGTTCCTCACGAAAGACGATTTGGAGACACTTTGCTTACCCGCTATTTTTTAAAACCCATAGGCAGTTTTGTAGCCATGAGCAGAAAAGTATTGGCTGATATTGATTTATTTGATCATAAAAAGTCTAAAGCCTTTATTCCACATCCACTTTATGACGATTTTGGCCCCGCAATGCCAATGCCTGATGCAAAAAACATACTAGGCTTAGACCCCAAATTCAATTATATCTTGTTTTTTGGTTTTATCAGAAAATACAAGGGTTTGCAATTACTCATTGAATCATTTGCAGCAATGGATTATAAAAAATACAAATGCAAACTGCTTATTGCGGGCGAATTTTATGAAGATAGCAAACCTTATTTAGACTTAATTGCACATTATAAATTACAAGAACATGTTATTTTGCACACTGATTTTATTCCCAACAAAAAAGTGCCCTACTATTTTTGTGCATCAGATTTTGTTGCTCAAACCTATCTTTCTGCTACCCAAAGTGGAGTTACTCAAATTGCTTATTTCTATCATAAACCTATGCTGATAACAGATGTAGGTGGGCTGGCAGAGTTGGTACCGCATCAAAAAGTAGGATTAGTGGTAAAGGTAGATAAAGATGAGATAGCAAAAGGATTAGAAACTATGTATAAAAATAACAATTTACAAAATTTTGAAAAAGCAGTTGCAACCGAAAGTCTCAAATTTTCATGGGAAATGCTGGTAAATAAAATATTGAACCTCAATAATATTAATATTTTTGAAACAAATAAATAAACATAAAATCATCAATGATCCAGTTTGGGGCTTTATATCTATTGCCCATCCATTGATTTTTAAAATTATAGAACACCCCTATTTTCAGCGATTAAGACGAATTAAACAATTAGGCTTAACAGAATTAGTATATCCAGGGGCAAATCACACCCGTTTTGCCCATGCACTTGGCGCGTTTTTTTTAATGACTAAAGCTATAGAGTTATTGCGTGAGAAAGCAGTAAGCATTACTAAAGCCGAAGAGGAAGCGATTTATTGCGGTATTTTACTGCATGATATTGGGCATGGGCCATTTTCTCACAGTTTAGAATTTACTTTGGTAAAAAATATTCATCACGAAAAAATAAGTCTTGCCATTATGAATAAATTAAACCTTGAATTTAATGGTGCCCTAGATTTAACAATTTCAATTTTTCTAAATACCCATCCCAAACGTTTTTTACATCAGCTTATCAGCAGCCAATTAGATATGGATAGGTTAGATTACTTGAGTAGGGACAGTTTTTATACAGGTGTAAATGAGGGTATTGTAGGTGCAGAGCGGCTAATACACATGCTAAATGTAGCCAACAACGAATTAGTGATTGAAGAAAAAGGTGTGTATAGTGTAGAAAAATTTTTGGTGGCACGCAGGCTCATGTACTGGCAAGTATATTTGCACAAAACAGTGGTGATAGCGGATGGAATGCTTCAAAAAATTGTGGCAAGATTAAGTCATTTGCTAAATAATAAATCCATAACCGATACTTTGCCTTTGCATACTTTTTTGAAAATGCAACAAGATGATGAGCAAGCCATGCTAGATGAATTCTTAAAACTAGATGACAATGACGTTTATTTGGTAATTAAACAAGGCTGTTATGCAGAAGACTTGGTACTAAAAATGCTTTGCATTCAATTTTTACACCGCAATTTATGGGAAATAACATTAAGTAACAAAAAAATACCTGAGCAATTTATGAAAAGTAAACATAATGCGTTAAAAGAAAAATATGGATTCAATGATTTTGATGCTAGTTTTTTTTCTACCCAAGGCACTTTATTTAATGATGCCTATATACAAGAAGGAGAGGATATTAGCATCTTATTAAAATCAGGCAAAATTATTGATGTGGCCAAAGCATCTGATAACTATAATTTAGATGCCCTCAAAAAGAAGGTGACTAAATATTTTGTAAGCTGGGCAAGCTAAGTTTTTATAAATATCAATTGCTCAAAGTTTTTAACCTAAAGCATTCAAACTTTTCAATATTCTCCTAAAAAAAAATTAGCTTTGCAACTTGAAAAAAAGGGTAGTTGTTGGACTTTCTGGCGGGGTAGATTCTTCTGTGGCCGCATATTTGCTTTTGCAGCAAGGATATGACGTCATTGGTGTTTTCATGCGAAATTGGAATGATGATTCTGTAACATTAAACAATGAGTGTGCATGGATAGATGATAGCAGAGATGCTTTGCTAACAGCAGAAAAACTAGGTATCCCCTTTCAAACAATTGATTTTAGCAAGGAATATAAAAAACGTATTGTTGATTACATGTTTGCAGAATATCAAATGGGCAGAACCCCCAATCCAGATGTTTTATGCAACAGAGAGGTAAAGTTTGATTTATTTTTAGATGCTGCTATAAAATTAGGTGCTGATTTTGTGGCCACCGGGCATTATGTGCGCAAAATAGAAAATGAAGATGGACCAATGCTATATGCTGGTATGGATGCAAATAAAGACCAAAGTTATTTTTTATGTCAAGTTAATCAATCTCAAATAGAAAAAGCATTATTTCCTATTGGCGAATTACAAAAATCTGAGGTAAGAAGAATAGCAACATCTGCTGGATTGCCAACTGCTGCAAAAAAAGACTCTCAAGGCTTATGTTTTATTGGTAAAGTGAGTTTGCCAGATTTTTTGCAGCAGCAATTAAAGCCGCGAATTGGCAATATTGTTCTCATATACCCAGAATGGATAGGATATAAAGAAACAGAAAACACAATTGAAAATCTTGCAAAGCCTTTTATTTATTTACCTGAAGACGGTAAGATTATAGGCACTCACAAAGGCATTCATAATTATACCATTGGGCAAAGAAAAGGATTATTGGTAGGCGGAATGGCTTTGCCACTTTTTGTGATTGGATTGGATGCAGAAAGCAACACACTCTATGCCGGAATGGGTGCAAATCATCCTGGATTGTGGCGAAAAGGCTTATTTATTGCACAACAAGAAATACATTGGATAAATCACAAACAAGCCCTTAGCAAAGGTAAAAATATGGCAGTATTGGCAAGAACTAGGTATAGACAAAAATTGCAAGATGCTACTTTATATATGCAAGATAGAGGTGCTTACCTAATTTTTAAAGAAGTGCAAAGTGCCATTGCTCCAGGGCAATTTGCAGCTTGGTATAAAGAAGACATGCTACTAGGCAGCGGTGTGATAAGTCAGTATTAAATTTTACATGAGATTAATAGCAGATTTTGACCAAACAGATCCTTATTTTAATCTTGCAGCAGAGGAGTATTTGTTATTAAATACCAACGATAATGTATGTCGTTTTTGGAAAAATGAGCCCACTGTGGTTATTGGAAAGCATCAGGTATTGGCTGCAGAAATCAATACAAAAGTGGCTTTTGAAAAAGAAGTAAAAATGGCCAGAAGAATTTCAGGTGGTGGAACAGTTTATCACGATTTAGGAAATATTAATTTTACTTTCATACAAAAGAATATTGGCGGAAACAAGATTGATTTCAAACAGTTTACACAACCGATTGTAGATGCTTTAGCAATGTTAGGGCTAAAAGTAAATCACAGTGGCAGAAATGATTTGATGCTCGAGGGATTTAAAATAAGTGGAAATGCAGCACACCTTTCTCAAAAACTAAATAAAACACTGCACCATGGCACCTTGCTTTTTAATAGCAATTTGGACAATTTAGGAGCCATTTTAAAAACAGAAATCGCTCAATTTGGGGGTAAATTTGTACAAAGCAATAGAAGCAAAGTTTGCAACATTGTAGATTATTTAAAAAATATTACGATAGAAGATTTTCAAGCACATTTATGCAACACTTTTATAGATAATGGCTATTCACCTGCTAATTTTACTGCAGCAGAAAAGGAACAAATAATTAAGTTATCTAATCAAAAATACCGTGGCATAGATTGGATAGCAGGCTACTCTCCCAAATACTGCGTGCATGGAAGTTTTAATCAAATTCCCCTAATGATTAATGTGATAGGAGGGAAAATTACAGAAATAAATATGCCACATCCTTTGGAAAATGAATTAAGGTCAAAATTAGTAAACCATTATCACACCTACGAAATATTGAGTAGAGAGATTAAAAACCTAGAAATAGATTCTCAAGATTGCAAAAAGCTGATTAAATCATTTTTTGGAAGCCTTGTATAGCATTTTTATCTAAAATTAATAGCACCTTTATTTCGAATAAAATTTTCTAGGTTTTACGATCAGTTAGTGCTTAAAATGCCTGTGACCATTAATAAGCATGGCCATATTATGTTCATCGCAATAAGAGATAGAAAGTTGATCATTTTTAGAGCCACCAGGATGCACAACAACGGAAATATCCGCTATATTTGCTATTTCTACACAATCTGGAAAAGGGAAAAATGCATCAGAGGCCATAATTGAACCTTTCAGGTTCAGCTTAAAATGGTTTGCTTTTGCAATAGCTTGTTGCAGTGCATCTACCCTACTCGTTTGACCTGTGCCGCTGGCAAGTAATTGTTGGTTTTTTACCAGTACAATGGCATTAGATTTAGTATGTTTTACAATTTTTAAGGCAAAAAGAGCATCTTCCATTTCATGACTATCAACACTTTTTTTACTCACCGATACTAAATTTTGTTCAGTGTCTACAAATGCATCTCTTTCTTGAATTAAGTGCCCATTAAGCAAAGTTCTTTCTTGCATATTAGGATAAATAAAATTTTTAGATTTAAGCACAATGCGATTCTTTTTTGTTAAAATTTTCTCTAAGGCTAATGGGGCATAATCTGGAGCAATAATAATTTCATAAAATAAGCTATTCATTGCCTCTGCTGTAGCAAAATCTATGGTATGATTACAAATTAAAATACCACCAAAGGCAGAAAGTGTATCTGCTTCAAATGCTTTTTGATAGGCAGTGGCCAAATGTTTGTGGGTGGCAATTCCACAAGCATTATTGTGCTTGAGAATGGCAAAAGTTGCACCTTCTTTTGCGTCAAAATCTTGCATTAAAAGCATGGCTGCATCCACATCTAACAAATTATTATAGGATAATTCTTTGCCACTTATTTGATTAAAAATAGCATCTAAATTCCCTCTAAAATATCCTTTTTGATGCGGATTTTCGCCATAACGCAATGCAATTGTAGATTGCTCAGATAAATAGCGGTTTATTGCGCTATCATATTTAGCTGAAACCTCGAAAGCAGCAGCTGCAAATTTTTTCCTGTCCGAAAGTAAAGTTTCATTCCCTGCATTTAATATTTTAGTCAAAACCTCATATTGTCCGCGATGACTTATTACCAATACATCTTGATAATTTTTTGCAGCAGCACGTATAAGCGAAATACCCCCGATGTCAATTTTTTCAATGATTTCTTCGTGATTTTGAGATTTTTCGAGCGTTTCTTCAAAAGGGTAAAGATCCACAATTACTAAATCTATGCTAATAATTTGATGTGCTTCGGCCTCTTTTTTATCATTTTCGGATGCCCGTCTATTTAAAATGCCGCCAAATATAGCAGGGTGAAGTGTTTTTACCCTGCCTCCAAAAATTTCTGGATAGCCTGTCAAAGTTTCTACTTTGGTGTAGGTATATCCCAATTCTTCTATAAATAGTCCCGTACCTCCTGTTGAAATTAACGATACATTTTTCTTTTTTAATTGATGGATGAGAGGCGCCAAACTCTCTTTGTGAAATACAGATATTAAGGCTGTTTTGATATTTTGAGACATTGGGTCAAAATTAATTATTATATTTGAGGGATAAGCCACAAGATTTCCTCATTTTCTGCCCAGATTAATAACAAAAGACTCATAATAGATTAGCTTTTCATTATAAAACTTCTAAATAGCTTAAGAATAACGACCATACAGCGCTTTATCAATCTAATTATTGTGGATTAGAAAACTAAAAAAGCGTATATCACAAACCCTATTTTCTTAACCTAAAACAAAACCAAAACACTGCCAAATTTAAAATACTGTTTGTTGGTTTCTTTAATGATGTATCTTAGTGTCCATAAATAGCTGTCTGTAGGCAATATTTCGCCCTCACTATTTTTGCCATCCCAGCTTATTGCATCATTTGCTTTTGTTTTATAGATTAAACCTCCCCATTTATCAAAAATCATTAGCTCGTACTCTTTTATTTCGCAATCGTTTATAAAATTAAAATAGTCATTAATTCCATCACTATTGGGCGTAAATGCAGTGGGGACATACATCGGACAATCGCAATCTTTTACCTGTATTTTTATGGTATCTAATGTGCTGCAATTTTTATTACTCAAAGCTAAAGTATAAATGCCATTTTCTGTTGGTTTTATAAATTTACTGCGCAATCCATTGCTCCATAAGTATTGATAATCGTTGTTTTCATCAATAGGATAATACGAAAAATCTTTGCAAACCAACGTGTCTTTGCTAAAATGATTCTTTGGATATGAACCTATTAATATATTATTAGCCAATGCTAGGCTCATGTTTTTTACATAAATTTTAGTTTTTATATTAAAAGTGCCTTCATCGCTAAAAACATGCTGCTGACTTGCCTGCAAACTTGTCTTTTTATTGACATCGCCAAAATTCCATGCTATGCTATCTACATTAGCCGTAAAACCGAATTTGCTTGTATCATCTTTGCACAAATTTTCTCCGCTCAATTTACAATTGATGACATAATAAGTTACCGTATCTTTAATTGCACAATCATTGTTTTTTACCACTACAGTATAAGTCCCTGATTGGTTAATGGCATATTGATTTGTGCTACTGCCATCTTGCCATGTCGCTGTTTCTGTCTGCTTTAGACCTAAATTAATTAAATTATTTTGGCATAGTATACTGTCGTTTCCTAAATTTAATTTAGGTGTTTCGTGCAATATTAAATCTATCAAAGTATCTCTTTGCAAATTGTTTACAAACACCCTTAGCTTTATTTTTTGTGCATTTTGATAAGCTAAATCTATTTGGGTATCTCTAAAATTAACAAGTCCATATTCTCCCATGAGCGAATCTGCTATATAAGAAATTTTTAAGGGTATACTTTTTTTGTTACAGCCATAATTTTCTATTATTTTTATCACTGCATTGTGCACTCTAAAACTATCTTTTGCCTGACAATTCTTGTTTTTTACCAAAACCTGATACTTGCCAGCGCTGTTTATTTTCACAAAAGCATTGGTATCGCCATTGCTCCATAAATAGCTGATGGTGGCAGCATCAAATACATTGACGGTAATAGACTGATTGTTAAATAGCAAAGTATCACGCACCTCTATTTTTGGCAATTCATGAATCACTATTTCTTTAAGAGAAGTTTCTAGGCTATCATATCCCTGATAGCTAAACGACACTTTATAAACGCCTGCAGTTTGATAATAATGGCTTGTTTCTTCTATCAGGCTTGTGTCTTTTTTTCCATCGCCAAAATCCCAATAATAGGGGCCTGAATATCCCGTTTGTACATAAAATTTAGCGGTGTCTTGATGGCATAGGTTTTTTATAAATATTTTTGCTAAATAGGGATAATTGATAATAGTCGGGGAAAACACAATATTGCCTTGTTGTAAAGTAGGATGATGAACCTTTTTTAATTTAAGATTCGCTATTTGCTCATTAGCGTTTTCTATTACATAATAATGAAATAAATCGTCACGCTGTAATAAATACAGCTTATTGTCATTTCCTAGTATCATATCATCAAACCTACCAAGGCTGCCTCTTACCCAATAGCTGCCATATAAGGTTGGCTAATATGGAGGATTTCATACATCTTGATGTAATTCTACTGAACTTATATTAAGATAATCATAAAACGTGGACAAGATATCCATTTTTTCAACATCTACTTGAAAAATACTAGACAGCGAATCCCTTATTTTTGCTAAAGCTGCATCATTTGTGTAGGAAAGAGAAATGGCAAATTACAGATATTTGCTATTGGGCGAAAATGCCAAAGATTTTTGCAAAACAAAGGTATCTTTGGTTCTAATGTCATATTTGAGATACCGTTCTATTCTTTTTTTATCTAATAGCTGCCCATTTTGATTATCAAAATCATATAAATTCTATTGATATTGAATTTAACTGCTGTGGGCTGCGCGCTAAACGCTGGTGGTCATAATTAATGGCTAAGTAATTGCCATTGGGAGAAAATAAGATCTCATAATTACAGTGCTCAATATTGAAAACATTATTCAAATTTTCTACGGGGGAATCAATCAAAATTTTTGATGAAGGTATTGCTGCCAGACCACCATTGCTAAGCAAGTAAATGCTAATACTGCGCTCAATATAATTGGTAATTGCCACCCAATAGTCTTGCCCATTGGCATGTAAGGTGGCTTTTATATCTCCCATTATAGCATTGATGGGATGTACAATGCTATCTACAATCCTTTTGCGCCCTGCATCATAAGTATAAACGGTTAATTGATGCTTATTTGGTGTAAAACCATTTTCTATTAAATACCCTATTCTTATTATAAAATATTGACTATCATTGCCAGGATTTGGGCTTATCAGCACATTGCCGCATTCTGCACGATATCTATTATTAGGCAATGCTTTCATTTCGTTCCAGCTTTTTATAACAATGCCTTCTCCATCATATAAGCTATCGACATTACTTGATAATTGCAGTTGCCCATTTTTATCTGAAATACAACTGTGTTGCAAATCAAAGTTGTATGTGCTCAATGTTCTTTCACCAAGTCTAAGGCTGTCATCGACTCCAAAAGCATTAGTAGTAAAATAATAAGGAAACTGATTAAAATTTTTAAAATAACTCAGTTCATTATTATTAAAATAAAATAGGATGCCTCTCAGAAATCATTACATTATTGGTATTGCGCAATTGTTCTAACTGCGCATGAGCGTAAATGAAAGTGACCACAAAAAATAAAAAAAATAATTTTTTTGGCAACATGCTAATGTAAATATAGTAATATAAACCTAGATTACATTAAAAAAATAGTTAATGCAATCTAGGTTTAGTAAATTTAGTTATAGAAATGTACGGTATTACCGGTACAATAAAAACGGACAATGTCGCATGGAGCAGGCAAATTTGTGGTAATTGTTCCTGCAAATGCTTGAGATCCTGGAAACAATAAATTAATATCGATTCCTAAAGGATACCCATTAATAACAGGCGGGTTTAGGGTGCCATTGCCCAATATAAGCCCTGTTGGGCACACACATTGCGCATTGGGAGCCTTGCTGCATTTGGCGCAGGGGGCAGGAAAATACGAAGAATTACCTGCTGCGCCATTACATGGGCCTAAAACAGTAAAACCTGTTGATGGATCAATAACTACATCTTCCACCCAATAACCATTTCTCACTACGTCACGATATTGTATGCAAGTATTTCCGCAAGTATTGTGCTCATTTGCCGGCAAAGGCTGCAATGGGGTAAGTGCGATGGGGCTACACAGGTGTTGCCAATATAACACTAATGATGGGCAATCTATATTTGTAATCCTTAAGCAAATTGGAATGCACGGAGGAGTGCAACCTTCGGGGCAAGTTTGGGTCTGCCCTTACACCTCTTTTACACTAAACACTGCTGCCATACCAAAGAGAGCAATTAAAACGATTTTTGAAATTTTTGCCTTCATATTTTTTTTATTTATTGATTCATTTACAAAACAAGTTCATTCATTATTAAAAAACGATGCGAATTTTACATCAGAGGTTAGAAAAAAATTTTTTTAATAAAGTAAAACTATTTTTATTTTTAATTTTTATATTTTATAAGATGGATGCACAAACTGCAGATAGAATAATAGAAATGGCTTGGGAAGACAGAACTTCATTTGAGGCAATAAATCTTCAATTTGGCTTTTCTGAAAAACAGGTAATCGTGCTAATGAGGCAGCAGCTAAAACGTTCTTCATTTAAACTTTGGCGTAGAAGAGTGAATAGTGGCCACAGCAGCAAACACCTTAAAAAAAGAAGCAGTCAAATAGACAGGTTTAAATGCACTAGGCAAAAAACTATTGCAAATAATAAAATAACCAAGCGATGATTTTTTCTACCCATATTGAAGATATTTATGCAAGTATGTATAAAATCGATGCACTTTCTTATTCAAAAAACAGAAATTTTATAAATGGGGCTGTAACGATGCTAAGTCCCTACATATCAAGAGGGGTTATATCTACAAAAATAGTCTATGATTATCTAAAAAAATGCAATATCCCTTGGACACATTGCGAAAAACTTATCCAAGAGTTGGCTTGGCGTGACTATTGGCAGCAAGTTTGGCTTGCAAAGCAAGATTTAATAGATACAGATTTAAAACAAGCACAAATGCCAGTGCACAATCATCAAATCCCTAAAGCAATAATAAATACTAACACAGGAATTATTGAAATAGACAAAGCCATCAATAATTTGTATAAGACAGGCTATATGCACAATCATACAAGAATGTATGTAGCCTCTATTGCATGTAATATTGGTTTATCACATTGGTTTATGCCAGCAAAATGGTTATATTATCATTTGTTAGATGGAGACTGGGCTAGCAATTCATTAAGTTGGCAATGGATAGCTGGTTCAAATTCTAACAAGAAATATTTTGCAAATCAAGCAAATATTAATACCCATCTATTTTCGAAGCAGAAAGGAACGTTTTTGGATGTGTCGTATGAAGATTTTAAACAAATTAAAGTACCAAAAGCATTATTAGACACAGATTTACCAAACCTCACTACAACATTGCCAAATAAAACTAAATTGAGCATTGACAACAAGATACCAACCCTTGTTTATAACTATTATAACCTAGATCCATATTGGCGAAAAAACCAAACAGCAAACAGGGTGCTTCTATTCTCTCCTAAATTTTTTCAAAAATATCCAGTGAGTGAGCTTTGCATAAATTTTGTGCTCGACTTAGCTAAAAATATATCTAATATTCAAATATTCGTTGGAGAAATTGAAGAATTATATCTTGAATATTCAATTGAAAATATTATCTATAAAAACCATCCCACCAATAGGGGTTATAAAGGATTGGAGGATAACCGAGATTGGCTAAGCAATTCAAATGGCTATAACCCTTCATTCTTTAATTTTTGGAAAAAGTGCAAAAAGCAAATTGAATTTTGAAAAAACCAAGTGTAAATATTGTTTGGATAAAAAGGGATATCAGATTGCAAGACCATGCCCCTATTGCTGCAGCAGAAAAAAGCAACATACCATACCTAATGCTCTACATTTTTGAGCCAAAGATGATGGAACACCCCGCAAGTAGCTTGCGGCATTGGCAGTTTTGTTGGCATAGCCTGCAACAGCAAAATAAACTGATAGCACAAAAAAATAGAAAAGTTGAAATTTGCTACGGTGAAGCCACAGAAGTATTTAACTTTTATTTAATGCATTATGAAATTAAACAGGTTCTCTCCTATCAAGAAACTGATGGAATGCACTCTTGGCTGCGCGATAAACAAATATCATCTTTATTAAAATCTAAGGGTATAAGTTGGACACAATTTCAAAGAGATGGAATTATAAGGGGGATAAAAAATAGAGAAGGTTGGGATAAAAAATGGATGGATGCTATGAATGCGCCTAAAGAATTGTATTTAATAAGCGATTCAACCTTACCCCCTATCATAAACCCTTTTTTATTACCATTGGCACTCATAAGTGAGTTTAATAAATTTCCTTCAACTTTTCAGCCAGCAGGCGAAACTTTTGCATGGAAATATCTTAAATCTTTTGCTGAAGAAAGGGGAAAATTATATCAAAAAAATATTTCCAAACCTTTAAAAAGCAGAACTAGCTGCGGACGAATTTCTGTTTATTTAGCATGGGGTAATATTAGCATCAGGCAAGCCTATCAATTTGTTTATACCCATCCCAATTATCAAAAAAATAAACGGGCTTTTAATGCCTTTTTAAGGAGATTAAAATGGCATTGTCACTTTATACAAAAATTTGAGATGCAATGCTCTTATGAAAATAGGTGTTTAAACAAAGGATTTGAGCAGTTGCAAACAAAATACAATAAAGATTATATAAAAGCCTGGAAAGATGGAAAAACAGGCTTTCCTTTAATAGACGCTTGCATGCGCTGTCTTGCAGCAACAGGGTGGTTAAATTTTAGAATGCGTGCAATGTTAGTTTCATTTTTTTGCCATCATTTAAATCAAGATTGGCGCGATGGGGTATATTATTTAGCGCAACTTTTTTTAGACTACGAACCAGGTATACACTATTGCCAATTTCAGATGCAGGCCGGCACTACGGGCATAAATACCATAAGAATTTATAACCCAATAAAGCAATCTTTAGAGCATGATAGCGAAGGATCTTTTATTAGAAAATGGCTTCCCGAGTTAAACACTTTATCAGATAGTCAAATACATGAGCCAGAAAAAATGCCCTTGTTAGATGCCCTTTTTTTAAATTTCAGAATTGGCATAGATTACCCTCTGCCTTTGATTGATTTGAAAATAAATGCAAAATCTGCCAGAGAACGATTATGGGGTCATTTAAATACCTCGGCTGTGCTTAGAGAAAATAGCACTATATTGGCAAAACACACACGACCCCAAAGACAAAAATAAACCATAATTTAAAAAAAAATGCAATTAAATAATCAAGATATTAAGCAGTTAGAAAAGGTAAAAAGACTTAACATTATTAACTCAATTACTGGTGTAAAACCTGCTAATCTTATAGGAACAATAAATAATCTTGGGCAAACAAACTTAGCCATAATTAGCTCTGTGGTGCACCTTTCAAGCGACCCTCCACTAATTGGTTTTGTGATGCGCCCGCATGGAGAGGTGAAAAGAGATACCTACCTTAACATTTTGGCAAATAAAAGCTACACCATCAATCATGTTCACACCAAACATATTGCCCAAGCACATCGCAGCTCTGCAAAGTTTGACACAGATGTTTCGGAGTTTGAGAAATGTGAATTTACTCCCCAATACATTAAAGAATTTATTGCACCCTTTGTGGCAGAAAGCAACATCAAGATTGGCATGAAATTTATTGATGAAATTTTTATCAAACAATCTAGAACTACGCTCATTATTGGCGAAATTGAGCATTTAATACTGCCAGATGAATTTTTGAGTAAAGAGGGTTATATTAAACTAGCTGATGCAGAAGTGGCAGGAATTGGTGGACTAAACTCCTACTACAAACTCAGTCATTTGGCTGATTTTTCTTATGCTAGACCAGAAGACTCTCCAAATTTTTAAAATACAATGAAAAAAGAATTCTTGCCACAAAAAATTTGCTTAGTCTGTAAATTGCCATTTAGTTGGAGAAAAAAATGGGCAAAAAACTGGGAAGATGTAAAATATTGCAGTGAAAAATGCAGAAGAAATCGTTGAAAATTTGACCAAACATAATATAGAAACAATTGTAAAATGATAAAATTTGCTATCATATTTCCTCATCAATTATTTGAAAACCACCCAATAATTGATGAGTGCAAAACGATTTATTTAGTAGAGGAGTTTTTATTTTTTAGCCAATACAATTTTCATAAACAAAAACTGGTTTTTCACCGCGCAAGTATGAAAGCCTACCAAAAATATTTAGAAAAAAAAGGCAAGGAAGTAATCTATATTGAAAGCATTTCTGAGTTTTCAGATATTAGAAAATTGATAAAAAATATAGCAAAAAAAACTATCGAACAAATTTTATACATCGACCCCACAGATTTTTTGCTTCACAAGCGGTTAAGTAATGCTTTAAATAAGGCTGACATTCCATTCATTAAATATGAAAATCCGCTTTTTTTAAATAATACGCAAGATTTAAGTTCTTTTTTTAAACCCAATGACAAAAAATATTTTCAAACTTCTTTTTATAAAAGAGAGCGAATAATAAAACAGTTATTAGTAAACGCACAAGGAGAACCAGAGGGGAATAAGTGGAGTTTTGACGAAGAAAACAGAAAAAAATATCCAAAACAAAAAACTATACCTAAGATTATCTTTCCTAAAAAAGACGCTATTTGGGAAGAAGCCAATGAATATGTAGCCAATCATTTTAGCAATAATATAGGTCAGTTAGAATCAGAGATAATTTATCCATTTACCCATGCACTTGCACAAGTTTGGTTTAATCAATTTTTAGCATCAAGATTTAGCGGATTTGGAGATTTTGAAGACGCCATTGTTTCTGATGCCCAATATTTGCATCACAGTGTGTTGAGCCCTATGCTCAATATTGGTCTTATTTTGCCGGAAAAAATTGTTGAAGATGCAATCACTTATGCCAGAAAAAACGATATTGCCTTTAATAATTTAGAGGGCTTTATTAGACAAATTATTGGCTGGCGCGAATTTATAAGAGGGGTGTATGAAGCTAAAGGGGTGATTTCAAGAACAAAAAACTTTTGGGGATTTAAAAGAAAAATACCTAAAAGTTTTTATGAGGGAACTACCGGTATCTTGCCCGTTGATATTACAATCAAAAAAATATTAAAAACAGGCTATTGCCATCACATAGAGCGATTGATGGTTTTGGGTAATTTTATGCTGCTATGTGAGTTTGACCCAGACGAGGTTTACCTTTGGTTTATGGAGTTATTTATAGATGCCTACGATTGGGTAATGGTACCTAATGTTTATGGCATGAGCCAATTTGCAGATGGAGGTATATTTGCCTCCAAACCATACATTAGTGGTTCTAACTATTTATTTAAAATGAGCGACTACCCAAAAGGAGATTGGCAAAATATATGGGATGGATTATTTTGGCGTTTTATGCATGTGCACCGGTCATTTTTTCTTAAAAATCCTCGTCTAGGTATGTTAGTCAATAATTTTGATAAAATGGCTGTTGAAAAGCGGCAAAACCATTTAGAAAAAGCCACCAATTTTTTGAAATCTTTAGATAATTCATAAGCCTGCTGCATTTATTGCATAAAAATAAACTAACAAATAAGTGATAAAAGCTCAGCCATCCCTAAAAAAAACATTTTTATCCAAATTGGGTCTATACTCTTATAAATATTCGCTAATTTTGCAAAAATAATAAAACACAATGTCGACAGATTTAATAACCGTATATTCAGAAGCTACACCAAACCCAGAAAGTATGAAGTTTGTAATCAATAAAATGATTTTACCAAACGACAGTGTTGATTTTAGGGTAAAAGAAAAAGCAACAGACTCACCATTGGCATCTGCCTTATTCGAAATACCTTATGTAAACGGTGTTTTTATTATGAACAACTTTGTATCTATTACCCGCGTTCCTGCAACAGAATGGGCCGATGCTATCCCAGTGCTTAAAGATTTTATTAAGGCATACATAGAAAGTGAAAAACCAATCATCAACCCCAAAAAAGTAGTTAGTCAAGAAGATTTAGACAGCTTAGAAGGAAAAATAATTCGTTTATTAGATGAGTACGTAAAACCAGCGGTAGAAATGGATGGTGGAGCAATAGATTTTAAATCTTTTAAAGATGGCGTGGTAACAGTGCAAATGAAAGGATCTTGCAGCGGCTGCCCAAGCAGTACAATGACCTTAAAAAGCGGCATAGAAAATCTATTAAAAAGAATGGTTCCCGAAGTAGAGTCAGTAGAAGCAGAAGCTGTATAAATATTTAAACCAACATGGTCTTTTATAACGTAACCTGCAATTTAGATGAATCTATTGCCAATGAATGGATAACATGGATGAAAACAGAGCATCTGCCAGAGGTAATGTCTACAAGACTTTTTGAATCATTTCGGTTTTGCAAATTGGTTACTGAAGCTGATGACAATGAGGGTTTAAATTTTTCCATCCAATATAAATTGCTAAACATGGCAAATTTTGAACAATATAAAAATGAATTTGCACCCGCAATGCGTAATAAAACATTGCAAAAATGGGGAGAAAAAGTACTTTCTTTTCGAAGCATCATGGAGGAAATTTAATGCATATTAACTTCTTGAATTCAAAAAATCAAATGAGGTTGTAAAATTCAAAAAAAACCATTGCATATTAAAAATATATTACTTTATATTGCAGAAGTTATGCTAATATATATTTTGTCTGCAAATAGCAGTTTGTACTCTACCAAAAGATTAGAAGAAGCTGCAAAACAACGCAAGCATGAAGTAAGAATTATCAATCACACCAAGTGCGATATTGTGATTGAACAAAAAAGACCGACAATTATTTACAATGGTGAAACTCTTCCTACACCCGATGCTGTTATCCCACGAATTGGTGCATCAGTAACTTTTTATGGCACTGCAGTAGTGCGCCAATTTGAGATGATGAAAGTTTTTTCCGCAGTAGAATCTCAAGCTTTAGTTAGAAGCAGGGATAAATTGCGCAGCCTACAAATATTAGCAAGGGCGGGTTTAGGATTACCGAAAACCTTGTTTACAAACTATTCCAAAGACGTAAAAAAACTTTTAGAAAATATCGATAGCAAAGAAATGATTATTAAATTGCTAGAAGGCACGCAAGGGTTGGGTGTTGTATTGGCAGAAACCAAAAATGCAGCAGAGTCTGTAATAGAAGCATTTCATGGCTTAAAAGCAAGGGTTATTATACAAGAATATATTAAAGAATCTAAGGGCACCGATATTAGGGCATTTATAGTAGATGGAAATGTAGTAGGCGCAATGAGAAGAACGGCCAAAGAAGGCGAATTTAGGTCTAACTTGCATAGAGGAGGAAGTGCAGAACTAATAGAACTCACTGATGAAGAAGAAATTGTAGCAATAAAAGCTTGTAAAGCACTTGGATTAGGGATAGCAGGGGTTGATATGCTGCTGTCTAAAAGAGGGCCACTTATTCTTGAAGTAAATTCTTCACCAGGGCTAGAAGGAATAGAAAAAGCTACTGGAAAAGATATTGCAAAAAGCATTATTAGATATATAGAAAGACATGTGTAATGCATTAAAATATGATAAATGTAAAATTTAATGCTGAATTTTAAACTATTTTTTATTGCTTTGCAAACAGATTATTATGGCGAAAAATATTGAAGAATTAAAAACAAAAATCGAAGAGGCTTGGGAAGATAGGTCATTATTGCAAAATGCTGCAACTATTGGTGCAATTGAACATATTATTGAACTATTAGATCAAGGAAAAATTAGGGTAGCCCATAAAATAAGCAATATTTGGCAGGTGAATGATTGGATTAAAAAAGCAGTAATCTTGTATTTTCCGACCCGAAAAATGGAAACAATGCACGCAGGGCCTTTAGAATTTCATGATAAAATGAAGTTAAAAACAAATTATGCCGCATTGGGCATTAGGGTGGTGCCCCACGCAGTAGCAAGATATGGCGCTTTCATTAGCCCGGGTGTTATACTTATGCCTAGTTATGTAAATATAGGTGCTTTTATAGATGAAGGCACGATGGTAGACACATGGGCTACAGTGGGTTCCTGTGCACAAATTGGTAAAAATGTGCACCTAAGCGGAGGAGTTGGCATTGGTGGTGTTCTAGAACCAGTTCAAGCGGCTCCAGTAATTATTGAGGACAACTGTTTTATTGGCAGTAGATGTATTGTGGTAGAAGGTGTTCACCTAGAGGAGGGGGTGGTGCTTGGCGCAGGGGTAACACTCACCAACAGTACAAAAATAATTGATATTACTGGTAAAGAAACCATTGAGTATAAAGGAACCGTTCCTCAAAATAGTGTAGTAATACCGGGTAGTTATCCAAAGAAATATGAAAGTGGAGTGTTTCAATTTCCTTGTGCTTTTATTATTGGTAAGCGAAAAGCCAGCACCAATATGAAAACTTCGCTAAATGAGGCCTTACGAGAATATAATGTTTCTGTTTAATCATTCTATAGTGCAATGCAGATAGGGCTAGACGCAAAACGGGCTTTTTATAATAACACCGGGCTTGGAAATTATGGCAGAGGTTTAATTCATAGTTTATCTGATTATCAACCCGATATTGACTTACACTTTTATGCACCTAAAAGAAAAGATATTATTGAAGAATCAATACTAAATTTAGGCAAGACCCATTACTTAAAAGGTCCATTAAAAAATTTTAATCGCTTTTTTAATCTCTCAACAAAAATCAAAAAGCAAAAACTAGATATTTATCATGGCCTAAGCAATGAGTTGCCGCTAAAAATTTCAAAAGCAGGGGTAAAATCGGTAGTAACAATTCATGATATTATTTTCTTAAAACTTCCTCAATATTATAAGCCTGTAGACCGAAAAATTTACTATTACAAAACCTTGTATGCAGTGCAGAATGCAGATTTAATCATCACCACTAGCAAACAAACCTTGAATGATTTAGAAAACGAGTTTGGATGTGGCAATAAATGTATTACAATTTACCAGCACTTACATGCCCACTCTTTGCCCACATTAAATCAAGATCAAGCATTGAAAAACATGGGTGAATACTTTATCTATGTGAGTAGTTTTGAAAAAAGAAAAAATCACCTTACTCTTATTAAAGCATTTAGTGAAATATCCAATCAAACAGATAAAAAACTTGTACTTGTTGGTCGTAAAAAAGAAACTTTTGAAAAATGCCAATTATTAATTAAGGAATTAAATTTAGAAAATAGAATTATTACTTATGCTGATGCAACCCAATCTTTATTAAACACATTGCTAGCAAATGCAGCTGCATTTATATACCCAAGTCTGTATGAAGGTTTTGGAATACCTCTTTTAGAAGCCATGAGTAAAGGATTGCCAATTGCATGCGCCAAAATTCCTGTTTTTGAAGAAATTGCACAAAAATCGGCTATATATTTTGACCCATTATCAGTAAATGAACTCAAAAAAGCACTAATTTTAATAGAAAATAAATCTGAAACAGAGAAATTTAAAAAATTTATCAACGAAATATTACCAGAATTTTCAGCGCAAAAACACGCGCTAAGCCTTGCTAATGCCTATCAATCTGTATTTTAACTATTCTTAAAATTACTAAAGTTTTAATGCATTAATAAAAAACTTGAAAATAATGTGAAACAAAGTTTTTGGAGTAAGAATTTATAAATAAATTTGCCCCAAAATATTTCAAACCGTATTAAAAATTAATTGTTAAAATAGAGATGAAAAAGATATTCATTGTTTCCTTAGTATTAATCACACTTATTAGCGCAATAATGCTAATGAGTCTAGAAAAATTTAGCGCGCTACAACTTGCCAGTGCAATGGCAGGCGATGCAAAAAGCATTAATGGCAGCATTAATTGGCTGCTGGTAATTGTAGGGCTTTTATTAGGTGCTATTTTAGTGCTCATTTTTGATATTAGTAATCTATCTACCAAAATTACTGGTAAAAAAATCCTTAATTGGAATAATATCAATGCTTGGCTTTCGCTTGCTTTTATTATTTTTGGTATGATTGGTGTTATCTGGGAGTTTGGCGCTCATGGAAAGTATGTAATTACAGATAGTGCCTCTGCACATGGTCAACCTATACAAAAAATGTTTAATACCACGCTTTTATTTACAGGTATTGTATTTGTAATCACCCAAATTTTGTTGTTTGTATTTACCTTTATGTATAAAAAGAAAGAAGGAAGAAAAGCGGTTTATTATTCTCATAACAATAAGTTAGAAATTGTTTGGACCTTAATTCCTTTTGTGGTTATGGCAATATTAGTGCTAATGGGTTACCAAACATGGAAAGACATCATGTATAAAAACCCAAATATAAAACCAAATAAAATTGAGATTTTTGCTTATCAATTTGGTTGGAATGCGAGGTATCCTGGATCTGACAATCAACTAGGCGAAGCAAGTTTTAATTATATTTCAAGCACCAACCCACTGGGTTTACCAATAGAACATGAAATTGATAAACTAAAAGAAGAATTAATGGCCGATATTCTTTCTATTTCAGACGCTCAAAAAAGATTACCGGCTACCTATGTGGCATTGCTAGAACAATTTGAAAGTAAGGGAGCAACTTATACTACAGCCAAACTTGACATCCTTAATGATTCTATAGATAAAATAAAAAGTGGAGAATTGGCCTACGAAATCAAAAATGCACTTTTCAGAAAAAAGAAACAATTAGACAGAATAGCCCAAGTAGAAAAATCTGCGGTTGAAAAAGCAAAAGTATTTAATGATGTAAGTTACGATGATTTAATTACAAACGAAATACACCTAATATTGAATCAAGAGGTAGAATTTTTATTTAGGGCAAGAGATGTGATTCACTCAGCTTATTTGCCACACTTTAAAGCACAAATGAATTGTGTACCAGGAATGCCAACAAAGTTTAGGTTTAAACCAATTACAACATCTGAGGATGCAAGGGCAAAAAGAGGAGATGAAACATTTGACTACTATCTATTTTGCGCTAAGGTTTGTGGCTCAGGTCATTATAATATGCGCATAAAAATAATCGTAGAAACTCAAGAGCAATACAATACTTGGATAAAATCTCAAAATCCTGCTTTTGTAAAAGGAGGAAAAAAAGTAGAGCCCGAGCCACTGCCTTTGAATCCAGAAAATAATGCAGATACCACTGCCAAGATAGCCTACAATTTCTAATAAATTTAAAAAAATCTTCAATTTTAACATAAATATGAGTACAACCGCAGCAAATTTGCATCACGATGAACATCATCACCACGAAAGTTTCATAAGCAAATACATTTTTAGTATGGATCATAAAATGATTTCACGTCAATTTTTAATTACGGGAATAATTATGGGTTGTATTGGAGTTTTTCTTTCCGTATTATTTAGATTACAGCTAGCTTGGCCAGAAACACAGTTTGGCATCCTCAAATTTTTTCTTGGTAGTTTTGCCAAAGATGGAGTATTAAGTCCTGAGTATTATATGGCTTTGGTAACCATTCATGGTACCATAATGGTATTTTATGTATTAACTGCAGGTTTGAGCGGAACATTTAGTAATTTATTAATTCCCCTTCAAGTGGGTGCTAGAGATATGGCTTCACCGTTTATGAATATGCTTTCATATTGGTTTTTCTTTTTATCAAGTGTAGTCTTATTATCTTCGTTTTTTGTTTCTACAGGACCTGCATCAGCCGGATGGACAGTTTATCCTCCCCTTTCTGCATTGCCAAAAGCAGTGCCAGGATCTGGTTTAGGCATGACGCTATGGCTTGTTGCAATTACACTATTTATAGTATCATCGTTGCTAGGGGGCATTAATTATGTCAGCACTATTCTTAATATGAGAACAAAAGGTATGTCTATGAATAGGCTTCCGCTAACCATTTGGGCATTTTTATTAACAGCAATTTTAGGAATTTTATCTTTTCCTGTGTTATTAGGTGCAGCACTCTTACTTATTTTTGACAGAAGTTTTGGAACAAGTTTCTATTTATCAGACATCTATTTACCAGGCCAAGGAGCTTTATCTAATGTAGGAGGATCGCCTGTACTTTATCAACATTTATTTTGGTTTTTAGGTCACCCAGAGGTTTACATTATTATTATGCCTGCATTGGGTATCACATCAGAAGTTATTGCAACCAATGCACGTAAACCCATTTTTGGTTACACAGCCATGGTTATATCACTAGTAGGCATAGCTGTGCTTTCATTTTTAGTATGGGGGCACCACATGTTTGTAACAGGTATGAATCCTTTCTTAGGCACAATGTTCATGTTTATTACCCTAATCATAGCTGTGCCCTCTGCAGTAAAAACTTTTAACTACTTAGCCACCCTTTGGAAAGGCAATTTAAGGCTTACTCCAGGAATGATGTTTTCCATTGGTTTGGTTTCCTTTTTTGTTTCAGGTGGATTAACTGGTTTATTCTTAGCAAATGCTGCTATAGATATACCATTACACGACACTTATTTTGTTGTTGCGCATTTTCACCTTGTAATGGGCAGTTCTGCGATATTTGGCATGTTTTCTGGTATTTATCATTGGTATCCAAGAATGTTTGGCAGAAGAATGAACGAATCTTTGGGTCAAATTCATTTCTGGCTAACTTTTGTATCTGCTTATTTAGTTTTCTTCCCGATGCACTTTATGGGATTAGCAGGTGTACCAAGAAGATACTATATGTTTACAGTTATTCCAGAATTTAATGTTTGGATGGATGTGAATGTCTTAATTTCAGTTGCGGCTATTGTGGGATCACTAGCACAAGTAATATTCTTATGGAATTTCTTTTCAAATATATGGTTTGGCGAAAAATCAGTGCAAAATCCATGGAAATCAAACACTTTAGAGTGGACTTCTCCAATTGAAGGTATTCATTACAATTGGGTTGGTGCTATACCAACAGTATATAGAGGGCCATATGAATATAGCAGGCCGGATAGAGAAGAAGATTTTTACCCACAACATATACCTGGAGATGACGGAGACCATTATCATCCTGAACCAAAAAGAAAAGAAGCTCCTGATGTAATCACAGTATCGAAAGATAAAGAAGTGGTTTACTTTTCATTGATTAAAAATGTATTTGGCTTAAATAGGGCTTAATGTTTACAGAACATAATTTTAGAAAAGCAGGTTGGATAACCTGCTTTTCTATTTTTTTATTGGTACTTTTTGGAGGCATAGTGCGCGCCACTGGCTCTGGTATGGGATGTCCCGACTGGCCAAAATGTTTTGGAAAATACATCCCTCCTACCCACCTAGATCAGCTTCCAGAAAATTATGAAAACTACTTTTTAGAAAAACGTCTAAAAAAAGTAAGCAAATATGTAAAACTATTAAAAGCTATCGGGCTTAACAAACAAGCTGATGCCATTGCCAATGATCCAAAAATTGCTGAACCCGAAGCTTTTAGTGTTTCAAGCACTTGGATTGAGTATTTAAACAGATTGTTTGGTGCCTTAACCGGCTTATTTGCTTTAGCCACTTTTGTGCTCTCTTTTCAGTTTATAAAAAAGAAAACCAAAATCTTTATTTGCACATTCACAGGCATTATTGTAATTCTCTTTAATGCATGGCTGGGCAGTATAGTTGTAGCTACAAATTTGCTTCCAGGGGTGGTTACATTGCACTATTTGGCTGCTTTTTTAGCGGTTGGACTTTTTATGTGGCCATTGACCAATGGATTAAACGGCTTTGGGGTAACAAAAAAGTGGCCATTACTTATCATTACTTGCTTTGTGCTTATTTTAATCCAAACAGTTACTGGCACTTGGAGTAGAGAAGTTGCTGATGGACTGATTAAATCAAATAACTTAATTACAAAAGATGCTACTTTTAATATTCATGCTATGGGAATAATTTTTACTATTCATCGCTACTTAGCTTTATTAATTTTAGGCATCTTTATTTATATATATTATAAAAACAAAATGACAGCTCAAAAAAAACAAATCTTTTGGATTTGTATATTAATTATCTCCCAAATTATCGCAGGAAGTATAAATATTTGGTTTATTTTGCCGCCTATAGCTCAAACTTACCATATTTTTGCAGGCGGAATTATACTCGGTATTGCGATGCATCTTAGTATTCAAATTTTCAAAACTAAAGCACTGTGGCAGTAAAAATTAAAGATTTAATGGCCCTATTAAAATTTGGGTTATCCTTCACTGTGCTTCTATCATCAGTACTAGGTTATTTAATTGCCGTTTATAAGAATAATCTTTCTTTCGAAATATCGACCGTTATCAGCTTATTTATAGGAGGGTTGTTAATTACTTTTTCAGCTAATACATTCAATCAAATTATAGAAATTGAGCAAGATGGAAAAATGAATCGAACACTAAAAAGACCTCTTGTTACTAAATCTATTGGCATTTCTACTGCTTTTTTAATAGCACT
>JBDNFC010000015.1:0-1112 GCA_041690035.1 Bacteroidia bacterium | reverse complement strand
CTATCTCCTAAATAAATACCGACATGCACAATTTTCATTTTTTGGTGAAAGAAAACCAAATCCCCTGTTGTCAATAATTCAAAAGAAATTTCTTTTTTTAAAAATTGTTCTTGAGCACCACTATCTCTAGGAATAAATTTACCTAATGCTTTATAAATCATTTGTGTTAAACCGCTGCAATCTATTCCAAAAATAGATTTTCCTCCCCAAAGATAGGGAACACCAATAAAACAATTTACCAAATCTAAAATTGTGTTTTCAGGTTTTGTAAGAATATTTGAAGCCCCAATATTAAAATTTTTAAATTTAAGCCCATCGATTTCAAAATTTAGAACATCTGGCAAAGCACTTCCTGGCCCTAATTTTATATTGGTTTTTAACTGAAACGAATAAATTGATGTATTGCTATTAATTAGCTTAAAACTTATTGTTTTGTTAAAACAATGAAAATTTGAAGCACTAATAAACCCTTTATAATTATCATAATCTGATGATATGTAATACCATTCTTCTTGATTTTCAATAACATTGTAAGATTCGCCAAATACTAAGCAATTAATTAGCTCTGAACTTGAGCTAGCTGCAATTCTCATTGGCAAAAAAGTATCTAAACAAATTCCGAAATTAGTCATATATTAAAGGTGTAAGGCCGCCTTTCTATTTAATAAAATTTCATTAGATTCTACCCTATCTGGGTCTGGCACACAGCAATCAACTGGACAAACAGCAGCGCATTGCGGTTCTTCATGAAACCCAACACATTCAGTACATTTATCTGGTACAATATAATATACTTCATTAGAAATTGGTTGATTCCTTTCTGCAGTATTTACTTCCCTTCCGTCAGAAAGTAAATAAACACCATCTAAACTTGTACCATCCTTTATTGCCCATTCTGCGCCTGCCTCATAAATTGCATTATTAGGACATTCTGGCTCACAAGCACCGCAATTAATGCACTCTTCTGTGATAATTATTGCCATAGTGCAAATATCTATCTTTTTTTATTATTATTCTCATCTTTTAATCAACATAGTTAAAATTGCTTATGCATACTCAATAGCGTCCTAAATAATTAAGAAAGTGAAGTTTTTATCCTTTGAATTACCTTT
>JBDNFC010000014.1:0-17460 GCA_041690035.1 Bacteroidia bacterium | reverse complement strand
TATTTTTGACATCTTAAACACACTCATTGCTTGTATGGTAAAAAATGCACCTGCAGTTTGTGCAAGTTTAGAAAATGTACGGTCGAGCCCTGCAGAGGCAGTTTGTGCTTTGCCAATACCACGGATTAATTTTTCCGTCCATTAGGTTGATAATGTAGTCTAAATTACGTGTTGAAATGTTGTTTATTTATAAAAATGTATTACTTTTGGAGTTCAATAATCGTTTGGTATAGCCGCAAGTCGTACCGAAACATGATAAAAAACCTTTAGTTTACTGAAGGTTTTTTATTTTTTGTACCATTTCTTTCCAATTTTGCTTGTTAAATTCATAATTCTTACCATCGGTTAAAACATTGATTTTTTGAAAAGGGGCGTGATTTGCTTTCATTTCGTATCTTTGACAGCTTAGACACACTTAGAGAGTTAGAAAGTTGGAAGGTTTTAAGGTTATGAATTGCTTTCGTTTTGTATCTTTGACAGCTTAGACACACTTAGAGAGTTAGAAAGTTGGAAGGTTTTAAGGTTATGAATTGCTTTCGTTTTGTATCTTTGACATCTTAAACACACTTGGCAAGCCTTGGGATAATGTGGAGAGGCGGTTGTGAATTGGTTTCGTTTTGTATCTTTGACATCTTAAACACACTTAGAAAGTTAGAAAGTTGGAAGGTTTTAAGGTTATGATTTGCTTTCATTTCGTATCTTTGACATCTTAAACACACTTGTTTTGGTACAATCAAGCAACTAGCCAAGTTGTGATTTGCTTTCATTTCGTATCTTTGACATCTTAAACACACTCAAAGGGTTCAAAATTCACACCTTAAGGCAGTTGTGATTTGCTTTCATTTCGTATCTTTGACATCTTAAACACACTTTTAATGGTTCACAAAACTTTGATCAGTGCGTTGTGATTTGCTTTCATTTCGTATCTTTGGCATCTTAAACACACTCTTAAAACAATTTAAACAACCATGAAACTAGTTGTGATTTGCTTTCATTTCGTATCTTTGACATCTTAAACACACTACCACCATGTTAAAACATCCGCAAGAAAAATAGACAATGCAAACGACAAAGGAAACCCAATTCAAAGCGGGACAAGAATAAGAGATGCTTTTGTAAGGCGCGGCAATACAGTAAATCAAAATAGTGTTAAAGGCAAAGGTTAAAAGAAAAAAAGTAAAACCAATTAAGTTATGAAGATTAAAATTTTATATGTTTTTTTAATATTTTCATTATCTTGTAAGTCTAATTTCAAGGCCAATAAAGATAATTTTGAAAATATGCAGGGTGTTTATCTAAGTCAGCCAAGGATATCTGATTTACAAGACACCAACTCTATATGCCTGAGTATAGTTTTATTGAATTCGGGAAAAGCTTTTCAGCAACCTATTTATTGTTATGATTCAATAAAAAATTATAATATAAAGAATAAGGATCATTCATACAGCGAAGGGTCTTATAAAGTTTTTAAAGACAGTTCTGTTAAAATAACTTTGTATGGTAAGGATGGAGATATATCCTACAAATACGTCTATGAAGGTACCACTGATTACTCCACAATGAAACTTTTAAGATATAGGTATTTTAGTTTCCAAAAAGATAACAGCTATTTTGATAGTATAACTCAAATTTTTTACTTCGTAAGTAAAGTATTGTAAATTTTTGTATCCCGTAATCATACATTAGCTAGTCACACCTTTATAACTGCATAAAAACTTACATTATAATTACTTGTCATATTAACTATGTATTATTTGGTTTTTTAAAGTGCAAGAACCTAAGTAAATTGTACAAAAAAGCTTGCAAGTTATTTTAATAAGAAAGGTAGAATACCTATGTCCTAAATTAAAATACGCAAAAAGTAATTATTTGCTTAGAATTTATAAAGTTGTGATTTGCTTCTTCATCTTCTCCTCTCAACTGATAATATCCTCTTTTCTGATTGAAGTTAAGCAGCAGCCAAGCCAACTCTTCTTTGGATATTTTTTCTGTTAATGCTTTTTGTCTTAAATAATAAATAGTCCAATCATGGGGAATTTTTGCATCCAAATGCCCATTCTTTTTAAACACCTTCACCATCTCAATAAATGAAGTTTCAAAAATAAATTCATGTTTTCCTGCCTTGTTTTTTAAATATGCAAGCTTGGGTTCATTTTCCTCTTTTATATTGCCGTAATCGTCAAGATATTCAAGAAAATGAGGAGGCAGAAAATTGAGTGAAACTAAAACTCTGTGCAATCTTACTCTTCTCAAAAGATGTCTTTCTTTTAATCGCCTTGTCATTCTGAGTCCAGTGCGAGTCGCTGTTTGTGAAACTTTGTTTCCTTTTTCAAACTCTCCCATAATGTCTTGGCTCATCGGCACAATCCGACTCCCCATGCCAAAAATCTGTTTATCCTCTTGGTTCACCAATGCCCACCCGATACTGTTTGTACCCAAGTCTAAACCTAAAACTGTTTTTGTCATATTTGTAGTAATTAATTGGCAGGTAAAATAATTAAAATATTGTTTTTTATTAAATAAAAATAATTTACATTTGCAATAACGAAACCAATTCACAATAAAGATTATTCCGTTGTGAACCATTTAAGCCGCCTCGCCTCTCCATGCGGGGCTTTTTTTTGCCATAAAAATCGCAACAATATGCTGTTTGCATACTCAGCTGGGTGCACAACAAGTTCTTTTTTTCGCTCTTTTGGCATATCAATCTTTATTAAAAGAGACGTTTTTAGATGATATAAATATTTAGCGCAATTTATTTTAGGCTTATTTTATTTTTCTTGGCTCTAGTGCAAAAAATTTTTATCTACCCACATCAGAAACGAAAGGTTTTTTGCCTACCTTTGCTGCCTTAAATAAACCTTCAAATACTAAAATAAAATGGCTACAAACAGAACCTTCACAATGATAAAACCAGATGCAACAGCCGCTGGAAATGCAGGAAAAATTATTGACTTGATTATAAATAAAGGCTACAGCATTGTATCCCTAAAATTAACCAAACTTAGCACCACACAGGCAGGAGCTTTTTACGAAATTCATAAAGAACGCCCTTTTTATAATGATTTGGTGCAATTTATGACCTCTGGCCCTATCTATGCAGCTATTTTAGAAAAAGAAAATGCCGTAGCAGATTTTAGAACCTTTATTGGCGCCACCAACCCGGCTGAAGCCGCTGTAGGCACTATCAGAAATCTATATGCTAAATCTATAGATGCCAACGCAGTGCATGGTTCTGATAGTGATGAAAATGCCGCAAGAGAGGGAGATTTCTTTTTCTCTATATTTGAAAGACCTTAAAATATACCGTTTTTGATCATTCATAAATTTATACCCACTTTTATCTCCATAACAGTGGGTATTTTTGTTTATTTCTATTTTAGTTTCGAACCAAATAAAACATTGCGCACCGAAATAGCACATATTGTAGAAACAAACTATGTTGAACAAAAAACCCTAAGTTCTTATAAAGATTCTCAAAGCATAAGAGCATGGCTTAGGCAGCTAGACCCTCACAGTTATTATCTGCCACCTGCTGTAGCAATAAAAAATACAGACGAGATGAAAGGTGTTTTTGTAGGCATTGGCATACATTTATACATGCACCTAGACACTCCAATTATTATTTATGTAGTGCCCAAAAGCCCTGCAGCAATTTATGGAGTATTGCCAGGCGACAGAATTATTGCCATCAATAAAAAAAGCATTGCAAGCATTGCACAATTAGATACTTCTATTTATGACTATTTGCAAGGTATAGAAGGCAGTATTTGCAATCTACAACTATTTAATCCCCAGAAAAAAAAATCCTTTAGTAAAAAAATAATACGTAAAGAAATACCCTACTCAGTGGCGCAAAACATTTACCTAACGGCCAACAAAATTGGATATGCAAAATTTGATGTTTTTAATCAAAATGCCCATCGCCAATTGCTAGACAGCCTAGATATACTGAGCAAAAAAGGAATGAAAGCATTAATCCTAGATTTGCGCAATAATCCTGGAGGCTTGTTAGATCAAGCAGTGGCTATTGCCAACGAATTTTTGCCAAAAAAAGCCATTATTACTTCTGTAAAAGGCAGAAAAAGAAAAGAAGTATTTTACTATGCCAATGGAAGTGGAAAGTACCAAAAATTAAAAGTTTATTTGTTAATAAACGAAAATTCTGCCAGCGCCAGCGAAATATTGGCCGCTAGCTTGCAAGAAAATAAAAGAGCAACCGTGATAGGCAGCCGCAGCTACGGCAAAGGCTTAGTGCAAGAAAGTTATACACTGATCAATGGAGGCAATTTTAATATTACTGTAGCCCGCTATTACACCCCAAAAGGAAAATTATTGCAAAAACACTATCCCTATATCCTTGCAGACACTAGCTATGGAATATCGCCCAATTATTATGTGAAAGCGAGTGATTTAGCATTTCCAGACTATGCCGCATTTTCATGGGCATTAGACCAAGCACTTTATACCCAACCATGGAGCAATATTTATGCAAGTCCATTAGATTTTAGCTTGGCAGCATTGCCAAATATTTCATCTGATAGTATCTTATATAAAATGGCATTGGGCATTGCTATTTTTGGTCCAAGTGCACACGAAACATTAGCAGCAAAACAAGATATGCCCTTACAATTTGCACTTGCCCTTATTGCCAAAAAAAATTAGTTTTGCGATTCGATATAAGCATCAACGCACTTTGCAAAATACCGGTGTTCTAACTGCAATACTTCTTCTGCAATTTTTGCGGCAATTGTAGGCTCTGCAAGCTGTGTGGCAGCCTGAAATAAGATAGCTCCTTCATCTAAATGTTCATTTACAATATGTATTGTGCAACCGCTAACAGTTTCATTGTTATTGACTACAGCCTCGTGCACATGATGCCCATACATGCCCTTGCCCCCATATTTTGGCAATAATGCAGGGTGTATATTGATTATTTTTGCAGGAAAATGCTTAATTAGCAAGGCAGGAATTTGTAATAAAAAACCAGCTAAAACAATATAAGCTATCCCCTTTTTTTCTAAATCTGTTATAAAAACAGGATCACTCAAATCTAATTTTGAAACCACCCTAGAAGGAATATTGTTTTTTGAAGCAATTTCTGTAACGCCTGCATTGGCTTTGTTGCAAACAATAATGCTAATTTCTACCGTTTTGTGTGTAACAAAATATTCGATAATTTTTGCTGCATTACTGCCTCCCCCACTTGCAAAAATAGCCAACTTTATCACTTAAATTTCTTTAATAGAATGAATAATAGATTCGATTGTGCGTAGATACCGGGTTTTAGTTTTTCCTTGATTTTTATTTTCTAAGTTTGGATAATAAACCAAAGCTTCTAAAGCCACCCATTTTTTAATTTTAGGCAAGTAAATGGTGTATCGGGTATAAGGCCCTCCTCTAAACATACCTTCTATTACCCACCAACCGTTTATTTTCCCTCCTTTAAATCCATTAATTTGATAGGGAGTATAGTCCTGAAAAAAGTTTTGACTTGTGCCTATGTACAAACCAACAGTATCCATTTGCAAATGCTTTTGACCATCTATTTTTCTTTGAGCAAGCATCTGTTCTGCCTTGCCATGATTTATTACCGGGCTATCTGGCAAGATATTGATAAGTAAATTGCAAATGGCATCGCCCTCTTCCCATATTGCTGAGTAATAATTTTGCTTATTGATATCTAAATTAAAAAATTTTGGAATCCTCATATAGATGCTATGTTTTTCTCTGATAATGTTGGCTAATGAATGATTTTTTTCACCCGTACGTGCTATAAAATCTTTAATTTCGGTTTGATAAATATCATTTTTTAACAAGCTGCCTTTATCTCTTAGGTATAAACGGACCGTTTCTGCATTGGGTGCAAAAACAAAAAAAATGGTTTGATTAATTGCCCAAATATTTTTTCGCTTCACTACACTCACACTTGATTCATTGCATAAACTGTCAAATATTTTTTTCTCAAACAATTTATTAAGATGTTTCATTTGATCAATATTCTCTGATGTAATAATAATAACTTGCAATTGGTATTCTAAATAGCCTACTGCAAAATTATCTATACCTATAAAATTAAGTTTATAAAATGGCTCAGCAGGTGATAGATATTCTTGGGGTGCTGCTAAACTGTTTAGCAATGCATCGCGCAAATATTTTGCTGTTTCATCATCTGTCGTAATATTTATTTCACTAATATAGCCTACTGCGTTAGAGGTTGGCTTGCTTACCTTTTCATTCTCGCATTGGATAAAAAAAAGCGAAAAAATAAAAATAAGTATAAGGGAAAAATTGCCGTATTTGGGTAAACTGGATTTCATTTATTTTTTAATTAATAAGCGGTCGCCTACTTTAATATTGTTGTTGGCAAGTTTATTCCATGCCCGCAACTCCTCAAGGCTAACATTGTATTTTTTACTTACAGCATAGAGTGTTTCACCTCTTTTTACTTGATGAAAAACACTGCTTTTTGTAACTGGGGGCACTTTTTCAGCTGGTTTTTGCGGCTTTTCTTCCTTTAAAACTAAATTTTTATCTGCAGCAATTTTATCTGCTGCAATTTTTTGAACCAATGTGCTTGTCAAAGAATCTTTAGCTTTTAAAGAATCATTTAAAACCTCCGCCACTAAAATCAAATTTTTACTATAATAATAAATGCTGTCTTTTTTTTCTAAAAATGACATGGCCTCATCATAAGGGAGGAGCATTTCAAAATTATTTTTAGCATCTCCTTTTAGGTTAGTAAATCTAAACTGCGAATTTAATGCTTTACATTCTTCCATTCCTATTCCTGTAAAGCGACATAATTGCTCAAATTCTAAGGTATCCGAAATTTCTATTGGGCAATATACTGGATAATTTACACCATGAAAAGACTGTATGTGTGTACTAAAATTCATTAGATAAGTAGCAGCGATAAAGCGTGGAACGTAATTTTGTGTTTCGCGCGGTAAATACTTGCTAACCACCCAAAAATCATATACCCCACCTGCATTGCTAATGGCTTTGCGCACATTTCCTGGCCCCGCATTATATGCAGCAATAGCCAAAAGCCAATCGCCAAACATATTGTGCAAATATTTAAAGTATTCGGCCGCTTTTTCTGTGCTGGCTTTGATAGAGCGCCTATCATCAATTTTATTAGTAATTGTTAGGTCTAAGTATTTTCCTGTGCCGGGCATAAATTGCCACAAGCCCATAGCACCTGCCCTAGACTTTGCATTGGGATTTAAAGCAGACTCTATAATGCTGATGTATTTGAGCTCTGTTGGCAAATTGTATTTATCAAATGTTTCTTCAAAAATCGGAAAATACTTATTCTTGTTTACCATCGCCCTGCAAAGAAAAGAGGCTTCATTGTAACTAAAATAACGCAATTGTCCATAAACAGCTTCGTTGTAACCAAAAGTAATTTCGCTGCCTAAACTATTCATTTGCTCCTCAAAAAAGGATTTATTACTCGGAGAAAAGCCATCAATACAAAGGTGATTGCATATTTTTGGCGGCAACTCCGACATGTATTGCTTTGTTAAACTATCAATTCTGCCAATAGAATTATTAAATGCAGGCTGCAACTGTGCAAAAAGCGCAATGATATTAGAAAACAGAAAAAGGAATAAATAATTTTTCATTTTTAAAAGGCAAATATAGTGTTAATTTATAGGGAATTTCAAATCTAATGGGTATAACTTTGCTATTAAGCAATACAATTTTACCAATGACCCATTCAATAATTAAACGGTGCAAATAATAAAAAATTGTTGCTCTTACTTGATAAGAATACGCATAGAAAGTAATTGCAATTATTGCTCCAAAAATTTTATTCAAAACACGGCATGCATTAAAATACATGAAAACAAGAAAAAAATAACTATTCAAAAGTAAGCAATACTTGATTTTTATCAACTGCATCTTTTGCAATAACCAATATTTCTTTTATAATCCCATCGCCTTCTGATTTAATCACATTTTCCATTTTCATAGCTTCTAGCACAAGCAAGGGTTCGCCTTTAATTACCACATCCCCTTTTTTTGCTAATATTTCTATGACTAATCCTGGCATTGGTGCTTTTAGATTATTAATTTTTTTGACCATTGCACTTTCTAGCCCCATATTTTGAAGTAATGCGTCCATTTTATCAGCAATTTTTATAGTTACTGCCTTCCCATTTATGCTGGCATAAACTAGCTTTGCTGCCTTATCTATTTTTTTTATTTGCACATTTTCAGAATGTCCGTCTATAATTGTGTGATAAATACCCGTATCTATTTTTACCACATCCAGCACATTATCGTTTAATAAAATTTGGCCTTGTTTCAAGGTTAATTCTATCACTTCATTTTGCACAGTTACTTTATACATACTGCAATATTAGTTAAATATTTGCAAGTTTATTAATAAGCGGCAAGCCTTGATATACAAATCCTGTATAAACCTGCACTAAATGCGCTCCCATGTTTATTTTATCTTGGGCATCTTGTTTGCACATAATGCCCCCCACTGCAATAATCCCAATATTTTTAGGCAATAAATTTGATAAAGTGAGCAATGCAACATTTGATTTATCACGCAGTGGCAATCCACTTAAACCACCCGCCCCTATTTCTTCAATTGTATTGGATGAAGTTTTAAGATTGGTTCTATCTATGGTAGTATTGCTTACTACCACTGCATTGGTGTTGGTTTTTATCACTATTTCTGCTATTTCTACTATTTGAGTTTCTGTTAAATCGGGTGCAATTTTTAAAAACACTGGCCTGTCTATTCCTTTCTGACTTTTTAGAAAATCTCTTTTTTCTATTACAGCAGCTAACAAGGCGAGCAGAGGCCCTTTATCTTGCAAATCTCTTAAGCCAGGAGTATTGGGACTGCTTATATTAATTGTAAAATAATCAACATAGTCATACAATTTTTCTAAGCAAATTAAATAATCAGGAATTGCATCTTCTGTTAACTTATTTTTACCAATATTTCCTCCAACAATAAGATTTTTCGGTCTATTTTTCAGCCTTTTCACCATTGCATCTACCCCGTTATTATTAAAACCCATTCTATTAATGAGTGCTTGGTCTTTTGGTAATCTAAAAAGCCTTGGTTTCGGGTTTCCAGCTTGTGGCAGAGGGGTAACAGTGCCCACTTCTACATGCCCAAACCCCATTTTAGACAATACATTCAAAAAGCGGGCGTCTTTATCAAAACCTGCAGCCAAGCCTATTTTATTCGGAAAATGTAAACCACAAAAATCTATTGCATTTTCGGGTTTTTGTTGCTCTAAAAACAAGCTCAAAACACCTATCTTATCTGCAATAGAAAGCAAATTCATGGTAAAATAATGCGCCCTTTCTGCAGGCATTAGAAACAATATTTTTCTAATTAAACTAAACATGCTGCAAAACTAAAGCAATAACAAGCAAAACGAAATAAAAAAAAAATTAATTTACTATCATCAATGTGCCTTTTCGCACCACTTTCTTGCCTTCGAAATCTATCAACTCCATGTAATAGGAATATCCGCCATTTTGCACCAGCTCTCCACCATAAGTTCCGTCCCAGCCTTGGTTTGGATTATTGGTTTGAAAAAGCTTTTCTCCCCAACGGTTATAAATATGCATTTCAAATTTTTTAACTCTCACTAAACCAGTTAAACCAAAAACATCATTTCTATTATCCTTATTTGGAGAAAACGCATTTGGCAAAAAATAGCCATTTGGAATTGTGATAAAGTATTGCTTAGTCAAAACTCCCTCGCATCCATTAGTATCAATTAAACTTAAAGTGACTGAAAGACTTGTCGTATCCAAAAATATCAATTTCTCTATTTCATCAATGCCTGAACCTGTGGGTATAAAAGTCCAATTTCTGGATAAAATAGGAATATTAGAAACATCTTTTATGCTCAACTCTATTCCGTTTTGCAAAGCGATTACCGAAGTATCAATGGCAACATTTGGCAATTTATAAACCACCACTCTGCTGTTGTAAATAGAATCGCTTTTGCAGCCAAAAGTATTAGATGCTTTTATTTTAATATTTTTTACCCCGGCAGTGTTTCCAATCACTGTAAAAGGATTTGCAAAAACAGGTGTTTGATTATTGTTTTGCCATTCATAACGCAGGTTTGGATCTGTGCTTTGAGCAGTTAAATCGAGATTTTGATTTAAACACAATTTTTCATCCCCTAAAACTCTAAACACCGGATGTTCTACAACAGTAACTGTTCTCTCTAAACTATCCCTGCATCCTTCGGCAGAAACAATTACCAGTTTTAAAATTTTATTGCCCACACTTCCAAAACTATTTTGTGCATTGGCTACTACAGATGGCAAAATACTGTTATTGGCATACCAATTTCTATTTGGGCTTGTTCCGCCAAAAAGCGAGATATCATTTAAACTAAAATTATTGCCTATCAAACATTGAGAATCTTTGTTTAAACTAAAATTTGCTTGAGGATTTCTGTACACAATAATGGCCTTTTTACTAGAATCTTGACACCCTACTGCACTAACAGCGATGTTTGTGATGGTATAGCTGCCTGAAACAGTAAAATTATAGCTAAATGGATTTGCAGTGCTAATAGTTCCATTGCTTATGCGCCAACTGGTATTAAAACCACCTGAACTTAGGCTAGAATTATCTGTAAAAATAAAATTGTTCCCAACAAAACACTGTGCAGTGTCATTGATACTAAAAAGCGATTGAGGATTTGGATAAACTACCATTAACTTGGCAATACTATCAGTGCAGCCAAAATCAGATTTTACCACCAATTTTGCCAATAATGCTGCATTTTCTGCGAAATAAATATGGCTTGGATTTTCAGATAAGGCACCATTTCCATCTCCAAATGTCCATTGATAACTGGTGGCAGCATTAACAAAGCTGCTACTATTAGCAAAAATAAAGTTATTATTTTGCAAACATTGTGTACTGTCATTGATACTATAATTAGCTTGTGGAGTAGGTTTTAAATAAACTTTCTTGGTAGTGGAATCTTTGCAACCATTATTGGTAGTATTTACTAATTTTACATTTAAACTGTCAACAAAATTGGTGTAAATTTTATTTTGATTTGCGCTATTTCCTGCCGTTGTTCCATCGCCTAAACTCCAAGTATTGGTATATGAACCTGCACTCAATGTACTATTATCTGAATAGCTAAAAGCATTGCCTCTAAAACACTGCATGGGCATATTAATAGTAAAATTTGGAACAGAACTTGAGTGCACTGTAACTGCCTTAGTAACACTATCTTTACAACTTTTTTCACTAGTGCAAATTAATTTAATATTGAAAACCCCAGCAGTAGCATAAACATGACTTGTGCTCAAACTGCCCGATGTAGCCCCATTTCCAAATTGCCAAAAATAACTGAGATTTCCTTTGGTAATTCCAGATAAATTTAAAAAACCAAAATTATTTCCATTGAGGCATTGGCTAATTTTATCAATAGAAAAGTCTACTATCGGTTTATAATAAACATAAACATGCTTGGCAACGCTATCTACACAACCAAAATTACTGGTATTAATCAGAGAAACTCTAAATGAATCTGAGGCAAAAGCGTAAGAATGGCTCGGATTATTTAAAATAGATATCATATTATTGCCAAAATTCCAAGCATGATTGATAGCCCCCTTGGCAATACTTGCAGTGCTTGTAAATATAAAATTATTTCCTGTCAAACACTGCCCTATTGTATTGATACTAAAATTTGATGCGGGCATGGGTTTCAAAAAAATAAGTTTAGTAATACTATCTGTGCAACCTTGGTTGGTTTTAGCTATTAATTTTACAGCATAAGTATCTGCAAGCAAAGCATAAGATTTGCTCAATGGATTAATAGCTGTAGAAGTATCTCCGTTGCCAAATTTCCATAAATTGGTGTAGCTGCCAATACTCAGAATGGTTGAATTAGAAAACACAAAACTATGATTTTTAAAACATTGCTGTGAATCATTTACCATAAAATTCGGTTTTGCATTTTCATACACATTGGTTATTCGCTTGGCTGAATCTATACAGCCTTGATTGCTTGTAACTGTTAATTTTACTGTATAAGCACCAAAATTAGAATAACTATACGTTGGATTATTTAACAGCGAAGTATTGGCATCCCCAAATGCCCAATTATTGGCAAGAGTGCCTTTAGCAACACTGCTTTGATTGGTAAATATGAAGCTATTATTATTCAGGCATTGGCTTGCATTATTTAGTGCAAAAGCGGCCACAGGCATTGGATTAATATTGACCCTTTTTTGCACACTGTCAATGCAATTTGATGTAGAACTAACAATTAGCCGTACCATTACAGAATCTAATGCTGCAAGATAAGTATGTGCTGGAATAACTCCGCCACTGGTATTACCATCACCAAATTTCCATAAATGAGTTAATGTACCCACTGGAATAGTAGATCCGCTTAAAAAATCAAATTTATTTCCTGTTAAACACTGATTACTGTCTAACACACTAAAATTAGCCATTGGAGAAGGATTTACCTTTATGATTCGCAGCATAGAATCTTTACAACCAAAAACAGTACTGCTTACCAATTTTATGGTGTAACTGCCATATAAAACATAAGATTTTGTTGGGTTTTGGAGCACACTATTGCTTGCATCACCAAATTGCCAATTTGAATTTAGCACAGTGCCATTTGCAAGGCTGCTATTGTTAGTAAGATTAAATTGATGGCCTTTAAAACAAAGCGAATCTGCTGATACCAAAAAGGTGGATACAGGCTGAGCATGCACTGCAATTAGCCTATTTTTAAAAGTATCTGCACAATTTCCAACTTTGGCTATTACACTATAAAGAGCGCTATCGCTAAGTGAAACATTATTTAAACGCAATACATTAAATGTGGAATCTAATATATTTAATCCATTTTTTTGCCATTGAAAACTTGCACCAGAAGCATTTGCATCTAAGGCTGATAGCACGATATTTTTTCCTGCACACACATTGGTATC
This sequence comes from Bacteroidia bacterium, assembly GCA_041690035.1. GTDB lineage: Bacteria > Bacteroidota > Bacteroidia > NS11-12g > UBA955 > CALSPH01. The sequence continues at coordinate 4,485 of JBDNFC010000014.1, read as the reverse complement.
ATTATTACTAACTAATAAATTTAAATCTGGACCATTTTGAACAAAAACAGCACTGTCTTTTTTAAACACCTTTCCATCTACAGTTAATGTTACACTTTTATACCCTCCAGAGGAATAAGTAATAGTATGTGGACCAATTGCAGCGCTAGTTGCTGGGCTTGCTCCTGCCCCAAAATTCCAGAGATAAGGATAACCTAAACCACCTTTTGTAGAATCTGTAAAAACCACCTTTCTACCAGTGCAAATTACGCTGTCATTTTGCACAAATTTAGGAAATACAGAATCGCTTTCTATGTACAATCCATAGTCTTCAGTTTGCCCATAAGCCAATACAGAGCATGGACTGGTTCCTAAAGAAACAAAATCACTTCTTATTCTAAAGCGAACTATTTTACCAGCAGGTGCAGTTAATGGAATTGTAAAAGTGTCCGAATGGTTTGTCATTGCGGCTGCAGGAGTATATACCATTTCTCCAACATCCACAAAATCTCCATCATTGTTATAATCAACGAAGGCTTTTACTTGCTCAGTGTTATTTAAACCTGTGGTAACATTAAGCCTGTAATTTTGACCTCTTTTTACTTTTGCAATGTTGGTACAAGCTAAATCTACATATTGCCCCTCCGGATTTCTGCCCAAAGACCTTCTGTTAATAGATTCAAATTTTACATTAAAAATACCAAGACCGCTAAAATTATTTGTGGTGCTGCCAACACATGTAGCTTTAATTACCGTATCGCCTACAATCACTTTACCTTCTAAAGTGTCTAATCCATTACAATTTTCAACAATGTATTTAAACAAATAGGTAGTATTGGCTCCACTAAATCTAACACTTGCATTTTGGCTAGAATCTGATGTTCCATTTATAAAAATAACTGTATTGGGCGAAAAAGACCATTTATATTCAGTAGGATTATTACAACCAATTGCTGAAAAATTAACCACTCCATTTTTACAAACTACAGAATCATATTTTTCTAATTTAGCCAAAGGCTTTGCTGTACCATCATTGTAAACATTAGAAGAATATACACCTTTATTGTAGGTAGATGCATAAAGTTTACTACAGTTACAATCAGGTTTTTTTTCATAATAAAGTTCGATATCTGTAACATTGGCAGTAGCTGGCATGCCTTTGCTAAAATAGCGCCAACTGCTTAATGTAGTATCGGTATACCATACACCGCTGCGCAATGTACCTACATAAATTCCTTTTTTGGGAGAGGCAGTATCTAATAGCACACAATTTATATTGGAAGGTAAATTTGTACCATTTACATACGTCCATGAAGTGCCTTTATTCAGAGAGCGGTAAACCCGATTAGAAACTCCGATATAAACCGCACCTTCTATTTTTGGATCAGTTTCTATTGCCGCAATCGTGCCTGCAATTGGCTGTACTATGGTATTCCAAGAGGGGGCAGCTGCATTTGCATCATCCGTTCTAAAAAAAGTACCATTAGACCTTGAGGCATATAAAATATCTGAATTGGCAATGCCGCTCTCTAATTCTGTAAAATTAGTACCGGAAACTCCTCCAAGACTGCTACCTATAATGCTCCATGTTGGCGTATTATTTCTTATATTATTGCTGCGCCAAATATTTTTATAACCAATATACATGGTATTGCCACTGCCTTCTCTCAAGGTTATAGGTGTAACCCAGCCCCCTGATTCTGTAATACCATTTACCCCATTTGCGGCTATGGTAGTTTGTGTGTTAACATCGTAAACTCTAAATACATTGCCAAAATACAATTCGCCATAACTGTATCGTGCGTCTGTTTGGTCTACCTCGCAATCCATTCCATCTCCACCTCTGGTTGTAAACCAACCATTGTTGTAATTAGCAGTTCCATTATCCTGCAAACCTATAATCAATTTATCTTTTACGGTTCTGCTTGCACCCATTTTATAAATTTGAGAAATCCCTAAACCACTGCTTATATCTATCCAATTTGCCCCTTTGCTTCTAGTATAATAGATACCTCCATCGCCCACCGTAAAGGTTTTTTTAGTTATTGGGCAGCGAACAGTTTCATGATTATCAGCATGCACTTGATTTACCCAATAGGCAGAAATTAGCCAAGTTTTTCCAGTATCGCGTGACTTAAAAACATTAACACCTGAAACATAAATTATTCCTGCACTGTCGGCATCAGTAACCATATCTTTATTATACCAAGCCTGTCCGCCCGTTCCAGAGCCATCAGTAGCATAGTCATGCAAATTTGGGGTAGTAGATTGGGTAACAAATGTGGCTCCGCTATCTCTGCTGAGATAAAACCCTTTATTTATACTGCCATTTGCGGCCCAAAAATAAACCAATGATGGATTTAGTGGATTTGCATCTATTACACCTCTGCTAATTGCACTAGTAGGCAAGCCATTGGTAATCTGTAACCAAGTTACACCATTATTTAGAGAACGATAAAACAATCCATTTACTGTGGCATAAACCACTTGACTATTGTTGGGTTTAAAAATAATATCTTTCATTGGCCCAATAGTAGAAGTTTGAGTCCACGAAACCCCATAATTGGTAGAACGATAAATACCATTGTCACAGGCAGCGAGCAAATTAGCGGTATTGCTAGGGTCAATAATTAATCTACCCACAGTTCTATTACCCATTCCAGAGTTACTTATTACCCAACTTTTTCCTCCATTAGTGCTTTTAAAAACACCAAAACCTTGAGCATCATTTGCATCTCTATCTCCAGAGCCAAAATAAATGGTATCAGAATTATTGGGATCTATTACTATTGAACTTACCCCTAAAGTGGGTAAAGAATCTGCATAATAATCCCAAGATTGACCACCATTAATTGTTTTCCAAATACCTCCAGATGCTGCACCAACATAAATAATATTGGTATCTTTTGGGTGTAAGGCTATGGCATTTAGTCTCCCCATACCATTTAGCTGACCTGTGTTATTAGCTGGTAAAAATGTAGGACCTTCTATTGCCCACTCACCCTGAACATTGCACTTTGCTGTGCCATTACCAACACCAGATATCACTAAGTCCCAAAGTTTATTGTCGGCATCATGCATTAATTTTCCTACTGCAAGCTGATAGCTAACATCAGGAAAATTACCAAGACTATCAATCTCTTTTTCTGCCATATATTCCCAACGCTTGAATGGTTTCCAGCCGCAACCTTTGGTAATTGGGCGATTTTCCCAATAGAGATTAAATGCCCTTTGGGTTTGATAAAAATTAATGCTTTTATCGCCCATCATTTTTATCCAATAAGGATTGTCGGCTGTGTCTTTAGTGCTTTGTGCACTCAATGTAATAGAGAAAATAAAAGGAATTACTGATAGTAAGATTTGTTTGTTTGTATTCATATTTTAGAGATTAAAAAATATTTATAAAGTTTAATGTATGGTTCATTTAATTATTCAAGGTTTTGTTTCCTAAATTTAACAAGATTCTATTTCGCATTAATAATTTTATCTAACGAGTGTAATTACAGAATATATTTCTTTCTTTTCCTTATTATCCTTTCGTTTAATAAGTGTATGTGCATAATAAGTTCCAGAAGTAGCAAGTGATTTACTGTAATTAATAAACCCTTGCCAACATGCCCCATTCTCTTCTGAATTGTAGACCAATGTACCATTTCTATTGTATATTTTAGTTTCATACGTTTCACACTCCTTATTTATGCCATCAGGAGCCCAGCAATCATTAAGTCCATCCTTATTGGGGCTAAAAATATTATACATTTTAACAGTTCCACCTGCATTAGAGGATAAATTTACAAGCTGAATAAAGGTATCTTTACAACCATTGGGATAGCTTACTATTTTTTTCATTTTATATTCCCCATCTTTGGCATACCTGTAACTATTTATATCTCCAGAAGATGTATTTCCGTCATCAAATATCCAATCTATTACAGCCAGGTTATCATTGGTGTAAGCAATGGTAATTAAACCTGGATTACAGGGTTCAAAAGCAACTGAAAACTCAGCAATCGGTGAAACATTAACGGTTATTTCTGCGTAGGCAGTGTCTGCTAGATTACAAGCCAAGGAGTCTTGGGCTATTAGGGTAATCTTGTAAGTTCCTGAATTTTTATATTCATGAATTGGGCTTTTTTGATTACTTTTATTGCCATCACCAAAATCCCAATAAAATTGAGTACCACGTCCAGTATTAAAGAATAAAATGGTATCTTTAAGACATATTTTTGTTGGGATAGAAAACTTTGCTTCTGTAAAATAAGTTATTTCAAAATCTAATTTAAAACTCGCATTAGAGCACCTGATACTGCTGTTGGTAGGAAAAATTGCATTGGCACTTGTAGGAAAATCTGAAATCATACCACCAGACCCTTGTGGGCAACTAGCACAAACTGATTGGTAAACAATTCCATTTTTATCAAAGCGCGATGTACCCCCATCTACATGGTCATTTGTGCGCGTTCCGCCAATAAAACTGGCATAAATTAGCCCTTTGGCTTCTTTATT
>JBDNFC010000013.1:0-16409 GCA_041690035.1 Bacteroidia bacterium | reverse complement strand
CGAATATTTTGCCGCTACACAAGATGGGCAAACTTATTTTGGCTATCAATTACAAAGCGTGTATCAGCGCAATGTGAGCAAGCACAGTAAATTACTATTGGGAGCATTGGCTATACAAAATTATGGAGCACATCAAGGATTTTCGGCCATTTTTCCCATTGTGGCTTTGCAATATTATAAGAATCATCATCAAATAATTTTTGGCACATTGCAGGGTGCCGCGCATCATCAATTAATAGAGCCAATATATGGGCAAGAATTAATGCTTACCCAAAAAAATGAACAAGGGGTGCAATGGCGTAAAAACAATCAAAAAATAAATTTAGATGCTTGGATAAACTGGGAAGAAAATACGGAAAGAAACATAAATAGACTGGAAAAATTTTCTGCTGGGCTAAATCTAAAATCTAAACTTTCTTTAACCCCTTATTTTAGCATAATGCCAAATTTTCAATGCCTCTATCAGCATCAGGGCAATAGCAATGGAGCAAGTACTTTGCCTTTAAAAACAATTGCCAATGCAGGCATTGGAACGATTGCTGAGTATAAAAACAACCATAAAAGATTTAATTATCAATTTTATTACACGCAATATCAAGATTTTAGCATCACCCAAACCAATACTTTTGTCAATGGTTTTGGACTTTACCATCATTTGCAATATAGCCCAAATAGCCGTTTAGATATTATTGTAAATCATTGGTATGGCAATGAATATCAAGCAGCAAAAGGGGGTGCAATATACCAATCAGTAAATCCGATGGACAAAGCTTTTCCGCAGCGCATTAGGCAGTTGTTATTTTTAAGAGCGCACTATCATTTTTATTTAGACAAGGACATTTTATTAGACATTAGGCTAGATCCTTATTATGATTTTATACAAAAATTGGCAGAGCCTTCTTATGCATTGTACCTGCGCTATAGTTTTTAAAAAAGTTTTATTAATCAGATATTTGCCCTATTTTTGAACTCCTCAGCAATACAATGAGTAAAAACAAACCAATAAGCGTAGTAATTATTGCAAAAAACGAAGCAGAAAATTTAAAATTATCACTTCCTATGCTTTCTTGGTGCAACGAAATTATTCTTATAGATGACTACAGCACAGACCAAACAGCTGCTATTGCCCAAAGTTTTGGGGCAAAAGTATTTCAAAATAAATTTGACGGATTTGGAGCACAAAAACAATTTGGTGTAGCTAAAACCACCTATGATTGGGTGTTAAATTTAGATGCTGACGAGGTGCTTTCCGAAGGCTTAGTTGAAGAATTAAAACAATTAATAGCTAATGAGCCTAATTTAGCGGGTTATCAATTGCCAATTCGTCATCTATTTTTGGGCAAAGCATTTAGGTATGGCCGAGAGTCTAATTTTTTGCACCTTAGATTTTTTAACAAAACAAAAGGCAATTTTGACAATGCAAAAGTGCATGAAAAAGTGCATGTGAGCGGCAAAATTGGACAACTAAAACAGGTGGTTTTGCACCACAGCTATCGCAGTTTGGAGCAATATTTTTCTAAATTTAATCACTATACCCAAATAGGTGCCGAAAAATTATTTGCAGCTGGTAAAAATAGGCCGATTTTGTTCTGCGTCATTAGTTTTCCACTATACTTTATTAAGCATTATTTTGTTTACCGCAATTTTTTGAATGGTAAACAAGGTTTTTTATGGAGTTATCTTTCTGCATGGTATCATGTGGTAAAGTATATAAAACTTAATACTTTAAATTATAAAAAATGAGTAGCCTCCGGATATTAATGTATCATAAAGTGAGCAGAAACACCCAAGATTTTTTAACTGTTAGCGCTGCCCAACTAGAAAAACAATTGCGCTACATAAAAAAAAGGTATAACATCATTACACTGGCAATGCTGAATGATCATATTAAACAGAATACACCATTACCCGAAAATAGTTTATTGATTACATTTGACGATGGATTTGAAAATAATTACCATGTGGCTTACCCTATTTTTAGTAAATTAAAAATTCCTTTTGCTATTTTTTTAGTAAGCGATTTTATAGCCAAAACACTGCCTTTTGATGGCAAAAACCAGTCCTTTATGAATGCAAATCAACTAAGCGAAATGAAAGATTTAGTACAATTTGGTTTACACAGTTCGGAGCATCAAAACATCAATGATTTAGCTGTTTCAAGCTGGTTTAGCGAAATAGATTCTTGTAAAAAAAAGTTGCTTGATTTAGGGATTGTCTGCTTGCCTATTTGGGCATATACTTATGGTCAGTTTCCTAAAAAAAACAAAAAAAATTTTGCAATGCTAAAAGACATTTTTAAACAAACGGGTGTTGTTGGTGCATTGCGAATTGGCAATAGAATTAATCGGTTGCCTTTAAAGAATGTGTTTCAAATAAACAGAATAGATATTAGGGGCAATCAGTCTTTTTTCCGATTTATGCTCAAGGTAATGTTTGGAAAAATATTTTAAAGAAAAATAATGCTTTAAAACAAAATGTTATAAACTAAACTGAACACTAAATAATACCCCAAAATTATTGGCACCATTTTGCAAATAATTTAACCTATGTATAAAATCAACACGAATAAATTTAAAAATATTGCTTACCCCATATCCCACTTCGGCATAAGGATAGTTTTTAAAACCACTAAATGTAGCAAGGGTTCGTCCATTTTCGTCTAACCCAGGAATAATTATTTTATTCTTATCGCTTATGCCTCCATACAGCAATTGAGAAGTTGCAAAAAAGCGCCATTTTAGTTTTTTAATAAGGGGTATTCTATTTTCAATAAATCCATCAAACTCGTGATAGAATGTTAGGTTTACATACTTATCGCTCACAAATTCAAAAATTCGCATCATATTAAAACTGCTGCTATTGTATATAAAAGTTCTGCTGCCAAGGTGGTTTTCTAGCAATGGATATGGCAAAACACTTGCAGTATATCCACCTTTTATCGCATAATTGGTTCGCCCAATAATTCCAAGTCTAAATGAATGTGTAAAGTCTATATTAAATTTTTGATAATTAAAATTGCCACCTAAAAAATCTTTGAACCCAAAAATGCCATAAACTTTTATTACAGGTTTGCCATCTATACCAATGGTAACCCTATCAAAATCATTTATAAGATAGCTCTCTTTAAACCCAAAACGGTAGCCAATCGTGAGCTCTGTTGCATTTATATTAGAATCTAAATTGCCTTGTGCACTTAGGTTTTCGTAATACCTAAAAGGGTATAAAAAATCTAAATTTCTGTGACTCAATTGCATGGTTTGGCGCACCCCTTTTAGCACATCAGACTCAATATATACAAATTGAGAAGTGAGCATAAAAGGCTGTCTAAGATTGCCTATTCTATTGGTGGCACTAAAAAGGTAATTGGTGTTTGCCAATGGCGAATATAAGCCTATCTGCTCTATATCTTTGGCAGCTTTTATCCCTAACTTTGTATAACTTTTTTTTGCCACCAATATTTCTGTATTTACTAAATATTTAAATTCCTTATCTAGCGTTCCATAGGCCAAGTTGGCTTTGAAAAATAATTTTTTACTAAATTTATAGTTTGTTTTAAAGCCTAAAGAAAAACGGTGTTGCTCAACATTATTATAGGCATAGAGATTAAGTGGTGGCCCAATATCGATTTTACCAATAGTTTTATAGCCACTTATAAATAAATTAACTATTTCTGTATAAGTTTTTATTACGGGTATGTTTTTTATGGTATCTATCATTCCATAAATTCTTAGTTCTTCACTTGTTAGGCTATCGGTTCTATTTTTTTGCCAATAAGTTGGATCTTTATCTAACGCATTTTCGTCTAGTACAATTTTAGTATTAAAAAAAGCTAAAGGTTTGATGTTATTAACCACAAATTCTGTGCAATTTAAATAGGATTTTGCCAATAATCCTGGGTTGTTTCCTATTTCCTCCACATCTAGTATTACCCTAGTTTTATTTGCTAGCCACGCCCCGCTATCTATTACCTGCACATACTCTTGAGTGATGCTAACTTTTTCTATAAAATTTAGGTTGGCTTCTTTACCAATTTTTAAATCTATTCTTTTTAGCGCATACTCATCGTGGGTAATCCACATTGTGCCTTTAAATGCCAAATCCTGCGCCCGCTTAGGTGTAAAACTTAATTTATAACAACTTTTTCCATCTACTTTATCAAAAAATTCTAATAACGTCAGGTCATAATATGTTTTCCAATGATCGGATATGGGAGAAACAAAATCTCTGTAAGCAATATTTAGCCAATTATCATAAATATTATACGATTGAAAATATGACCCTAGTAGTTGCGAGGTAAACGAACCATCTGTAATGCCGAGGCCGCTTATTTTTGTACGCAATATATTCTCTCTTATTAAATTAGGATTTTTATTAAAAAACACTTGGCTTTTGGTTTCTGAAAAAAATACGGGTAAAAGAATATTTCCTTCATCACTCCTCAAGCGTGAATTAGAATCTAATTCATCCAAAATTTTTGCCACAGCTTTTCTCTGCTGAAATTTTTCAGACATTTTATCAATATCTATCTCAATTTTAGAATAGCTTTTGTGCTGAAAAGCGTCTAAATTATAGCCATTGTTTTTATCTTTATTGGCAATCAAATTGCGCATTATCCTAAATGCAGGATTTTCTGAATTACCTTTAATCACCACTGCTTTAATCTCTCTAGCCCTTGGCGATAAGTATATTTTTAACGCTTTTGGTGCGATAGAATCGTCCTCTGTCAGCGGATTTAGATAAATAAACAAAGAGTCATAGCCAAAAAATGAAATCAGCAGTGTGTCTGCAAAAGAGTCTCTTTTTATGGTAAAATTACCCTCAAAATCTGCATTAGTGGCAACTCTTTTTTGTTTTAATTTTATTTGACAAAATGATACCCCTTCGTTGGTTTCATTATCTATTACCCTGCCAAAAATTAAATTTTGGGCGCATAGGTTTTGCCCAAACAAAGTAAATAGTAATACAAAAGCGAGTTTAGTTGCTTTGCACATATTGGCTTGGGGCAAATTTAATGGTCCACCCAAAATCATCTGCTTTTTCACCCCGCTTGATAGCCCGCAATTCAGTTAATATTTCATTCATCACTCCATTTTCTGGTGTTGGTATTGCATAATCTTTATCCTTATAATTAAAAGATTTAATATGGATTACCGTTGCTGCTGTGCCTGCTGCCCACATTTCTTTTAATTCATTTTTTTCTTGTGCTTCCTTCAATTCAGTGATACTAATATTGCGCTCTTCTATTTTTATCCCTCTTTTTTTAAGGTAAGTAATAATAGAATCGCGGGTAATACCTGGCAATATGGAATCGCTTAAAGCGGGTGTAACTACAACATTGCCTATTTGAGCAAATAGATTAGTTGTTCCTGTTTCTTCAATATATTCATGCTCTTCTGAATCTGTCCACATTACTTGATCAAAACCTTTGTCTTTTGCCATTTTTGCTGGATACATAGATGCGGCATAATTGCCAGCGCATTTTGCATAGCCTACCCCACCTTTTTTTGCACTGCGGCTATATTTTTGCTCTACAAGCACGTTTAAAGGGCTGCTATAATATGCATTTACTGGGCAGCAATAAATGATGAAAATGTAATTTTCTGATTGTTTTACCCCTAAAAAGTCGTCACTTGCAAAATAAATTGGCCGCATATATAAACCAGAACCCACCTTTGTTGGTATCCAATTTGCATCTACAGAAAGCAATGTTTTTAAGCCTTGCATAAAAATTTCTTCGGGTATTTCTGGCATGCACATTCTATGTGCTGATTGGTTTATCCTTTTCCAATTTTCTTTGGGTCTAAAAAGAATGATATCTTTGCCATCGGGAGATGTTTGTGCACGCATTCCTTCAAATACAGCTTGGCCATAATGCAGTGCAGATGTGCCAGGACTTAATGGAATTTTTTGAAACGGCATTAATTCTCCCGTTTGCCATACACCATTTTTATACTCAACCATAAACATATGATCTGTATTTACTGTGCCAAATTTAATGTTGTCAAAATCAACATTATTTATATTTGAATTTTTGGCTAAATTAATATTAATTTTGAACTCACTCATAAAAAGAAAGCAAAGTAAATATATTATTTTAACAAAACCCCTACATTATGGATAAATATAATTTTAATTTAGCAGAAGCAAATATTTTCAAGGATGAATTATTTCTAATGCCCAAAGAGGTAAGCTATGATTTAACAGGCAGTTATACCTATCCTTTTCTTTTAATTTTCGGGGGCGAAATGCCTATTTCTGATACTCTTCAAATTGATTTTTTGAACAGTATTCTTGCCCAAATACCAAATCAAGAAAAGCTTACACTTGCCAATATTGGGACAATAAATTGCGTTAATCCAGATTCTTTGTTAAATCTGATGCGTAAATTTAAGCCAAAGTATATTCTTACTTTTGCCTGTGAAGAAATGATTTTTGGACTGCCAAAAGATAAATTTATACCAATTATTTTGGGCGAAGTGGGCATAATACATGCCAGTAGTATTGATGCTTTAAAAAATAATAAGGATGAAAGACAGCAATTGTGGGCAAGTATGAAAATAATTTTTAAAATAAAATAATGCATAAAATCTTATTTGCTACCCACAATAAAAATAAAGTGAAAGAAGTAGAAACGTTATTGGGAAATACTTTTGATATTACTACTCCTGATAAATTAGGCGAAATGGACGAAATAGAGGAGACAGGTAATACGCTTAAAGAAAATGCTTTTTTGAAAACGATTGCTTACAAGAAGTATTTTGAAGACTATTTTGTTTTTGCAGAAGATACAGGCCTAGAAGTAGATGCGCTAAATGGTGCTCCAGGGGTTTATTCTGCTAGGTTTGCTGGTTTGCCGCCCGATAATGAGGCAAATATGAAAAAACTATTGCTAGCCATGAGGAGAATAAAAGAAAGAAACGCACAATTTAAAACCATCATTGCGCTTCATCATAAATCTAGCATTTTGTATTTTGAAGGAATATGTAAAGGCACTATAGCCTATAAAGCAGTTGGTCATCAAGGCTTTGGGTATGACCCTATTTTTATTCCCGAAGGCTATTCAGCTACTTTTGGGCAACTGGATAAAAGTGTTAAAAACAAACTTAGCCATAGGGCAAAAGCCATTAATTTACTCACAGAATATTTGAAAATAAATGCATAAAGATACTTTTTTTTATGATTTGCCAGAAAATCGCATTGCAAAATTTCCTGTTTCGCCTAGGCATAATAGTAAATTGCTTTTATATAAAAATGGGCAAATTAGCGACTATCATTTTTACGATTTACCAAATTTATTACCAATAGAAAGCCTTATAGTAATGAATAATGCCAAGGTGATACCAGCACGCATTATTTGTAAAAAAAAATCAGGTGCCTTTATAGAAGTATTTTTATTGCAGCCTTTGGGAGAATATTTGCAAGCCTTTGCTGCCAAAAAATTCGTAGACTGGAAAGTGATGATTGGTAACAAAAGCAGATGGAAATCGGGTGAAATTTTGGATTTGAGCCAATCCATTACTGTAAATTGGATAGCTAGAGAAAATAATACAGTGCGATTGTCTTGGAATGATGATGCTATATTTTCAGAAGTTTTAGAAAAAGCAGGGCAGTTGCCTATACCACCCTACTTAAAAAGAGATTCTAATGCTTCAGATAAAGAAGATTACCAAACAGCATATGCAAAAATTTTAGGCGCAGTGGCAGCACCAACTGCAGGATTGCATTTTACATCTCAAGTATTAGCACAATTAAAAGCAAAGAATATTGATTGTTTAGAAGCTACCTTGCATGTGGGTGCTGGAACATTTAAACCAATTGCAGAAGATGATATTCGCAACCACAGCATGCATGCAGAAAACTTTGAAGTAAATAAAATTTTTATTCAAAAGCTCATTCAAAATCAAAAAACTTTGATAGCTGTGGGCACAACGAGTCTGAGAATATTAGAAAGTTTATATATTCTAGGGTGTAATATTGCAAATAAAATAAGCAATCCACAAATCATATTGCAGCACCATACTAGTGTCAAAGATTTAGATTTTAAGGCCAGTTTAGCATTAATTTTAGCATGGTTAGAAAATGAAAGTGTGTTAAAAGCTAGCACTCAAATATACCTTTATCCAGGAAAAAAAATTTATAGCATAAATGGGCTAATTACTAATTTTCATCAGCCAGACTCTACACTAATGCCGCTTATAGCAACATGCATAGGCAATGATTGGAAAAAAATTTATACTCATGCATTGCAGCAGGACTATCGTTTTTTGAGCTATGGCGACAGCAGCTTACTTTGGTTAAACCCGTATAATGCGTAATCTAGGATTATAATAAATAAAAGGTGAGCTAGTATTTTTTATTTGAACAAAAATGCAGTCTAAATATAGTTTTCTTTTAGTGTAAAAAGATTTTCTAAATGGTTTTGTTTGCATCTTTTAACTTTTGCGTTCCTAATGCAAAACAATGGGATTTTAAGTTTTAAATGATGCCCTCTTGTAGTGGTTTAACACTCATTATTATTTAGAAATTCTATTTAAATATTTATTACAGAACCATTTACTCAGTGAAATAGAGTAAATGTAACAAGTTGAATTCTTCTTACTTAAGTTCATCACGGTGTTAGCTCCCAAAAAGACGATTTATTTATGAATATATATTTTTCTTATGCCCATGTTACCATTAGAATCTGTTATCCTAATAAAATAGATTCCACTTTTTATTGCTGATACATCTAAAACAACATCTTTGCTTTCAACATTTTCTTTTACAATTTGTGCCTTTCCGTCAATAGAAATAACTGTTAAAGAGGTTATTATTACATCAGATTTTATGGTTGTTGTGCTAACAGCTGGATTTGGATATATTGCAAATTTTAATGCAACTGTTTGAACAACATTGCTTGGTTTTGGAGCTTCCATTGGCTTTTTTTGAAAAATAACAGAAGGGGGTGGTTTAATAAATGATGAGCTAGAACTATTGTACCCATAAAAATAAGTAACTACTGCAATGGGCCCCTTATATTTATTAGAATACCACCAAAAAGTTTCTGACTTGCCTGGACTTTTTCCTGTCTCTAGAGTTAATTCTGTGCTAATAATCAAATATACCGAGTCATAAATAGTGCCATCAGGCATTTTTAACCTGCCAAAACCAGGTACATCATACTTATTACTACCTGTTTTTGTGCCATTTTCAATTGCTCCTGTATATGTGTACACAAAAGATTTTGTAGATGAGCTTTGAAATAATAAGGGAAATTGAATGTAAGATTTGTTGGTAGTGTATTTTGCCTCATAATTCATAGAATTCCTAATCTCACCCACTTTTGTAATCTCACCGGTCAATTCAATTCGGTTTAAATAGGTTTTGGTTTCATAATTATAAGCCAATTGCTTAATCATCACATTAGCCGCAGGAAACTTTATTTTATCACCCGCAGGTACATTCAAATACTCCTCGGTATACTATCTGTCAATACCCCAAAAGAAGACAAATCCCAATAGGCTGATGCTCCACTGTCAATTGATGAAATGCTGCCAGAATTATTACAAGTAGTATAAACTATTTTATCAAAAGTAGCTGGAAAAACAAGTTTGGTTACCATATTTTGCGCATAACTCATTACAAAAAAACCAAATACCAAAGCCAATACGAGTAGAATTTTTTTCATATTTATATTATTTAATTATTGCAAACATAAATATTTTAGCATTACAAACCAAATTATTCATTTGTAGAAAGTAAGTATTTTAACATGGTTTGAATTGCATAAAGCTATTTATACAGTCAAAAATACCTATTTTTGCAAGCCAAAAACAGCCATGAATATACTCAACGAGCAACAAATTATTAGAAGAAAAACCTTAGAAACCCTCACCGCAAATGGAATAGATGCCTATCCCGCAGCCAGTTATGAGATAGATGCAAATAGTCAAGGCATAAAAGATGCTTTTGAAAAAGACGATACACAAACATTAACAGTAAGCATTGCAGGCAGATTAATGAGTAAAAGAATTATGGGTAAAGCCTCTTTTGCGGTGTTACAAGATATGTATGGAAAAATTCAGATTTACTTAAATAGAGATGAAATCTGCCCGGGTGAGGATAAGTTTTTATACAACGATTTATTCAAAAAATTGCTGGATATGGGAGATTTTATTGGAATTAAAGGGTATGTTTTTAAAACACAAACAGGCGAAACATCTGTGCATGTGCATAGCATACAGTTATTGGCAAAAGCCCTTAACCCTTTTCCTCAGCCAAAAGAGAAAGATGGTGTATTTTATGATGCATTCACAGATCCAGAGTCACGGTATAGAATGCGTTATGTGGATATGGTGGTAAACCCTCATGTAAAAGATACTTTTATAAAACGAAGTAAAATTATACAAAGTTTAAGAAATACTTTTTTAGAAAAAGGCTATTTAGAGGTAGAAACCCCAATTCTTCAGCCCATACACGGTGGCGCTGCTGCGCGCCCTTTTGTTAGCCATCACAATGCCTTAGACATGCCTTTGTATTTGCGCATAGCAAACGAACTTTATTTAAAAAGGCTAATAGTAGGTGGATTTGATGGTGTCTTTGAATTTGCAAAAAATTTTAGAAATGAGGGTATAGATAGAACTCACAACCCGGAATTTACGGGCCTAGAAATTTATGTTGCATACAAAGATTATAACTGGATGATGGATTTTACAGAGGAAATGATTGAAAAAGCTGCTTTGGCAGTAAATGATTCAACCTCTGTACAATGCGGTAATAATCAAATATCTTACGCAAAACCTTTTAAAAGAATTACCATGCACGATGCCATTGTGGAACACACTGGATTTTCTATAGAAAATAAAGATGAGGCAGCTCTTAAAGACATTTGTAAACAACTCCATATTGCTGTGGACGAAAGCATGGGAAAAGGTAAATTGATTGATGAAATATTTAGCGAAAAATGCGAGCAGCATTATATTCAGCCTACTTTTATTATAGATTATCCTATAGAAATGAGCCCATTAACTAAAAAACACCGCCATAAAGAAGGCTTGGTAGAGCGTTTCGAATTGTTTATTAATGGTAAAGAAATTGCCAATGCCTACAGTGAACTAAATGACCCTATAGATCAGCGAAAACGCTTTATAGACCAAGCTGTATTGGCAGGAAAAGGAGATGATGAAGCCATGCCGCTAGACGAAGATTTTTTGCGTGCTTTAGAATATGGCATGCCACCGACAGCCGGTTTGGGTATAGGGATAGATAGGCTTACAATGTTTTTAACCAATCAGCAAAGTATTCAAGAGGTGCTATTTTTTCCTCAAATGAGGGCTGAAAAATAATAATTTTATTCAAACCCAGAATTTGCCACAAAACAATATTTATGAATATAACACACATTCATTGCCTTTTTCGCTTTTTTTTGATGATTTTGTAAATAGCTATCCCTTAATAAATTTGGATGAAAAATGATATAATAGCTTGAATGTTACGGGTATAATTAAATTCTAAAAAAAGATATTTCTTCGCAAAAAAGAAGGTTTTATTTTTTAAAACCTCAACTTTTTTAGGCTATTAACCTATCATTTCTTTAATCACCCCTGTATATACAAGGATGATAATGAGTGCCCCCACAATTATTCTATACCACCCAAAAATATAGAACCCTTTTTTAGTTAAAAAATTTACTAAAAATTTCATAGCAAAAATACCGATTACAAAAGCAATTACATTTCCTATCAACAGCAAATTAATTTGTTCACTTTGCAATACATTTGTTTTAGAATAATCATAAAGACTTTTAACAGTTGCCCCAAGCATTGTGGGCATAGCAAGAAAGAAGCTAAATTCGGCAGCAGCCTTGCGTGTCATGCCTTGCTGCATTCCGCCAATAATGGTAGCTGCAGACCTGCTTACTCCAGGCACCATTGCCAATACTTGATAGCAACCAGTTATAAAGGCAGATTTATAAGGCAAATTATTGGTGTCATCAATTCTTTGATTATTTAATAGCTTGTCAATAAATAATAAAATTATACCACCTATTAACAATCCAAAACCGACTGTAATTGGGCTTTCTAACATAGCATCAATATAATCTTTTAGCAGCAAGCCTGCAATAACCGCAGGAATAAATGCAACAAATATTTTGAAATAAAACTGCCAAGATTGAAAAAATCTTTTAAAATAAAGAAAGAAAACAGACATGATACACCCCAATTGAATGCAAACTATAAATAGTTTTACAAAATCAGTTGGAGCAATTTTCATTAAAGCAGCTACAATAATCATGTGTCCTGTAGAAGAAATAGGCAAAAACTCTGTTATGCCTTCTACAATTGCAAGAATAATGGCCGCAAAGAGATCTAGCATGCTACTTTGCTTTTTTCATAATAGCAAACACACCCACACCAAATCCTAAAAGCACTACAAAAGGCGCAAGGGTAGTTTTTCTAAAGTCATAAATATCTGTTCTGCCTACCATCAGCACAAAACCAATAACGATAATAGCCATTGCAATAATCATGATGGTATAATTTTTTTTACCAAAAACAAATTCAGGTTTTACTCTCAATGTTTTTTCTATTAATGGTATTTCTTTTTCTTTTTTTGATGTCATCCGATTTTATATTAATTAAGTTGATTGTTTTCTAATTTTAAATATTTCTTTACTGCAAATATAGTGCTAAATAACACTAAAATAAGTGCGATTGCAAAAAGTGACGCACACACAATGATTAGTGCTGTAAATCCAATTAAGTTGGTTATATCTGTGCTGTATTGCATTAATCCAAAATAAATAACACCCAAGGCAACACTTGCTATTACAGCGCTAGATATGCCATAAGATAAAAATTGGGTGATAAATGGTTTCATGATAAACAAATCGGTGGCGCCTACATATTGCATTGATTTTATAATAAATCTTTTGGCAAATAAACTAAGCCTGATGGTACTATTGATAAGTGCAATAGAGATAAGCGCAAAAAGTGCAGTAATACACAAAAGTACAATTACCAAAATGCGTACATTTGCTTTAATATTTTCCAGTAAATCTTTTTGGTAATCAACAGCTTCTACAATCTTTTCAGATTTAAGCTCTTCTTCAAATTTTTTAAGATTCACCTCATCACTAAATCCTGCTTTTAATGTGATTATGAGCACGTGAGGAATAGGATTGACCTCTAAAATGGTGGTGAATTCTTGCCCTATTTCTTTCTCAAATTCTTTTGCAGCGATATTTTTATCTTTAAATAAAATATTTTTTATTCCTGAATTGTTTGCCCATTTATTTTTTAATCTTTCTGCATCTTGCACATTTGCAGAATCTTGCAAAATCGCTCTAATCTCAAAATTTTCTTTAATGGCATCTGTCTTTTTTTTAGAAGCTATAAGCACTAAGCCAAGCAATCCCACCATAAATAAAACCGAAGAAATAGATAATATGGTTGGCAAGAGCGCAATGAGATTTGTTGATTCGTTATTTGATTGATTTTTTGCCACTTAAAAAATGAGGATTAATTTGCAAAAATAACCAAAAAATGATAAAGTATTGTTTAAAATTGAGTTTTATGCTGAAAAAAACAATAAACCATTTTGGTTTTCACCTTTCTTTCTACTAATTTTGAACCCGAAGTTTAAAGGGGGTAAGTAATTGAGAAAATATAAATAGTAATAAAACAACTTGCTTTTATTTTACTTCAATTAAATAAATTAATCAAAATGCAAAAATTAA
The DNA here is from genome assembly GCA_041690035.1 of Bacteroidia bacterium. Lineage (GTDB taxonomy): Bacteria > Bacteroidota > Bacteroidia > NS11-12g > UBA955 > CALSPH01. Next base: position 2,692 of record JBDNFC010000013.1, on the reverse strand, counting down.
ATATATTGGGTATTATGTCTGGTTCATCTATGGATGGCGTGGATTTAGCCCTTTGCCAAATAGGGCAAGAAGGAGAAAAAATTGAATACAAAGTTTTGCAAAGTGCAAAGTATGATTATGATGACAAATGGCGATTGAGGCTCTCAAAATTGCGCACACAAAATGCCATAACTTATGTAAAAACTGATGTGTTTTATGCGCATTATTTAGCAGAATTAGTAAATGATTTTAAAAAAAATTGCACTTTTCCGATTGATATGATTGCATCTCATGGTCATACTATTTTTCACAATCCAGAGATTAAATTAACAAGTCAGATTGGCGATGGATCTACCCTAAGTGCATTAACAGAATTGCCAGTGGTGTCTGATTTTCGCAGAACTGACCTTGCATTGCATGGCGAAGGAGCTCCTTTGGTAGCCATCGGAGACGAGATGCTTTTTAGCGAATATGATTTTTGCCTAAATTTAGGGGGCTTTGCAAATATTTCTTGTAAAAAAGAAGGTGTTAGGGTGGCTTTTGATATTGCTGCGTGCAATATACTCACCAATAGATTAGCAAGGGATATTAACCAAGATTATGACACTGATGGGTTGATAGCAGAAAAAGGAACGATTAACAAAGCAATGTTGGAAGAGCTTAATGGGTTAGAATTTTTTAGTCAATCAGGGCCTAAATCATTAAACAGGGATTGGATAAGCGAAGAATTGTGGCCCATAGTAAAAAATTATAGAGAACTAAGTTTAGAAGATAGGATGAAAACCATTGTGGAGCATGTGGCGTATCAAATTGGCAAGTCTATAGAACAATTGGCAAATGGAAATTCTGATGGCAAAAAACTATTAATAACAGGTGGAGGAGCATTTAATAAAACCCTAATTGAACATATAGGTTCACACACTGAAGCTCAGGTAATATTGCCAGAGAATGAATTGATAAATAACAAAGAGTCTATCATTTTTGCCTTTTTGGGGTATTTAAGAGTTAATAATCTGAATAATACCCTAGCCAGTGCTACAGGTGCAGCCAAAGATAGTATTGGAGGTGTTTTGTCGGGTGATTTTAGTAAATGTATATGAAAAACACAAAATTAACTGCTTTATTGCAAAAATATGAGGGCAGAAAACCCGAAATTGTATTTGAATGGATCGATTCGGAAACAGAGGCTCAAGGTTGGTTGGTAATTAATTCACTCAGAAATGGTGCTGCGGGTGGCGGCACAAGAATGAGGTTAGGATTGGATAAAAGAGAAGTAGAATCTTTGGCCAAAACAATGGAAATTAAATTTACAGTATGCGGACCACCCATTGGGGGGGCAAAAAGTGGCATAAATTTTAATCCACACGATCCACGAAAAAAAGGTGTGTTAGAAAGGTGGTATAAAGCAGTATACCCGCTTTTAAAAAACTATTATGGCACTGGTGGAGATATGAATGTGGATGAAATACATGAGGTAATACCAATCACTAATAGCTACGGATTATTGCACCCCCAAGAAGGAGTGGTAAACGGCCATTTAGGCTACAGTAGAGAAGAAAAATTAAAGAGCATTACCCGATTGCAAGATGGAGTTAGTTTGGTATTAACCAATCCTCAACTAAGCCCAGATTTGAGCAAAGGATATACGGTGGCAGATATGATTACCGGCTGGGGAGTAGCAGAAGCTGTGAGACATTATTACGAAATTTGGGGTGGCATGATTGCAAGAAAAAATGCAATTATTCAAGGCTGGGGAAATGTGGCCGCAGCGGCTGCTTATTACTTGGCAAAGTATGGAGTGAATATTGTAGGTATAATTGATAAAGATGGTGGACTAATTAACGAAAAAGGTTTTACCTTAGCAGAAATAGAAAAATTATTTATGCAGCGCAATGGCAACCAACTTGCTACAGAAAATATGCTAAGTTTTGAAGAAACAAATGCAAGAATTTGGAGCCTGCAAGCTGAAATTTTTATTCCTGGTGCTGCAAGCCGGCTAGTAAATGAGGCACAAGTATTAAAAATGATTGAACAACAAATGGAGGTTATTTCTTGTGGAGCAAATGTGCCCTTTGCAGACCCCGAAATATTTATGGGAAAAACGAGTCAGCTTGCGGATGAAAATATGGCTGTAATTCCTGATTTTATAGCCAATTGCGGTATGGCACGTGTTTTTGCCTACCTCATGCACGAAAATGGTAAAGTAGATGATACGGCAATTTTTAAAGATGTAAGCAATATTATAAAACAATCTCTTATTAGACTGCACCAATTTAATCCCAAAACAATTGGGCTAAGTGCAAAAGGTTTAGAAATGAGCCTAACGGATTTGGTATAAAACCATTTTTTTAATTAACTATTAATCATCCAATCATTAATATGGTGTAAAAAAATGATGGTATTAAATAAAATCATTTCTCAAAATAAGTGGATGTTTTGCCTCTTTAGTACTATGGTTTTATTATTGGTTACTTTTTTTTACCGATTTTCATTTGCTTAATGCCGCTGATGGCTATTAATTAAATGTGGCTTTTACAAACAGTAATTGCGCAGATATGACTCTATTTTACGGTTTTTTTATCGCGCTTACAACCGTTTATAAAACCACTTTTCTCTATTGTATTTTTAGCTGACATTGCTAACCCTAATGCGCAATCAGGGATAAATTGGGTTTTAAATAGGTTTTTTGTGTACAAAAGTAATTCAACCTTTT
>JBDNFC010000012.1:0-16487 GCA_041690035.1 Bacteroidia bacterium | reverse complement strand
ATAAAATTTTATATCAAAATATGGAATTGAGTATAAATAAATTTTCTAATGCGTAATTAGGTATTAGCGCTAATGAAAGCATTATAGACGCTAATCTATATGTAATTTTTTTTATATCTTAGTAATTTTCAACAAATGTGTATCAAATAGCAAAATGATACAAATTTATTGCACAAGTACTTTTATTGCCTTTTTAAAGCTACCGCTATTTAAACTAATAATGTAGGTGCCAGGTGCTAAATGCGACAGATTTATTTGTTTTTCAAAATTTCCTTCTGACGCCATTTCTACTTCTTTTTTCAATTGTTGCCCTTGCAAATTATAAACGGTGTAAGTAACCATCCCCGCTTTTTGAACATTAAACTTAATATTCACCTTGTCAGTAACTGGGTTTGGAAAAGCAATTAACGCAACATCACTTATTGATGCTACTTGCTTAACTGAAGTTAAAAAAGAATTTGACCTATAAAAGCCGCGACCATGCGTTCCAACATAAATTCTTGGGCCTTCCCAAGATTTGAATTCGTATTGGCGTAAAATATAACTTGCTACGGAGGGTATGCCATTAGATTGCAATTCCCACGATGCACCATTGTCATCACTTGCCCATATCCCCATTTCTGTAGCTACTATAAAATAATTTGGATTGTCTATTAAAATTAAGGCATCATAAACAGGCATTCTTGGAAGAGTGCCTGTAATATTTATATAGGTTGGGTTGTCATCTAAGATATTGTTACAAATGAAAATGTAAGCAGTATTGCCAAAATTACCAAGGGTAACTATTGCTCTGTTCGGATTGTTTGGGTCAATGTTAAAAGAGGTAACCGCTCTGCCCCCCAAAGGAAGGTTACCATTAATATTTACTGTTCTGATGGGCGTTGGTATTGCTTGACCCATTCCACCAGATATGGGATATAATGTTGTATCAAAACGTGCAGTATTTAAACTATCAATTCTAAAAATACCTGAAGAACGAGTTGTAAAAAACAAATTATTGCCATTTGCAGAAGGCTCCAAATCAATAACTCTGTTATTGCCATTACTAGTAGAAATATTAAACCAAATAGGTCTTCCAGCTGGATTAATGGGGTTTACTGCCGCCCATATTCTGCCATAAGGTGCAAAAAATAATTTACTTTTTGCAGAATCTGTTGGATGTTCCCAAAGCCTAAATTGACAATCAAATGGTGCATAATTCTCATTTGTTACTACCTCTGCATCACTATTTCCAATCCTTTTATCCCAGATATCGTCAAAAGCCACACCCCCATTGGTAGATCTCCCTAAATTTCCATATTGCGATTCCACAAATATAATTAAAGGATCTTTTCGGGAAATTTCTGTTTGGAAACCATCACCACCATAAAGTGTTACAGAACTTTTAGGCGTATTGCCTTTGCCATTAATTAATTGATTACTGTTATCTTGTGTTCCACCTATTATAGTGCCATCTTCTGCAGCTGCCAAACCATAAAATTGGATGGTAGAGAAGCCTCTATTTTGTGCAGAAAATTTATAATCAAACCCATCTGCATACATATTCGCAGACCTAAAAATACCGCCATCACATCCAATCCATAAAATGGGTGGATTTACACTATTATCCCATACAAGATCATGTTTATCAGAATGTACATAAGAATTGCTGGTTCTAGCAGCAAATTTAGAAGCAATGATATTGAAACTACCTGAGTTCCACTCTGCTAAATCTACACCACCTAAAATAACCCTATTTTTATTCAGTGGGTCTACAGTTATAGTATTATCATAGTTTCCTTGTCCATTAGTTCCAAATATCTCACTCGAGTTTGGAGTAGATGTTCCGCTGCCTGCCAATAACATTTCCCAGTTTGCACCACCGTTTGTAGAACGCATAAGTCCAGATAATAAATTATTTGTACCAGAAGCCAAAGCATAAATATAGTTTTCATCTTGAGGAGAAACAGCAATAGTAACTCTGCCGACACTAATTTGTGGTGAAGTTCCAGAGGTATTGTATCCTGTTTTTGCAATTGTTTTGCCTTTGTCTGTAGATTTCCAGATAGAGGGGCCAAAGTTCATATAAACTGCACCAGATTTGCTCACCTCTATTTCTCTACAAGAACCTAATTGTCCTGGAGTTCTTGTCCAATTAATACCCTTATTTTCAGAAAAAAAGAATCCGCCATCATTGGCTGCGTAAATAACATCACTATTTGGGTCCGCTGCCAATTTATGAACATTAGTCCATTGAGAATTTATAGTTGGATTTGTAGAGGGTAATAAACTATAGCTAATGCCATCTGTAGAAGCATAAACTCCTCCACCAATAAAACCAGGTGTGCCATTTTTATCTCCTAGTACGCTCACAAATCCGCCTTCACCTGTGCCGTAATAAATATTATTACTAAAATCTTGGGTAATATTAGAAACATTAAGATTTAACAATTGATTGCCTACTGGTTTCCATGATGTTCCTCTTGTAGTAGATCTAAATATGCCACCTGATACACCGCCAGTATACATAATATTTGGGTCTCTTTTATCAATTATGATAGATCTTGTGCGCCCTCCTACATTGTCTGGACCTAATTCTAACCATGTTAAATCTTTTGAAGTTCTACGTAAACTGGCATTAAATGTAGCAGATTGTGCTGCTGCAAAATCTGCGTAATCTATAGTTCCAGTAACTTGATTATTTCTTAATGTATATATTTCTTCTACAGCGCCTTTTATTTCTTCTTCTTCATTTTTTTCGTAATTTTCTCGCTTTTCACTGTCTAATTTGCTTAAAATGCGTGGCGTGTAAATTTTAGCATTAGGAATAATTTGGTATAACCCGATGGCTGCTATGATTGTCGATGCGCTTATTATATAGTATTTTAGTTTCATAAGATTTAGAAAATTATTTTTATATTTTTATAGGGATTCAAATTTAACATATATTCGCTAATATAAACAAATTTATTATAAAAAGTTTGGTTGTTTTTTATAAATGTAGCAATATGATTTACAAAAGGCTGAAAATCATACATAAAAATCATAAATCATACTTTATATGTGTCGCTCTGCATGATAGCTAGAGCGTACTAAAGGGCCACTTTCTACAAAATTAAAGCCTCGTTTTAATCCTTCATCCTTATATTGAGCAAATATATCGGGATGAATATACTCTTTTACAGCAAGGTGATTTTTTGTTGGTTGTAAATACTGACCAAGTGTTAGCACATCACATCCATGTGATACAAGGTCTTCCATTATCTTAATCACCTCATCATAAGTTTCTCCCAATCCAAGCATTACGCCACTTTTTGTTCTTCTTCCTCTTTCTTTGGTCAATTTTATTTGCAATAAGCTGCGGTCATACTTTGCCTGAGGCCTCACTATTCTATAAAGACGCTCCACAGTTTCCATATTATGAGAAACCACTTCAGGTTTTTCATCAATTACTTGATAAAGTAAATCCCAATTAGCTTTAAAATCTGGTATCAGTGTTTCTATGGTAGTTTGAGGATTTAGTAGCTTAATTAACTTTATGGTTTCTGCCCATACAATTGCACCTTTATCTTTTAATTCATCTCTATTTACAGAGGTGATAACTGCATGTTTTACCTCCATTAATTGAATTGCTTTTGCCACACGTTGTGGTTCGTCTAAATCATAACTTTCTGGCCTACCTGTGGCAACTGCGCAAAAAGAGCAACTTCTTGTACAAGTATTGCCAAGTATCATAAAAGTGGCAGTGCCTGCACCCCAACATTCTCCTTTATTTGGGCATTTACCACTTTCGCAAATGGTATGTAATTTATAGTTGTCTACCAATTGTCTTACATGGGTATAATTTGCACCTGTTGGCAATTCTATTTTTAACCAATCTGGCTTTACTCTTTTTGGCTTAGCTGTTATTATAGGAAGTTCTATCACTTATTTTTTTTTAGTCAGTTATTCGGCCAAAGGTAATGGTGGCAAAAAAGTTTGTATACACATTTCTTGGTTTAAAAGAATAAATTATTGTTTCGCCATTAGGGATATATTGAACATTAAAACCAGTTTCTATTCCTTTAAAATTACTTTCATAAGCACCCCAATCAAATCTAAGACTTGCTTTTAAATGCAAGCCAATTTTTATTTTACTTTGCTCTGCACCTTCCCAAAATCTTGATTTATCAACTATATTTCTAGGGCTATGTATTGCGGGGTTATATCTTGCTATATCTTCTGTTTTAAAATTAGTATCAACTGTATTAGAATATATAATATAAATTGGTTTATAAATGGCAAGCATTGGGCCAATATTCCACATGGCAGATAATCCCACACTAGATCTATTGTCTCTGTCAAATATGGGATGGATTTGTCCATAGCCAATTTTAAAAAAATAGAGATTGTTTATTTTATTAATAACCATCCTTGCATTTTGTAATTCTCTACTATCTTTTTTTTCATTTATATATTTTTGATTCATATATCCAGCATAAATATAGTGTCCACCTTTATTCTTTTTGGGCATAAAATAGCCGTAATTTATGCCCCATCCACCACTGTGCAATTTAATACCAAAGGTTCGATGTTGGTGATAATCTAAACTTTGCAAAGCAAATAACCCTTGATTGCTAATGACTAAGCCTAACAAAATAAAAAAAGACTTTTTTAACATTACCTTTGCAAAGGTAAGTAAAAAAAAATAGCTATGATTACATCTATTGTAAACTATAAAAAAAACCTAAGAACTGAAGCTACACATATTGCTAGCAATCACGTTATCATAAGCGATGCACCAATTGACAATATGGGCAAGGGTGAAGCTTTTTCGCCTACAGATTGTTGTGCTACATCATTGGCAATGTGTGGATTAACTATTATGGGTATCTACCTGCAACACAAGCCTTATGAATTTATAGTGGCAAGGGCAGAAGTAGAAAAAATAATGGGGGTTAATCCTAGAAGAATTGTGAGAATAAATGTTGATTATTTTTTACAAATGAGCGAGGAGCTATCAGAACTTGAATCACAAAAACTTTTTCAAGCTGCAAAATCTTGTCCGGTGGCGCATAGCCTTCATCCAGATATTGAGCAAAATATTACATTTCATTTTGAACATAATTATTAAAAAGATTGGTTAAATTGGATAATAAAACATAAGGACACAAAATTAGTATGATAAAACAAAACTAACTATTGTGAAGTCCTACATTAATTTTATCTTTGCGGCATGTATAAGCAGTGGTGGTGGAAAATTGTAGGAATTCTATTAATGCTTTATGCAATTATAAAGGGGCTAACCACACCTGTGCCACAAGTCGACATAGTAGAGCAAAGTATAAGGAATTTATTTTATCATGTACCAATGTGGTTTGTAATGATAGCTTTTATGTTTATAGCTGCAATATTTAGCATATTATATTTAAAAAAGAGGGATTTAGCATATGATTTTTGGGCACAAAGTTTTATGGAAATTGGAATGTTACTAGGCATTTGCGGTTGCATAACAGGTGGACTTTGGGCAAGAGCCACTTGGGGTATGTTTTGGCCAAAAGACCCAAAATTAGATGGTGTGGCAATAGGCATGTTAATGTATGGCGCATTATTTGTGCTTAGAGCTGCTGCAGAAGAAAGTCAAAAAGCAAAAATAAGCAGTATATATGCCATATTTGTTTTTCCAATATTTATGGCTTTTATATATGTAATGCCAAAATTGGCTAGCATTAGCCTGCATCCAGGTAGCGGTGATACGGTAGCTTTTACAAATTATAACGCTATAGCCAAAGATCTTAGAATAGTATTTTACCCTGCCATTTTAGGCTGGGGCATACTATTTTATTGGATAGTAACTTTGAGAAAAAGGCAATTAAGCATTTTAAACAATATAACTAAACAACTGTTGAATTAAAAACAAATGAATTTTCAAGAATTATTGCGCTCCGCAAATAAATATTATGCTACTATAGCCGTTGTGATAGCTATTTTTTTACTAATCATATTATACCTTATTTGGTTAGATGTGCGGCTAAAAAAGATAGAAAAGTCTCAAGAAAAAGAATTAAAAAAATGAAAAATATATATATCGTAATAATTGCATTTTTAGGTGTAGGAATTGCCGTGGTAGCCTCCTTGTATGGAAATACGAGTAAATACATAACTTTTGATACCGCTAAACAAATGGCCAAATCAAACCCCGAGAAAGAATTTCATGTCGTTGGCAGTTTAAATAAAAAAATGCCAATGGTTTATGAACCTCAGATTGATGCCAATAAGTTTGAGTTTTTTGTTAATGATACCCTTGGCAATCTTTCTAAAGTGATATATTATAATTCCAAACCACAAGATATTGAGAAAACAGAACGCATTGTGCTCATAGGAAAGTATAAAAACGATTATTTTGAAGCAAGTCAGATATTGAGCAAATGCCCATCAAAATATAACGAAACCCCTCAATCATTATCTGTCACTCCATGAAAGAAACAATACATTTTGTAGGAGAGCACCTTTGGGCTGGAAATTTAGGCCATGCCGCAGTTGTTTTGGCATGTTTTGCCTCTTTGGGAGCAGCCATTTTTTATTTTCTCACAGATCGCAATACACAATATAAAACCATTGCACGAAGCCTCTTATTAACACATATTGTTGCTGTGTTTGCAATTATAGTTATACTTTTTGTAATTATTTATAATCATTGGTTTGAGTATCAATATGCTTGGCAACACAGCAGCCGTAATTTGCCTTGGTATTATATGATAAGCTGTTTCTGGGAAGGTCAGGAGGGCAGTTTTTTGCTTTGGATTTTTTGGAATGCAATATTGTGTTTGATTTTATTAAAAAAAGCAAAAGATTGGGAGCCACAAGTATTATGTATCGTAGCACTTGTTCAATTTTCATTGTCTGGTATGCTTTTAGGTATTCATTTCAATATTGGAGAAACTATGCTTGCTATTGGTTCAAGCCCTTTTGAGCTATTAAGAGAAAAAAGCCCAAGTTTATTAAACTTACCTGTAATGCAGCAAGTGGGTAAGGCTAATTATCTGCATGCAATACAAGACGGAAATGGACTAAATCCTTTATTGCAAAATTATTGGATGGTAATACATCCACCAACACTTTTTAGTGGTTTTGCCTGCACTGTAATTCCTTTTGCTTATGCCATTGCTGCTCTTTGGAAAAACAGAACAAGAGAATGGATAACTGCCTCTTTGCCTTATGTACTTATTACAGTATTGGTGTTGGGTGTGGGTATTATGATGGGTGGCTACTGGGCCTATGAGTCGCTTAGTTTTGGTGGTTATTGGGCATGGGATCCAGTAGAAAATGCTTCGCTAATGCCATGGGTTTTAATGTTAGTAACACTGCATATATTACTTATAAGCAAGGCTAGGGGAACATACATAGGTTTGTCATTGCTATTGGCTATTAGCTCTTTCATTATGGTATTGTATGCTACTTTTTTAACACGCAGTGGCATTTTGGGTGATTCGTCAGTGCATTCTTTTGTAGACCTTGGTTTGAGCGGGCAATTATTGATATTTTTGGGCTTGTTTTTTACATTGGGCTATGGCATATATATTTATAAAGCAATTACTAATAAAATTAATCCTAATAAATCTGCTGAGGAAAAACTTGCAAGCCGCGAATTTTGGATGTTTATTGGTGCATTAGTGCTTGTGCTCTCATTATTACACATTATTGGTGCTACATCTATACCCGTTTATAATAAAATATTTGGCACTCACATAGCGCCTCATGCAAACCCTGTGGCTTATTACAACTCATGGCAAATGCCTTTTGCGCTTGTCATACTGCTATTGATGGGTACAACCCAATTTTTTAACTACCGCGATACTCCAAAAAAAGAGTGGCAAACCAATATTGCCACAATACTAGTAATTAGTCTAGCCTGCACACTTCTGGCTATCTATTTATTTGAAATAAGAGGCATGCTAAATGTGGTGTTCTTATTTTCTGCAATTTATGCCATTGCTGGTAACCTTACTTTTATAGTCAAAAAGCTTAAAGGCAAAATAAGTTTTTCTGGCGCAAGTATTGCGCATGTTGGTTTCGGACTTATGCTTTTGGGGGTATTGGTTTCTTCTGTAAATAAAAATGTAATTTCATACAACAATACAGGAGCTAATTACATGCGCGAAGACGATAAGAAAGGTGAAGATAGAAATAAAGCAATAGAATTTAACAGAGAAAATATTTTGTTAGAAAAGGGAAAAACAGTTAAAATAGCAGGATATAGTGCTAAATATGTTGGAGATTCTTTTATGGCACCTAACAAGTATTTTATAGTGGAGTATAAAAAATTGGGTAAAAATAATGAAATTAAAGAAGAGTTTACATTAATGCCTAGTATGCAAAGTAACGAAAAGATGGGAGGACCGGTGTCTAATCCAGATACCAGACACTATCTGAGCAAAGATATTTTTACGCACGTAAATCACGAAAGTGGATTAGATAAAACTCAAGAATGGAAAGATTTAATGGTACATAATATCCAAAAAGGGGATACTTTTTTTACAAAAGATGCTTTACACAGATTGGTGTTGGTAGATATAATTAACGAAGGCTCTGCAGATGGAAAATTAGTGTCTATAAAACCTGTTTTAAAACTAACCACAATTAATGAAGAAAAAACAATTTATCCAAACATTATTTTAGATTTAGAAAAACTAGCCGCTTCTGCAGACTATAATTCTGCGGTAGAAAAAGAACCTGTGATACTGGATGAAGAAGGATTAAAAATAGAGCTTTCAAAATTAAGCGTAATAGATAAAACATCCACTCCTTTATTAGAATTTACTACCATGCAGCGTCAGCCAAAAGTAGATTATATTATATTAAAAGCCATCGTTTTTCCATGGATAAATTTGCTTTGGTTGGGCACTATTGTAATGATGATTGGCTTTATTATTTCTATTGCAAGAAGAGTAAAGGATAATAAAATGATCAAAAAGTAATGCAAGAAATAGGCATTGTTGGTTGGGGAAAAACTGCTTCTTATTTTGCTGACCGCATTGAAAAAAGTAACTCATCCGAATTAATATTTATTGCTACAAGAAAAGCAATAAACCAAGCCCATCGTTTTAATAACATTTCAGTTGATGAAATTCCTCTAAATTTTAAAGGTGTTTTATTACTATGTATTTCTGACGATGCAATTGCCTTAGTAGCAGAAAAATTTATAAATCATAAGCAGATGTTGGTGGCACATTGTGCAGGTTCAGTATCAATAGAAGTGCTTAGTAAATGTAATAATTATGGAGTATTTTATCCACTACAGACACTTGCAAAGAAAGATGAACAATCTTTTGCTACATGCATAGAGGCGAATAATGAACAAAATGTTACACTATTAAAAAAATTGGCAGAAAACTTAGGTTGCGCGCCTGTTTTAATGAATAGCGAACAACGTTTGATTCTTCATTTAGCCGCTACAGCTAGTAATAATTTTGTGCATTACTTGTTTACCAACATTGCCCAATTTCTAGAAAATAATAATATGGATATGGAATTATTGAAACCACTAATATATAAAACCATTGAGCAAATTGTTGATAGCAACAGCAACTTAGCTGCACTGCAGACAGGACCAGCCAACCGTGGCGATAAAAAAACAATTGAAAAACACCGAAATTTGCTAAAAAGTGATGTTGAAATGGATTCCCTTTATTCCTTTTTTACAGAAGCAATAGCTAATAATAAAACAGCAAAATAATTTAGTATTACTTAAATTGAAAAATTAATGTAATTTTGTAAATTCAAAAAAGAAACATTATGGGCGACCCCGAGGTCAGTTATTTAATTATTGTTTTGCTTAGTCTGCTGTTTTCTGCCTTCTTTTCTGGAATGGAAATAGCTTTTTTATCTGCCAATAAATTGCGCATAGAATTAAAAAGTAAAACAGGGTCTGCAAAAGGTAAACTTTTGGGCAAATACATTAAAAATCCTGCGCAGTTTCTAACCACCATTTTAGTTGGTAACAATATTGCAATTGTTGTGTATGGAATATTTATGGGTCTGCTGCTCACTGATAACATCAACTATCTATTTAGAGGTAATTTTATTGCACTACAGCTAGTAGCACTTACTATTATATCTACTTTTATAGTGTTAATTACCGCAGAATATTTGCCTAAAGTTCTATTTAGGATCAATCCAGATTATATTCTTACTTTATTACTATATCCATTTCAGTTTTTTTATTATTTACTTTTTCCAATATCTTGGTTAGTAGGCCAGATAAGCAAATTTGTGATACAAAAAATATTGAAAAAAGACTATAAACCTTCAGATTTTGTATTTTCAAAAACAGATTTAGACCATTTTGTAAGTGCTGGAGAAAACTCTATTATTGAAGATGAGCATGAAATCGATACGATGATGTTTAAAAATGCACTTGGCTTTGGGCATTTAAAAGTGAGGGATGTAATGCAACCTAGAACAGAAATAGTTGCTATTGATGAGCATGAATCTATTGCCAATTTATTAAAAATATTTTTGGAACAAGGCCACTCTAAAATTTTAGTTTTTAGAGAAGATATAGACCACATTATTGGCTATGTGCACCAAATAGACATGTTTAAAAAACCTGAATCTATTAAGTCTATATTAATCTCTATTCCCGTTACCAACGAATCTAAATTAGCAAATAGTATGCTAAAAGAGTTGATAGCGGAGCGAAAAAGTATTGCTGTGGTGGTGGATGAGTTTGGTATCACTGCTGGAATAATCACTATAGAGGATATACTCGAAGAGATTTTTGGAGAAATTGATGATGAGTATGATAAAGATGATTTAATCGAAAAAAAAATTAATGATAATCACTACCTCTTATCGGGAAGGTTAGAAATTGATTATTTGAATGAAAATTATGCATTTAACTTTCCTTTAGGCGATTATGAAACACTTGCAGGATATGTGGTAAGTTTAGAAGAATCAATCCCTCAAAAAGGAGATGTTTTTTATGATAATCAATGGGAATATGCAATCACCAAGGTAGATAAAGTTAAAATTTTAGAAGTAGAACTTAAAAAGCATATTCACTTAAATCAATAATATATTTAACCTTGATAGAAGAATACTTAAAATTATTGGAAAAAGATTTGGCATTTTATCAAGAGGCTATAAAAGAAGTTTCTGACGATATCATAAAAAATCAATTTTCTGAATACCCAATTTTTGTTGCAGCAATATTTGACTACGAATTAGGAGAGCTTATTTTAGACGCTAAAGAGCTTTCGAGGGTTTTTAATATTTATGCCACATATCTAGAAGAACTAGAAAAAAAAAATATTATTCCTTCAAGTAAGGTTACATTTTTTAAAAATGCGTATAAAGATGCAAATACCAATGCCTGTATTTTGTTTATAAGTAATGAAAAACAACAGTTTATCTTTTATCCTTATAAAAACTTAAAATAAATGCATACTCAGGAACCAAAAGTGGCTATTGTGATTTTGAACTATAATACGGCATCACTTTTGAATCAATTTTTACCTTTTGTAGTCAATACCGAGTATAAAAATTTAGAAATTATAGTGGCAGATAATGGCAGCACAGATAATTCTGCTGCTGTTGTAAAAAATTATAAAACTGTGCAATGGATGCCATTAGGCAATAATTATGGGTATGCAGGCGGATACAACAAAGCGCTAAAAAGCATTATGAGCGATTATTATATGTTGCTAAACTCTGATGTGGAAGTGGAGCCTGACTGGATAAAAAACCTTGTAGATGCTATAAAGAATTTGCCAAACTGCGCTGCATTGCAACCTAAAATTAAAAGTCTAAAAAATAAAGAAGCCTTTGAATATGCCGGAGCAGCAGGGGGATTTATTGATATTTTAGGTTATCCTTTTTGCCGCGGACGTATTTTTAACCATTGCGAAAATGATCATGGACAGTATGATAATAATCTTCAAGTGTTTTGGGCTAGTGGTGCAGCATTATTTATTGATGCAAAAATATTTTGGCAAGTGGGCGCTTTTGACAATTTGCTATTTGCCCATATGGAAGAAATAGACTTGTGCTACCGTATTCAATTGTCTGATTATAAAATATATTGTGCACCAAAAGCAGTAGTTTATCATTTAGGTGGTGGCACACTGGCAGAGCAAAATGAAAAGAAAACCTATCTTAATTTTAGAAACTCTTTGGTGCTGATGGCTAGGTATGAAAAAGGATTTACTAAATATATAAAAATATTTTTACGCCTAATATTAGATGCTCCAGCAGCTATTTTATACCTTTCAAAAGGTCGGATAAAAGATGTTTTGGCTATTGTAAGAGCGCATTGGCACTTTTTATTTTACTTTAATAAATGGCAGAAACAAGTAGAAAATTTTAAACCAAAAGAAAATGTAAATCTATTTGGCAAGTTTAATTTTTCTATTGTGATTGCTTACTATTTAAAAGGGCATAAAACTTTTTTTTCCTTGCAAAAAAATAAAAAACTGATATTAGCAATCTTTAGTTTGTTAACTATTAAATTTTTGAACAGCCTCTACTTTATTATTTACGTGTAGTTTTTTATAAATATTTTCAATATGTTTTCTCACTGTACCCTTGCTTATATTTAAATTATTTGCTATTTCATCATACTGCAAGCCTTTGCTTAGGTGCGTTAAAATTTCTGTTT
Organism: Bacteroidia bacterium; assembly: GCA_041690035.1. Taxonomy (GTDB): domain Bacteria; phylum Bacteroidota; class Bacteroidia; order NS11-12g; family UBA955; genus CALSPH01. The sequence goes on along the minus strand of JBDNFC010000012.1, from coordinate 3,871 downwards.
CACGCGCTGTAAGTCTATAATCAATATTTAATTTGGTATTGCCTCGTCCATTCTTAATTAGCATCAATGATTTGCGTGCTATTTCTGGACTCATAGACACTCCTCCCTCTAATACTTCATAAATAGCCTTGTGTATTGCATCCGGCTTATCGTCTTTTAGTAAATAACCCATGGCTCCAGCAAGAATGGCATTAAAAATATTGTCTTCATCATCATGTATAGACAGGATAATTATTTTTATATGCGGATATTTATTACTCACTTTTTCTGTTGCCAATATCCCATTCATAATCGGCATATTTATATCCATAAATATGATGTCTATATTGCTATTTTTCTGTAGATTTTTTAATAAGTCTTCTCCATTATTTGCTACAAATACTATTTTAAAGTTTGGCAATAGCTCTATCTTATTGACCAATGTTTCAGCTAATTTGACTATATCCTCTGCGATAGCAATTTTAATCATAATAATGTATTGCAATAATAATATTAAACATTAGTATTTTACCAATCTGAAAAAATGAATACAAATTTATACTTGATTGCATTTTGAATATTTTTATACTTGTAAAAAAAATCGGTTTACATATATGATGAAAGTTTGCCAATTAGCATACTTTATCTTATGTTTGTGTTTTTGATGAAAGTATTATTTGTCGCCAATAGAATACCCTATCCGCCTTATCGTGGAGATAAGTTAAAAATATATAACTTAGCCAAACAACTGTGTAAAGCGAACGAATTGCATTTGATCACTTTTTATGTTTCTGACGAGGAATTAAATTATAAAGATGAATTATTAAAAGTATTTAGCAGCGTAAAATTGATTAAGCAAGCTAAACTAACAAGTATTTTTTGGTGTTTTATGGGTATATTTAGTCAAATACCTTTTCAAGTGCTCTATTTTAAAAATCTAAAATTTGCTAAAAAATTAAAATTGCTGCTAAAAAACAATCGTTACGATGCTATACATGTGCAGCATTTGCGTATGGCGCAATATTTTAAAAATCAGGCTTGGAGTAAAATGTCAATACTCGATTTGCCAGATGCATTTTCGCTCTACTGGAAGCGAAGAATAGATAAATCTAAAAACCAATTTGATCGATTTTTTGCTAAGATAGAATATAAAAGATTGTTGTCATATGAGCAGCGAATGTTAGATTTTAAACTCAATCTAGTTTGCAGCAAAGAGGATATGCACTATCTTCAATCTGTGCATAAAATTAAAAATATTGCACTACTGCCTAATGGGGTAGATGTAAATACTTTTGCATTTAGCACGGTATCTTTTATAAGCAATAGAATACTATTTACTGGCAATATGGATTATGCGCCAAACATTGATGGTGCTGTATATTTTGTGCAAGAAATATTGCCTTTAATTAGGAAAAAAATGCCAAAGGTAGAATTTGTTATTGCAGGTCAAAGGCCTGTTTCTAAAATACAAGAATTGGCTACTGAAAGTATAAAAGTAACTGGTTTTATTGCTAATCTAAATGAGATGTATGCATCGGCATGTGTTGTGGTTTCACCATTGCGCATAGGAGCTGGCACGCAAAATAAGGTGCTCGAAAGTATGTCTATGGGTGTACCTGTGGTTTGTTCTCAAATAGGATTTGAGGGCTTACAAATAGCCAATGGGGAAGGGGTTTTTATGGAAACAACAGCACAAGGTTTTGCAAACCGGGTATTAGATATATTGGCAGACCCCGTTTTAAGAGAAAGAATGGGAAAACAAGCATCTGCATTAATCTTGGCCAAGTTTAGTTGGGAAACAATAGCCCAAACACTTACGCACTATTTTGAAAGTAAATAATATGCTAGGCCTAAAAAGGGTTAAAAAAGTTTCGAAAATAATGCTTTTAATGAGCAGTTTTTTATTTCTTGTTCTTATTCTCTTAATGGCTATTTTTAAAGAGTCACTAGATTATCAAGATTCTATTACTAAAATTAAAAAACGTAGCCAAGATTACTTATCCAATGACCAAAAAATAATTTGGAAATATAAAGTGATGCCAAAAGTGACTGACATGGTTAGCCTTTTTTCTTGCCGAATAGGTGCCCCATCAAAATCTGCAATCATTAGCCCTGAGCAACTAAAAATTTATTTATTAAAAAATTTGCAGGACAGCTTATGGTGCGAACAATTTGCAAAAATGCTATGGTATGATTTAGGTAAAATTAAGTTAATAAAAGTTCGCTATTTGGCTATAGAAAATGATGCAGGTAAACATAGTTTTTGTGAGCTTGGCTTTTTTTCTAAAAACAAAACCTCTTGGATAGCCTTGCACCCAACATCAAAAATTATTGCAGCAGTTTCTAATGCAGAATTATTAGATTTAGGCGATATCTCACAACTAGTTGATTCTAAAAACAAAGATTCTATATTCCAAGAAAATATATTGGCCCTAGATTGTGCACCAAAAAGCATATTTGGAGATTTAATATATTTTAGTAACATAAAAAAAATTTATATTTATAAAAACTATCCCAAAACTAATATTTGGGCTAAAATGTTGCAAAAACTTTCAATTACTCCTTATCGAATTTACTATAATGATGAGCCAAACAATGTTGGTTTCTTTATCAAAAATACCATTGTTATTTTCTTTATTTTTACCCTTGTTTTTACATCAATTATTATGCTATGGAATCTTTTCACCAAACATTAACCCAACACTGCGTTATTGCTGCAAAAATTGCTGGCGAGTTTTTATTGCACAATCAACAACGTATCGGCCAAATAAAAATCAATGAAAAGAGCACAAATCAATTGGTAACCGAAATAGATATTGAAGCAGAAAAAATAATTATTTCATACCTTCAATCACATTATCCGGATGCATCATTTGTGGGAGAAGAAAATACTGTGTTAAAACCAAAAGTGAATGACCTACAATTTATTATAGACCCCCTTGATGGAACTACAAATTTTTTACATGGTCTGCCTATGTATAGTGTTAGCATAGCTGCAACTTTTCATCAAGTTTTGGTGAGTGGAGTGGTTTTTATACCTGTATTGGCACAATGTTTTTATGCAACAAAGAATGGGGGTGCTTTTTTAAACAATCAAGCTATTGAGGTTTCTTGCAGTAAAGTATTGTCTGAAAGTTTATTGGCTACAGGTTTTCCTTACTATAATTTTAAACAAATGAATGAATATCTAAACTGCTTAAAATATTTGATGGAGAACACTCGCGGTTTACGCAGAATGGGCAGTGCAGCTATAGACTTGGCATATACAGCTTCAGGAAATTTTTGCGGTTTTTTTGAGCTAAATTTAAATACATGGGATGTAGCCGCTGGTGCACTGCTTGTAAAAGAAGCTGGTGGAATATACTCCAATATTGGTGGCGATAAATTTGATATTAGTGGCAAATCTATTATTGCAGCAAACCCATATATTTATACAAGCTTGCAGACCTTGCTTTTAAAAGAGCTTAAGCAATGATATTTGATCTGATTTTTTATTTTTTTATTTTCTGCTTGCAATATTTTTAGCATTAAAATCTAATGTATTTGCTTTACTCTGGTTTCGATACATTTTTATTTCGCTCATGGCTCATAAAAACACTCAACCTGACGTAAAGGGTTGGTAGCGAAAAGTGCCGCCAAGTGAAAAGGGTGGTCATACAAAAAGTGCAGTTTGACCAAAAGCAATATCCAGCGAAAAGTCATTCTGAGTGTTGCGCCCTAGCGCAATGTATCGAAGAAGGCTTTAGCGGTGAAGATTACAACTTGCTTTACTCTGGTTTCGATACATTTTTATTTCGCTCATGGCTCATAAAAACACTCAACCTGACGTAAAGCGCGGTCTAGTGAAAAGTGCCGCAGAGCGAAAAGGGTGGTCGTAGAAAAAGTGCAGTTT
>JBDNFC010000011.1:0-28454 GCA_041690035.1 Bacteroidia bacterium | reverse complement strand
GAATTTTTGTAGCAGGCAATACTGTTTTAAACTTGGTAATAGCTGCATTAAGTAAATTTAGTTTTAATAACTGTAACTTTTGTAAAGAGTCTAATAATTTTGTAGCCTTTTCCTGACTTACTTCTTCCTTATTGCCATTTTTTAAAATACTATTAATTTGTTTTTGTAACTTTATTTCTGCATTTTTATAGGCGTGGTACAATGGCAAAAAATCTTTTTGTTCTTTTGGCGTTAATGAAAGTTTTTCTATGATTATTAGTGTTCTAAGTTCTTCCATCTTTTTCATTTTTGCAGAGTCTGTTTGTGCAAAACAAATATTTGAAAGGAGCAAAAATGCCGCCATTATGTAGAGGTGTGTAGTGTTTTTTATATTATATTTCATTTATTATTTCTTCAATGTCTTTTATAGTAAGTTTTTCGATGAGCTCATAATCATTCAATTGCTGGTAGTCATCCTGTTGATTGTCATTTTGTTGATAATCTGTTGTTGAAATTTTGTTACCCTTTGGGTCCTCTTTTATAATTTCATTTATTGCCAAGTCAATTTCTTTATCTATTTCTGCTGCACTATCAACACCTCTAATTCTTTTTAGGCTATCACTATTTTTAGTTTTTTCAATATTAACCAAAGGCTGATTAGGGTTATTTGTACCCTTAAAAACCACTATTGTGCCAATAAGACTTGCGACTATTAAAACACATGCTGCCCTAAAATGAATTAGCCTTTTTGAAATTTTAAACTTTTTAAAGGTTTTGTCACCTAATTTAGCATCAAATTCTTTCCAATATTCTTCATCATTTAGTTTAAGGTGTTTTTTAGTTTTATGTATTTTCCTATTTTTTGTAACGCATGAAAATAGCTTGCTTTTAAGGCGCCAATGCTGGTATCTGTTTTGTCTTTTATTTCTTCATAAGTATTTTCGGCAAAGTATTTTAGTTCAAAAACATACTTTTGCTTTTCAGGTAATTGCGCTAATGCATTATACAATAGCATATAAATTTCATCTTCTGCATAGTTTAGGCCTGTTGAATTAATAAGGAAGTCGTTGTTTGTATTGTCTAAGATTTTTTTATTTTTTCTCAGAATCATCAAACCTTCATTTTTCGCAATCGTATACATCCAGGAAAACAGGGTACTTTCTTCTTTAAATCCTAATAGATTTTCCCAAACTTTAATATAAGTATTTTGCAAGGCATCATCAGTATCATCATGATTTTTAACTATTTTATATAACATTGCATACAATGGTTTCTTATATTTTACCAACAATAGTTCAAAAAGTGCTTTGTAATTTTTATCACCTAAGTGCTGTATCAATACTTTGTCTTTTTCTTTCACTTGGATACTTTAGGGTTTAGATGCACTTTTACACCATTGGTTTAATAATGTATCTGTATTTTTTAAAAACATATTTTACACCAAAATCAGAATAAATTAATAATTTATTCATTTGTAACTTTAATTAGTTGAAAAGCACGTATTTGAAAAGTAATTTTATTTTTTTTATTATCAAAATTAGGACGTTTGTAAATTATTTTAGTCCATTCGTTTACCTTTGAATAAGAATTAGTATTTAATAACAAATAATTTTATATTTTTGTACCAATTAATTAATTAAAAACCATGGAAGTAAAAAAGTATCTGAAGGTTGACACCGAACAAAAAAAATCCACCAACTTATTGATTGGATTAAATATTGCTTTGTTGCTTACTTGGGGTCTAATGGCCTTTACAAACAAGCCTGAAGTAGTTAAAAAAGAGAAAAGCAATCTTTTATTAGAAGCGGTAGAAGAAATTCCACCAACACAACAAGAACCACCAAAAGCACCACCACCTCCACCTAGTCCAGATATTCAAGAAATTGAGGATGATTCTGATAAAGAAGAGGATCCACCACCAGATAATACTGCCAAAGAACAAACTGTAATTACTGCGCCTGTGTTAAATGGAAAAGATGATGGTAAAGGAAAAGATAAAATTGAAATTGATGACAATATCTACAGTGATGTAGATGATTTAGCTTTTTTTGGAGATAAAGGCGAAGAGCAATTGCGAGAGTTTGTTTCAACACAGTTTAAAATGCCAAGATCTGCGCAAGAATTAGGCATTTCTGGTACCATTCCTATTATGTTTGTTGTTGAAACTGATGGCTCTGTGACTGATATAAAAGCCATTGCTCCGCCTAATAGAAAGTTGGGCTATGGATTAGAAGAAGAGGTTATCAGAATCATGAAATTGACGAGCACTAAATGGAAACCTGCAACTAGAATGGGTAAACCTGTTAGAAGTTATTTTAGATTTCCATTTCAAATAGATAATTCAACTTTCTAAAAAATCAGCCTTATTAAATTTTATTTAAAAGCATTCAACCCATTTGAATGCTTTTTTTTTGAAAAAAATTAAGATTTAGTCTTGAATAGGGCCTGAAATTATATTTACAAGCAATTTCTCGCACACTATTTTGCTTAAAATATGTTTGGTGCCAGATTTATCAACCAGTTCTATACTGCCATCATAAGACTCAATTTTAATTATTTCTAAAACAGAGCCTAGAGCAAGTTGTTTGCTGTTTAAAAAACTTAAAAACTCAAAACTGCTTTCTTTTATAGCCGCTATATTAACTGTATATCCATTTTGGCATGCAGCAAGTGAAGTGTAGATAATTGGAGTAATTATGCCATCTTTATTTGGTATTGGCGAACCATGTGGGTCTATTTTTGGAAAACCAAGCAGTTCATCCATCTTATCAAAAAATAGTATAGAATTAATATGTTCCATTTGTTCCGCAATTGCATGCACTTCTTCCCAGCCAAACCCCATTTTTTCTGCCAAATACATTTCTGTTAATCTGTGTTTTCGTATAATATTTGCTGCTTGTAATTTGCCGTTTTTGGTAACTTCTATTGGCTTATATTTAGTGTATTTGATTAAATCTTTTCCGCTCAAACTTTTAATCATACTATTTACAGTCGGCATACTTACTCCTATACGGCTGCTTAATACTGAAATGGTTAATGGTTTTTCTTCTTCTAGTATTAAAAATATTGTTTTTAAATAATTCTCCTCTGTTTGGCTTAACATTTTATTGATTTAGTCTTCAAAAGTACATAAATTTTTGATATCGAAAATATTGTTTATAAGAATAGTATTATTTAATTTGTTAGATTCATCTAACAATTGTATTATTGTACCATGTTAAAAAAATTATTAGTATTGTACATTTTACTATTAATAAATAATTGTGTTAAGGGCCAAACAGATTATTGTTTTTGCGTTTTTGCCTCAGATACCATGATAACAGGGGCATTAAATGTATCGCACAATGGTTTGAAAATAAAAAGTAATCCAAACAATCAATATTGTATCACTCCATCACCTCAATCAAAAATTATGGTGTGGGCAAAGGGATATGATACATTAATAAAAACATTGCCAAATAACTTTATAAACAAAATAGATACATTTTACTTATTTCCAAGAGCACATTTGTTTGAACCAATGGTAATTAGTGGCACTTTAAAAGAAGTCTCCAAGTCCAAAAGTCCGGTAAATATTGAAGTGTTTTCACCCCTTTATTTTAAATCAAATATTTCTTCCAACATCTTTGATGCCATGCAAAATATAAATGGTGTACGCCCTCAGAATAATTGTAATGTTTGCAATACTGGAGATATTCATATCAATGGCTTAGAAGGGCCATATACTGCAATATTAATAGATGGAATGCCAATTGTGAGTGGATTATCTTCTGTTTATGGGCTTTTTGGTATTCCGCAAAGCTTAATAGAAAGAGTAGAAATAGTAAAAGGAGCAGCATCCACCCTTTATGGATCAGAGGCTGTTGGTGGACTTATTAATGTTATTACAAAAAGCAAGTATCAAAAACCAATCACATTTATAGAAACTTTTACAAATACTTGGGGAGAGTGGAATACAGATGTAGGCATTCAAAGAAAAATTGGAAAAAGCAGCACATTAATTGCAGGAATAAATTATTTTAATTTTCAGCAAGTTATAGATAAAAACAATGATGGATTCACAGATTTAACATTGCAAAATAGAATTGCATTTTTTAATAAATTCAATATAAATATTTCTGAAAACAAGCAATTTTCTATTGCAGGACGATACATTTATGAAGATAGGTGGGGCGGGCAAACTAATTGGAACAAAAGTTTTAGGGGAGGAGATAGCGTTTATGGCGAAAGCATATTTACGAAACGTGTAGAGATTTTTGGGTTATTGCCTTTGCCAATAAAGCAGGATATAGCGCTTCAGTTTAGTTATAATAATCATCAACAAAATAGTTTTTATGGAACCCTTCCTTTTTTAGCAAATCAATCTGTGGGTTTTGCTCAGTTGCTATGGAATTATAAACTCAACACAAATAATGATTTTTTAGCAGGGGTTTCATATCGTTTCACAAAATATGATGACAATACTGCTGCAACCATCGATTTAGATAGCACCAATGCGGTTAGTGTGCAGCATTTACCTGGTGTTTTTCTGCAACATACGCATAATTTTAATGCTAGAAGCGTTGTATTATCAGGCATAAGATATGATTATAATTTTATACATGGCAGCATTATTACACCAAGGCTCAATTTAAAAATATCCTCACGCGATTTAGTACATACTTATCGTTTGGGGTTAGGCAATGGCTATAGAGTAGCTAATGTGTTTACAGAAGATCATGCAGCATTAACTGGTGCTAGAACAGTAGTTTTTAAAGAAAAGCTAGCGCCAGAAACGAGTTGGAATTTTAATGGAAATTATAATTATAAGTTTTTTGGAAAAAAAAATAGGTATTTTAACCTAGATTTTGGTGGATGGTTTACCTATTTTACAAATAAAATTATACCCGATTACCTATCTGATCCAAATAAAATTATATATCAAAATATTAATGGATTTGCTGTTTCAAAAGGGGTTTCAAGTAATTTAGAATTTAATCTCAGCACACATTTTAATGGATTTTTAGGAATTACTTATATGGAAGTTAATCAAACAAGAGATGGGGTATTACAAAGGCAGCCTTTAACAGAAAATTTTTCTGGAACTTGGAATTGTTCTTATCAAATAAATAAACCTAATCTCAAAATTTCTTATACAGGTAATTTTTATTCTCCAATGGTTTTGCCATTGCTAGGGCCATTAGATAACAGGTCGGGAAACTCTCCTTGGTATAGTATTCAAAATTTACAGTTTTCTAAAACATTCCGACAGAAAGAGTTGTTTTTTGGCGTTAAAAATTTACTTAATTTTATACCAAATGCCAATAGTATTGCAAGACCCTTTGATCCTTTTGATAAACAAGTAACTTTTGATGCAAATGGAAACGCTTTGCCAACTCCCAATAATCCAAATGCACTAACGTTTGACCCTACTTATGTGTTTACTTCTAATCAAGGTATTCGATTTTTTGTCGGATTTAATATTTACTTTTAAAACGCAGCAGGTATATTTTTTTAAAACTATCAATTAATTGATAAGATGGCCCATTTATTTCTTTTAATTTAATGTCAAATTCTTCTTTATCATTACATAAAACAAAGTTCGTATTTCTTTCCATTATTCTTTCTGCAAAAACTGCAGTACTATAGTCTTTTGAAATTCTTATACCCCTCCGTTGCATAAACAATAATGTTGTATTTGGCGTATTGTCAAAAGCGGTAATTACAAAAGAGTCTTTAGGAATATATTTATTTATAAAAGGGGCAATAGTCTCATATTTTTCAATAATCTTAGGCATACCTGGTTGATAATAATAGCTGTTTATATCATACCTTGCGTTAAATTGCTCTTTGGCATTTGTAAAATTAAAGACAAGCAAAATTATAAAAACAAATTTTAAAAACCCCACTAAATAAAAATACCTTTTCAAGCCAATAAAAGCGATTAATAGGAAGAAAAAATTTGCAGGATAAAAAGCCAATAAATAGTAATCATGGTACAAAAATTGGGTTTGAAAAAGAAGGTAGTATATCAGTCCTAAAATGGCTAAACGCATTGCAATCATCCTTAATAGGCGTTGTTCCATGGGTTTATAAAAAATAAAGATTATTCCAATAAGAATAACCAAAAGGGTGGCAATTGGATACATTTCAGACTGCCAATTTCTCCAATTACTGCCAATAAGCATTACAAAATTAGGGAAACTAATTGCAGGGTTTGGTTTTAACAAAAAGTGGGAGTTTAAGTAAGTTTTGTTCAAGTAAGAAGCCCACTCATACCATGCGGCAAGGCTGCCAATAGCAATAATGCTTACCAAAAGTATTTGCCATTGAATTTTTCTATTTTCAAGCACATAAATAGAAAATGCAACAGCTACATGTATGCTATAGCTGGCTTTTAATAAACCTGCCAAACAGAGAATTAGCAGGCCCAAAGCTTGTTTTGAGTGCGATTTTCGTTGTTTTAGCAATAGGCGCCATCCAAACATTGTTAAGCCTAAAGCAGGCATATCTGGTAAAAAATTTAACGCATAATAGCAAAATATGGGAGAACCAATCCATACTAGGGTAATTATCGCAGCTGAATTTTCTTTTACATAAAAAGCTGCTATTTGATAAGCGCTCAAAGCACCTAAAATAAAGAAACAAAAAAATATTATTCGGTAAATGTCATAGCTAAAACCTGATACTTTAAAAATTTGAGCAATGCCATAATACAAAATCGGAAACTCACAGCCCACAATGCCATCAGATAACCAATTCTCCATCACTTTTGGATGAAAAAAATCTGTGTTGTCTTGCCAATAATTGTAAACAATAGAAAGTCTATCTGCTTGTGCCCCTTGATGGTAGCTGCTGGGAGGCAATTTGTAATATTTTTTAAAACCAATACTAAAACAAAAAATACCTAGAAAAGCAATAAATAAGGCAAAGTTTAGTTTATTTTTCATGGTTTATGCTAATTGCAAACATAAATATAAAAAAATAAACCTCAAAAATTTTAAATTTTGAGGTTTATTTTGTTGTGCGCATGAAGGGACTCGAACCCCCACGTCTTTCAACACTAGATCCTAAGTCTAGCGCGGCTACCAATTACGCCACATGCGCAGTTTTTTAAAAGCGACTGCAAATTTAGTTTTAATTTTAAGAAATTGCAAATTTCTAGTTAAAATATGTTTTTATTCTTTATCTACGCCTTCTTGCAATAGATTCCTAAATTCAATTAATTGCTATTTTATTACCTTAGCTATCAAAACAATCCGTATTTTTATGTACGTTTGCAGTTATTAAATTATGCAATCATATAATCTGTCTTTATTTTTAGCGTTCGCTATCCCTATATTAGTTCTTAATAGGGTGGGTTTTTGGCTATTGTTTAAAAAGGCTGGACTAAATCCTGTTTTATCTATTATTCCAATATACAATTGGTATTGTTGGGTCAAAATGGTAGGCAGACCACTTACGTATTTTTTCTATTTATTTATACCCATCATTAATCCCATCATTTGGTTTACGCTATCTATAGATTTGCTGCGCAGTTTTGGCAGATTTGATTTTAAATCTCAAGTAATGGGTACATTGTTTCAGTTTTTGTATTTACCATTTATTGGTTTTAGAAAAGATGTAGTCTTTTTAGGTGCTGCAGAGTCAGAGGAGTTTAAAAAGCAATACCCAAAAGCAAAAGATAAAGTAAGAGATTGGGCAGATGCCATCTGGTTTGCCATCATGGTGGCATCATTAGTTAGAATGATATATGTAGAGCCCTACCAAATACCTACTCAATCTATGGAGCGTTCTCTAAGGGTTGGCGATTATTTATTTGTAAGTAAGTTGCACAATGGTTTTAGGGTTCCATCTACACCAGTGTCTATTCCATTTGTGCATAGAGATTTGGTGGGTATTCCATCTTATGTTAAAATATTAACATTGCCCTACATCAGGTTTAGCGGCTGGAGCAGGGTGAAAGCTGGCGATCCTACTGTTTTTAATTGGCCAGGCGATGATTTAGATTTTCCGATCGATAAGAGACAAAATTTTATAAAACGCTGCGTGGCTGGCCCTGGTGATACACTAAAAGTTGACAATAGTTATTTATATCTTAATGGCAAAAAACTATCGGTTTTGAGTGGCGAACAGCACAGCTATATCGTTGGCAATAGTTTATACCCAATCTATGATAAGGTTTTGGATGATTTAGACATTTATGATATTGGGCAAACTCAACGATTGCCGATGCTCTTGAGTAATTTGGATAGCAGCTCTAGACTTACAAAATTGCCTTTAGAGAACCTTAGACACATAATGACTACAGAAAAGATTCTAAATAATATGAAAGAAAAAGGGATTATTGATATCGTTTTGAGATTGCGAGGAGAACCAGGAGATATGCTCTACCCTGGTTATGCGGTGGCTCCATTTGTAAACTGGACGATTGATAATTGTGGGCCTTATTATTGTCCAAAAAGAGGAGATAACATAGATCTTACAATTCCTTATAATGCATACATGTATGGCAATGTAATTAAAAATTTTGAAGACCTAGAAAATGTAGAAATTTTGAGTGATAAAATTTCAGTTAATAATAAATTATTGAGCAACTATACTTTTAAATATAATTATTATTGGATGATGGGCGATAATAGACATAATTCACTAGATAGTAGAATTTGGGGTTTTGTGCCAGAGTCACATATTCTTGGCAAACCCCTTTTGGTATTATTTTCTATACAATATAAGCAAGTAGATGGCAATAATGTAAGGTATAAAATTAGATGGAATCGGCTATTTAAATTAATTAATTAATGAGAAAAAAAACGATACTTTTACTTTTTAATTTATTTTTATTGATAAACGTTTCTTATGCAGCAGCAGAAGATACTTTTAGGGTAAAATCACATGATAAAGTAATCATAAAAACAGATCCGTCAAGAGGGCAAACCTTTTACAATGAATGGGCAGTTTTTCCTAAAAATCAAGATTATAGAAAAGTTTATTTAGAACTTACTTTTGAGTGTGCTCCTGGCTTAAGATGTGGCGAGTGGGATTATCTAAACGATATTTCTATCAACCGTATAAATGGAAAAAATGGAGACTCAATTGGCTTAGAAATAGCCAGATTTATTACCCCTTATGGATTTTATTGGACAGCAGCTGGCAAGTGGTTGCATAAATGGCGGTTTGATTTGAGCCAATATTCAAATCTTTTTAAAGACAGTATAGAAATATCATACAGGCATTCTGGATATGAGGCCAATAATGATAGGGGCTGGCAAATAACATTAGATTTTAATTGTATTGCTGGCACACCTGCAAGAAATCCAATAGGGTTGCCTGTAAAAATTCTTAATAGGGCAAGTTTTACCTATGGTGACGACAATAGTCCAATCAATGATAAGTTACCAATATTTAATTCTAAAACGCCTGCAAATGCAATGTTTGCAGATGTGCAATTGATTCAAACTGGGCATGGAGCAGATAGGCAAGAAGGGTGCTCCGAATTTTGCAGTAAAACGGTTTATATGTATAACAATGGTCAAAAAATCAACCAAAAAACACTTTGGAGAAATGATTGCGGACTCAATTCATTGTACCCACAAGCAGGTACTTGGCTGTTAGATAGAGGCAATTGGTGCCCCGGAGCGGGAGTAACTCCAATAAGTACTGTTATTGGTTTAAAAAATGATAGCGCTATCAATTATCAAATGCAAATGGAACCCTATTCTAACAATGCTGGAAGCAATGGAAACTACTATATAACTTCACACATATTGTATTTTGGAGCTTTTAATTTTAAAAATGATGTTTCTATTGAAGATATTATCAATCCTAGCACTTTTGAAGATTATAAAAGATACAACCCATCCTGTGGAGATCATCGAATATTAATAAAAAATAATGGAAGTGACACTGTAAAGAGTGTGCGCTTTAATTACGGAAACACAAGTGCTGCAAAAAATGATTTTATATGGTTTGGTGCTTTGTCTCCTTTACAAGTTATAGAAATTATTTTGCCAGCCGTTACCTCATACAAATCAGGAATGCTAACTTTTGATTTTGAAATATTAAATGTAAATGGCAAAGTGGATGAAAACACATTTAATAATAAAATTTCAAGCAGGTATGTGCAAACACCTACCCATGTAAAAGATATTATTATAGAATTTATTACCAATAATGAGGCTTCAGAAAATAGCATTATCATAAAAGATTGGCTAGGTGCTGTAGTTTGGACTAAAAATGATTTTGAAAACAGTACCACCTATAGAGAAACGCTCAATTTAAAAAATGGATACTGTTATACATTAATTTTAGATGATAAAGGCACCTCAGTTCGCAATATTAACAAAGATGGCATTGGTTGGTGGTTTGGCAATGGTCAAGGAACTACCAATGGTGTATTTCGTATCAGAAATGCTGCCAACAATTCGATTATCAAAAACTTTGCGACAGATTTTGGCACCGAACTTAGGTATGAATTTACCACAGGATTCCCATTAACTATAGAAGATATTCCTTCTGCAGACTTTGTTTTATATCCAAACCCTGCCAGCAATTCACTGCGCCTAAGTTTAGGCTTAATTCATCATTTCAAAAGCTATAGTATTTTCAATAATTTGGGACAAGTGGTGGATGCTCAACTTTTGGATGATGCAGAAAATGAACAACAAATTGATATAAGTAAATATCATAATGGTATTTATTTTATTACCTGTGTTGGAATAGACGGTATCAAAACCACTAAAAAGTTTGTGGTTTTAAAAAATTAAGTAACTGATTTTTAATGTCAAAACATTGAAAATGCATTCTTTGTTTGTGTAAAATAATTGTTAAAAATAATTAAAGAAAAATATTTTTTAAAAGAATTTAATTATTACCTTTGCAGACCATTTTTGAAGGACAATTACAATGAACTTAATAAACAAAGTAGCACAAGGATTTTTAAAAACAGAAAATATACCAACTTTTAATGCTGGTGATAAAGTTACAGTGCATTACAAAATACGTGAGGGCAGTAAAGAAAGGATTCAGCTTTTTCAAGGCGATGTGATACAACGAAGAAATGCTGGAGTTTCTGAGACTTTTACAGTTAGAAAAATATCCAACGGAATAGGAGTAGAGAGAATTTTTCCATTACATAGCCCTAATATTGATAAAATAGAAGTAAATAAAAGAGGCAAGGTTAGAAGAGCTAGAATTTTCTATCTAAGAGAATTAACTGGTAAAGCAGCCCGTATAAAAGAGAAAAGAATTAGATAACTATTTTAACGATTATAATTTAAAACCTCAAAATAAAATTTTGAGGTTTTTTTTTATTTAATTTTTGTGGCATTAGATTTGCAATTTCAAAATAATATTTACATTTAATGAAGTCATTTAAAAACACTATTTTACTTATCTTTTTTCTTTGTGCAGCTTTCAATAATTTGCCAGGTCAAAATAATGAGACCTATGCCAAAGTGCAAATATTACAAGAAATAACACAAGAAAACTTTTTTGATGCCATAAAAACCCCTCAATATACTGAAAGCTTAATTTTGACCAATCCTGAAGAAGTAAAATCTTTTATTACCAACTATTCACTTTTTATAAACCTAAGAGTGCTGCAGATAATAAGTGACAATGCATTAGATTGTGATAGTGTTTTTCCCAAATTATCAAAATTGATTTTTTTGAGAATCAATCAATCTAACCTTAAAAGGCTGCCTACCTCATTAGAGAAAATTGGTAATTTGCAATACCTGGATTTTGCAGGTAATTTTTTGACTAAAATGCCGCTACAATTACCCAACCTAAAATACCTTGATATGGGTGATGCTATGTATGGTGGAAATCAAATTTCATTATTGAGCGATTCTATAAATTCTTTAATTAAATTAGAGGTTCTTTTTTTGAGCTTAAACCCTATAGAAAGCTTACCTGATGGGCTATCCAAACTACAAAATTTAAAAATTCTAATTTTGGATCAAACCAATGTTTCTAATTTAGGGACAAATTTTGGCAATCTTTCATCATTAAATGAACTAAGCATTGCATACACAAAAATTGCCTTGTTGCCTGCCGGATTAAAAAAGATAAAAACGCTTAATTCACTTAATCTTTTAGGACTAAACGTAATGAACAATAGTGATAATATTGCTATTTTGACAAGTATTGTTGCTCTAAATGATTTAACGATATCTGTTGATAAATTACAAAAATTACATGCTAATTTTTTTTCGCTACAATCGCTCAAAAGGCTAAATATAAATGATGTTTTGGCACTAGACTTTAAAATTTTGGGAAAGGAGTTAAAAAGAATGCCTGCTTTGACCGTAGTTTTTATAAATAATGCTAAACTTAGGCCAGGTGAAAAAACCGATTTTATAGAGGGTTTAAAACCGATAGAAGTTATTTTTTAAACTTTTTTTAACCAAATTCTATAATATTGGCATTTTGTTCTTCGTTGTGTAATTATAATGCAATTAATATTTTAATATAGCAATGATGTGGCGCACTTATATATTCAGAATTTTTAAATGGCTCGCGGCTATTGCTTTTGCTTTATTTATTGGGGTTTTAGCCGTGTTTTATGTTTTTAAGGAAGACATAGAGGCTTACGCTATAAAAGCAGTAAATGATCAATTAAAAGTGTCTTTTACGGTAAAAGATTTTGATGTTACATGGTGGAAAAGTTTTCCAAATTTCACTTTTCAGCTAAATGATGTTATTGTCAGTGAGTCAGAAAAGGTGTTTAATAAACCTCTATGCGAAGCCGCAGAAATTAGCCTCGTTTTTAATATTTGGGATATTATCCACGGTAGATTTTTGATTAGCAAAATAAAATCTTATGATTTGTTTTTAAGAATCGGGTTTAATGCTGCATCTAAAGGAAATTTTGATATTATAAAATCTAAAAATGATAGTACCTCTTCCTCAGCGAGTTTTGACCTAAGAAAAATATTATTGACCAAAACAATATTTTTGTATAAAGATGTCGCATCCAAAAATTTGAGCAGCCTATCTTTGTCTAATACCTCTCTTAGCCTCAATAAAAAAAACGAAATATTAGATCTTATTATTGATACCAAAGGTGCAATCAATTTTTCTATTTTTAAGAAAGATACTTTTATCGCGAATCAGAAATTAAAGATAAAAAGTAGTTTATCAATTTCTGAAAATATTAATGTGCACAGTTTGGCCATTTTCATCGCTGATTCTAAATTAAATATATCGGGAGATATTTTTAAGATTAATACAAAACCAACTTTGAGTCTGAAAGTTCAATCTGAAAATTTAGAGCTTCATCAATTGTTCTCCTTTATACCAAATAGAAATTTTGATAAAAGCAATTATGAAACTAAAGGAACTTTAGATGCAGATGGTATTATTAGCGGAACTTTAGACAATTTAAAAGCAAATATCAACTTTAATATAACCAATGGCTCATTGCAAGAGAAAAGTTACAATATTGGTTTAGAGAAAATTGAATTTGTCGCAAATTTGAACTACGGTGATAAAGAGTTTTTAAACATTAAGAAGTTTAATGCTGTTTTAGATGAAGAATTGATAACGGGTAGCGGACGGATAGAAAATTTTAGCAACCCATTTGTTGATATAAAATTTGAGGGTAATTTGTCACTTCAAAAAATTTCTAACCTTGCAAAAATGGAGCAAGCAATGGAGGGCAAAGCCAATGTAGATATACACTATAAGGGCTTAATAGCATCATTGCAAAATACCACAAATTACACTGAGTGGCAGGGCGAAGGCAAGGTGATATTGATAGATGCGGGTATAAGTAATAAAAAAGGAGAAAGAATATTAAGCAATTTAAATGGAGCATTTTTAATTAAAGATAATGATTTAGAAATTAGTAACTTAAAAGGACTTTTGGCGGGTAAATTGTTCATCTTTCAAGGGAAAGTGCAAAAAATAGCAAGCTACCTTTTTAGTGAGCACAAAGAGATTGGTATATTTGGTAAATTAAACGCTCAATATCTTGATTATGATAAGGTAGCCTATATTATGGCACAAGAATCTTCTAATACTTCTGCGCCTGTAAGTCTAAAACTTCCAGCAAATTTAGATCTAAATTTAAACATCAATATAGACACTTTTAAGCAACAAAATTTTATATGTTCTCAGCTTTCGTGTAATGCGCAATTGGCCCATTCTTTTTTAAGTTTACAGCAATTAAGGATGCTATTCTATGAAGGTAATTTGAGCGGAAGTTTAACTGTCAAGCAAGATAATGCCACTTTAGACTTTGTGCCAGTGGGGTATTTTATAGCCAATAATGTTCCTATTGTCAAATTGTTTACTGCTTTTGATAATTTTAGTCAATCAGAAATAACTTCAAATAATTTGTCTGGATACATCGATGCAAAAATAAGTGTTGCCGGTATTTGGGATCAATACCTCAATTGTAAAATGCCAAGTTTATTTGCCAATGTTGATTATACGATAAGAAATGGCTTGCTAAAAGATTATAAACCCTTAGAGGCTATGTCTAAATTTATAGAGATAGAGGAATTAAGAAAAATTACTTTTGACGAATTTATTCATAATTTTGAGATTAAAGACAATATGATGTATTTTAGTCCAATTGAGATTAATAATTCAGCATTAAATTTAAGCCTAATTAGCGGCAAGCATAGCTTGGAAAATTTTATGGATTATCATTTTAAAATAAATCTGAATCAGGTTTTAGCAAAAAAATTTAGTTTAAGAAGGAATAGGGATTTATCGCTTTATGAAGAAACAAGTAATGGAGGACTTAATATTTTTGTACACATATTAGGCTATCCCGATAAGTTAGCCATAACTTATGATAAAAAAAATACCATAAGTACGATAAAACAACAAGCTGCAGAAGAAAAAAAGACAATTCAAAATATTTTACGCCAAGAGTTTGGTCTAAAATCTAAGGATACCATTGTGCCAAAACCAAAACATATTTCTATAGATTGGGATGAATAATGCTGTGATTTATCGAAAAAAAGAAGAAGATTTGAGATGCCTATATAATTTTGCATTGTGCTAGAAATCAAAAATATATCTAAAACCTATGAAAGTAAACAAGCTGTAAAAAACATCAGTTTCCAAATTCCGGAGGGTTCTATTTTCGGACTATTAGGCCCCAACGGTGCAGGAAAAACAACCTTGCTGCGTATTATTAATAGAATTATAAATGCAGATGAAGGGGCTGTTCTTTTCAATAAGCACCCTATGACTGACAAAGATTTGGCACAGATAGGTTATTTGCCAGAAGAACGTGGTTTATATAAAAAAATGAAGATAAAGGAGCAATTAAGTTACTTTGCTTCTCTACGAAATTTTGAAAAAGCAGATACAGAAATAACACGGTGGCTAAAAAAGTTCGACTTGCTAGATTGGGCCAACAAGAATGTGGAAGATCTGAGCAAAGGGATGCAGCAAAAAGTACAATTTATAAATGCGGTGCTGCACAGGCCAAAGTTTTTAATTTTAGATGAACCTTTTTCTGGTTTTGATCCTGTGAATGCAGAATTGGTTTTGCAAGAAATAAAAAGCCTAAAAGCTAACGGTACAACAATTCTATACTCAACTCACCAAATGGAAAGTGTAGAAAAAATGTGTGACTATATGGTAATGATAAATAATGCTGAAAAAGTATTGGACGGAACCATACCTCAGATTAAAAATCAATTTAAAACAAATACATGGTTGTTGGGCTTTGACAATTTTTTAAATCCCGAAAGTTTAGATAAAAAAATGAAATTTAGCCACCAACAAGATGATATATATATTTATAAATACAGCAATATCAGTAATGTAAAAAATTGGATTAACGATTTAACACTCAAGTATCAAAATTTAATTTTTTTGCAAGAAGACTTGCCAAGTATTAATGATATTTTTATAAAAATGGCCAAACCTACCGCTTAAAATTATATGAGTCAAATAACAAAAATAATCAAGCGAGAATACAAAACAAGGGTTCGTAAAAAATCATTTATAATAATGACATTACTTGGTCCATTATTATTTGTAATGTTTTATGCACTGGTTTTTGGAATAGTGTATTACATTGCCAATGAGAAAGAAGATGTTGTGCAAATTGCATTGGTGAATAACTCGAGCATCATTACTACTTTTCCTGATAGTATGAAAGGGGGCGGACTTTTGATAACTCAACAAACAAATTATTTAGATACAGCTCTTGCGCTACTTTCTCGAGGAGAGGTAGATGGAGTATTACAAATTAAAAACAAGGGTTTATTTGAAAATCAAGAGCTAACGTTTATTTCTAATGAAAATATTGGTGTAAAAACTACAGATGAGATAAAAGAATCTGTAAAAGAATATATTGATAATAAAAAGCAAGACATGCTTCATATTTCAGCTTCCAAATTAGACAGCCTAAATTCTAAGGTTCTTTTATTGACAAAAAAATATGAGAACAAAAATATAACAGACAATAATACCAAGGTAGCTGGTTTTGTGGGTATGGCATTTACTTTTTTAACTTATTTTTTTGTGTTTGCCTTTGCAGTGCAAGTAATGCGTGGTGTGATGGAAGAAAAATCTAATCGCATTGTAGAGGTTTTAGTATCTGTAGTAAGGCCATTTGATCTAATGATGGGTAAAATTATTGGAATTGCTCTTGTGGGTTTTACTCAATTATTTATCTGGGTGCTATTAACAGGTATTTTTGCGCTTATCGGAAGTGTGGCAATGGCTTCTTTGGATATTTCTCAAATAGCCAATACAAATATGCCTCCTAGGGCAGGTTTGGCTGGATTAATGACTCAGATATCACCCATGTTACTCTCATTTACTCATTTGCCATGGCCTAAGATTTTTATTACATTTTTATTGTTTTTTGTAGGAGGCTATTTATTATACAGCGCAATTTTTGCTGCAATAGGCAGTGCTATTGATGCCGAGACGGATATTCAACAATTTATGTTGCCAATAACCCTGCCGTTAATTTTGGGTTTAATTATTGGTCAGTCTATTGCCTTTAGTTCTGGAAACAGCACTATTGCTATTGTGGCAAGTATGGTACCTTTTACATCGCCTGCTGTAATGGTGGTGAGGGCTTGTCTTAATGCTCCTTGGTGGCAAATTATAGTTTCTGCAATACTGCTTTACGGCACTTTTATTCTAATGGTGTTTATAACAAGTAAAATTTACAGAATTGCAATTCTAACATTTGGTAAGAAGCCAACATGGAAACAACTTTTTAAATGGATGCTAAGTAAGTCGATTTAGCTAAGTAAGTCGATTTAATAATGTGATTTAGAATAATTTAGCCTGCCTTGATACTGTTTTTTGAAAAAAGATATCAGAAAGCATTCTTTGGGCATTGTTTAAGGCATCTTTATCCACAGTGTAGATTACGCTTGTTTTTTTATTTAATCCTTTAATCAAACCTGCGATTCTTAATTCTTTTAAATGCTGAGAGACAGTGCTTTGCGATAAGGGCAATATATCCACAATATCTTGGCATGTTTGATTGTTTTTATTCAATAATGCTTTTACAATTGCAATTCTTGCTGGATGTCCTAATGCTTTGCAAACCTTGCTAAGCTGCAGATCTTTGTCGTTAAATAAATATTTTTTACTAATTGCCATACCTTGACTGCAATATTATAAATTTTTATTCGAATTGCGTTTGTTTTATTTTAAAAATATTTAATAAAGTTTTAAAACGGAAGCTATTAACTTGATTTCATTGGATTAATTTTATATTTGTTTTTTACGATTATGTATTTTTATTTTTTAAAATTTAACTTAAATCGCCTTTGGAATTATTTATTTAGAGTTATCAACAATAAACAGTGTAATAATAACTTGGATTGTCATTTTTTTGTAAAGTATTAGATTATAACCAATAGTTATCTTAAATTTGCCAAATATATAAAGAAAATGTTTTTTTCTAATGTGAATATAAGACTATTTTAATGAATTTAAGGGGCTAAAACTTTAATATTTGCTTCTTAATAAATTAATAAGTTAAACATCCAGGCAGCGTTTTGTAAATTTGCAGTCTTAAGTTTATATCAAATAGTTATCTTATATTTGCCGAATATATATAGAATTAATATAATAAATAAAACATATGAAAAGAGTCAAAAAATTTAGTTTCAATCTCAAAAGTGCTATGGTGCTTTTGTTTTTGTTTTGCACTGCAAGTTTAAGTGCCCAAATCTCTGGAAACTACACAATTAACCAAAACCTTACAGCAAGTGCTACAATTTACCAATCTTTTATGGCTGTTGTCGATGATCTTAGTGGTTTAAGTAGGTCTGATGGTGGGCCATCAAACAACACAGGCCTAGGAGTAACAGGAGCGGCAACATTTAGGGTTGCTATTGGTTCTGGGCCATACACTTGGGCAAATACAGATCAATTGGTTATACCTGCCATTGGCACAACAAGCTCAGTTAGAACAATTACTTTTAAAGGAAATAATGAAATTATTAATTACACAGGTTCTTCAACAGAGCGCGCTGCAATTAAATTAACGGGAGCCGATTGGTTTAGATTCGATAGTATAGAGCTTTATTCGTTAGAAACAACTGAGGCATGGGGCATTCAATTTAAAAACAATTCTAATAACAATATTATAAGAAATTGTATTATCAGGTGCCCGAATGTTACCACAGAAACTTCCTCAGCAAATAGTGTTTCTGCTGGTATTTTGTTTTCTGAAAATGACAATAATTTGAATGCAGGAACTTGGGGGGCAAACTCTTTTGGAAGCAACGGGAATGACAATCAAATTTTGAATAATTCTATTGGTGGGCAAAACGATGGCACATCTGCAGGTACTGGTCCCGCTTATGGAATTTTTCTTTGTGGAGATGCTTCTGCAAGTGGGTGTAATGGAAATGTGGTAAGAGGTAATTTGATATCTAATTATTTCTATAGAGGTATAATGTATGGTTTTTCTGAAGAAAATATTATTGACAAAAACACCTTAACAAATCCTGATGTTACTGAGCAAGAATCTTGGGGCGCTGCAGCAATTTACTATGAAGCACAAGATGCAGGAAATTCTGGAAATATGTACATTACCAAAAACAGGATTTTTAATAATGCAGGCAGTGGCACAATTCCTACAATAGCTTATGGCATTTATATAAATGAGTTTGGCAGTGGAAGAATGGAAGTGTCTAATAATGCTATTTATAATATGCGAGCAACTAGTTCGGTAGCTGGACAGTATCTATATAATTGGGGTGGAGGCGCAGCAGGTGATTTCGTTTCGGTGCACAACACATTCTCTTATGACGATAATACTGACGTATCTAATCCAAATGTTTATGCCATCCAAAATTATAATGATGGTGGATTAACAGAATTTAGCAATAATATAATCAGCATTACAAGAACCAGTTCTTCTACAACGCTAGCACGATACGGCATCTATGATTTAAACTGGGGTACAGGTACTTTTGATTACAATGATGTTTTTGTAAACAGAAATGGAACAGGCGCACAAGCTTCTGGCGATTATTACGGGTATGATGGCAATACAAATATTTCAACATTGACTGCTTGGAGAGCATTGGGTAGAGGAAATAGTAGCTTTGGACTCAACCCAACATTTGTAAATTTGGCAACAGGAGATTTAAGACCTATTTCATTTCCTATCAACAATGGAGGTACAAATTTAGGCTATACTCAAGATATTAATGATAGCGCTAGAACAGTAGCTTCGCCAGACATGGGCGCTTTTGAAGTAAGAATAGATGCAAGTACAACTGTGTTTACTTATTCTGCTAATGGTACTTCTGTTTGCGGAAATTATACAGAGCCCGTTACAATAACTGTGAGAAATGAGAATAATTTTCCAATCAGAAATGTGCCCGTTTCGTATCAAATTAACACATCTACTCCGGTGGTAGAAAATATTGCTGGGCCTATTGCTGCAAATTCTACAATAGTATATACTTTTGTATCTGTTCCAAGATTTAACAGTCCTGGATTAAACAGTATTTCAGCAGGAGTAGGAGTAGTAGATGATAATCCTGCTAATAGCAGATTAACAAGAACATTTACAGTAATAAGAACACCTACTGGATCTAATCTTTCATTTATTGGCACACAAGGCATCCATAATTTTGGAGGTTTTGATGTAACAGTTCCAACACAGCCTCTTGTATACTCATTTACACCTCCTATAGGTTTAACAAATGCACAATATGGAACAGCACCCGCAAACAGATGGAATATAACAACTAATGTTAGAACAGAAAACGCAGGAATTATAGTAACAGGAAGTTCTGTAACTGTACCATCAGGTGCTACAAATGCTCAAGTTTCTTTTAATCCCCCTTCTTCTGCAATAGACTCTTTTGTTATCCTTAATGTGGTCTTTACAGACCCCTTTACAGGATGTGATACCACAATTAGAAAAAGAATTTTTGTTGCTCCACGTTGTAATCCAAATTTTGACTTTCCTACTACTATTTGCGAAGGATCTGGAGTATTATTCGATAATTTTTCAACAGTAAGCACTGGAAATATACTTTACAAGTGGGATTTTGGAACAGGTAATATTGAAGATTCTGCCACTAGCACAAATCCAGTATTTACTTTTCCAGGAAGCGGCAATTACACGGTTAAATTTAGTTGTATTACATCGCCATATGGTTATGTAGATACTCTTGCTAAAATACTTACAGTTACTGCTATACCGCTTGTTGATTTTAGCAGAGTAAATGCCTGCGAAGGAATACCAGTGGCATTAACAAACACAACAAATCCAGCAGATGCAACTTATATTTGGACATTGGGTGATGGGTCTCCTAATCAAGTTACCACCAACGTAAGTAAATTTTATACACTGCCAGGTGGTTATGCAGTAACACTTAGAGCAGAGAAAAATGGCTGTGCTGGTTCAAAAACCAAAAATGTATATCAGTTTGCTAAACCTATTGCAAACGGCACTTTGGCGTCAGGTGCTTGTGATAATGATGATTTTGGATTTAGCAATAGTTCAACTATAACTAGCGGAAATATGGGTTATTTATGGAATTTTGATGAACCTAATGCGATTTCAACAGAACCAAATCCTTTGCATAAGTTCTCAACTGCAGGAACTAAAAATGTTCGTTTAACAGCAGTTTCAGAATTTGGTTGTGCAGACTCATTAAATACACCTATTGTTGTTAATATTAAGGCTGCGCCAAAAGCTAGCTTCACAGCAGATCAGGCTTGTGGCCAAACTCCTACTTTGTTTACAAATAACTCCATTACTCCAAATGGCATTCCAACAAGCACTTGGACAATAGAAAATGTAACTGACATAAATAATAATGCTACAAGAAGCCATATCTGGTCAGACTTAGGAAATCAATCTGTTACTTTATCTGTAACCTCTAGCAATGGATGTACTGATATAATTTCCAAAAATCTGAATGTATTAATTCAACCAATTGCTGACTTTTCTGTTGCAGACGTTTGTCAAGGACAACAAGCGGTGTTTACTAACAAAACAACTTCGCCAACAGGTGAAATTTCTTATAATTGGAATTTTGGCGATGCAAATGTTTCTGCTGACGGGGCACCAATTCATACCTATAATGCTGTTGGACAAAGAAATGTAACACTTATTGCAAGTATATTAGGCGGTTGTAGCTCTACTAAAATTATTCCAATAGAAATTAGAGAATCTCCACAAGCTTGTGATTTTGATTATATAAAAGATTATGCCAAAGGTTTAGGTGTACATACATTAACACCAAAAGGTGGATCATTGGCGGGTACATCTTTCAAATGGATTTATAGTGTTGGAGGGTCAAATATTTCTGTAGCTGCTGGTGTATCAAATGTAGTTTTTCCAATCAATAGCACACCTGTTAGCATCACTATGATTGCGACAAAAAATGGATGTGAGTGCAGAATTACTAAAACTACTGATAAAACATTAAGTGCAGATGCCATTAATATTAACGCAGATGTAAATGTTTATCCTAATCCTGCTAACGGAATTGTAAATATTGAAGTTAATAACAACACAGCTCCCTTAGTAATTGAAATATACAATGCTTTAGGAGCCAAAATTGCCGATGTTGCTGCTACTGAATTAAATGGGACATTTAGTTATAATTTTGATGCCCATCCTGCTGGTTTATATTTAGTAAAACTTACCTCTGGAAATCAAACTTCAACTGTTAAAGTAACGCTAACAAAATAATATCCTATCCTAATATTAAAAAGCCCCAATTTCTTTTGAGATTGGGGCTTTTTTTTACATTTTTTACCAAATTTCAATCATTACACTTTTAGAAGAATTTGAAATATTTTATTTCATTTATTAAGAAAAGAAAAGAAATATTTTTTTGAAACTTAATTCTTCATTGTCATTATATTTGTAAAAAATATTTATATATCAATTTTATTTATGAAGAAAAATATCTTTATAGTTCTGTTAGGGCTTATAATCACTGTCTTACTCCTGCTTTTGGCTACCTATAATGTGCCAAGTTTAATTAAAGGTGATATTGAAAAAAAAATTGCTAACAAATCTGCAAAAACAGTTAATTTTTGTGATTCTGCAATAAGCAATGTAAGATACGATCATCTTGGTTATGAATGGATTAAAGTAACCTGCAATGCTGCTTTTAGTGCAAGAGATGGAGCGGGTGCATTGGTTTATAAAGATGCAATGTGGCTATTAGGTGGTTGGAATCCTTCTGATAAAATTAATTTTCCTAAAGCTTGTAATAATGAGGTTTGGAAAAGCGGAGATGGTTTAAACTGGATTTTGATAAAAGCAAATACGTTTGGAAAAGATAATTTTGATTCTTTAAATGATTGGGAAGGAAGACATGGTGCAGGTTTTGTTGTTTTTAAGAATAGAATGTGGATTATAGGAGGCGATGCAAACCAGCAAAAATACCAAAACGATATATGGAATTCTGAAGATGGTGTTAATTGGGAAAGAATATTGCAGCAGGCTCCTTGGTATCCTAGGGCAGCGAGCCAAGTAGTAGTTTTTAATAATAAAATATGGGTTTTTGGTGGACAAACTATGGATAGTGTAGAAGATCATAAACAACAGTATTTTGCTGATGCCTGGTCTAGCGAAAATGGCAAAGATTGGCAGCATCATATAGCTGGCAATACTCATTGGCTGCCTAGAGGAATGATCATAGGTCAAGCAGCATTAAATAAAAAATTATGGATACTAGGAGGTGCAACATATAGCAATGAAAAAGGCGTAGTAAAAAATTATTACAACGATGTGTGGAGTACCAAAAATGGTGCAGATTGGAAATGTGAATTATTACAGGCCCCTTGGGAGCAAAGATGTTATCAAAATGTAATTTCTTGGGATAAAAAAATTTGGATTATTGGTGGGGCAAATGGTCAATTTAATGAGGCATGGAATAGAAATGATATGTGGTATTCGGCTGATGGGAAATTTTGGCAAGAATTAAATAACATTCCTTGGCAATCTAGACATGCTAGTTCCATTTATGATTTTAAAGGATCATTATGGATAGTAAGTGGCAATAATTTGGAATCAGATGTGTGGAGGTTGAGCAAAATAAAACCCGAAATCTAATTTTAGAAGGTATTTATTTTTATTCTTTTTGCCAACTCCTCTACATCATACTTAAACTTTTTGTCAGTTTCTATCAAATCATTTACTGTTTGACATGCATGAATCACAGTAGAGTGATCTCTATTTCCAAAATGTGAACCTATATTTTTTAAACTTGCTTTCGTCAAGTCTTTAGAAAAATACATCGCAATTTGTCTTGCCTGAACAATTTCTCTTTTGCGTGTTTTTGATTTAACAGCATCTATGCCAATATTAAAATAATCGCAAACCAATTTTTGAATATAATCAATGCTTACTTCTCTATTGGCATTTTTAATCAGATTTTTTAGCATTTGTTTAGCTAAATCTAAGTCTATTTCTTTTCTATTAAGTGAACTTTGAGCCAAAAGTGATATAAGTGCTCCTTCTAACTCTCGCACATTATTATCGATATTGTGGGCTACGTATTCTACCACATCTCTAGGCATGGTAATGCCATCTGCATACATCATGTTTTCTAATATTGCTATCCTTGTTTCAAAATCTGGCACAGTTAAGTCTGCACTCAAGCCCCATTTGAATCTAGATAATAAGCGTTCATCCAAATCTTTTAACTCTCTGGGTGCCCTGTCGCAGGTTAATATAAGTTGTTTGCCTTTTTGATGAAGGTGGTTAAATATTTGAAAAAATATTTCTTGTGTTTTTTCTTTTTTAGAAAAAAATTGTACGTCTTCTATAATTAATACATCAAGGTATTGATAAAAATTTATAAAATCATTATTGTTTCCACTTTTTAAACTGTCTATATATTGGTTCATAAACTTTTCTGAAGAAACATATAATACCGCTTTTGATTTATGGGCTTGCTTTATTTGATTGCCAATGGCATGTACTAAGTGTGTTTTGCCTAATCCTACTCCACCAAATATCATTAATGGATTAAAAGAAGTTCCAGCAGGATTATTTGCCACAGCAAAGCCAGCAGAGCGGGCAAGTCTATTGCAGTCGCCTTCTATAAAATTTTCAAAAGTATATTTGTTATTGAGTTGAGAATCTACGTTAATTTTTTTGAGCCCCGGAATAATAAATGGATTTCTAATTGTGGTAGAAAGTTCAAGAGGCATGGATATTTCATTATTACGCTCTTTTCTGTTTTGGGCAGTGGGCAAATTAATGGTGTATGAATTGCCACCAATAGCTCCATTTTCTACAATGATATTGTATTCTAATTTAGAACCAATGCCTAGTTCTTGTTTTAAAGCTTTTTGAAGCAATGTTACATAATGCTCTTCTAACCATTCAAAGAAAAACTGACTTGGAACCTGTATTGTCAGCGATTTTCCTTCAAGTTTCAAAGGTTTTATAGGATCAAACCAAGTCTTGAAACTTTGAGGGCTTATGTTATCTCTAATAATTTTAAGGCAGTTGCGCCAAACAGATTCGCAGGTTAGTATTTCGTTCATTTAGTTTCTAATAGTTTTTTTTTAATAAGTAAAAAGTTTTGTGCCTAATTAACAATTTATTTACATTGCTTATTCGACCCCACGAAAGTGAACTTAAAATTGTTATCAAAAAAATTTTTTTTAGTTGTTTTTAATATATTTTTAACAATAGAATAACCTGCATTAGCCGTTTATATGCAATGCAAACAATGTCTGTATATTATTATCGTATATTCATGTTTAACCATTGTGCTCACCATAAATTTCTCTTAAGGTGTCTGCTATTTCGCCAAGTGTGGCAAAGCTTTCTACACAAGAAATAATACAAGGCATTAAGTTTTTATCTTCTTTAGCGTTATTAGCCAATTGCAATAGATTTTCATCTGTTATTTTTTGATTTCTATTAGATTTTAATCGCTCAATTTTTTCAGTTTGTTTAATTCTGATATCATTACTTATTGTTAATAAATTTATTTTAGCATCGTCATTGTTGATAAATGAATTTAGCCCTACCACAATCTCTTCTTTATTTTCTAATTTTTGTTGAAATAAATAACTTGACTTTGCAATTTCATTTTGAATGTATCCATCCTCTACAGCCTGCACTGCGCCACCCATAGCATCAATACTATTTATGTAAACCATGGCAGCCTGACTAATCTCTTCTGTTAGATTTTCAACGTAATATGAACCTGCCATTGGGTCTACTGTTTTTGTTACACCACTTTCATAGCCTATAATTTGTTGAGTTCTTAAGGCTATTCTTGCAGCTTCTTCTGAAGGTAAAGAAAGTGCTTCATCAAAACCATTTGTGTGCAGAGATTGTGTGCCTCCAAGCACAGCAGATAATGCTTGCATGGTTACTCGAGTGATATTATTATGTGGTTGCTGTGCAGTAAGTGTTGAGCCTCCTGTTTGTGCATGGAATCTAAGCATCATAGCATTTGGGTCTGTAGCTCCCATTTCCTTCATCATATTTGCCCAAAGCGTTCTTGCTGCTCTGAATTTTGCTATTTCTTCAAAAAAGTCATTGTGAGCATTAAAAAAGAAAGACAATCTTTTTCCAAATATGTTTATATCTAAGCCTTTTGCCAGTGCTGCTTTTACATAAGCTTTGCCATTTGAAAGCGTAAAGGCTAGCTCTTGGGCAGCATTGGCACCCGCTTCTCTTATATGGTAGCCGCTAATAGAAATGGTATTCCATTTGGGCACCTCTATGCTGCAATATTCAAAAATATCGGTAATTATTTTCATGCTTGGCTTTGGTGGGTAAATATAGGTGCCTCTAGCAGCATATTCTTTTAGAATATCATTTTGTATTGTACCAGATATTTTTTTAATATCTGCTCCTTGTTTTTTTGCAACTGCGATATATAGGGCTAAAAGGGTAGATGCTGTTGCATTTATTGTCATGGATGTACTTATTTGTTCTAAAGAAATGCCTTTAAATAATAATTCCATATCCTCTATGCTATCTATAGCTACTCCCACTTTGCCTACTTCGCCATCTGCTAATTCATGATTACTATCATAGCCTATTTGTGTTGGCAAATCAAAAGCTACAGACAAACCACTTGTGCCTTGCTTTAGTAAATAGTGGTATCGCTCGTTTGATTCTTCTGCGGTACTAAATCCTGCATATTGCCTCATTGTCCATAAACGCTCTCTATACATTTCTGGATAGATGCCGCGTGTAAAAGGAAATTCTCCAGCTAAACTGATACTTTTTTTTGCAGAAGTATATATTTTTTTTATTTCAATATTGCTGCTTGTGCTATATTTTTTTTTCATATTTTTTTATGCAAAATAAATTTGAACCTCTGCCTTTAAAAATTCGATAGCTTTTTGATTTGGTTGTTGCTGGTTGTCTAGCAGTCTGTTTACTATTACCTTGCATAGTTCAACCCCTGATTTTTCTGGTGCTATACCTTCTGCACTTGTATTTACTAAATCTATAGTTTGTTCTTTAACCACTTTTATAATTGTCCATAATTGAGGTGAGACATATATTTGCTGACTTACATTATGGTTGTATTCTGCATTAATACTAGCAACAAAGTGATGTTTTAGCTGAAGCACATTCATTGCCCTTGGTTCACTATTTTCTATTAATTGCTGTGGGCTCAATCTTTCAATGAATATCATTAATCGCTCGTAAGCTTGCAGTTTTAGTGGATTAATGATTGATAGGGGTTGTTGTTTTAATGCACGCAGCTCGCTGCTAAGTTTATCTTGCAAAAACTTACCTACAAGAATATATGCCGTAAAAAATACAATTATACTCGGCAAAATATATTTTAAAATTTCTAAGAGACTGTTTAGACTTTCCATTGGTTTTCTTTAATTAAGGTGCAAATTTAAGTCATATTTTTGTTTTCATATTTTTTTTAATTACCAAATGATTAAAACGAAGGAACTCAAAACTATTTCAAAGCTATTGGTAGTTAATTTAGATTTATTTGCAAATATTTATTCCTTGTTTTTCGACTTTTGAAATGGTATTAAACTTTAAAAAGATATTTTTTTTACTATTTCTAATTTGTAGTGATATATGCTATTCTAGAAATATCGACTTGGGCAGCTGGAATATTTTAAACATCAAATATGAAGTGAATAAAAAGGTGAGTTTTTTTGCCGAAACCCAACTTCGGTCACTTAAATTTTACAACCATTTTCATTACTATGAATATAAGGAAGGTGTAAATTATAAATTTTATCAAAAAAGCATTTTCACCCTTGCTGCCGGAAGCTATCAAACCTATAGCGAAGGAGGTGATTTTGTTATTCCAAAAAACAACAATGAAATTAGCCTTAACAATTAACTATTTTTAACCAATCGGGAGCCTTATTTTGAGCGGAATAGAATAATATTGGCGATTAACAGCACTATCAATCAATCCCATAAAATACAAATAGGCTATTTGTATCAATTTGATTATAAGATAAATGATGAAACAGGACGTGATTTTTTAGTAATTGGATATTTCTTTAAATTTAAAAATGGGCGTTTTTAATCTTTTTATGGATAATTAAAAAAAAATTGAGCTAAACAATTTATAATCAATCTTGTTTATTTTTTACCCAATGGATAATTTACCAATTAGCATATCTTCAAAAGCAATTTTGCAATTAAATAAGGTAAAAAAAGTGCACAATTCATCATCAGTGCCTTTTGTTCGAATAGGGATCAAAGGTGGGGGTGGTTGCGCAGGTGCAGTCAATTTCATTGCCTTGGATGAAAAAACAGATAAAGACATTGTGTATCGCGAAAAAGACATTGATTTTGTTATAGAAAAAGGACATTTAATGTATTTAGTAGGCATGCAGATTGATTACATAGAAAATGATTTAGAAAAAGGTTTCGTTTTTGAAACCACATAGTTTTATGTTTTAACACTTAGAAAATTAGATAAGCTGGGCTTATAAACTGAATTTGGTCTTGAAAACTTGTTTTATTAAAAAAACTTAATGCGATGTAAATATTTCAGCCATTTTTGTTATTCAATAAGCTGTAATAAAAGTTAATTTTT
>JBDNFC010000010.1:0-46729 GCA_041690035.1 Bacteroidia bacterium | reverse complement strand
TCAACCCATTTCCAGGTTCATTGTCAGTGGTGTTTGAAGATACTACCTATACTCTACCTGTTACCACTAAATCTAAAGGGATAGCCGTGGTGATGAACACTTCCGGGAATGTAATATACAAGGGTTATGTAAACCAGAATTTGCGTAGTGATTACATTTCTAGTATTGACGCAGTAGACACTTCTGAAATATATGTTGTAGGAGCAGCAAAAGACACGATTTTAAGAAATGGCAAAAAATTTTATACAGAGAATGCACTTCCCCCTAGGCCTTTTTCGCCAGTCGGGTCACTGGAAACCATGTTCCCTTATGTGGCTAAATTTAGCACTCGAAGTATGGATTGGGTAAAAATGCCTAACAAACCCATTGTAAGCAATTTTGTATACGCTTCCCCTTCACAATTCAAAGGTGGAATGGATAAAAATAATTTTTTTTATGCATCCATTTGGTTAGATATTCCTTCATCTATTGGCGGGTTAACTAGAGATTCTTCGCCTGGTAGATCCTTTATAAAGTTTGATGATCTTGGCAATGCATTGTGGATTCTTAATGGTCCTATTGTAGAGGATATGCAGCCCAGCTCTGAAAATAATTTAACATATAGTGGAATGTTTTTTAATACGCGTACATTAATGCCTTTCACTCTTAAAGGAAGTAGTTCTGCATTAAATGGCTTTGTAGCCAAAATCATGGACTATTCCATTACTCGAGGCGAAGTTTCCAAAGGACCATATTGTGCGGGAGATACCTTTTTGGTTCCCTACAGCAAATTAGGCACTTACGACACAGCAAACTTTTTTATAGCAGAACTGAGCGATGAAAAAGGCAAATTTGAAGGCAAAGAAAGAGAACTGGGCCGAATAAAAGCCACAGAAGACAGCACCATCATTGGACAATTACCCTTGTTTCAGGTAGCAACTAGTGCAAATTACCGCATCAGAGTGCGCAGCACAAATCCTCCTGTACAGAGTTTTTTTCTCAGAGATTCCCTTCGTTTGCTCATCTACTCCAGAGACAAAGCCAACCCCGGCCCAACGGAAACGGCATGTTTTGGCGATAGCTTTAAGCTCAATACCTTTGGCGGCACTGCCTGGCAATGGAGCCCAGCTTATAGAATGGACAACCCCAACGCCCGTAACCCCAAAATATATCCAGATAAAGATACCATTTTTCAGATCATCATCTCAGACTCTAGCGGCTGCGGAGCACCCGATACAGCTTTTAAACAAATTTTAATCAGAAGCAATCCAAAAATACAAACAGACAGCCTAGTAGAAGCATGCCTAAATATAGATGCAGCCTTAATGGCCCAATTCTCCAAAGGCGACAGCAGTGGCTACCGATGGACATGGTACACTATCCAAGATTCCAACAAATGGCAAGCCCTAAAAAAAGATTCCTTTTCCACCACCGATACATTTTACTACCGCTACTCATCAGATAGCGCGCTGCCCATAAACTTTGCCTTGGTGTTAACCGATGGATGCTCTAGAATAAAAGATACAGCATACACCACCGTGATACTAACCCCAAAACCAATGCGTGGAGCATTGTCCACCATAGACACCTTAATATGCTACCAAAGCGCGCAAACCTTGATTGCCAATTTTACAGGAGGCGACTCCAATACCTACAAATGGCAATGGAATGAAGCAGCAATGGGAGCAAATTTTAACCCCTTACAATCTGATAGCCTTAAAACCACAGACCGCCTTGCAGTGCGGTTGCTGCCACAAAACCGCCAAACACAACGCTATGCCTTGGTGAGCAAAGACGGGTGCACCCCAATAGTGGACACGGCCTATTTTACCTTTAACATAGCCCAAAACCAGCCCCAAGCCAAGCTATTGCCACAAGACAGTGCCATTTGCCCTGGCACTGCCATTAACCTGCAAGCCAACATCAGCTCTGGAACCGCATTGGGCTACCATTGGAAATGGCAGAACAAAACAGCAACAATACTGCAAAGCGACACTGGATTTGTGGTAAACCCACTAACAGTAAACCCAGATTTTAGCACCCAAACGGCTCAAAACTATACCTTTATCCTAATGGATAATTGCAGCCCATACAGCGATACGGTCACCACCACCGTGCTGCCAAGAGCAGACCTGCAAGCCACGCCAAGTAAGCTTGACACCACCTTATGCAGGGGACAATCTATTGTGCTAAACGCCACAGGAACAGGAGGAGTAACAGCAGATTACGTCTTCCGTTGGTTAGCCAAAGAGCGTGAAACGGTTTTATCTACAGCCAATAAATTGACTTTGATTGCAGATACCAGCATGTTGGTGCTTTTGGTACTAAGCGACAACTGCATGCCACAAAACGATACGGTAACAATAGCAATAAAAGTAAAACCAAGCCTACAAGTAGCACTTATAACCCAAGCGGGCACACAAGCACAAGACACTACGGTATGCAATGGAACAGCGATAAACTATACTTTGAATGGTAAGGGCGGAGACAGCACAAATTACGCCTACAATTGGTATTGGAACGACAGCTTAATCAGCACAGCAAAAACACTAAACTTTACACCCACCGAAAACAAAACAACACCCACCACACACCACCTAAAACTCATACTAAAAGACGGTTGCACCGCAGCCAATGACACCACATCCGTAGCGGTAACCATACTGCCACCAATAAATGCATTCTTTACTGCTGCGGATACGCTTTGTTTGGGCCAAGCAACAACCATAACAGCCAACGCAACAGGCGGAAAAGGCTCAACCTATACCTACCAATGGTACTGGAACAACAGTTTAATAAGTACAGCAAATCCCTTAAACTTTAAATCCTCAAGCGCAAATAACGCATCACTCACTGCCAACAACTTAAAACTTGTAACAGCAGACGGCTGCACCGCACCAAACAACAGTTTTACCTACACAATATATGTAAAACCAGCATTGGCACTAAGCCTAACCGCATCAACAATTTGTGCCACACCAACGGCCACACTTACCGCCAATACAGTAGGAGGCAACCCAAACAGCTACGCTATTAGGTGGTGGGATGAAAATAACAATGCCATTGGAACTGGAAATTCCATTACCGTAAACCCCACTGCACTGACTACCTACAAAGCAATTTTAACGGATGGCTGTAGTGCAGATAGTGCATTTGTAGCAATACAGATAGATAAACTACCTACAGATATTAAGCTAACGGCATCGCCAGTGCAAGGTTGTGAGCCCTTAACAGTAACCTTTGAACTGCAAACAAACTATCCAAGTGCCTACACCGCAAAATGGAGTTTAAACACAGACACCTCCAATATTAGCAATACCCTACAAAAAACTTTCCTAGCTGGAAACTACGGTCCTAAAGTACAGTTTACTAGCACCTTAGGCTGCGATACCACACTTACCATTCCAGCGCTAGTGGTTCATCCAAACCCCTCAGCAGCTTTTGATTACAGCCCGCAACAGCCAGACTTAGATAGTTCCGAAGTGCGCTTTAAAAACCAGAGTACAGGAGCAATAAATTACAATTGGAATATTGCCCCTTTTGGCAATTTCACAGATTTTGAACCCACCGTAAACTACACCGACACGGGCAATTTTACAGTTAAACTAGAAGCCATAACCGACCAAGGATGCAGAGACACGGCAGAAGGAAGTTTATACCTGCAGGCTAATTTTAGGGTATATTTACCCAATGCTTTTTCTCCAAATGGCGATGGAA
Source organism: Bacteroidia bacterium (assembly GCA_041690035.1). Taxonomy (GTDB): domain Bacteria; phylum Bacteroidota; class Bacteroidia; order NS11-12g; family UBA955; genus CALSPH01. The sequence goes on along the minus strand of JBDNFC010000010.1, from coordinate 43,033 downwards.
TAAACGATTTTTACATTCCTCATCTCAGCGGATTTTCGGAGATGACCTTTGCCATTTACAACCGCTGGGGCGAGCAAATCTATGAAACCAAGAACAACAAGGCATGGGATGGCACTTTTAATGGGAAAAATGCTCCAATGGGTTACTATTTTTACTTACTTCAAGTAAAGAGTCTCTCACAAGTTAGGAAAAACACTTCGGGATCATTCCTTTTAATGAGGTAAAGAGGGCACAACCCATTGGCTTATCATTTAGTTTGATTAACCCGAAATATACATTATCTTGGCTTAAATTTTAAATACAACTATGAACACGCACATATACATACATACTTTCAGGAACAGTATGCATCATTATTTTAATAAGTCGGATATTTCCTTTTTTTGATATAATATAATGAAAAGACAAAATATTAAGTTTTAAAGACTAGAAAACCTTTATAAGTTCTAATTAACAGGTTAAAAAAAGTTGGATATCATCGTTTATATGGGGCAATGAAAAAAAGCAAGAAAGTATATCAAAACTTATAAAACAAAATTTTAATCAATATTTTGGCACAATATCTAATGAAAATTTTATTGAGCTAATTTTAGCTATAAAATTGATTGAATTATGAAAAATGTCAGAAATATAGGTAATTCATATATTTATATTATAGTCAAAATCTTAAGGATTTTTCTTGTTCTCATGCACAAGTAATTGTGATAATTTTATCGCATTGCATAAATATTAGCATCAATGGGTTTTTGTTTTTAAGTTCGATTTAATCACAAAGAGTTAATTCTCAATCTTTAGATTCGTATCTACAAGTTTCCCCTTTAGAATTCCCCTTTAATGCATTCTTCCCAGCGATTTCATACAATAAAAGCAGCCTTGATCATATATTTTATAACTCTTAAAAAAAATCAAGATATCAGCTTATTCATTATATTTGCAGTAATTTTATGTCATTTACCGCATCTTTTTATACCCTTGGCTGTAAACTTAATTTTACAGAAACCTCTGCCATCAGCACACAGCTTGCAGATGCAGGTATAAATACCATAGATTTTACAAAAGGAGCGGATATTTATGTGATAAATACTTGCAGTGTTACAGACCACGCTGATAGAAAATGCAAACGTGTTGTAAAAGAAGCATTAAAATATAATAAGGAAGCATTTATTGTGATTGTAGGTTGCTATGCACAATTGAAACCAAAAGAAATAGCTGAAATAGAAGGAGTAGACTTAGTTTTGGGTGCAGCAGAAAAATTTAATTTAGTTTCTCACTTAGTAGACATTACCAAAAGAAATAAAGCAACTATTTATAATGCAAATATTAAAGAAGTTCAAAATTTCATCCCTGCATATAGTAAAGAAGAGCGCACAAGAACTTTTTTAAAGGTGCAGGATGGCTGCGATTATTTTTGTTCATTTTGCACAATTCCTTTAGCAAGAGGCATGAGCCGGAGCAATTCAATAGACCAAACAATTTTGAAAGCAAAAGAAGCCGCATATTATGCAAATGAAATTATTCTTACCGGAGTAAATTTGGGCGATTTTGGAATTAATAATAACGAAACTTTTTATGAACTCGCAAAAGCCATTGACAGCGAAGTGGAAATTAATCGATTAAGAATCAGCAGTATAGAGCCTAATTTGCTCAACGACAAAATCATAAATTTGGTAGCAGAATCTAACAAGTTTGTTCCTCATTTTCACATACCATTACAAAGTGGCAATGATGAAATTTTGAAAAGCATGCGCAGAAAATATGACACTAATTATTACCGCAATCTTATTTATAGAATTAAAGAAACAATGCCCGATTGCTGTATAGGAGTAGATGTAATTGCAGGATATCCTGACGAAGATGAAAATAAATTTTTAGACACCTATCAATTTTTAAATCAATTGCCAATCAGTTATCTACATGTTTTTCCATATTCAGAAAGACCAAATACCACTGCCTATAAGTTAAAACAGGTAGTACCTCATCACAAAAGAACTGAGCGCGTAAATATGTTGCGCATATTATCAGAAAAAAAGAGGGCAGAGTTTTACCGCAGTCAAGTTAATAAAATTAGGCCAGTACTTTTTGAGCAAAAGGTAGAAGATAATTTTATTTACGGCTTTACAGATAATTACGTAAAGGTGAAAACAAAATACGACCCATTATTAGTTGACGCCATCGCAAATTGCCAATTAAGCAAAATAGGGGCTGATGGCAATTTTGAAATTGTTGAATTAGAGATAGTTGAACAACACAGAAATATTGAACCAATTAATTTTGAAGCATAAATAAACTGTGTTGTAATACCTTAATTTTATAAGCAGCATCATCCCGTTTTTGTTTTTCTTTTTCTACAACATCTTCATTTGCATTTTGCACAAATTTTTCATTATTTAATTTAGCATTCACTGATTTTAAAAAGCCATTTAAATAAACAATTTCTATATTTATTTTCTCAATTTCATCTGTTTTTGAAACCTCTTGGTTGAGTAAAAGCAAAACTTCTTCTTTTCCAGCCATTGCGCTCACATACATCGTGTTGGGTATGGCATTATATAAAATGTTTTCAGCAAAGGTTAGCTTTAATATCACTTGCTCAAATTGTTTTAAAACATCTTCTTGCATTGTGTTGATGATTAAACAAATAGGTGTTTTTGGACTAATTTGTTTTTGATTTCTCAAATTTCTAATTTCTGAAACCAATGATTTGAAGTCATAAAAATTTGTCGTATTTTGCGCAATATTTTTTGGATAAGGGCTAATAATCAAAGGTGTATAGTTTTTTAAATGCCCATTTAATGCATAGTGAAGCTCTTCTGTTATAAATGGTAAAAATGGATTTAGAACAGCAATAATGGTGCTAAAAAAGTCTTGTGTTTTTCTTTTTATTCTTTCATCAATTTTATCTTGATAATTTGGCTTTATAATTTCAAGGAACCAAGAGCAGAAGTCGTCCCAAATTAATCTATAAATTGTCATTAATGCATCACTGAGTCTATAGTTTATAAAGTGTTGCTCTATTTCATCAATAGCTTTATAAAGTTGCTTATTAAACCATAGAAATGCAATTTCTAAAGATTGATATGATTTGTCATCATCTTTAGTTTCCCAACTATCAATGAGCCTAAAGGCATTCCACAATTTATTGCAAAAATTTCTACCTTGCTCAATTTGCGAAATGTCAAATAAAATATCATTTCCTGCAGGAGCGCACAATAGTGTACCCATTCTTATACTATCTGCACCGTATTGAGCAATTAAATCTAATGGGTCTGGACTATTTCCCAATGATTTAGACATTTTTCTACGTTGCTTATCTCTTACAATTCCTGTAAAATAAACATTCTTAAAAGGAGGTTTTCCATTAAACTTATATCCAGCCATAATCATTCTTGCAACCCAAAAAAATATAATTTCTGGAGCTGTAACAAGGTCTTGAGTTGGATAATAATATTTTACATCCTCGTTTTGGGGCTGATTAATTCCATCAAAAACAGAGAGAGGCCAAAGCCAAGAGCTAAACCAAGTATCAAGTACATCTTCATCTTGTTTGATGTCATTTATAGACACAGCAATTCCCTTTTCTATAAAAGATTTCAATGCTTTTTCGGCATTTTCTGCAACAACAAAATCTCCATTTGGAGCATACCATGCAGGTATTTGCTGTCCCCACCACAATTGTCTGCTAATATTCCAATCTTTTATGTTAGACAACCAATGATGATAAGTGTTTTTAAGTTTTGGTGGATAAAATTTAATTTCATCATTCATTACAGCATCTAATACATCTGGATTTTGAGCAATAAATTTTTGCATATCCACAAACCATTGTGTGCTTATTTTTTGCTCCACCACGGCATCTGTGCGCTCGCTGTGGCCAATGCTATTTAAAATTGATTCTGTTTTAGAAATAAGACTTGCTGTTTTTAAATCTCTAGCAATAGCTTTTCTACATTCAAATCTATCTAAACCTATGTACAAACCTGCTATTGCAGCTATTGTTCCATCATCATTAAGTGTATCGATGATGGGTAATTGATGTTTTTGACCAATAATATAATCATTGATATCATGTGCTGGAGTAACTTTTAAAACTCCTGTACCAAAATCCATATCTATGTATTCATCTTCAATAATAGGAATTGCTCTATTTACCAGAGGTATAAGCACTTCTTTTCCTTTTAAATGTTGGTATCTTTTATCATTAGGGTGCACACAAACAGCTACATCGCCCATAATAGTTTCTGGCCTTGTAGTTGCAACTTCTATATAATCTTCTGTACCTAACACCTTGTATTTAAGGTAATAAAGATTACTATTTACCTCTTTGTGTTTTACTTCTTCATCACTGAGCGTTGTTTTTCCCTCTGGATCCCAATTCACAATCTTTGTTCCCCTATAAATTAACCCTTCATTATAAAGGGAAATAAAAACCTTAATAACAGAAGCACTCATATTGTCGTCCATTGTAAACTTAGTCCTTTTCCAATCGCAACTAGCCCCAAGTTTTTTTAACTGCTCCAATATAATTCCTCCATACTTTTCTTTCCACTGCCAAGCGTGGTCTAAAAATTCTGTTCTGCTCAAATCTTTTTTGGCAATCCCCTTTTCAGCTAACATTTTTACTACTTTAGCTTCTGTAGCTATACTGGCATGATCTGTGCCTGGCACCCAACATGCATTTTTGCCTTCCATTCGTGCTTTGCGAATAAGCACATCTTGAATCGTATTATTGAGCATGTGGCCCATGTGCAAAACACCAGTAACATTTGGGGGCGGAATAACAATAGTATAAGGTTCTCTTTTGTCAGGAACGCTTGAAAAATAATCATTTTCTAGCCAATATTGATACCATTTTTCTTCTACAATTGAAGGATTATACTTACTTTCTAAAGCCATGACGGCAAAGGTAATTAAAATTAAAACATGGTAGTTAAAATATTAAGTATGTGGCTCAGGTTTTTGATATTCCTTAATCAAAAATCAGAATAACAACTTTAAAATCTCAATAATTTGCTCATAATAAATGGCGTAAAGATGTTATTTAAAAATATAGTTATATCAAACAGTAATTTTAATTTCTGCTTTAGTCCTTCACAATTTTTTGCACATCAATTTGATTATACTCGTTCTTAAGCACAACTATATATAACCCTTTTGATAAAACAGAAGGCATATCTACAAATTGTTGTTTTGCTTTAATCTTGAAATTTAATTGAAAAACAGTTTTTCCATCCATGCTAATTATCGCAATTTCAGAAACAGGAAAATTGCTATTAAATTGAAATTGATTATTTATTATAGGATTGGGATAAATATTTGCAGTAAAAGTATTGATGTTTTCTATAGAAACTCTGCCTACGTTAATGGTAACAATAGCAGTATCTCTACAGCCAGCAGTATTTATCATAATTAACCTTACATCATAAATTCCTTTTTGTGGATAGGTATATGAAAAGTTTGCTGTTGATTTTTTCTCACTATTGCCTAAATCCCAATCCCAAGTTGTAATATTATTACCAGGCAATGCGTTAAATAAAACGGTTAACCCAGAAGTGGTATAGGTGAATCCGGCAGCTGGCTTAGGGTTTACATTGGCTCTAATGGTAACGAAATTTGATTTACACCCTTTAAAACTTGATTGAACAAAATAAGATATTGTGCCAAAGAGTAGGGGAGTAGTAAAATTATTCGTGCTGTTAAAACTTGATCCAATCAATGAATCTGTATACCAATCAGCAGTGCCGTAAGGCAATGTAAATGAAAGATTGGTACTATTTCCTGCGCAAATTGTAGGTTGCACTAAACCTGTTATTTTTGGTGCTTCATTTACAGTTAATTTCACTTTCCATAAAGCATTACTTGTGCAGCCATTATAAGAGGATCTTAAATAGAAAGAGTCGCTATTTTGAGCATTTATAATAGTTCTACTTAAACCAGAAAAAACCGGAGTAAGCAAGGTATCACTGAACCAAGATAATATTCCTTGGGGTAATTGGGCGCTTAGGGTCGCATCTTCTCCTTTGCAAACCGCTGCATCTGCTATTGCAGATGGAGTTGCATAATTGTTTATTGTTACTTTTACTGGAATTCTAGAACTTCCACAAACGCCATTCCATGCATCGGCATAAAATGTGAATATGCCATCAGCACTTGGCATAAAATTATATGTTCCTCCTCGGTGAATAGGAGTGCCGCCAGAGGCTACATTAAACCACCTAATGCTGTCATTGTTCGCACTAAAAGCAGTTATCGCTAGCGTAGAAATATTTTTTAAACACACAACAGTGTCTTTAGAAACAGCAGGAGCGATGGGCGCAAAACTATTACCTACAATAACCTTTACAGGTATTCTATTATTCAATTTACAACTGCCATTGCTAACTTCAGCATATAGCATAGTATCGCTAAACAATGGACCAACGGAAAATACTGCATTTGAGCTTAATGGAGCACCGCCTATGCTGTCTTTATACCATCTTGTAATTCCTATATCAGAACTTACTTCTAAATTTGCTATTGCTCCAGAACATATTGAATCACTTTTTATTTTACTAACAATAGGGTATTCATTTACAGTTACTTTGGTGAAACTTTTTGAACTTTTACAATTGTCATTAACTGATCTAATATAGAATGTGTCACTTATTATGGCTGGTTTTTGAGTATAAGTAGTTCCTTTAAAAGCTGGAATGGTATCTACCAAATTGTTGTACCATTCATAAATTTCATTATTTTTTTGACTTATTTTTATCCCAATGCTATCATTTTTGCATGCAATTGAAGTACCGAGGGGAACACCCGCAATGGGTTGATAATAGACCATTTTTTCAGTGCTATCTATACAAGCAGAAAAATTATTTCTGTAGTGAAATAAGGAAGAAATAAGCCTTACTTCATAATTATTGCTATTGGCGTATTTAGTAGCGCCATTAATATCATTAAAACTACTAAAACTAGTAATATCATATTGCCATCTAAAACAAAATCTATCATAATTATAATAAACATATCTATTATAAAATTTACTGCCAAGTACACTGTTTTTATACAGATTTATAAACTTAACTGAATCTGCTGTTTTAAAACATTGGTCTTTTACGATAAAGTCATTTTTAATAGTATATGACACATGTGGATATATTTGTATATCAGCGTCAAAAGTGGTGCCGCCAATATTCAAATTTAAACCTCGATACCACAATGATCCAATAGTTGCACTATTTAGATTCTCTCTTCTTCCATCACCCGCTGTATAGCTATTGCATACAATAGAGGCAAAGGATGTATCTAAGTTTTTTACAACCAAAACATATTTATAATTTACGGTAATAGCGGTATCAAACTTGGCATGCTTTTCTATCACAGAAAGCACACCACCTCCAAATGTAGAATCTATTGTGATGGTATCTCTTGCTAAAGGACTGCCCGTAGGCAAAGAATCTAGCCCTGCTGCGTAAAGAAAGCAGGCAATTCGAGATTTTTGAGTCCTTGCTACGCTGCTCATCCAGGCATAAAAAGTAAAACCACTCACTTTTATATTTTGTGGTGCATCAAAAAATTGTCCAACAGCATTGTTATTAACAAAACCTACTCCAACAAATCCTGTGGCTTTATATCTTGGGTATTCTGCCGTATCTTGATTGCAATTTACTGGCGTGCTACCTCTTAATATGAGGCTCGAACTAGGTTTTGGCAAATTGTCTATGATCAGATTAGGGGAGGAGGTTAGCTGAGAAAAACCTTGCTTTGAAAACAATAGAGCAAAAAGAATTACAATTATTTTTTTCATTTTAGTTTTAATTATTTAATATAAATAGTTTTGGTAAAAAAAATACCATTGGCAAAGAACAAATTTGCTGTATATATTCCTTCAGGCATTTTATTTAAAGTAATTTCGTTATTAAGATTGCTAATATTATTTTGAGCGTAAACAATTTTACCTTCTAAATTACTGATTTGTAAATTAAACAACTGTTGATATGGATTTGTAATTTGTAATTGCCCCTCACTCGGGTTTGGGTAAATTACTATTAAATTTGGATTAATTCTGGCATCTATTTGATTACTATTGCTTGAAGTATCATTTTTTACAAAGATATTAAATCCTCTATATACTTCATCTTGGCTTCGTTTCAATGCACCGCCAACAGTAGCTTTTACAGTTATAGCAATCGATAAATCGTAGTTTTTTGCAGTATTGGCATTTGGCTTACCATAAATATTGATGCAATTTGTTGTTAAAGTTAAAAATTTACAATTTGGAGGATTGCATACATAAGTAAGCCCCGGAGGCATATTAGTAATCTTTGTTATAACTATCGTATCTATAGTGGCAGGAATAGTGCCACCACCAAAAGGGTTGGGCACTGATGTGTCTCTGATGCTATAGAATTGTATCGTTTTTGAATAGTTTTTATTTTCCATTCCAGAATCAAGGGTATTTGGAAAAAACCCAGGGGTTCTTATCGTTAAATCAGGATTGCAACTTTGACCGTTTAAATTGAAAAAAATAAGATTAAAGAAAAAATAAATTGCGATAAATTTGTATTTTTTTGTCATAAAATTTTAGTTATTTTGTAGTATATAATTATCTAACGAAATAAACATAAAATTTTAATTTATGCAAGCATTTTTTACTCGAGGCCTATTTTTATTTATTTTATTATTTACAGCTATACTTTCTAATGCACAAATTATTTTTTTAAAGGCTCAAGACGCATTAATTAAGCCAAAAATTCAACTTTTTGATAGCGCATTTAATTTGATAAATACATTTAGTAGCAATCCTTTTAATATCAATGAAATATACAAAAATAATAAAAAATTGTTTATTTATACACCTGATTATGATACTATTTCTATTAAACTGCCAATAAGTTTAAATTATTCAGATACATTTTATTGCAACCTTATTCCTAATTCAAGTTTATTAAACACCATTATTTTAAGCGCATCAAAAACGCAGCAAAAATTTAGGGATATTCCCATCAGTATAGAAACAATTAAGCCCTATATTTTTACAAACAAAAATACTACAGAGCTAAATGATGCCATTAATCAAATACCTGCAGTAAATGTGATAGATGGGCAAGCAAGCATAAGAGGTGGAAGCGGTTGGAGTTATGGGTCTGGAAGCAAGGTAATGGTAACTGTGAATGGTATGCCAGCTATTAGTGGAGATGCTAATCAGATACAATGGAAATTTCTAGATTTAGAAAATATTAAATCTATAGAAGTAATAAAAGGAGCCAGTTCTGTGCTATACGGCAGCTCTGCGCTCAATGGGGTTATTAATATTACTACCAATAAGCCTACGGAAAAGTTAAAAGGAAGAATTAGTACATTTTCGGGAATGTATTCTAAGCCAGGAAATGACTCCTTAAATTGGTCTAATAGAAATTTGATGAAAAGCGGGGCATCGGGATACATTGCCTTTAAAAAGAGAAAATTTGATTTTGCAGGTAGTTTTTTAACCCTAATAGATGATGGCTATAGAATGGCTGAAAAAGATAGCCGGTTTAGATTGTCATTAGAATTAGGCTATCAGCTAAATAAAAAGCTTTATATAGGTTTGAATATGGCTGGAATGTATACCAATGGAAGTACTTTCTTACTTTGGGAATCTGCAGGCTATGGCTATACGGCTTTAGACAGTTCTTTTAATATTAATAAAGTAAATAGACTTGCTTTAGATCCATATATTAACTATCAAGGCAATTCAATTGAACATAATTTGCAGTACAGGTATTTTAACCTAGATAATAATATTTATGAAAATAATGTCTTGAGCAATCAAAGCAATGCATCTAGTTTAAATTATTTAGAATATAGAGGCAAATTAAAAAAAATGCCTTTAAATTTAATCACCACTTTTGGCGCTGTTGCTTCATTTAGTCAAACAAATAGCCCGCTATTTCAGGGTGTGCAGCGTGCCGAAAACAGGGCAGGTTTTATTCAGATAGACAGGCGTTTTGGGAAATTTTATGGAAGCATAGGAGCAAGGTACGAGTATTTTGCACTCAATGATATAAATGAAGAAAAACCTGTATTTAAAGCTGGTGTAACTTATGAGTTAAAAAAAACAACCATACTTCGGGCTTCTTATGGCGAGGGGTTTAGATTTCCAAGCATTGCTGAATCGTATATTTCTACCAGAGTGGGTTCTTTGGTAATCTATCCAAATATTGATTTAAAGTCTGAGCAAGCTTTTAACCTAGAGCTTGGAATTAAACAAGGGTTAAAAATTAAAAAAGTTAATGCCTATATTGATGTAGCTGCATTTTATTCTGAAATTAACAATATGATGGAATTTACATTTGCACGCTGGACCCTCAGCAATGACGCAGCAGATTTGTTTGGATTTGGCTTTAAATCTGTAAATACAGGCGCAGCAATGATCAAAGGCATTGATGCAAGCATAGCTGGTGTGTCAAAACATACTTTTGGTGATTTTTCATTTCTATTGGGATATAACTATAACGATGCAAGAAGTTTAACGCCCAATAAAGTATTTATACTGGATTCGCAAGGGATAGAATTATCTTATTTAAGTACAAGTTCTGATACCTTAAATTATTTTTTAAAATACAGATCAAGGCACAATTTTAAAGCTGATATTCAATTTGATAAAAAGGGATGGTCTGTTGGTTTGTCTGCCAGGTATAACAGTTTTATTGAAAATATCGACAAGGCATTTGTTTCTTTTCCCATAAATTTATTTATTACAGGAATTCAAAATAGAAGGATGTTGCAGAATAAGGGAAACTTAATATTTGATGTCCGTTTGAGCAAAACTTTTAAAGAAAATTATAAAATAAATCTTATTTGTAACAATTTATTAAACCAAATCGTAATGGAGCGTCCAGCAGATTTAAGGCCTCCAAGATTTGTATCTCTTCAAGTGGTTGTGCTTTTTTAAATAATTAATATGAAAAATAATCTTATAATAATACTTGCCTTAATAACAGCTATCGCATTGTTTGTTGGGATATATTTTGGCAAATTTTATTACTTAAACATTCTTTGTAAAAATACGATAAATACAAGTTTTATTTATATTGAACGAAATTCGGACACCAGAAAAGTATTAAACTTATTGATTTCAGAAAACCTTTTAAAAGATACCGCACTTTTACACGAGTTTATGATCAAAAAAAATTACCAAGGTAGATTAATTGTGCCTGGCAAGTATAAAATAATAAAAGGTCTTAGCAATAATGAGTTGGTAAATAGCCTAAGGGCTGGAAACGGAAAAATAGACACTAAAATAAAAATTGGACAGGTGCAAACGCTTGATATTCTAGCAAAATCGATGTCTAAAGAGCTCAAATTAAATGAAAACCAAATTGCAGATTTTATCAATAATAGGGATAGCATGTTTAATTATGGTTTTGCTCCCGAAACACAAATTGCAATGTTTTTGCCAAATACTTATTTTGTAGATTGGGATATTACGGCTAGAGAAATAACAGATTTGATGTTTATAGAATATCAAACTTTTTGGAATAATGATCGGCTATCAAAATTGCAAAGTCTTAATATGAGCCGGCAAGAAGTGCATACACTCGCAAGCATTGTGTATTGGGAAACTAAAAAAAAGGAAGATATGCCAATTATTGCAGGTGTTTATCTAAATAGGTTAAAAATAGGCATGCCTTTACAAGCCGACCCAACCGTAATATATGCAAAAGGAAATTTTACGGTAAGTCGTGTTTATTTGAATGATTTAAAATTCGAATCGCCTTACAATACTTATTTATATCAAGGTTTGCCACCTGGGCCAATATTAACTGCTCCAGAAAAATATATAGATGCAGTGTTAGATTTTATACAACATGATTATTTGTTTTTTGTAGCCAATGCTGATTTAAGCGGTTATTCTGTATTCGCCACAAACTATGAAGATCATAAAATAAATGCAAAGAAATATCAGCGAAAATTAGATTCGCTAAATATAGAATAATTTGCCGATAATATATATTATGTTAAGTTGATAAATTAATAGATTAAAGTATTGTAATGTATTCTTGCCCATAGATTTAACGAGGATTATACATTAGAGATTCAACTTACAGCTAAAACTATTTAAAACAACAGTGCAATCTCTATTTTCATTCTTAAAATAGAACTACTCTTCTTGCTAATTAAAGTCTAGCAAATCCGAATGTCTACAGTGCATTTTTAACAGGCCTTGCAGATAACTGTAGACTATGATGTACAATCTGGATTTAATATATAGATTGCTAAAATCTATCTAAATTCATTACTTTTACCCAAGCTTTTACAAAATCATTTATAAATTTCTCTTGAGAATCTGACTGGGCATAAATTTCGGAAATGGCCCTCAATTCGGAATTTGAGCCAAAAATAAGATCTGCTCTAGTTGCAGTCCATTTTACATTATCCGTAGTCCTATCTTTACCTTCAAATAGCTCTTCATTGCCATCCTTTGCAATCCATTTAGTGTTCAAGTCCAATAAATTTACAAAGAAATCATTGGTTAATTGATTGTGTTTTTGGGTTAAAATCCCATGATTTGTACCATCAAAATTAGTTTTTAATACCCTTAATCCTCCTATCAAAACGGTCATTTCTGGCACAGTAAGGGTTAATAATTGCGCCTTATCCACTAACAAATCTTCTGTGATAGCATAGCTTTTGGCTGATTTATAGTTCCTAAAACCGTCTGCAGCTGGCATTAAGAAATTAAAAGATTCAATATCTGTTTGTTCTTGAGTGGCATCTACCCTGCCAGAAAAAAATGGTATAGATATTTCATAACCTGCATTTTTAGCAGCTTTCTCTATTGATGCACTGCCGCCCAATACAATTAAATCGGCCAATGATATCTCTTTGCCGTCATTGCTTTGATTAAATGCTTGCCTAATTTGTCTTAAAATATTTAAAACTTTTTCAAGCTGTTTAGGGTTATTGGCTTCCCAATTTTTCTGAGGCAATAAACTGATTCTTGCACCATTGGCTCCACCCCTCATATCTGAACATCTAAAAGTAGATGCAGACGCCCAAGATGTAGATATTAATTCTGAAAAGGTTAAGCCTGATTTAAAAATGGATTCTTGCAGCGCATTAATATCCTTTTGATTGATGGTTTGATTTTTGGACGAAGGCAATGGGTCTTGCCAAAGTAAATCTTCTTGAGGCACTTCAATGCCTATATACCTCGTTTTTGGTCCCATATCTCTATGTGTAAGTTTGAACCATGCCCTTGCAAAAGCATCTTCAAATTCGCTAAAATTTTCTGAAAATCTTTTTGCGATAGGATAATATAGTGGATCCATTTTGAATGCCAAATCTGCTGTAGTCATTATGGGGGCATGCCTTTTTGAAGCATCATGTGCATCTTCTACTAAATTATTTGCTGCATCATCAGTTGGTATCCATTGAAAAGCTCCAGCAGGACTTTTGGTTAATTTCCAATCATATTTAAACAGTGTCTCAAAGTAGCCATTGTCCCATTTTGTTGGATTTGGTTTCCATGCACCTTCCAATCCACTTGTTATGGCATGCGAGCCTTTACCCGATTCAAAACTATTGTGCCAACCCATACCCATTTGTTCTATAGATGCACCCTCTGGCTCAGGTCCCACGTGTGCATCAACTCCTGCGCCATGTGCTTTTCCAAAAGTGTGTCCACCTGCAACAAGTGCTACAGTTTCTTCATCATTCATTGCCATTCTAGCAAAGGTTTCTCTTACGTCCTTTGCAGAAGCCAAAGGATCTGGCACTCCATTTGGGCCTTGGGGATTTACATAAATGAGTCCCATTTGAACTGCTGCCAATGGATTTTCTAAATTTCTTTCACCACTATAGCGCTCATCGCCCAACCATTCTTTTTCTAAACCCCAGTTTATTTCTTGTTCTGGCTCATAAATATCAACTCTTCCGCCAGAAAAACCGAATGTTTTAAAACCCATCGATTCTAAAGCGCAATTTCCGGCCAAAATCATTAAATCTGCCCAAGATATTTTATTACCATATTTTTGCTTAATGGGCCACAAAAGCATTCTCGCTTTATCTAAATTTCCATTGTCAGGCCAACTATTAATAGGTGCAAAACGTTGATTTCCAGTTCCAGCTCCGCCCCTTCCATCATATACCCTATATGTGCCAGCGCTATGCCATGCCATTCTTATAAATAATGGTCCATAATGCCCATAATCTGCAGGCCACCAATCTTGTGATTTGGTCATTAATTGATAGATATCTTCTTTTACTTTTGGTAAATCCAAACTTTTAAACTCTTTTGCATAATCAAAGTTTTCATCCATTGGGTTTGCCAGTGACGAATTTTGTCTTAATATGCCAAGGTTAAGTCTTTGAGGCCACCAATCTTGATTAGAAGTCCCTGAATTTACTTTTTTAATAGTTTGCCCATGCGGAAAGGGACATTTATTTTCTTCTGTATCTTGCATATTTTTGATTTGTTTTTTATCTTAATTTAACTATTTTAGGTCTATTTTGTTTTTAAATATTTTCGTTTTTATGCAGATATAAAGGTGTTTTTACAAACATTTAATCACTTTTTATTTAAATCTAAAATGCAAATTTATAAGAATTGGAGGAAACCATCAATCAATTTCGATAAAATGATTGAATATTTCATTGTTTTTACTATTCGTTGTCAATTTTTTAAGCAATTTCATAGTGCTTGCGCTCCCCTATTTGCTGCCTCCACATGGCATAATATAGGCCTTTAATATCAAGTAAAGTTTGATGAGTACCTTGTTCTACAATCTCTCCTTTCTCCAATACAAATATAGTATCTGCGTGCATAATCGTACTTAGACGATGCGCTATAAGTACTGTAAGCAAAGCTCCAGATTTTGTAATTTCTTTTACGGTTGAAGATATCGCCTCTTCTGTTAGACTGTCGAGCGCACTTGTTGCTTCGTCAAAAACCAATAATTCTGGCAAACGTAATAAAGCCCTCGCTATCGAGAGTCTTTGTTTTTCTCCACCACTAATTTTTACACCTCCTTCTCCAATCAAAGTATCCAAACCATGCTCTGCCCTATTCATAATGTTAAGACATTTGGCTTTGTCCAGAACAATAAGCATATCTTCATCAGTTGCTGATGGATTTACAAATTTCAAATTGTCTCTAATACTGCCTGCAAATAATTGAGCATCTTGAGTTACAAAACCAGTTTTTTGTTGCAGGCTTTCCAATTTTATTTTAGCCCTTGGCAACCCATTTAACAGCACACTGCCTTCTGCAGGCACATATAAACCCATCAGTAATTTTACCAAAGTAGATTTACCCGCGCCACTTGGCCCTACAAAAGCAATGGTTTCGCCTTTTTGAAGATGAAAAGTAATATTTTTAACTGCATAAGAGTTACTTGATTTGTGCTTAAAACTTACGTTATTAAACTTAACTGTATTAACAGAGTCAATTATTTGAGCATCAATAGGCTCTTCCTCCAATGGAATTGACATTAAATTCTCCAAATTATTTAGTGAAATTTCTGCCTCTCTGTAAACAAGTATTATGTCACCTATCTGCTGTAATGCTCCAAAAATAAAGAACGTATAAAATAAAAAAGTAAAATAATCGCCTGGCTTCAATTTATCTCCAAAGATTAAAAATAAACACAAAAACACAATGGTAGTTCTAGTAAATTGGACTGTAGTGCCTTGTAAAAAATTTAAACTCCTTATAAATTTAATTTTTTTAAGTTCTAAGCCTAAAATTTTCATTGTGGCATTATTGAGTCTTTTTACCTCTTGCCCCACTAATCCAAGGCTTTTTATGAGCTCAATATTTCTAAGCGATTCTGTGGTAACTCCCGCCAATGTGGTTGTTTCTTTTACAATATAGGTTTGCATTATTTTTATGCGTTTTCCAAGATAAGCACTCACAATACCTATAAGTAAAATTGCGCCAATAAATACAAAAGCAATAATTGGACTTACATTAAAAGCATAGATAAAAACAAATATCATTGCAACTATTGCAGTAAAAAATAAGCCAATACCATTATTGATAAGTTTTTCAAGGTCAATTCTTACCTTTTGGAGAATGGATAATGTTTCACCACTCCGCTGATCTTCAAATAAATGATAAGGCAATTTAAGTGCATGTTGTAAACCATCATTATAGATTGCTGCACCTGTTTTTTGTATAATTACGTTGGTTACATAATCTTGTATATTTTTTGCAACCCTACTAATCATGGTAACCACAATAGAGGCACTTAGCCAATAGAGAGCAAGTTTGATAAAAGCTTGCCTATCAAGTGTTTTAATTGGTATTATTATCTCGTCTACAATTCTACCTGTTATGTATGGATCTAACATGGAGAATGTTTGGTTAATTGTGGCAAAAAGAAGTGCAGAAAATACTAATTTCCAATTCTTTTTAAGATAAAAAAGTAATAATTTCAATGTTTAAAAACTTCTATTTTTTAAAAAAAGCGCCAACTCATTTAAACCGTTTGCTTTATTGGCTGGTAAATTCATATTGCTCAAATATTGCATTGCTTTATCATAGTGAAACTGCATTTTTTCTTCAGCTAATTCTCTAATATTTAACTCAGAAAAAATATCCAAAACCGAGCTTATTTTAGTTTCATCATCAAATTCGTTGAGCGATAACCAATAATTTAACTTTTCTAACTGCTTTGTATTTGCTAAAACCATTGCATTGATTAATAACAATGTTTTTTTATTGGCAATAATATCTCCACCTTTTCTTTTTCCAACTGCTTCATCATCAGAAAAAGCGTCTAATATGTCATCCATAATCTGAAAACTAATGCCTAAATGAACACCAAATTGGTATAAATTTTCTTGATCTTTGCTGTTTCCACCTCCTATAATTGCACCTGCTTTTAAACATGCCCCCAACAAAACAGCAGTTTTTAGCGTTATCATTTCTACATATTCATCATCTTTTACCAATTGCATTTTTTCAAATTGCATATCCATAAATTGTCCTTCACATATCAATATGCCAGTATTTGTTAGCAATTCAATCAAAGCAATATTTTGCCCGGCAGGATAACGGGCTAAATATTTATAACTATATAAAAGCATGTTGTCGCCTGCCAATATAGCAGTTGGTAAACCATATTTCTCATGCACTGTTGGTTGTCCTCTCCTTTTAGGCGAATTATCCATAATATCATCATGTATTAATGTAAAAGTATGAAAAACCTCAAACACCAATGCTGCTTGATATCCTTTGGCCAAATCATCTTGAAAAGCAGCAAGCGAAGCTAACAAAGCAATGGGTCTGACTCGTTTTCCCCCTAGGTTTAGGATGTAATTTTGCGAATCATACAAAGTTTCTGGACATCCACTAAATTGATTTTCAGCTAAATAGTGTGCAAAATCTGCATAAAACTTTTTGAGTAAAGGAAAATTCATAAATGTATTAATGTCTTTGAAAGATTATGGATTTTCTTGCTTATTCTCCTCTTTTTTATCTTTCTTTTTTTTCGTTATTTTTAGGGTTAATTCTAATGCATCTTTTGCATGGTCTACTTTTATAACATCACCATTAGAAAGGTTTGATTTTAATATTTCTTCAGCCAATGGATCTTCTAAGAATTTTTGTAAAGCACGCGATAGTGGTCGCGCTCCAAAATCTTTATCAAAACCTTTATCGGCTAAAAACTCTTTTGCGCTATCACTTAATTTTATTTCAAAACCAAGATTTTTAATCCTCTTTAACATTTTTGCAATTGTTAAATCTAGTATTTTTATGATGTCTGTTTTTTCTAATGAATTAAATACAATTACGTCATCTATTCTATTTAAAAACTCGGGTGAAAAGAATTTTTTTAAGGCAGCTTCTATTACATTTTTTGTATATTCTTCTGTTTGGTTTTGTTTTGCATTGGTAGAAAATCCAACACCTTGACCAAAGTCTTTGAGTTGTCTGCTGCCAATATTACTCGTCATAATAATTACTGAATTTCTAAAATCAATTCTTCTGCCTAAACTATCTGTCAAGAAACCTTCGTCTAATACTTGCAGCATTAGGTTAAAAACATCTGGGTGTGCTTTTTCAATCTCATCAAACAAAATAACAGAGTAGGGTTTTCTTCTTACTTTTTCGGTTAAAAGGCCTCCCTCTTCATACCCCACATATCCTGGAGGTGCACCAACAAGTCTAGAAACTGCAAATTTTTCCATGTATTCACTCATGTCAATGCGCAATAATGCGTCTTCTGAATCAAACATGTATTGGCTAAGTGCCTTTGCTAATTCTGTTTTTCCTACACCTGTGGGTCCTAAGAAAATAAAACTTCCAATTGGTTTATTTGGATCCTTTAATCCTGCCCTGGTTCTTTGTATAGCTTTAGATAACTTGCCCACTGCTTTTTCTTGACCAATAACTCTGTTTTGTAAATCCTCTGCCATGCTAAGCAACTTATTTCCTTCGCTTTGTGCTATTCTTTTTGCAGGAATACCGGTCATCATGCTTATTACCTCTGCTACATCGTCCTCTGTAACTTCATACCTGTTTCCTGTAGTTTCTTCTTCCCAAGTTTGCTTTGCCTTTTCTAGTTTTGCAAGGAGTTTTTTCTCATCATCCCTTAATCTTGCTGCTTCCTCGTATTTTTGCGATTTTACAACTTTATTCTTTAAATCCTTTACCTCTTCTATAGCATTTTCTAAATCTATAATTTCCTTTGGAACATGAATGTTAGAAATATGCACTCTAGCACCCACTTCGTCCAACACATCTATCGCCTTATCTGGTAAATGCCTGTCTGACATATAACGTGTACTCATTTCTACACAAGCTTTTATTGCCTCTTGAGTATAGGTTACAGAGTGATGAATTTCGTACTTTTCTTTGATATTATTTAATATTTCAAACGTTTCATCAGGTGTGGCAGGCTCTATCATTACAGATTGAAACCTTCTTTCTAATGCACCATCTTTTTCAATATATTGTCTATACTCATCTAATGTTGTTGCACCTATACATTGAATTTCGCCCCTTGCCAATGCTGGTTTAAACATATTTGATGCGTCTAAGCTGCCACTAGCGCCTCCGGCTCCAACTAATGTATGTATTTCATCAATAAATAAGATTACATCATCAGATTTTTCTAGCTCAGTCATCACCGCTTTCATCCTTTCTTCAAACTGTCCACGGTATTTGGTACCAGCAACCAAACTTGCCAAATCTAGCATTACCACTCTTTTGTTAAATAATACCCTGCTCACCTTTCTTTGAATAATTCGCAAAGCCAATCCTTCTGCTATTGCGGTTTTACCCACACCCGGTTCCCCAATTAATACGGGATTATTCTTTTTTCTTCTGCTTAATATTTGAGATACACGTTCTATCTCTTTTTCACGCCCAACAATTGGGTCAAGTTTTCCTTCTTCTGCAGATTTTGTTAAATCTCTGCCAAAATTGTCTAATACAGGAGTTTTAGAACGCCCTTTATTTCCGATGGTTCGCTCCTCATCTTTTCTTTTTTCTTCTTTATAAAAGTCTTCTGGGGTTTCCTCGTTTGGAATTTCGTTATTTATATCGTTCATAAATTCATCTAACTCTTCATTTGACGAAAACCCTCCCTCTAAACTTGATTTAAAAACTTCGTAAGTAACTGCAAATTGATTTAATATTTGACTGGCTATATTGTCTTCATCTCTTAATATTGATAAAAGCAAATGCTCTGTTCCAATAATATCTGCTTTAAAAATTTTTGCTTCTAAATATGTTATTTTCAAAGCTTTTTCAGCTTGCTTGGTTAGCGGAATATTTCCTAAATTTGCTGAATGTGTGCTGGTAGATTTAATATTGTCTTCTATTGCTTTTTTTAACCTTAAAACATCAATATCTAAGACTTTAAGGTTTTTTATTGCCTTTCCCTCTCCTTCTCTTATAATGCCTAATAGTAAATGCTCTGTGCCAATGTAATCATGGCCCAACCTAATAGCCTCTTCTCTGCTATATTGAATGACCTCTTTTACACGTGGTGAAAATTTTGCTTCCATAATTGATAAACTTTATTCAAAAATAATATAAATTAATTGCTAAGTCAAAACTTTGTAATTTTTGTGGAAAATAATTTCTGTTTAAAAACAAAAAATATTAACAACATATTTATGTGCAATTATTTTAGAATATAATAACATAAGCCATGCCCTTATTGTTTTCATTTAATAACCGTGCCTTTATGTCGGACTATTTAAACGGTTAAATTATAAATTGTTTTAAATCTTTTAATAAAATAATCGTGCAAGTAATTGTTATTAAGCTATTTATATAAGTATTATTTTTAAACGTGATGATTTTGCTAATAAATTGATATTTTGAGATTAAAAAAAACCTAAAGACAAAATGGCATATTGGGCATGATATTATTTAAAATGTGGATAGACATGAGCTTGTTAACAAATTTTTAACAAAAGTAGAAATGATGTGCATAACATTTTTATTCTTTGAATTGTAAAAAAATGAATTGAGATATCCTTTCTATATACCTACATTTGTGAAGTGGTAATAAATACAAGGAAAAATAAATTAGAACAAGATAACGAGCAATATTTTTCACAAGCTTTAGAAGGTGGAAAATTGCCCCCACAAGCAAAAGACCTAGAAGAAGCCGTTTTAGGAGCGTTAATGTTGGATAGAGATTCGCTCTCTGAAGTAATGGACATATTAAGTCCAGAAAGTTTTTATGTTACCGCCAATCAGTATGTATTTGCTGCAATAAGAGATTTATACAATGATGGCACACCTGCCGATATATTAACTGTTACTGATATGCTTAGAAAAAGGGAGCAATTAGAAAAAGTTGGTGGAGCATATTACATTGCTAAGCTCACCAATAGGCTATCTTCTGGCGCCAATGTTAAATTTCATGCGCATATTGTTACCCAAAAATTTATTCAAAGAGAGTTAATAAAGGTAAGTAATTCTATTGCAGAGTTAGCTTATGAGCCAGGAACAGATGCATTTGAACTGTTAGATCAGGCCGAAAAGAAGTTTTTTGAAATAAAAGAAAAATCTATTAAAAGAACTTTTTCTAGCATTGATGATTTAATAAAAAAAGCTGTAACAGAAATGGAAAACCGCAAAAATGATGAAGGCGGAATTACAGGCATTGGAAGCGGATTTTCTAGCTTAGATAACCTTACTGCAGGCTGGCAAAATTCTGATTTAATTATTGTGGCAGCTAGGCCAGGTATGGGCAAAACATCCTTTGCCCTTGCTGTTTTGAGAAATGCAGCTATAGATTATAAAAAAAGTGTGGCTATTTTCTCCTTAGAGATGTCATCTGTGCAGCTAGTTACAAGGCTAATATCTATGGAAAGTGAAATTTCTTCTGAGAAAATTAAAAGAGGTGATCTTCAGGAATACGAATGGCAGCAAATCAATTCAAAAATTGAATCACTCTCTAATGCTAAAATATTTATAGATGATACACCAGGTATTTCTATTTTAGAATTTAAAGCAAAATGCAGACGGTTAAAATCGCAGCATAATTTAGAAATGGTTATAGTAGATTACTTGCAACTTATGCGCAGTGACGATAAAAATGCTGGCAATAGAGAACAAGAAATATCTTATATCTCTAGGTCATTAAAAGGATTAGCCAAAGAGCTAAATATACCTGTAATTGCATTAGCACAGCTTAGCAGGGAGGTAGAAAAAAGAAGTGAAAAAAAACCATTGTTAAGCGATTTAAGAGAATCTGGATCTATAGAGCAAGATGCAGATATAGTTGCATTTATTTACAGAGCAGAATATTATAAATTAACAGAGGATCAAAATGGAAATTCTACTGCTGGCTTGGGTGAAGTAATTGTAGAAAAGCATAGAAATGGGCCAACCGGCATTGCAACAGTAAGATTTGTGAATCATTTAGCTAAATTTGCTGACCTAAGTGCTTCAGAATATGATTATAACCACATTTCTGAAGGCTTTGGATCCACAACTAGAGAATCTAAAATGAATAATAGCCTAGAACAAGACCCTCTTCAAATTATGCATCAGAATACTCAATTAGCAGCAGATGATTTTGAAACCGGAGCGGATATCGAAGAAGCACCGTTCTAATATCACTAGTCTTTAAAAGGCATTCGCTTCCATCTATTGTGGCTCCACAGCCAATTAAATGGTTGCTCACGAATGTTTTTTTCTAATAAACTTGCAAATTTTTGCGTGCATTCTTCCACACTGATGTCTGCCTCTTCAAAATCGTGCATTAATACGGGTGTAAATATATTTGTATTGCCATCCATTTTACATTCTGTGTAAATGAGCACTGCCTTTATTTTTTTTGCAAGCTTTATATATCCATCATAAAAATACATAGGCTGTCCAAAAAAAATTGCAGTCCCCACATTATCATTTACTGGCACCTGATCTGCTATAAAACTGCATACAAAGGATTCTTTTTGCCTAATTTTTTCTAAAATTACGCGTTGAATTTGTCTCATTTCTATGCATTGGGTGCCATACTTTTGCCTTGCATTATTTATCAATCGTTCAAAAAATGGATTGCTCATTTTTTTGTATACAGCCATTGGTTTATATTTTGAATGAAATGGAGCTGTGGTGCACAGCCACTCCCAATTATTGCAATGACCTAGGATTAAAAATACAGATTTGTCTCGATCATAATAAGAATCTAGCATGTTATTGGGTACAATAACATGTTTACATAAATAGTTTTTGCTGTACCCTTTTGTTAATAAGGGCTCTAAGATAATTCTGCTTAAGTGCTTATAATACTTTTTAGCTGTAATTAAATTTTGTTTTTTATCTTTAAAACAACGGTTGATATTATCAATCACTATCTTTCTTCTGTATTTTATTACCGAATATAACAAAAAATAGAGTACTGGCTGTAAAAGCCTGAAACTAAATTTAGGATTGATATTTATAATTAAAATAAAGGGATAAGAAGCGTAAAATATCAATCTTTGCTTAAACATACTATTTTAGGTATCTAAAATCTTGATCCTTTTTTATTTTTCTTAACGCAGCATACATTAAATCAATAGTATAATCAATATCTTTATAATGAACAGTTTCTACAGTTGTGTGCATATATTTTAGAGGCAGAGAAATAAGCGCACTTGCCACACCTTCGGCAGAATAGGCAAAAGCGTCTGTATCAGTGCCTGTGCTCCTTGAAGCTGCCGCTCTTTGAAAAGGAATTTTTGCCTCTACTGCCGCTTCAATAATTAAATTTAATAAATTATTTTGTACAGCAGGGCCATAGGTAAGAACAGGTCCTTTGCCACATGCTTGATCTCCCTGTGCCTTTGGATTATATACTGGCGAAGTGGTATCATGACAAACATCTGTGCAAATAGCAACATTAGGCCTTATTGTTCTTGAAATCATCTCTGCCCCTCTCAATCCTATTTCTTCTTGCACACTATTTACAATATAAAGCGAAAAAGGCAACTTGGTTTTTTCCTCCTTTATTTTTCTTGCTACTTCTGCTATCATAAAGCCTCCAATTCTGTTATCTAAAGCCCTGCATACTAAATAATCTTTATTCAAATCCATCATTCCATCTATAAATGTGGCAACAGTTCCTACGTGTATTCCCAATTTCTCTACTTCTTCTTTGCTACTGCATCCTACATCAATAAATAAGGACTCCAACTCTGGAACTTTCTCTGTATTTGGCTTTCTCACATGAATGGCAGGCCATCCAAATATTCCAGAAACCATCCCTTTTTTAGTATGTAAATTTACCCTCATACTTGGCGCTATGGTATGGTCGCTTCCTCCATTTCTGATCACATAAATATAGCCACTTTTATCAATATAATTAACAAACCATGCAATTTCGTCTGAATGTGCTTCAATAACTACTTTATATTTTTGCCCAGGATTAATTACCCCAACAGCGGTGCCATAAGTATCTACAAAATGTTCATCAATATATGGTCGCAGGTATTCTAACCAAATTTTTTGACCGCTTGCCTCAAAACCAGTGGGCGATGGATTGTTTAAATAGGTAGTTAAAAATTTTTTGCTTTCTTTTCTCATCTTGCTGCAAAGCAAGTCAAAAATTATCTCTTTTACAATAATGATTATAAAAATGGGAGATAAACTTTTTTTATCATCTCTTCATATTCTTCTTTAGGATCGCTAAGCAAATGTATTCCACCACCACTTTTAAATACCATTCCACCTTCTGTGTTTTCAATAAATCTAATATTCACACAGGTTTCTAGCTTGTTGCCATCAAAATAACCGCTAATGCCAGTATAAAAACCCCTTTCATAATTTTCTATCTGTTTAATTAATTCGGTGGTTTTTGGCTTTGGTGCACCTGTTATGCTCCCTGCTGGGGTAAGTTTATCTAGTATAGTGCCAATTTTATTTTTCCAATTAGAACTTAGAATAGCGCTAATAGCTGAAGATACTTGAAGCAATTTACCCTCATTGGTATTTATCTCTGAAACAAAACGATATTTTTCAACCTTAGTCTGTTTGCCAACTATACTTATGTCGTTACGCAATAAGTCTATAATCGTATTGTGCTCGCTTGTCTCTTTTTTGTTTCCTAAAATTAATGCTTCTGCATTGGGCATACTAGCGTCAATTGTACCTTTCATTGGGTAGGTGGTCAATTTATTCTTTTCGATTGTTATAAATTTTTCGGGTGAAAAAAAAAGCCATTCTTTTGCATACCTTACTTTAAATAAGCTGTTAGCAGATTGATAAATTTCATTTAAGCTCAAATTGCAACTTATAGGAGTTTTTTGTGTCAAATTTAACAAATACGTGTTTCCAGATTTAATTGCAGCATTTACTTTATGATATTTTAATAAATAATTTTCGAAACTTATTGGTTTTTTTTCAAATACAATTGGTTTTTTCTCAAGCAAAGGCATGGATGGAGTTTTGAAACTTGGAAAATCTATTTCTATATCATTTTTGACGAGCTCGCTGGGTAAGTAAATCAAAATGTTATCTTTATTAAAATTAATAAAAAATAAAAATGGAGTACGTTTAGCACCTAAAAAATTCATTTGCTCAAATTTTGATTCTTTCATTATTTTTGTGCAAATTTATATTCAAATATTGACCCGTATAGTAATTTTAGATAATAATGATTCTTTTACCTATAATTTGGTAGAATTATTACGCCATTTAGGCATTAAAAATCCTAAGGTGCTGCCGCATTCTTGGTCTAATCAGATTCCTAATGCCGATGCATATATTTTATCTCCAGGAGCAGGATTGCCAAAAGAGAAGGAATTAATGCAGCAGTTTTTAAATACTAAATTAAACCAAAAACCCATTTTAGGTATATGCCTTGGGCATCAAGCAATTGCAGAATATATAGGAATGAAACTAACCAATCTTCCTAATCCTAATCATGGATATTGTGCCTCAATCAATTACTCAAACAATAACTTACTTTTTAAAGGAATAAAAGATGAGCTAAAAGTGGGATTATATCATAGTTGGGGTATAACTGTTGATGAAATAAAAAACTCACCCTTAAAAATTATTGCAGATTATAATAATTTTGTGATGGCATTTCAACATAAATATTTGCCTATTTATGGCTTGCAATTTCACCCAGAATCATTTTTGACAGAAAAGGGTCATGTTATTATGAATAATTGGCTAAACTCAATATTGCAAAGCAATGACAAGTTTCAAAAGAAAAGTCATTAGTTTTGTTCCAATATTAAATATATTATAATACCTCTTTTATTGTCAGCTTTTTTTATGGTTATCTGTCAAAAAAAATGAGTAAAATTGAGCGCTCTCAAGAAATTATTGATAATGATTGGAATAGGATAAATATACGCTGTTATTTAAAGAAGAGTAAAAACACCTAAATAAAATTTATCATTACACCGGTATTACTCCACAGAAACGGTTAAACCTTCCGCATTTAAATCAGGTTTTTGTAGAAACACTTTTCCATTAGGGTCATAAACTGAGATTTGAGCAGCCCCATTTTGTTGTGGCCAATCTATAGTGAACTGTTTATTGGTGGAGTTTGGAAATATACCCAAGGTTTGGCTGCGTTGCATAGCGTGTAATTTTTACAAAACTTGCAGACTGATTGTTGGCGAAGAAAAACTCAGCATTATTCACAATTTTTTGCGCTTTTAGTTGGCCAAAAGCAAAGCTTAAGGCACTAATGCAAAATAGTAATTTGATGGTTCTCATAATGGTAATTTTAAATATTTCTGCAAAAAAAAAATAAAAAAATCTAATTTCCAAATTTTCGATATTTTATTTTGAAAAAATTGCGTTGCTTTAAAATTTAATTTTTGTTTAACACTTTGTTGCTCGTAAAAGCTTAATCAAATATGTGCGCAAGACTTAGAGATTTAGCTTTGTAACCAATTTTAGTGGCAGTTGTAATCAAATGATAATAAAATGTAATTATAAAGTATATTGCCAGAAGAAAACCTAGGTAATTCAGTTCAAGGATTAAGCAGAATTGAAAGAAATGAGGTGGACACTAACTATGAAAATAAAAAAACCTCTTTTATGCAATATAAAAGAGGTTTGATTATCTAAACTATTTTGAGTGAAACACTGATTGCATTATAAAAATGAAATAAAAAAAGCAATTTCATTTTAAAACAGCTTAATTACTATTTTTTGGAGGATTACTGCCAGGTGGCTTTGCAATTGCATCACGCATTTCAGTATCACTTTGAATATTTCTTAATTTGTAGTAATCCATAATTCCGAGATTGCCATTTTTAAAAGCTTCTGCAATCGCAGCAGGTATTAATGCTTCTGCCTCTATTACTTTGGCCCTTGCTTCTACTGTTTTTGCTTTGTTCTCTTGCTCAAGTGCTACGGCCATTGCTCTACGTTCTTCCGCTTTAGCTTGTGCTACTTTTAAATCTGCCTCTGCCTGATCCGTTTGCAAAATAGCTCCAATATTAGACCCAATATCAATATCAGCAATATCTATGGATAAAATTTCAAATGCAGTGCCTGCATCCAACCCTTTTTCTAAAACCACTTTAGAAATTCTATCAGGATTTTCTAAAACTTGCTTATGATCTGCTGCAGAGCCTATTGTGGTTACAATACCTTCACCTATTCTAGCCAATATTGTATCTTCTCCAGCACCACCAACCAATTGTTGAATATTTGCCCTAACTGTAACCCTAGCTTTAGCAATAAGCTGTATACCATCTTTAGCAACCGCTGTAACAGGAGGAGAATCTATCACCCTTGGATTTACTGATAATTGAACAGCTTCTGAAACATTTCTACCCGCTAAATCTATGGCAGTTGCCATATTGAAATTCATAGGTATATTTGCTTTATCAGCGCTGATTAATGCTTTTATGACATTATTAACATTTCCACCAGCCATATAATGTGTCTCTAAATCATTAACAGTAATTTTTAATCCTGCTTTTGTAGCATTTATAAGTGCATTAATAATGAGTGATGGTGGCACTTTTCTTATTCTCATGAAAACCAATTGTAGTATACCTATTTTTACTTCTGAAAATTGTGCAGTAATCCAGAGACCAAGTGGTACAAAATATAAAAAAAGTAAAAAAATGACTACACCTGCTCCTAAAAGCATCAAAGTAGGAATGGCAAAATTTATTTCTAATAACATAGCTGCGAATTTAAGTTGATTTTACGAATATTTTATCTTTTTCTATTTTTATTATTTTGATGGTTGTATTTGTGTAAACAAATTCACCCTCTGTAGTAACCTCACATTTTATTTCATCAAACATTGCATTGCCAGATGGACGCAAAGCAGAAATTGTAATTCCTATATTACCAACTTGCAAGTTTAACTTATCTTTTTCATTCATCCTGCCTTCTATGGTATCTTTTATAGCAAACTTTTGATAGGTATTTCCAGTGAATAATTTGATGGTTAAAAAAATGCCAAATATAACTGCAACAGCCAAAATAATATTAGCTTGAAACGCTTGTAAGTGACTGTATCCAAAGTAAATGGCGTACACAATGCATATAAATCCGATAAGGCCTACTATAAAACCGGGAGTAAGAAAAAACTCAACTAAGATAAGTCCAAAGCCAAGTAGTAACATTAATATGATAGCTGTTATTACCATTATTGTGATAATTGTGCTACTGCAGCCGCTAACTTATCAAAATTGGGAGCATCACCTGGAGAAGCCGTAACCTCTCGATACACCTCTTCACCATCTTTATTTATTAGAATAACTGCACGTTTACTCACTCCTTTCATTCCAAAGGCAAAATCTTCCATATACACATCATATGCTCTAGTTGTGTTTTTATTAAAATCGCTTAATAAAGGAAAATTATAATTTTCTGACTTAGCGAAAGCATCTAGCGTAAAAGGGCTATCAACAGATATGCCTATTACATTGACACCTAATTTTTTATAATTATTTAGATTATCCCTCATATTGCACAATTGATCTGTGCAAACAGAGGTAAATGCTTGGGGAAAAAAATTGATTAAAGTGTGTTGTCCTTTAAAATCCGATAATGATACTTCGTTCTTTTCGTGACTGAATAGTGTAAAATTTGGTACTTTCATATAAGCGTCAAAAATAGAAATTATATTTTAATAAACCATTATTTAGGTCATATTTTTAGACTAAATCACCCTATGAACGATAAGCGATTTTGGAACAAAACTAAATTAAAAAACAGGCTCTCCTTTATTTACGAGGTAGCCAACACTATTAACACCTGGCAAGATAAATTCTCTGGTATGTTGCACTAAAATCACCTTGTGCTTACCAATTTGCTTTGCAGCCTTGTTTTTTGATATTACAGCTTCAGCGTGGTAGAATATTCCTGATTTATAGCCAAATACCTGGCCCTCTTCATTAAATAGTGGGCAGTTAATTAGCATTTCTGGCAAGGTATCACCGTTTGGCAAAATTACTTTTTTTATAATATAAATATTGCTTTTTGAGTAATTATCTGTCAATCTAAATTGTATGATGTGGTTGTAAGTTACAGAGGTGTCTACAATTTCGTATTCAAAGAATAAGGGATTATCCCAATTCCAGTTTTCATCAGGTAAATCATAAAAAAGTGAATACACCCTGCCTTCATTATTGCATGAAACTATAATTGTGGCAACAAAAACTAAATATAAGGATTTATACGATTTCATTCAATTCTATTTTTGAGATTAATTCACTAAGCACAATATCCTCACTTATAAATGGAACATTAAGTTTTGCCATTATTGTAGAGGTGTGTTTAGATAATTTTTCCATATTTTTAAAATACAAGGATTGATTAGCTACAAGCAATTCTATCACTAAAACATTTTCTACATTTTTAAGAATTCTAAGTGCTTTTGTAGCTGCATTTGCACCCATACTCACATGATCTTCTTGCCCATTACTACTAACAATGCTGTCTACAGAAGCGGGAGTGCTTAACTGTTTATTTTGACTTACCAGAGCTGCCGCAACATATTGTGCAATCATAAATCCACTTTGTAGGCCAGGATTAGGAGTTAAATAAGCAGGCAGCCCTCTTTCGCCAGAGATTAATTTATATATTCTTCGCTCACTAATGCTTGCAATTTCTGAAGCTGCAATTGCTAAAAAATCTAACTGCAAAGCAAGTGTTTGTCCATGAAAATTTCCTGCACTTAAAATAATATTGTCATCTTCAAAAACATTTGGATTATCTGTAACACTGTTTATTTCAACTTCAAAAATTTGATCAATATGCCTTAACGCATCTAAACTCGCACCATGAACTTGAGGTATGCATCGAAAACTATACGGGTCCTGCACATTATTATTTTCTAAAACAACAATTTTACTATCCTTTAAGAAATCTTTAATACATGCTGCAACAGCGATTTGCCCAAGATGCGGCCTTATGCCATGCGTTTGAGGCAAAAAAGGCGAAATACTGCAATCAAAAGCCTCTAAAGACATTGTTGCTATTGCATTTGCTTGATTTATGAGATTTCTAAATGTATTAATGGCATAAATGCCAAGAGATTGCATAAATTGTGTTCCATTTATTAATGCCAGTCCTTCTTTCACATTTAACTTTAACGGGCTTATTTTTGCAATATTTAATGCTTCCTTTGATGCTAAAACCTTGCCTTTGAATGAAACTTTACCTTCACCAATCATTGGCAAACACAAATTGGCCAATGGTGCCAAATCTCCGCTAGCACCAAGAGAGCCTTGCTCATGCACCAAGGGATATATTTGATGATTGTAAAGTGCCAATAAAAACGATACAGTTTCGACAGATACACCGCTAAATCCCTTGGCCAAAGATTGTGCTTTTAGAATAATCATCAAAGCCACCAAATCATTATTTATAAAATCCCCTACACCACAAGCATGCGATTTTAGCAAATTTTCTTGCAGTATTTGCAGCTCATTGTCTGATATTTTTGTGTTGCATAATGAGCCAAATCCTGTGTTTACTCCATAGATAGGTGCTGTGGACTTTAGTATGAAGTTTAATAAAAATTGATGGTTTTTGATTATTAAATCCTCGGCAGTTGATAGAAGTATAGCTTTTTCACCCGCTTTTACTTTGCTAACTAATTCTGTTATTGTATAATATTTGCCAATCTCTATCATTTTAGCGCATTTTTAATCTCTATTATACTTAACTTTTGTTGCGTGCCATCAATCAAATTTTTGAGGGTATAAATATTGTTTTCTATTTCATCATTTCCTATAATTATAGCAAAAGATATTTTAAGTGCATTGGCATAATCCAATTGTTTAGCTATTTTTTGAGCAGATGGGTAAACTATTGTTTTTTTGTTAGTTTCGTTTCTAATGATTCTTGCCAAAGATAGAGCAATATCAATGCTAGTGTCATCTAATGGGCAAATAAGCACATCTGCATAGAAAACCAAATCTTTTGGAAATTTTTCGTTTGCTAATAAAACATCATATATTCTATCTGCACCAAAACTTATTCCTATTCCTGATATGTCTGAAAAGCCAAATACTTCTGTAAGATTATCATATCTGCCGCCAGCTGCCAATGAGCCAATATTTTTATCTCTAGGTTTTACTTCAAAAATAGCACCTGTATAATAACTCAATCCCCTAGCAAGACCGAGGTCTAACAGTATATCTTGGTTAGCATTACCTAAATATCTTAAAATTGTTTTTAATTCTTCACAAGCTTCTGCGATGAGTTTATTGGAAATAAATTTGTCAATTAAATATTCAATAGTGCTTGCCCTAAAAGCTTTGGGAGTGATAATTTCTTGAAAAAGATGCTCATTGTTAATGGTCATTCCTTTTGTTTCTAATTCGGCCAATACCCCATCTAATCCTATCTTATCCAATTTATCTATTGCCACCGTAAAATCAACAAAACGATGCTGCAGGCCTAATTCTTGAGCTATCCCCTCTAGCAGTTTGCGGTGATTGATATGAACGATAACAGGGATATCTAACTTAGTAAATACACTTTCTATTATTTCTAAACATTCTAACTCACAAATTAAACTATTTGTTCCAAGGGTATCTGCATCGCATTGCCAAAATTCTCTATACCTGCCTTTTTGGGGCCTATCTGCTCTCCAAACGGGCTGCATTTGATAACGCTTAAAAGGCATTTTAATTTTGTGCCTATTAATAGATGTGTACCTAGCAAGAGGAACTGTAAGGTCATATCTTAAACCCTTATCACTGATTTTATTTTTTAAATCAACATTGGGTTCATTGGTAATAAAATTTTCTTGATTTATTGGGCCACTATTTAAAATTCTAAAAAGCAATGCATCTCCTTCGTCACCATATTTTCCTGTCAATGTACTCAAATTTTCCATTGCAGGAGTTTCTATTGGCGCAAACCCGTAGCACTGAAAAACTTGTTTAATGGTTTCAAATATAAAATTTCTCTGACCTATTTCTATTGGGCCAAAATCTCGTGTACCTTTTGCTAAACTTGCTTTCTGCATAATATTTTAACGATGCAAACATACATAAAATATATGAAAAGGCTGTAGACGGATAAAAAATTTAAATGGATAAAAAGACGTTTTTTTGTTTAGGATTAATCTAAAGAAGCTAATTTGTCTAACTGTTTTTTTAACACCTCAAAATCTTTAGGATATTTTGCATTTACACATATCCAATTACCATTAATATCATTTATACAAAGCTCAAATGCATGTAAGGCGAAACGCTTTATAAGCGGCTTTTCTTCCTTTGTTTTATTTAACTGATATTTACGTTTAATAGATGACAAGAAAATATCTTCACCTCCATAAAGGGTATCTCCACAAATAGGATGACCTAAAACACTAAGGTGAATTCTAATTTGATGCATACGCCCAGTTTTAATATTACAAGCTATAAGACTATAATCAGTATAGTTTTTAATTGTAGTAAAATGAGTTATACTCTTTTTGCCTAGCTGCTTATCTATTCTCACAGCCCGTCTTTTTTCGTCAATTAAAATAGGTAAATCAACAATATGATTTTCTAAAAAAGTCTTTCCCTTTGCAAAGGCATGATAAACTTTTGCAGTTAATTTTTTTTGAAATTGAATACTTGCATGTCTATGAGCTTCAATATTTTTAGCTATTAATATTACCCCACTTGTTTGCTTATCGAGCCTGTGGCAGAGAATTGCTGTATGCGTATAATTTTTTGCTAACGATAATACATTGTCTGCCTTTGAATCTCCCCTTTCTTTTAATGATGCAACATTTGCTGGCTTATTCCAAAAAATATAGTCAGTGGTTTCTAGTAAAATATTGTCTTCAAAAAATGTTTTTTTAGGCATTAATTGTCCTTAGTTTTAAAATGCTCATAATTTGTTTGGTTTGGGCAGGAAACTCTCCTCGCATCATCCAATCATAATATCCAGGTTCTGTTTTTAGCACTGATTCAAAAGTTTTGCCTTTATGTTTTCCAAAATTAAAAAAAATAATTTCATTTTCATCTCTAATAAATCGGCCAGCAAGATCCACCATCATATCTTGCTTTGTAAACTTATGAATGGCTTCAGGTGTGTTTTCAAAAACATAATATTTTTCTGTTTGCGCCATTAAAATTGATAAGGTGGCCTCAGTGTCTGCTTTTGCACTGTGGGCATTTTCAAGGGTTTTATTGCAATAAAATTGGTAAGCAGCTGCTAAATTTCTGGGCTCCATTAGGTGAAATATACGCTGCGCATCTACAAATTTTACAGCTAATAAATCTACCATAATATTACACCTCATTAGTTCTTCAATCAACATAGGCAAATCAAATCTGTTTGAATTAAATCCACCAAAATCACAATCTTTTATAAAATCAAAAATTTCTTTAGCCAATGCACTAAACAAGGGTTTATCAGCAACCATTTCATCAGTTATTCCATGTATTTGCATGGCTTCTGAGGGTATAGGAATACCTGGGTTAATAAAATGATGCATATCTTGCCTTTTTCCATTGGCAAATAATTTAATCATATATATTTCTATAATCTTATCTTCTGAGGTATTGATGCCTGTTGTTTCTAAGTCAAATACGATTAAGGAGCGGGTTAATTTTAACATTCTTATTGGTGGTTATCTATAAATTTCCTTTATGGAGTGCAGGGTCATACTCTTTCATTAAATTAAATATGGTTTCAACTATTTTTTCAGCATTTGGCTTACTATAGTAGTCTCCATCGGTACCATATGCTGGCCGATGGTCTTTGGCAGAGATTGTAATTGGGGCCGAATCAAGAAATTTGTAACCTTGTTGCTTTACCAAAATTTGTTCTAAAATAAACGCGGTTGAACCCGCACTTACATCCTCATCCAAAATAACCAACTTATTTGTTTTTTCAACTGACTTAACTATACTGTGATTGATGTCAAAAGGCAATAATGTTTGCACATCAATTAGCTCTACACTTATACCTAATACATCTAATTGCAATATCGCTGTTTCTGCAATTTTACAGTTGCTGCCATAAGTAACCAAAGTAACATCAGTGCCTTTTATCATTATTTCTGGTATACCTATGGGTTCTTTATAAGTATCAATATTTAAAGGCAATTTTTCTTTACTTCGATACCCATTCAAACATTCAATAATTAAAGCCGGTTCATCACTGGCTAACATGGTATTATAAAAACCAGCTGCCTTTGTCATATTCCTAGGCACTAGTATATATATTCCTCGCAATGCGCCAAGTATCATTCCGATAGGAGAACCACTGTGCCAAATACCTTCTAATCTATGCCCTCTGGTTCTGATAATTACTGGCGCCTTTTGGCCTCCTTTGGTGCGCCATTGCAAAGTAGCTAAATCATCACTCAAAATTTGCAAACCATAAAGTAAATAATCTAAGTATTGTATTTCTGCAATTGGTCTAAATCCACGCATCGCTGCACCAATTGCCTGCCCCATTATACTTGCTTCTCTAATTCCAGCATCGGTTATTCTTTCTTCACCATATTTTTCTTGCAATCCAGCAAAACCCTGATTGACGTCACCAATATGCCCAAGGTCTTCACCAAACGCAATCACCATTTTATTATTTTTAAAAGCAGCATCAAAGCATGCATTCAAAATTTCTCTGCCATCCAATAAGGGTGAATCTTCATTATACTGTGCATTTTCTGGCAAAATACTAAGGGCGGCTAAAGAAGATTGGCTATGGAGATGACTGCTATAAAGGATTTGGATTTTTGCGGTGTAGTTTATTTGAAAGTCCAATAGTTTAGCCCGCTCTTGACTATCGCTCTGCATTGTTTGATACAGTACTTTAGTAATGGCAATAGAAATATCTTTTCTTCCGGCTTCTTTATTGTTTATTAAACTGTTTGAAATGTCTAAAAATGCTGCCTTATCTACATTATTTATGAGTTCCGCTGCTATTCCTTTTTCTTCATTTATGGGTTTTAGATATGCTTCCCAAGCTTGTTTTTTTGAACTTACTACCTCTTCTTTTGATTTATTTTCAATTTCTAATAAGGTGATTTCATCAGCGATTTTACTTTCTAAAATCCATTTTCTCATTTGCACAATGCAATCCATCTCTTGCTCCCAATCCAATCTTTCTTTAGACTTATACCTTTCATGAGACCCGCTAGTAGAATGTCCTTGAGGCTGAGTTATTTCTGTTACATGAATTAAAACAGGGGTGTGTTGATTTCTACAAATTTCTGCTGCTTCTTGATATGTTTTGCAAAGCGATGGATAATCCCAACCATTTACTTTAAAAATTTGTATGCCATGCCCATTTTTATCTGTTTCAAATCCCGCTAATATTGCAGAAATACTTTCTTTTGTAGTTTGATATTTTGCCGGCACGCTAATACCGTAACCATCATCCCATACAGACATTAGTAAAGGCACTTGCAGCACACCAGCAGCATTTATTACTTCCCAAAAATGACCTTCACTAGTGCTTGCATTGCCTATTGTACCCCACGCAATTTCATTACCTTGATTACTAAAATTATTTTTATCTTGAAGTTCACTATTTTCTCGGTAAAGTTTAGATGCCCAAGCTAACCCTAGCAGCCGTGGCATTTGTCCACCCGTTGGAGAAATATCTGAAGAAGAATTGTATATTTCAGTTTGATCTATCCAATGCCCAGAATCATCTAACATTCTTGTGCCAAAATGACCATTCATGCTTCTTCCTGCACTGCTCGGTTCTGCATCTTGGTCTGTATGTGCATACAATTGAGCAAAAAATGCCTGAACATTACTCATTTTTTTGGCAAACATAAAAGTTTGATCTCTATAGTATCCACTTCTTATATCCCCTTTGTTAAAAAATTTAGCCATTGCTAATTGGGCTACCTCTTTTCCATCACCAAATATGCCAAATTTAGCCTTACCTGTTAAAACCTCTTTTCTTCCTACCAAACTGGCTTCTCTGCTGTAAAAAGCAACTTTATAATCTGCTAAAACTTCTTTAATAAAATCTTCTCTGCTCAATTTTTGCATTGCTGGCTTATTCACTTGCCGCAAAAATATAAATTAAAATGCATATTACCTTAATCTAATAGGAATACAATATTTTTAAATAAAAAAATCAATCAATTAATCAATTAATTGCTGGAGACTTACTAATTTTTTGTAATATCCGTTTTTTTCTATCAATCCAGTGTGCGTGCCATATTCTACAATTTCACCTTGTTTTAAAACGATAATTTTATCGCAATTTTTTACGGTACTTAGCCTATGTGCTATAATGATACTTGTTCTAGATGTCATTAAATTTTCTAAAGCATCTTGTACTGCTTTTTCGCTTTCAGTATCTAGCGCTGATGTTGCTTCATCTAATATTAACAATTGAGGGTTTTTCAAAATCGCTCTTGCAATTGTGATGCGCTGTTTTTGGCCTCCGCTCAACCTATTGCCTCTATCGCCAACAATGGTTTGATACTTTTGAGGCAGTTGCATTATAAAATCGTGAGCATTTGCATTTTTTGCTGCATCAATAACTTCTTGCTCTATTGCGTTTGTATTATATTTGATATTTTCATAAATGGTATCAAAAAATAATATTGGTTCTTGTGTTACAATTCCAATCATTTGACGCAAATTGCTAAGCGCTATGTGCTTAATATTTATATTATCAATGAGTATTTCGCCTGATGAAACATCATAAAACCTTGAGCACAAATCTGCAATGGTAGATTTTCCTGCTCCGCTTTCGCCTACAAGGGCAAGTTTTTCGCCTTTTAACAGATTAAAGCTAATGCCTTTTATTATTTCGTCATCTTCTTGATATGAAAAAGAAACATTATTAAAACTAAACGAATTTGTGATTGAAGCATTCGATAAAACTGGTTTTTTAGCTACAATTTGAGGTTGTTCATCTAAAAGACTAAAAAGTTTTTCTGCACTTACTATTCCACGCTGAATACTACTGCTGCTGCTAGCAATATTCTTAAATGGCTGAATCATTTGAATAAATAAGGCGATATAGCCAATAAACATTGCGCCATCTAATGTGGTTTTTTTATCAAAAATTAAATATCCTCCAAATAATACAAGTCCCAAAACAGCGCAAACACCCATAAATTCGGACGCAGGAGCCGCCAATTCTCTTTTTACAAATAACTTTTTACTTGCTTGAGTAAAACTTTGGTTGATTTCCTCAAATTCATTAATTGTTTTATCCATGGCATCAAAACTTTTAATAATTTTAATATTTGACACACTTTCATCTACCTTAGCCAATATTTTTGATGCATATGCCTGACTAAAATAGCCATAACTTTTTAATTTTTTTATCACCCTAGAAATAATAAACCCAGCTACTGGAAAAAAGAATACTGCAAAAAGAGTTAATTGAAAACTCATATAAAAAAGTGCACAAAAATAAAAAAAAATCACGAGAGGATCTCTCATAATTACCTGATAAGCCCCTAATAGGCTATGCTCAAGCTCATATACTTCATTGGTCAAAGTATTAACGAGTGTGCTGCGGCTATTTTTTTGAAAAAATGATATATCACTATTTAGATATTGTTTAAATAGTTTATTTCTAATGTCTTGCATGATGTACAGCCTAAATCTAATTAGGGTTTTAGTAGCTAAGTATCTAAATAAATTTGCCAATAATGATGAAGCTCCAATTACTAAGGCAATGATGCTCAAACCATACAATTTTCCATAGTTTGTCATTGCGTTATTTATCCAATAATTAAAATATTCAATAATATAACCTATGTTGTAGACCAAAGCAGGCTTATCAATATTAGTAATTTGGTTTTCAAAAAGCACACGTAAAACAGGGATAAGAAGAGCGATATTTACTAAGCCTAAAAATATGCCTAATATGGTATAAATAAGGTATTCTGGCAAATAATGATGGAGTTTACCAGCAAACTTTAGTGTCCGTTTTATGATTGCAAATGTGTTTTTCAATGCAAATGCAAATTAAAGCAAATATTTACAAACCAATCACAAAGCATAAATTATTTTTAATTTTTAAAATAATCAAACCAATAATTCATGGTTATTACTAATGTGAATAAGTGCATCGCCCTGATTAACAATAGGTTGATGAGTAGCGCAAATAATATATCCATTATAAGGTGATTTTACAAATTTTTCAAAATCGCCATAAGGATTTGATATACTACCAATTACATCTCCTTTTTTAACTAAATCTCCTAATGTTTTTGTTCGTCTAAATAAACCAGAGTAATGCGCTCTTACCCAAAATGATGATTTTACAAATATAGTTGATTCAGCCCTAGGAAACTGCGTCAATACTCCATTAAAATTTCTTACACCCAGCGATTGCATAACCCTCAATGCTCCACCAATTCCTGCTTTGGTCACTTCTTTATCTAGATGTAAGTTTTTACCTCCTTCAAAAAGCAGCACCTTTTTACCAAGTTTAATAAGCGATTTCCTAAATGTTTTATCCATTAATTTAGAATGGAGTATAAATTTGCATCCAAAAACTTTTGCAAGTGCCAAATCAGATTCTTGATTAGTATCTATTCTTATTTGCGAATAATTAAATCTATTGCCGCCACCAGTGTGAAAATCTAACACAAAATCTACATCGGGTATAATTTCATCCAGTATTTTTTTAGCATATCTAGCTGCCAGCGAACCGTTTTTATTGCCAGGAAATACACGATTAAGATCTCTTCCATCAGGGAATTTTCTATCTTGATTTAAGAAACCAAAAACATTAATTACCGGTATACAAATTACTGTACCACAATCTGGTACATTATATTTTTTTGCAATAATTTGTCTCACAATTTCTACACCATTTACCTCATCACCGTGCAATCCTGCAGTAATGAGTACTGTAGGTCCTTCCAAATTAGATTTTTCAATTATTATCGGCACTTCAATACTTGTTCCTGTATGCAGTTTTGCGATGTCGAAGTATAAAATCGTTTTGCCCGGTTTAATAGTTGTTTTTAATATTTGCATAATTATGGTTTATCGTATAATAATAATTAACCAAGCCCTACGTCTAAACTCATCATAATAATAAACCCAATAACTAAACCCAAGGTAGCAAAATCTGCATACTTATCTTTCTGTGTTTCAGGAATAACTTCTTCTACGACTACATATATCATTGCACCTGCAGCAAAACTAAGTGCATAAGGCAAAATTGGTTGCATATAAATAACAGCAACCGCTCCTATTACACCTGCTATTGGCTCTACTATAGCAGAAAGCTGCCCCCACCAAAAACTTTTAAACTTACTTACACCTTGCCTTCTTAAAGGAACCGCAACAGCAATTCCTTCAGGAAAATTTTGTATGCCAATTCCTATTGCTAATGCAATCGCAGCCCCGATTTCAAAATTTGGATAACCCATAGCTACTGCGCCAAAAGATACTCCTATTGCCAATCCCTCTGGAATATTGTGTAAAGTAATTGCCATTACAAGCAATATTGTGCGATCCCAAGTGGTTTTTACACCTTCACTTTCTGATAAATTATTATTTATATGCAAATGTGGTAAAACCTGATCTATGATATAAATAAACCCTGCCCCCATGGCAAAACCAACTGCAGCAGGAATCCACGAAAGCGCCTTTCCAAATGTAGGTTCAGAAAGCTCTATGGCAGGAGTTAATAATGACCAAAAGCTTGCAGCTATCATTACTCCGCCTGTAAAACCAAGCATAAAATCTAGCCACCTGCGTTTTAAATCTTTAAATAAAAATACAACTGAGGCTCCTAAAGCAGTAAGTAACCATGTAAATGTACAAGCCAATAATGCTTGCCAAACTGGACCAAGTTCTAGAAACCAAATTTTTAGTTCATTATACATAAAACTTTTACAAAGTTAAATGAAGTAAACTTTATTAAATAGACAAGATATGAACGATTGATTTTTAACTTTCTAAATTTTGTCTTTAATACTTTTCAATTGATGCTGAAGTTCTCTATGGGTTAAATCAATGCTATATTCCAACTTCTTTAACTCTTCAGCTATCTGAGACAGCTTTATTTGATTTATATCCAAAATGGATGTTTCTGTTGTAATTTCTATCAATGGCTTTCCTTTTAGGGTCAATAACCACTTTAAATTTATCTCATTGAACTGTTCATGAATTGCTTGAATCATTTCTAAGCCAGGTTTATTTCTTCCAGAAATGATATGTGAAATGGTGGATTTACTTACTCCTAGTTTTTCGCTCAATTCTTGCTGACTAAGTTTGTAGTGTTGAATGATGAAAAGAAATTGTGCTTTCATGTTACAAATGTAAACCAAAGTTTACATTTGTATACTATAATAATATATAAATCCTTAGCAAATAGCAAATTTTATCATTTAATTAACTTGTTTCAATTAGTTGATTTATAGTTTTTTAAATAAATATAAATTATTTTGTTTAATTTTTTGTTTAGCAAACAACCACGCGCTTTAACAAATGGTTTACATCACTATACTAAGTAAATTTTGACCAATTTAATGACCAAATTGATGATGCTAGAAATAGAATAAACGCCTTATTTTTGAAAAACCGGCTTTCTTAAAAAAAGCCACGAAGGTTTTTTGTATTAAACAAGAATGTCCTCCGCTCCTAGGCATAATAAAAACAAAATGAGTAAAGCTAATGATTACAAAATATTTTTTGCATCTTTTAAATAGACAGTTGAATCAAAAAAATTTTTGAGGATTTTACTTACAGCCAAAACTATCTCGATTTTATTCTTAAAATAGAACCACTATTGTTGAGAATTAAAATCTTTTTTGCCCACCTGTCTTAATTGTGTTTTTGACTGACATTGTGAACTACAGCACGTAAGTTGGGTTTAAGATATTTGTCAGACGACAATTATAGAAATAGTAAACATCTCCATTTAGTTGCTTGTAAAAGAAAATATGGTTATATATTTAAACAAGGTTAGGTTTAAGGTATTCGAAAGTTTGATTAAAAGCAAGAATGATAGAAGCTAAATGAGCTCATGAATTGTAAACCCAGTAAGCAATTTTGGCAAAATATAAGTAGATTTAGGGGGCATTATACTTCCATTATCTGCAATTTTGCATACATCCTCTATTTCGCAATGATGCAATGTAATTAAGGTATCAAAATTTTTAGATACCATGGTGTTTAATATTTGGTTTACAGTATTATTTCCTGCAATAAAGTCTATATTATCATCAATTTGAGAGTTAGTAATAGCTAATATTTTCAATAAAACCTCATTTTCAATACAAATCACATCTAGGGAATAGGCCGGATTGTTGCACCAATTCATTGCATACCATTCGTTGTTATAAAAAAGGCCAAAGCAATTGCGTTCAAAAGGCATTACTGGATTATCACTTTTTGTAATATTGAATCCTCTTTTTTGCAATCCTGAAATTAAATCAATTCCATTGCTTCTAATCATGCGATGAAATGGTAAAATTTTTAAATGATTTGCAAACATAGACAACGACATAAATCCTTTTGCAGCTATTTTTTTATCAGCGATATACCTGTTTATTGCAGCAGATCGGTGGTGACCATCGGCTAAATACAATGAATCAATTTTTTGATAAAAACTGCTAATTCTAGCAATATCGTCTTCATTATCTATTACCCACACTTGATGCGCTACATTTTCTTGATTAAGGAATAAATTGGCCTGTGTTTTCATTATTGACAAAAAATATTCATCCAGTTTTTTATTGTAAGCATGCATCATTAATACCGGTTCACCCGACATTTTTGTGTATTTAATATGTTCTATTAATAAGTTTTCTTTTTCAGTAATGGTCTTTTCATGCAACTTGATTTTTCCTTGCATGTAAGATTGGTGATTGCATAAGGATATTAAACCATAAAACTCTGAATTTTCACTTTCATTACTTTGTTTATAAAGATAAAAAGCATTTTTTTGTTCTTGCTTAATTACACTTTGCTCCTGAAGTTGCTTTATATAATTGGCTCCATAGGCAAAATGCAATTCAGGAATCTTATTTTCGGTGCCAAAGTGCAGGTAGGGTTTAACAGCGTGCAAATAACTCAAAGGATTATTTTGCAATAATTTTATAATTTCCTGACTATTAGCGTATCCTGTACTTTTTGCTGCAACTAATTCTGCAAATTCTTGCTTAGGAAGCCAAGCTTTAAATGGCAATAATATCATTTATTCGGTCGCGCTATTTTAGAGCTTCAATCATTTTTGTAGCCATTTCTATTCCTACTCGTTCTTGAGCCTCTATTGTGCTAGCGCCAATATGCGGGCTTAATGAAATATTTTTCAATTTTGTTAATTCTAAATTTACAGGAGGTTCTGTTTCAAAAACGTCTAATCCTGCAAATGCTAATTTTCCATTAACAAGGGCATTGTAAAGGGCTTTCTCGTCAACAATTCCTCCTCTAGAACAATTTATTAAACCAGCGTTGCGCTTCATTAATTTAATTTCATTTTCACCAATTACTGGTTTAGCACCACCTGGAATATGGAGGGTCAAAAAATCTGCAATTTTTAATACATCTTCTATTTCATCCATTGATGTTAATGGCAGGATTAAAGG
Organism: Bacteroidia bacterium; assembly: GCA_041690035.1. Taxonomy (GTDB): domain Bacteria; phylum Bacteroidota; class Bacteroidia; order NS11-12g; family UBA955; genus CALSPH01. The sequence continues at coordinate 635 of JBDNFC010000010.1, read as the reverse complement.
TGCAATACCAAATTCTTGATCTAATTCGATACTAATATTTACTTCAGGCAAATAAGGGTCAAAATATGATATTTTCATTCCCATACCAATACCTATTTTAGCGCAGGCTTGGCCTATTCTTCCAAAACCAATAATGCCTAATGTTTTTCCATGAAGTTCTATGCCCGATGATGCAGTTTTTTTTAATGCATTAAAATTTGCATTTGCATCATTTGATAGCCCTCTATTAGTTTCAGCTACAAACCTTGCCCCAGCCAATAAATGGCAAAAAACTAATTCTGCAACTGAACGCGAGCTGGCTGCAGGAGTATTTAATACTTTTATTCCTTTAGCCCTTGCATACTCCACATCAATATTATCCATACCTACACCAGCTCTTCCTATGGCTTTTAAATTTGTGCATTTGTCTAATAAGTCTTTCTTAATTTTAGTAGCGCTTCTAATAATAATTGCATCATAATTATTAATGAGATTAATTAAATTCTCTTGATCTATCTTTATCGTATCTACTTCAAATCCTGCATTTTCTAAAATAGTTTTTCCAGCATCATCAATGCCGTCATTTGCTAATATCCTCATTATTTTTACTTATATTTATTCATAATATTTACCAAAGCTTCTACACTTTCTATTGG
>JBDNFC010000009.1:0-122622 GCA_041690035.1 Bacteroidia bacterium | reverse complement strand
CAACTGATTTAATAGTAAAAATGCCATCCAAAACTACATAAAAAGGCTACTGAACTTTTAACTAAATCTTCAGAATTATTAGGAGCAGAGCCACTATTGTAAGCAGGATTAAAAAATGTATTACTTTACAAAATGTGTCAAATAAAAAAGAATCTTAATTAAGATTTAGGCTTTATTAATATTTAGCTTCCTATGAACTCATGAAAATTATTTACCTAAGCTAAACCCAGGTGTTATTTAATTCTTGTTTTGATCTTTAAATGATTTTAAATCAAATAGTAGACTAAAACGCAATTGGTTTGCCAAGGGATGTTGATTGCCATTGGTAGGCGTAAGAAAGGCTACATCTAGGCCAAATACATTGTATCTTATTCCAACACCGATGCTCAAAAATTGACGGTTTCCTTTTAATCTATTTTCATGAAAATAACCTATTCTGCCTGCAAATTGTTTTTGATACCACCACTCAAAACCCGCAGAGTAAGTTAATTCTTTCATTTCTTCTGAAAAACCGTCTGGCGCATCATGAAAAGATTGAAAAATACCAGCTACAGAACCCACGTCAGATATCCTGCCTTTTATAATTGAGTCTTGTCCATTGGCAAGTTTTACTGTTTGAGGCCTTGTGGGCACAAGTAATTTATTGATGTCTGTAGTAAAGGTAATGCTATTATATTGGTCTAAATCCATGGTTAATGCACCTCCAATTCTTAAATTTGTAGGTATAAAATCTCTTTTAGAATTATCTGTGTAGGTTATTTTAGAACCAATATTGCTAATTACTGCACCTAAAGCCAAGGTTGAATTGTATTTTTTAAGATTTGGGCTTTTTAGTTTGTCTTTAAAATACCAAGATATATCACCTGCTCCAGCTCTTCCTGGACGCACATTGGCTGCACTAAAGCTTCTTGGTACTAAATTAGAATTAATATACCTAAGGGTTGCACCTACTGACATTTTTTTACTCAATGCGGTTGATACGCCTAAATCTATTGCAAATTCATTAGGATTGTTTGAACCTAAAGAAGTTCCATTATTATCAGTATAATTAATTGTGCCTAAAGAAAAGTACCTAAATGACCCCCCAATGGCAAATCTTTCATCAATTTTAGTGTATCCACTTAAGTAACTATAAGCCATATCGTTCACTATTTTTCTTAACCAAGGTGCATAACTAAATCCAAAACCAGTTTGTTTTTCAGCAAACGAGAGTTTAGCTAAATTCCAATGCACTGCATTCACATCTGGACTAATCGCAACACCTGCATCTCCCATTCCTGCAGACCTTGAGTCGGGGGCAATTGTAAGAAAAGGCACAGAAGTAGTTAAGGTATTTAGCTGGCCAGATAATGTGCTATTGGTTACTGTTTGTTGAGCAGATGTTTCATTAATAATGAAAATGCTGCCTGAAATGAGAACTAATTGTTTTGATAATTTCATTTTAATTGGTGCAAAAATATGTTTTTTTTAGGTAAGTTTTATGCCATATCTCTTATTTTTTAATTATTGGGTATATACAATTTTTTCTATGACAGTTTTTGTTTCTCCGTTACTTGTGCTAATTGTAGACCTTAATATATAAACACCCGGTTTTATCAAATTTGTCCAATCGTTATTTTCAGAAAGTTTTAGTGATATGCTATTGCTTGCATCATAGATAATATGTGTGTGTGATAACACCATAACACCATTGCTTGCGATGAGTTCATTCTTTAAGGTCAAATCTGAATTGGGTCTATTGTGATCCACAATTAGATTTGGAATTATACTGAAAGGGTTGGGTACACTTCTTAATTTTAGTATGTCAAATTCCGCTTTGCTTTCTCCAACAATAAAATAGATAGATGCTTCGGCAGAGTTATTATAGGTATCCCATACTTTTAAATGGAGTGTATGCCTGCCTGCACTCAGTGCAGTAAGTTGGTAAGCAATTGTGCCATTTTGAAAATCACCAATAGCACTTGTATAAAAATCGTTTAATACATATTGTTTTTCATTTTTTGTCCCTTTGTCTAATGTTAAAATAATTCCTCTTCCTATTCCTGATGAACTTAAATTAATTCCATTGCCATCAAATAAATCTGCCAAAAAAAGCGGATTTTCATTAGTTACGCCACCATTTATGAACTTTTTTGAATTTAAGAATATTTTTACTTCAGGAACAGTATTATCTATCGCAAAATCGGTGTTAGAGCCGCCTATAATGATATCGTTATATACCCCAGCGGCATCTTCTTCATTATTATGCGCATACATTGAAATTTTTCCTTTTCCTATTTGGTAATTAATGTCTTTGGGTACCATAAATATAATTCTGAATTTCCCATTGATTACCTGTGTTTTGCCCCTATAAATAATGCTTCTTTGATCCTTAAAATTAATTGGTCTTGAATTATCTCCGTTTGCTAATGTTTTAAATTCAGATGGCTTGTCAAAAACGATGATATCTATTTCCCCATTAAAGGTGTTCCACATTTGATTGTTTTTTTCTAAGTGACCCTCTAATGAAGCCAGCCCTAATGCTTTGAAGCTATCGCCTAAAGCACTTACAGTTTTGTCGTTAATTTTATCTAAAATAATTTTATGTTTAGGGATAGCTAGGTGCATAGAGGGGTCGCCAACAAGGCTAAAACGTAAATCATTTGTAGAATTGCCTGAATTTCTATTCTTTGTACGCAAATAAATATCTCCAATTCGTTGAGGCTTGCTTATGTCTAATATATTGTTGTCCCAAACTCCTCGACTCAAGCTTTCATTGGGTCCAGAAAATACCACCCTAGTAGTCGTTAGCAGGGCAATTGCACCTCCTTTTGGATTAAGTATTAACTCTTCTCCAAAAGATTTTACAGCAGGGTTATCGAAGGCTGTCAACTCACATGTGGCTGTAATAAATAATGGCAAACTATTAATATTATTCCATGCTTTTACTTGGTCTATGGTTAACACCCTTTCTTTTGCTAATCCTAAAGAGCCGCCATGTCCTATATAATTGAAAACCAAAGATCCCTTTACAATGTTTTCGTTAATGGCATTAGATGCTGCAGGATATGCTCCACCTCCAGCGATGATCTCCTCTTTATAGGCATCTAAATAAATTTTGCTGCTGTTAAACAAGGGCGAATTTGTATTGATAGAATTTGTTAAATATTCTGATTGTAAGGCATGGGTGATGTCCCACGATTCATCCACATCATCTGCTAAAAATACAAGATTGTTTCTCCAATTTCCAAAAGATGCAGGCTGCTCATAATTTAGTAATTTTTCTAATAAGACGTCCGCTTCTTTTTCATTTTCTGCTGGTAATCTTCCAACACTTATTTCTAATTCTTTTGAATTATTATTTTCAATATTACCATCATTCGCGCTTAGATACCCAAAAAAATCATCCGAGCAAAATGAAGACTCTTCAATACTGCTTTCTTCCGACTCAAAAGTAGGTATAAAATTTGTATTCTTAGGGATTCTATCTAAATAGTCAAAAGAGGCATCACCATAAAGCAAAACATATTTTAATTTCCCTGGTGTTTTATAGTAGGTGTTGCGCAAGAAGTCTCTAATTGCAGAAATATCTTGGCTGCCCGAACTAAATTCATTGTAAATTTGCTGAGGGGTAACTACTGCTACCTCTAACCCGTTTTTTGAAGTTCTGTAATTTGCCAATTTTATAGATTGATTTAAAAATGCTGGATGGCAAATAATTACTAAATCTGGGGCTGCGATACCTGCAAGGTTTTGATTTGCAATTCCTCCATCATCTCTTACAGTATTAAATACAGTGCCATCAAATGCAAAATACTTTTTTAATTGATTGCCATTAGAATCAATAAAAAACAAGGTGTTGCTTCCTTGCCTTAGGTCTATTTTCTCTGGATTGTATGGATTGGTTATATCCCAAGCATTAAAATTTGCCCCATTATTGATAATATCATACCTCACATTTGCTTTGCCAACTGCTTCGCTGTTGCTAAATTGAAGTAATGACTCATAGCCAAGATTAGATTTAGCTATAAACTCATAATAGTCTAAAAATCCGTTGGAGTTTGCCCCACCTTTGATATATTTTATTTCAAAAGCATTATTGCTAATGCTTATTGGAATTTGATAGGTATTTATAGCAATATTGCGTTTGTTTAGCGAAATATTATCGTCAGAGCCACCCAAACTTGCTACTGTGCCCCAAAACTGACCATTAAAAAAATAGTTTACATTACTGGGTTTGCCTCTGCCTGCAAATACTATTTTTAAATTTGCTGCACTATTAACAGGGTTTGGCACACTAATATTAAATACTTGATTACTCTTGTCTTTAAAATCTTCACCTAACCATTCTTTGCCAGAATGTATAATCTTACTCACTTCTTTTTCATACCAAACTTTATAGTCATAGGTGTTTAATGAAATAGAGGGAGAGGCATTGTTTACCGGTTTTGTAATAATTCTTTTACCATTACCTTGACCGAAGGTAATAAAATAACTTGTTTGTTTGCTGTATAAATTAATTTGATGTTGATAACTAAGAGAACTTGTATTAAAGAACCACTTATGCGGTGATTCTCCCCAGAATAATATAAAATCTTGTTCGTCAAATTTTCCATCACCTCCATCAAATATCGTAATGGCATTTTCTTGCAAGCCTATTGGGCGCGGCTCTGTATTATTTTCTGGCAACATTGCACCATGATTTCCAAAAATTTGAATCGTTTGGGGATTAATTTGACTTAAATTCCATCCCCAGTTTTTAATTTCTGCACCAGAAATCTTATACACTCCATCATTAAAAACACTTATTTTACGCCAAATACCGCTTTTTAAGGGTGAATTATTAAAAAGAGGATCTCCAAATTGCTGTGCAAATATTAAATTAGCGCTAATAAAAAAGCTAAATATTGTAAAAAATATAAACAAAAATATCTTTTTGTTTATATTAAAAATATTTTTTTTCATTACAGTGGACTTTTTATTATCTTTGTGCGTCATAAGGTTGATTTTAAAACAACGAAGATAACAATAAAATATTTTATATTAAATTTCGTTTTTTAATTATGACAATAAAATTATATTTGCACTAACACATTAAATAAATGAATAAAACAATCACAAAATTAGCAACTGGACTTTTGAGCCTCATATTTACGAGCCAAATTAATGCTCAAGATCCAGAATTTACTCAATTTTATGCAGCCCCAATATATACTAATCCGGCAATGGCAGGAAGCGCAGTTTGTAATAATGGTATGGCTGGGCGATTAGCCATCAATTATAGAAACCAATGGCCTTCGCTAAAGGGCACATATCAAACAGTAAATGCAAGTTGGGATCAACATTTTAACTCTGTAGGTGGTGGGCTAGGAGCTATGATAACAAGAGATGTTGCAGGTTCTGGTTTATTAACATCTACAACGGTAAGCGCAGTATATTCTTATGTGATACCAGTAAATAGAAATTTCTTTTTTAGAACAGGTTTGCAGGCATCTATGGTTCAAAAAAGTTTAGATTTTAGTAAACTTACCTTTGCTGATCAAATTAATCCCACACAAGGCTTTGTTTACAACTCTGCAGAGCCTAGGCCTAGTCAAAGTATATTTTTTCCTAACTTTGGTGCTGGAATTTTAGGATACTCCAAAAATTTTTATGCAGGATTTGCAATGCACAATATTATTGAGCCAAACCAATCATTTTATCAAAGTCAGGATGGTACTTTGCCAAGAAGGTATACCGCCCACACAGGGGTTATGATTCCTTTAGAAAAAAGAAGAAACCCTGAAGCTTTTATCTCTCCTAACTTATTGTTTATGATGCAACAAAATTTTACGCAATTAAATTTTGGTTTTTATGTAAACAAAGGTCCTTTAGTGAGTGGATTATGGTTTAGACAAACGATGGGACAATTTGGCAACAGTGATGCTATTATAGTGTTATTAGGATTTAGAAAAGACAGGCTCAAGTTTGGCTATAGTTATGATATTACAGTATCTTCAGCTAGACCTGCTGCGCAAGGCTCGCATGAAGTTTCATTAGCTGTAGATTGGTGCTTAGGCACAAGGCCAGGTGGTTTTAAACCAATCAAATGTCCTGAATTTTAACATTTATTATAAGATTATAAAAGCCCATTATAAAATTTATAATGGGCTTTTTTTTATTTTGCTGAAAACGTTTTTGATACGATGGAGAACTCATCGTGCACTATTATCAATTTTTTTAAATGCTATATTAATATAACGAGATACAAAAAATATGGTTGTTGTAAATAGGTTTTAAAAATTGCTAAAAAGGGTATTCTTTTCTATTAAAGCTTTCCTTAAAAATCTCCTCTCAAAAATTAAAATAGCCAATTTGCAATTTTTTTTTTAAATATTTGATAATTACACAATAAATATACGATATTTGCCGTTTATAAAAGACAAAAAAGGACAATCATTTATATGAAAAAAATAATAATTCCATGTATTGCAGTAATAGTTATGCTTGCTTTACCTGCTTGTAAGAAAAACAAATCAGCCACTACTGGCCAAGGATATAACAGTTCTAAGTGGGGTGGTTTTGAGGTACATAAGTATAAGGGGCAAGAAACTGGACCAGGCTTAGTATTAATAGAAGGGGGCTCTTTTGTGATGGGTTCTCATGAAGAAAATGTTACTTTTAGTAACGATAACTTTAAGAAAAAAGTAACAGTGCAGTCTTTTTATCTTGACGAAACAGAAGTTTCTAATATACAATACCTCGAATACCTATATTGGATTGGCAGGGTTTTTAGCTTCCCCGAAATTTATAAAAATGCGTTGCCCGATACTAATTCTTGGAGAAGTAAATTGGCATTTAACGAACCTTTTGTAGAGTATTACTTTAGGCATCCTGCTTATCAAGATTATCCTGTAGTGGGTGTAAGTTGGTTGCAGGCAAAGAATTTTGCAGATTGGCGCACAGACAGGGTAAACGAAACCATTTTGGATCGCGAAAAAATTATTAAATATACGCCAAATACAGAGGCAGATGATAATAATTTTAATTCCAAAGCATACCTTGCAGGTCAGTATGAATTTAGTGTTAAAACTAAGAAAAAAGTGCTGCGTGATTATTCACAAAAGAAGAAAAAAAGAAGAGATAAAGTGCGCGTAGAAGATGGTATATTATTGCCAGAATACCGATTGCCAACAGAGGCTGAGTGGGAATATGCTGCTTTAGCAGGTATTGGCAATTCAACTTTAGAAAACGTAGATGAAGGAAAAATTTATCCTTGGAATGACCTTACAGTTAGATGGACTTCTAACAATGGAGCCACAGAAAGAGTGCGTGGTCTTATTCTTGCCAACTTTAAAAGAGGTGATGGAGACCAAGGTGGTATTGCGGGTAAATTAAATGATGGTGGTTTTATAACCACTCCTGTTTTTTCTTTTTGGCCTAATGATTATGGTTTATACAACATGGCTGGTAATGTATCAGAATGGGTAATGGATGTTTATAGACCATTATCTTCCGAAGATATGGCTGATTTTAACTCCTTTAGGGGAAATGTGTATACTAAGTTAAAATTAGATGCTTATGGCGATATTGAAATGAAAGACACTCTTGGAAGATTAATTTATGAATTGGTAGACCCTGCTCAAAATGTGAATAGAAGAAACTATAAGGTTGGCGATAACATTGGATTTAAGGATGAACTAAATTATAATGGTGGTGAGCAACAATATGAGTATGGGGTAACCTCTCTTATTGATAATCAAGCAAGAGTAATTAAAGGTGGGTCTTGGAATGACAGGGCTTATTGGATGTCGCCAGGGACACGCAGATACCTTGATGAAGAGTTGAGTTTATCAACGCTTGGTTTTAGATGTGCTATGATAAGAATTGGCTCTCCTGTTGGTAACAGCAAGAAAAAATATAAAGGGCTGCCTAGCTCAGGTATTGGTAGTAAAAAGAAAAAAAGACGCTAATTTATCTTAAAGTATTAAATAAAAAACCTTGCATGATTGCAGGGTTTTTTTGTTTACAAAAAGTGTGCTAAACATCTTTTTTATATATTAATTTTGCACAGTGAATATTTTAAATTCAACTTCACTAAAGCAATACAATACTTTTGGTTTAGAGGCGTCTGCCAAATATTTGGTTGAAGTTTCATCTCTTACTCAACTTATTGCGGTATTAAAATCTGATACAGCAATCGAAAATAAAGTTAAGTTTATTGGTGGAGGTAGTAATCTATTAATCTGTAATCAAATTGATGCCCTTGTAATTATTAATAAAATTGTAGGGGTAAACCTACATTCAGAAACAGAGGATAAAATACAAGTAACAGCAATGTCGGGCACACTTTGGCACAATTTAGTATTGCAAATGGTAGAAATTGGCTATGGAGGCATAGAAAACTTATCGTTGATTCCAGGCAGTGTGGGTGCTGCACCCATGCAGAATATTGGTGCTTATGGTGTAGAGTTAAAAGATGTTTTTGTGTCATTATCTGCTTTAAATTTAAAAACACTGCAATTGGAAGTTTTTAATCTACAAGATTGTGAATTTGGCTACCGTGAGTCTGTATTTAAGAATAAATTAAAAGACCATTATTTTATTTATGATGTTACTTTAGAATTGAGTAAAAATCCTATTACAAACACCAATTATGGTGATATATCTGCTACGCTAATGAGTAATGGTATAGAACTAAATGATGCAAATATAAAAGATGTTAGTAACGCTGTAATAGAAATTAGAAGTAGTAAACTACCCAATCCCAAAATTTTAGGCAATAGTGGTTCTTTTTTTAAAAACCCTGTAATTTCAACTACTCATTTTGAATTTCTTTTATCCAAGTTTAAAGATATAAAAGGTTTTCAAACACCCCATGGCGTTAAAGTGCCTGCTGGCTGGTTAATAGAAAGCTTGGGATGGAAAGGGAAAAAAATTGGAAATACTGGTAGCCATGCAAAACAGGCCCTTGTATTGGTAAACTATGGAGGTGCAATAGGATCAGAAATAAAAAGTTTGGCAGAAGACATTATCCAAAGTGTATGGAACAGCTATCAAATAAAGCTTGAAACTGAAGTAAATATTTGGGAAAATTAAAAAGCGTAATAAACTTAATCCAAATTTGGCAAAAAATTTAAGTATTTTGATTCAAAAGCACCAAAAATAAATCTTTCATTGCCACTCATATCAATTATTATTTTGGTAACAAACCCTTGATTATTTAGAATATCAGCTGTTTCTATACCTCTTTCTTGATTTATTTCTAATGCTAAAATACCATCCAATGTAAGATGTGTTTTTGCAAAAGTGCTTATAGCTTTATAAAAAGCCAAATCATCGTTTGCAGAAAATAATGCAATATGTGGTTCAAATTTTAAGACATTATCAGCTATTTTTTTATTGCTATTTATATATGGCGGGTTGCTAATTATTAAGTTATAAAAATTATAGCTCTTTTCTGGGGCAAGAATGTTGTCTTCCTCAAATTGAATAATTTGTTTAAGATTGATTGCATTATTTTTTGCAATATTTAAAGCGCCTTTACTAATATCTATGGCGCAAATATTAGATGTTGGATAGTTTTTTGCTAGGCTTATTGCTATACAGCCAGAACCTGTGCCTATATCTAAGATAGATTGCGGTGTTAAATATTTTATAATCAGTGCTACTAGTTCCTCAGTTTCTGGCCTAGGTATTAGCACCTGCTCATTTACAAAAAATATGCTATTGCAAAACCATGCTTTATTTATTACATATTGATAGGGCATACCTGTAGCCAATTTTCCTTTCCACAATTGGTAGTATTCATCTACTTTTTCTGGTTCAATTAACTCAAATTCTGACAAAAATATTTTACTCAAATAAGCTATTTCGCTTTGAGTATATGTATCGGGAAAAAATGTTGCAAGGTCTTTTATATTCAAAATATGATGCAAAGGTAATTTGTGTTAATTTCGCAGTCAAATTTATTTATGCCCAACCACCAAGATTTTATGCGCTATTGCCTAAAGCTAGCGGCTGTAGCAAAAGGATATACAAAAACCAATCCCTTAGTGGCTTGCATAATTGTGCATGAAAATAAAATTATTGGTGAAGGGTATCATCGCTCTTTTGGCGCAGAGCACGCAGAAGTAAATGCTTTTGCTATGGTAGAAAATAAAAGTTTATTAAAAGAATCTACTGTTTATGTAAACCTAGAGCCTTGCAGTTATTATGGAAAAACACCTGCTTGTTGTGATTTGTTTGAAAAATATCCTTGCAAAGAAATTATTATTGGCATGAAAGACCCAAACCCTTTGGTTGCCGGCAATGGTATTGCTAGACTAAAAGCTGCTGGTATCAAAGTGCTTATGTCAGATTTGGAAGCAGAGTGCAAACAACTTAATGTAGCTTTTTGTAAAAGCATAGTTTCAGCTAAACCTTATGTGATTGCTAAATTTGCGCAAAGTCAAGATGGTTTTATAACAAAAATAGGAGAGCGAACCCAAATATCTAATGCTTTGGTGAATCTGCAGAATCAACAATGGCGTATTTTTGCTGATGCAATTATTATCGGAAACAATACTTTAAAAATTGATAACCCCCTTTTATCACAGCGTGTTTTTGACAAACCACAGCCATTAAGAGTGGTATTGGGTAAAACATTTAATTTTGAACTTCCTTTTTTTCAGATAGAAACACCTATTTGTTGTTTTGGATCTAATCAGATTTCGCCAAAAGCGCATATTAATGTTTTTGAAACCACAGATTTAAAAGAGATATTAACCGTATTGTATAAGCAAAATATAGGCTCTGTTGTTATTGAAGGTGGTCTGCAAGTTTTACAATCTTTTATAGATCAAGATTTGGTAGATGAGTTATATGTAGTAACCAACACTACTTTAGCACTACTAGCTGGAGTAAGAGCACCTAGTTTTGAAGATTTTTGCTGCATGTCTGAAGATATGTATGGTAATAATCGCATTGAGTATTTTGTTAAATGAGTTTTTTAATCTTTTCAATATTATGCTCATCTGCCATTAACTGGATATTTGTGCTTTACAAAAAGTATACTATCCAAACAATTGTAGCAATTCCTTTTAATTATCTCATTTGCAGTCTGCTTAGCCATTATTTTTTCGGTTCATTTATTTATAGTATTCCTTCATTTAGCAATCCTGCATTTTTGCCTGCTACTTTTCTTGGTGTTTTATTTATTATTATTTTTTATGCAATGGCCAAAACAACACAATTATTTGGCGTGGCTATAAATGTGGTTTCATCAAAAATGGCAATGATTATTCCTGTTATTTTCTTTATTTTTTATTCGAATCAACAGCTAAATTCAATCGCATTTATTGGTATTATCATTGCTTTATTTGCCATTTTATGCATTAATAGCAGCGCATATAAGGTAAAAGGAAATGGGAGAAATGTTTGGTATCCTATTTTAGTTTTTATTGGTTCGGGTATAATTGATACCTCTTTAAAACTAATGGAAATAACATATTTGAATTATAAATCTCCTTTTTTTATAACCACAGCCATTTTTAGCAGTGCATTTATAATTGGTATTTCAGCTATTTTTGTTCAAGGCAAAACCAAAATTACACCACGAGATGTTTTAGCGGGAGCTTTATTGGGGATACCCAATTTTTGTTCAATTCTTTTTTTCTTATTTGCATTAAAAGAATTGCAGCAATGGCATGCTGGACAAATATTTGCGGTAAATCATTGCAGTATTATAGTAATTTCTTCACTAGGCGGGGTTGTATTTTTCAAAGAAAGTTTTAGTAAATTACAAATAGCAGGACTTTGTTTAGGTGTATTGAGTATTGTTTGTATGTTATATGCTTTTTGAAAATTCATATAAAAGCGTTGCACAAAAGGCAAAATCTATTTTTAAGGAAAGGGGAAGTGTTTTTGAAGGATATGTATTTCCTATTTGCAATAAGGGCGAATTTGACCTTTGGTTAAAAAAAGTAAAAACTAAGCATGTAGATGCCTCTCACTGCTGTTGGGCATACATGTTGCATCCCGATAAGAGTGAGTTCTCTAGCTCTGATGATGGCGAGCCAGCTAATAGTGCAGGTAAACCAATTTTGAGAATGATACAGAAATTTAATTTAACACAGATATTAATTATTGTAGTCCGTTATTATGGAGGGGTAAATTTAGGAATTCCAGGATTAATTAGTGCATATCAAAAAGCATCATCATTGGCCATAACTAAAGCAGGTATTATGGAGGTAGATATAAAAGATTATTTCGAAGTAATTGCAAACTTTGGTGCAGAGAAACAATGGTATTGTTTACTAAATCACCCACTTATACAAACTATTAGTCAAGAAAGTTTTCAGCAAGGGTATAAGTCCCTTATTTGTTATAAAAAGAAAGATAAAGAAGAGGCGTCTCTCTTTTTAAACACTCTTTTTGAGCTAAATATTAAGTTTTTATACTTTGGATAAGTCAATTTAGTGCTGCAAAGGTTTTTACTAAAAATAAGTAAAAAAACTTTCAATTAATTATTTTACCCATTTTGCCAACCATTTTTACCAATCAGTGGCACAAATTTAAAATCACCTAGTACTTGATGTGCAACTTTGCCTTCATCCAGTTTTTCTGCTAAAACCATTTTTTGAAGTGCTTGCGTTTTGCCAATAGGAATGATTATTTTACCCCCTATTTTTAATTGATTTACCAGATGCATAGGTATCATAGGTGCACCAGCTGTAACAATTATTTTATCATAAGGAGCATAGCTGGCTTCCCCCAATGTGCCATCCCCACAAATGAGGTTTGCCTTTAAATTTAATTGTCCTAAAATGTTTTTTGCTCCAATATGCAGTTTTTCTATTCTTTCTATACTTGTTAATAGTGCACCAATTGTAATCAATATTGCAGCCTGATAGCCTGAACCTGTTCCTATTTCTAGTACTTTTTCATCTTTTTTAATCTCCAATAATTGAGTTTGATATGCTACTGTGTATGGTTGACTAATTGTTTGGCCACTGCTTATTGGAAAAGCGGCATCTTGATATGCATAATGCTCAAACTCTGGACTTATAAAGAAATGTCGTGGAATATTTAGTATGGCATCCAACACAGTTTTATCAGAAATTCCTTTAAGAATAAGCTCTTTTACTAATTTTTCTCTTAGTCCTTTGTGTTTATATGTGTCTTTCAAAATGGAAATTTTTTAAATGGTTGATAAATATCTATTTCAAGGAGAAAATAAGTATCATTTTTGAACTTTCAAAAGTATTAGAAAAAAAGTGATACATCAAATAGGATTTATTTCAGACGGGCAAGTTTATCAAGAACTGAAGAGTTATGCACAAAATACCTCACTAAATCCTATTGGTTTTGCCTCAATTAGCGATTTTGAAAAACAAGGGAACTTGGATAACAAATTGTTAAGAGATTTTGCCAACAGGGTAGATGCTGTTGTAATAGCCCAAGTATCTGAACTAAGTACTGCTATAATTTGTGAATTAATAAAACAAGGAAAGCACATTTTGTTTCTTGAAAATATGGTCGATATTTTAGACTCCTTAAAAGATATTCCAAAACTATTAATAGAATCTAGGTCTATTTTGCAATTTGCCAATATGGAGCGCAACAAGCCATTGTTTACCAGTGTAAGGCAATTGATTAAAGAACCTAAATATATAAAAATAGAGCGCTGGAGCAAACAAAAAAACAATCTTCAGAGTTTGCTGCTGCACGATATTGATATGGTTTTGCATTGTTTTCAGGCTGCGATAAAAAGTGTAAACTGTCAAGCAAAAGCTATATTTACTAATCAAATAGACATGATAATGTTGAGTATAGAATTTAATAATGGTGCAAATGCAGATATAGTATTACATAGCAGTGCCAATATGGAAAATGCTCATGCCTTATTTGTAGATAATAAGAGGTATTATAAGGTAGATTTTTCTGAAAATAAAATTATTGAGGTGCATAATGATGCGTCTAATCAGCTTTCGCTTATCACCGCAGATAATACTTCAGTAAATTTAATAGAGCACTCTCGCAAGGTGATGCAGTTTGATGCATTAAAAAAAGAGTTTCAAAATTTTGATGAAAATATTACTTTTGGGTTTACTCCTTTAGCAAATATAGACGATGCCCAAAAAATTGCATTTGTTTTTCAAAAAGCAAATGAAATAATGCATAGAAATTGCACCAATTGGGTTTAATTTGCACTAATGTTTTGTTATAATACTATGTTGAGAACATTTTATGTTATCATATTTTTTGCAATTGTTGTTAGTGCATTTTTATCTTGTAATAGAGCCATAGAGCAAGCATCCTATGTGCATATTGCCCCATTTACATTTACTCAAACGCCAAATACTGGTGCAGTGTCTACTGATATTACCAATGGTCAGGTGTTTATAGATGGTGTATTTGTAGGCGATTATGAATTTCCGGTAACATTTCCTGTATTAAAACAGGGCAGTTTTAGAATCAATGTGCTGCCTTCAGTTAAAATAAATGGAGTGGGTAACGGTAGAAAAGTTTTTAAACTTTATCAATCATATTCTACTCAAGTAAGTCTTATTGCAGGAAAAGTAGATTCAATAAAGCCCAATACATCCTATAAAAATAATGTTGTTTTTGCATGGCTAGAAGATTTTGATAACAATACAATTGGTTTAAAAAGAGGTGCAAATAATAACTTAAGAGACAGTTTAGTTAATATTGGGGTAAATGACAATAATGCTTGGAAAGGCAGCGGTCTTGGATACAGTGCAGGTCTATTTTTTTCTTTAAATACGCGCGCTTTTATTTGGGAAGCCAATTCAGTAAGCAGATTTATGGTGCCAAAGCGTGGTTCTGATATTTATTTTGAACTTGATTTAAAAAGTGATGTAAACATAAAAATCGGAATTCTTGCATTTGATGGATTAACCTATACGCAAACTGAGGTTGTAGAGTTTTTTAGCACAGATGGCAAATGGAAGAAATTGTACTGTAATTTGGTGGCAGAAGTGGGTCCGCTTAGAGAAAATCAAGAAATAGGTATCTTTATTGGTGGCATTAATAGCAAAGAAAATGCGGATACACCAATGATTTTTATTGACAACCTAAAATTGGCATATTTGCAGTAAAGTTTTGAAAAATAAAAATTATCAAATCCTAAGGTATATATTTTTTGACAGTATTGCGGCTATTTTTGCATGGTTTAGCTTCTTTGTTTATCGAAAAAAATATATTGAAAGTTTAAAACATGGGTTTGAAATTGATTTATTATTGGACCAAAAACTTGTTTTAGGCCTGATTTTGATTCCAGTTTTTTGGGTAAGTTTTTATGCTCTTACTGGCTATTATGCAAAGATATATAGACGCAGCAGATTAAATGAGATTTGGCAAACACTCAATACTTCGTTGATTGGCTCGCTTTTTCTGTTTTTTGCACTTATACTTAATGATAATATTGCTAATTATATAGATTATTACAAAGAGTTTTTGGTATTGTTTTTGGCAATCTTTGTTTTTACAATTATTGGACGATTATTGCTTTCTACCCTAACTAATCGTGCAATACAAATGTCCAAATTAGGTTTTAATACACTCATTGTTGGCACAGGAAACCGTGCCGCTAAATTATTGATGGAGCTTGAGAATAATAAATTATCTCAAGGGTTTTTTATTAAGGGTTTTATTGGTGATTATACAGTTAATGCCCCTGTGGCAAAATTTAAGATACCTGTATTAGGAAACATTACCGAACTAGAAACCTTGATAAAAGAGAAAAATATTGAAGAAATAATTATAGCATTAGAGGAAAATGAGCAAGGCACAATGTATGCGTTAATAAATCAATTAAGTACATTAAATGTGTATATAAAAGTAGTGCCAGATTTATACAGTATTTTAACAGGAATGGTGCGCATGAATAATGTGCTTGGAACAGTGTTGATTGAAATTGATTTTGACATTGCAAGTATTTGGCAGAGAAACCTAAAACGAATTTTTGATATTGTTTTTTCAACTTTAGCTTTAGTATTTTTATTTCCAATCATGTTTGGTATTGCTTTGTTAATAAAATTTACCAACAAGGGGCCGGTTTTTTATAAACAAGAACGCATTGGGTACAAAGGCAAAGCATTTAATATTCTTAAATTTAGAACAATGATAAATAATGCCGAAAAAGGGCAGCCGCAATTATCAAAAGATAAAGACCCGCGAATTACTAGAATTGGCTTGTTTTTAAGAAAAACAAGATTGGATGAACTGCCACAATTTTTTAATGTTTTGATAGGGGAGATGAGTGTGGTAGGTCCAAGACCAGAGAGAAAATATTTTATTGACCAAATTATTGCGATTGCACCTTACTATAAAAGATTACACAGGGTTAAGCCAGGGATAACAAGCTGGGGACAAGTAAAATATGGCTACGCAGAAAATGTGGATCAAATGGTGGAGCGATTGCGATATGATATTCTGTATATTGAGAATTTAACTTTGGCACTTGATGTAAAAATTATTTTGTATACCGTTATTATAATGATACAAGGTAGAGGCAAATGACAGATGACTTTTTAAATAATTCACTCTTATACTCAAAAGGTGTAGGCCCTGCAAGGGCAGAAATACTTGCCAAAGAATTGGGCATTACAACGGTAATGGATATGCTCAATCATTTTCCTTATAGATTTGAAGATAGGCGCACTATTTCTAAAGTATCTCAAATCGATTCTTCTTTGGCATCGATTCAGCTAATTGGCAAAATAGAACGTATATATTCGGAGGGCAGCGGAAAGGCTAAAAGACTAAAGGCGATTTTATATGACAACACAGGAAGCATAGAACTTATTTGGTTTCAGGGACAAACGTGGGTCGAAAAAAAATTAAACATTAATCAAGTATTTTTTGTTTACGGTAAACCAGCAGAATTTAAAGGTTTTTATAATATTGTGCATCCAGAAATAGAAGTTTTTGACCCAGTTTTAATTAAAAAAGAACAGCGAATTAAGCCCATTTATCACCTCACAGATTTGATGAGAAAAAGGATGGTAGATAGCAAGGCATTATCACAAATTACCTATCAAATAATACACGACCCCAAGTTTTCAATACAAGAATATTTGCCTAAAAGTATTTTAGATTTTGCGAAATTAATACCGCTAAAACAAGCTTACTATCAAATACACCATCCCAATTCGCAGGCAGAAGGCAATCAAGCTGTTTTGAGGTTAAAATTTAATGAGTTATTTGATTTGCAAATGAGAATTCTTTTGCAAAAGCAAAGTGTTAAAAAAGATATTAAAGGTGTTTTATTGCATAAAATAGGGCCTTATTTCAATCAGTTTTATGATAATTACCTCAGTTTTGACCTAACCAACGCGCAAAAAAAAGTAATTAAAGAAATAAGACTTGATGTAAAAAGTGGCAGGCAAATGAACCGCCTTTTACAAGGAGATGTTGGCAGTGGTAAAACTATGGTGGCATGGTTTACAATGCTAATGGCAGCAGATAATGGCTATCAATCGTGTTTAATGGCTCCCACAGAAATTTTAGCCCAGCAACATGCCCAAAGTTTAGCTGAAGAAGCCACCAAACTTGGATTAAAATTAGTAATATTAACTGGAGCCACTAAAACAAAGGAGCGAAGACTTATTCTTGAACAAATAAAAAGTGGAGAGGCTCATTTTATAGTTGGCACTCATGCATTGATAGAAGATACAGTTATTTTTCATCAATTGGGAATCTCAATTATTGACGAACAGCATAGGTTTGGCGTATCACAGCGTGCAAAATTATGGGCCACTCTTGCCCAACCGCCACATGTTATGGTGATGACGGCTACTCCAATACCTAGAACATTGGCAATGACAGTATATGGCGATTTGGATGTTTCTGTGATAGATGAAATGCCACCAGGCAGAATTCCCACAAAAACATTACACAAGTTTAAGCATCAGTTTGTAGAGGTGGCCACATTTATAAGAAATCAAATCGAGCTTGGAAAACAAGCTTATATTGTGTATCCACTTATTAATGAAAGTGAAAAATTAGATTATCAGGATTTAATGTCGGCTTACGATGAAGTTGCAAGATTTTTTCCTACACCGCAGTTTCATATCAGCCTTTTGCATGGCAAACTTAAGCCGCAAGAAAAAGAGCAAGAAATGAAGCGATTTAAAGAAGGTAAAACTCAAATAATGATGGCGACAACAGTTATAGAAGTTGGGGTAAATGTTCCCAATGCAACTGTAATGGTGATTGAAAATGCAGAAAGATTTGGATTATCACAACTTCATCAACTCAGAGGCAGGGTTGGTAGGAGCAATGCACAAGCATATTGTATTTTAATCACAGGAAAAAAAGTGAGCGATGTTGCAAAAAAAAGAATAGAGGCCTTAGCATCTACCACAAATGGGTTTGAACTTGCAGCCCTTGACTTAAAATTAAGAGGTCCAGGGGATATTGATGGTACACAGCAAAGTGGATTACTTGATTTAAAATTGAGCGACTTAGTAAAAGATGAGCAAGTTTTAATTTTAGCCCGAAAATTGGCTTTAGATATTATTCACAATGATGCAGATTTATTAGAAAATTCGCATCAGGAATTAAAAAAGCATTTAAAAAATATAGCAAAAGGTAAAGTCTGGCGCAGAATATCTTAATTTTTTTTGCAGAGCAAAAAAAATTATTAGGTTATTAAAATTTATTCAACTACTTTTGCCCCCGATTTATAAACTATGAAAAAACTAATTTTATCAGCTATCGTTGCAGCAGGCATATTTGCTTGTAATAGCAGCCAACCTACAGAAGATTTTACACTCCCTGTAACAAATTTAAACGCTTGGATTGATTCTGTATCAAACCTTGGAGACTTAACCGCAGAGCAATGGGCTGAACTAGAAGCTCAATATGCAGCTGCTTCTTCAACCATTGATACTTCAAAACTTGATGAAACTACAAAAAATAAATTTATGGAAGCGACAGGTCGTTGGACTTCTTTTAAAGATGCATATGCTGCAAAGTTAGTTGCTTCTGATACTTCTGCACAAGCTAATGCTGGTTCTTCTGCCCTAGTTAAAGATATATTTGGTGATGTGAAAATGGCCAATGCTGATGATTATTCTTTTATGACTGCTGACAATGCATTAGTTATTTATGAAACTTTTTACAACAATGCAAAAACAAAAAAAGACCAATATTCTTCTGATGATTGGAATTTAGTAAAAGCAATGTATGAGAAAATGGATGCTCAGAAAAATATTGTTGAAAAACAAGGATTAAAAACTGCTGATAATTTAAAAATTGCAAAATTGAAAATTCAATTTGCAACTTTATTTAACATCGGAAAAGGGGATGCTAAAATAAGCGAAAAACAAGCTAACTAAGCTTTTAACTCAAATAAAATTAAGAAACCGTAGATTTATTTTCTACGGTTTTTTTATGAAAAAAATCTAGCATTAAATCTATTGTTGCACTTCTAAAAATAAATTATGTTTACTTGGGAAAAAATTAAAGGCCTTATTCCGTTGGTGATAAAATTTGGTATTGCTGGAGTAATTGCGGTTCTTATTGATTTTGCTATTACCTATGCGCTTAAAGAAAAGCTTAAGATTAATAAATACATAGCAAATAGTTTTGGTTTTTGCTTTTCTGCTTTGGTTAATTTTTTTATTAATAAGTATTGGTCTTTTATAGACAATGACCCTAATGTTGTTACACAGCTATTAAAGTTTGCCTTGATTATTGGTATTGGGTTAATTATTAATAATTTCTTTCTATGGTATATTCATAAAAAGAGAAATGTAAAATTTTATTTTGCTAAAATTCTTGCTATTTTTTGCACTACTGTATGGAATTTCTTTGGCAATTATTTTTTTACCTTTGCCCATTAGCCTATTTTTTATTGACCACTTAATGCGCTTTCATACTTATTGATATACATTACTATCAGAAAAAAATGGGAGAAGAATATTTGAGAATAATGCGATTTTTAATTCTTTTATTATTTTTATTATCTGCTCACAATTCTTTCTCACAAAAAATTGATAACATGGTTTCATTTTATGATTTTGGGGATTAAAATTATATTAGAATTAATTATTAAAATGATTATTTTGCTGCAACCGATAAAAATTATACTCAAGGATATAGTTTTGAGTTTCAAAACAAGATTTTTAGAGCTAGTCCTATCAATTATCTTTTTATACTTCCCAAAAAATGGTCGAAAAAATTTGGTTTAGCCTTTGAACACATTGGTTTTACTCCCAATGATTTACATAGCCATGAAATACAAGCAGGAGATAGGCCTTATGCTGCAGCAATGATGCTTAAGAGCTTTAGCATAGCTACAAATACTGTTTATAAGATGTGTATTGCTTCCTCCTTTAATTTTGGTGTGCTAGGTTCATTGGCTATTGGATATGAGATTCAATCTGGTATCCATGTTGCTATTAATGGCACAGAGCCTGCAGGTTGGAAACATCAGATTGAAAATACTCCTGTAATAAATTATGAGGTAGGTTTAGAGAAATAACTTTTTTTTGCAAAAATAATTTAAGGATTAACGGTAATTTTTATGGAAAAATAGGTACTTTAATGACCAATATCAGCACAGGATTTAATTTATCTGCAGGCAAATTAAATAATCTATACGGCTATTTATTGTCACCTAAAAGAGTAAATTATTACTTTTTTGCACAACCTCTTTTTTCTACAGTATTTTATGATGCTACTTTGCAAGGTGGATTAATTGCTGATAGAAGCGTTTATAAAGTCAAGGCATCAAGTGTTAGCAGGTTTGTTATGCAAATTAACTACGGTTTTGTGATTCAATACAAATGCTTGTTCGCATCATATTCACGCGCTTATCAAACAAAAGAAGTTGCAATCAGCAGTGTTTTTAATTGGGGTGGAATACACTTGGGTTATAGAAAAAGTATTCTTTAAAAATATAGATATCTGCAACGTAGCATGCGGAGTTTTACCGTAAAAAAAAAACCTTTTAATGCCTCATTATTTATGTTTTGGGCAGTTAAATCTTTAATTAACCTTTTAATTAATTTATTTAAATTTTGATAGGTGATTTTATCTATTTTTTTATTTCTACGAACCAAATTTGCCAATAAACAGTATTCAGCTTCGCTAAGTAATACCTTATATTTTTCAAGACCCTCTTTTAACAGCTCAATTTCTTTAGCATAAACAAGGTATTTGTCATCTTTTTCTTGTTGTTGCTGTTTGGTGCTTATAAAATGAACGGTTCCTCCAATCATTATATTTGCTACGGGATGATTGTATGCAATTTCTCTGATCCAAAGATAGTCTTCTAAGTATTCGTATGCTGGATTAAATACAGTGTTTTGAACCATATTTGTGCGTGCAACTATAGATGACATTATAAAGGCATTTTTAAAAATTAACCTAGCTTGAATATCCTCATTTTTGAGAGGAAAGTAATATTTTTTGGATTTAAAATTTTCTAACAGAATGCCATTTATCTTTCCGTCACCTACCAATGAATAGTTGTTGTTTTTTTTCAAAAAATTGATTTGATGGTATAATTTTTTTTGATTGTTCCATCCATCATCAGCATCTAGCCAAGCTAAATATTCGGTGTCTACCGCTTTTAGCAATAAGTTTCTACCTGCTACTATTCCGCCTGGCGTTGGCACTTCAATCACCCGTATGTTTTCTATATATCTTTGATATTCTTTTATAATATGCAAAGTATCATCAGAGCTATTATCATTTGCTATGATTATTTTTATATCTACACTCTTTTGTTTACTAATATCTTCTATAGCAATATCTAATGTTTTTCCAGCATTTTTTGCTGGTATTAATACAGTAATAGAGTCTGATTTAAACACCAAATTGGGAAAGGTGGTGATCTAAATGTTTATAAAACATATTGTTCCACTCTTGAGTAGAAAGTTTTCCGAAAGATAATGATTCTTTGCCGTCAAAATATATTGTGCCCAAAGTTGCAGTTTTTTCTAAATATTCAATTAGTCGTTGCTTTTCAATGTCAAATTTTTGCGAACTTGAAACCTTAAATTCTGGTGCAGTTCCGCTATTTTTTTTGTAGGGTTTTTCATTTGTAACTATTGGCTTTACCAACTTGATCAAAATCCATCTTTTCAACCCATTTGGTTTTTTATGTATTTTTTCAAATGCCATTTCGTAAGTTACATTGCAATGGGCTAACATTTGCGCAACATTCATTTTGCCCCATTGGGGGTTTTTATACGATGTCAATAGATTTAATCTTGCAATTAATTCATCAACCGTTTGTTTCTCATATATATTTGGCAGCATATTTATGTATATTTCATTTTAGAATTGGGGGCCAAGAAAGAAATGAACAAAACCCCTTTGCCCACCCGGATTTGCACCTCTATTTATAGTGTTAGCATCTAGACCAAACCCATAATCGATGCCTATTAATCCAAACATTGGTAAGAAAAATCTTACACCTGCTCCAACAGCTTTTTTCATTTCGAAAGGATTAAAATTTCTTGGATTTATCCAAGCATTTCCAGCTTCAAAAAATATCAAAGGATAAATGGTAGCTTGTTGACTTTTTGATATCGCATAGCGCAATTCCATTGTGAATCGGTTATATATAGTAGATCCTAAATCTAAATTGCCGCCTTCTGTTATAATTGCATTTTCTGAAATCATGCCTTGAGAATTGCTGCCATAGCCTCTCTGAGAAATAAATTCTCTACCTGCTAAACTAAAGCCCTGTAAAGCATTGCCACCCACCCAAAATCGCTCAAAACCAGTAGTTCCCAATATTGGATTAAAATTACCTAAATACCCAAAACGCACTGAAGTGGCTAATACTAAATTCTTTTTAAGTGTAGAAAAGTGAGATACATTAAATTTCCATTTATGGTACTCTACCCATTTATATTTTTGAGCAGCTGTAAGTGCAGCATAATTTTTGCCATCAACTAGAGATACAGGAGGTGTAGCCTGCACAGATAGGTCAAAATTGCTGCCAGTAGTAGGAAATATTTGATCATCTGCACTGTATCTGCCAATACCTAATCTAAATTCAAACGCGTTAGAATTACCATCTTTTATAAAATTAGGGATTCCAAAATCAAAATTATTCAAATTATAGTTAATGTATGAAACACTATAATTTAAGCTAAAAAAATCATCTGGCCATTTTAGTCTTTTGCCTAAGCCAAGTGTGATGTTGGTGGTAGAAAATTTTTGTGTAGTACCCGAAAATGCACCCCAATTATTGATAGAGTGATTGGCACTAAAAGAAAGTGAGTTTGGTTTTTTACCGCCTAACCATGGTTCTGTAAAACTGAAAGTATAGGTTTGAAAAGACATACCATTGCTTTGTGCCCTAAGTGAGAGTCTTTGTCCATCTCCAGCCGGCAAAGGATTCCAATATTTAGTACCTTTAAACATGTTTCTAGCACTAAAATTAGTTAACACCAAGCCAAGTGTGCCCACAATACTATTGCCTATTGCTTGTGTAGGTCCCTGAAAGCCTCCGTTTCCACCCCAGCCTCCACTAAGCTCTATTTGATCGCTTGGCTTTTCTGCCATAGTATAGGTTATATCTACATTCCCAGTTGTGGGGTCAGGTTTTGGTTGTACATCTATTGATGCTGGATCAAAATAGCCCAAGGCTTGAATTTCACGCATTGATCTTTGAATATCAGATCTGCTAAATTTATTGCCAGGTAAGGTTCTTAATTCTCGCATCACAACAAAATCTGAAGTTTTATCATTTCCAGTAATGTTTACCTTGTTCACATAAGCTTGTTTACCTTCATTTATCCTAATTTCTACATCAATACTATCATCCACTACAGCAATTTCTATTGGGGTTACCTGAAAAAACAAATATCCATCATCCATGTAAAGGCTAGAGACATCATAGCCATTGGCGCTGTAGTATAATTTTTCTTGCAGTAAAGCAGGATTATATATATCTCCTTTTTTAATATTCAGCACTGTGTCAAGCAATCCAGAACTGTATTTGGCATTGCCTAAAAAAGAAACATTTCTGAAATAATATTTTTGCCCTTCATACACCTCTATATCCAGTACAATTCTATTCTTATTTGTTTTTCTAATGCTGTCTGTTTTTATATACGCATCTCTAAATCCATTTTTAGAGAAATAATCTGAAATGTTTTTCTTGTCTTTTTCAAATTCATCAAGTATAAATTTTGAGGAAGCAAAAACATTAATTTTCCTATATAATTGCTTGGTTTTTTTCATAGTTCTGCGCAGCTGGGGGTCGGTAACTAATTGATTTCCTGTAAAGTTAATTCGGTCTATTTTTACTCTTTTTCCTTTATTGATAAATATTCTCAAATAGCTAAAATTAGGAATACTGTCTGCGTATTCCTTTATATTAATAATAACATCATAGTATCCTTTTGCTTGAAAGTGATTTCTAATTTTATTCTCAGTTCTTATTTTTATATCTTTCGTTAACAAAATATTCTTTTTTAGAATAAGCTCCTCTCTTAGCGATCTAGCCTCGCTTCTATCCAATCCATTAATAAAAAAGCCAGATAACTTATTGCGCTCCTTTACACTAATGGTGAGGGCGATTTTATCATTTATAATGGTATCAGCTAATATAGAAATGTCAGAAAATAAACCTTGTTTCCATAAATTTTCTATTGCCTTGGGTATTTCATTACCAGGTATTTTTATGGTTTGATTTATAGATAAATTAGAATAAAGTTTAATTAAGATAGGATTTACAAAGTTATTGCCTTTCACATTTATCGCAACAATGGTATATATGCCTATGTTTTCATAACTGCTTTCAAAATAGATATTTTTTAAAGTGTCTTGGGCATTTATATCTATTGGCTTTGCATAAAACAATAGGCTAAATAAAACGATTATTAGGATTTTATATTTTTTCAAAATCATTTGTGTTAATTTTCAATTGTTCATCCGTTTTTCCAAAACGTCTTTTTCTAGATTGATAATCTATTATCGCATCTAAAAAATCATCTTCGGTAAAGGCTGGCCAATGTATATTTGTGAAATAGAATTCGCTGTAAGCAAGTTCCCAAAGCATAAAGTTGCTTATTCTCTGCTCTCCACTAGTTCTTATCATTAAATCTGGATCAGGAAAAGGGGCTGTTTGCAAGTGTTGTGAAATAGTGCTTTCGTTAATCAAATTTGGAGTTAATTGATTAGATTCTATTGCCATACTTATTTTTTTTACCGCATTGGTTATATCCCATTTAGCGCTATAAGATAAGGCAAGAATTAATTCCATTTTCGAATTATTGGCGGTTAATGCAATGGTTTCTTTTAATTGGCTGGCTACTTTTGGTGGCAATGTTGATATATCTCCAATGGTTTTGAGTGAAATAGATTGCTCCATTAAGGTGTTGGTTTCTTTTTTTATAGATTCCACCAATAGCCTCATTAATGCTTTGATTTCTAGGCTCGGTCTATTCCAATTTTCTGTACTAAAGGTATAAAGGGTAAGGTGTTTTATGCCTATTTTTACGGCAGCCTCAGTAATTTTTCTTACAGTTTTTACCCCTGCTTCGTGCCCAAAAACGCGCAATTTCCCTTTGCTCTTTGCCCATCTACCATTGCCATCCATTATTATGGCTATATGGGCTGGCAATTTGCTTTCTTCTATTTGCAGTAGTTTTTGATTATCCACGGGGTTTATTTTGCAAAATTAGTCTTTTAATTAATATGGACAAGCGTCTCTTTTCACAAATCTAAAAGACAAAGTAATATTTGTAAACATATAATAATCTGTTAAATGGTTATCTCCTCTATTTTGGCCCGGATTGGCGGGCAAATTTCCGTTATATACTTGGGGATGCGATGCCCTTGCCGATGCCAGTCCTCTATCTGCTTCTAACTGATTATAGTTTGGGTAATTGCCACTTACATCATCTAAATAATCTGTCATTAATTTTCGCATCCCAATTTCAAATCCTAGTTCAAATCTGCGGGTTTTTGAAAATTTTATGCCAATGCCATAAGGAATTGCAGGCTGCACGCGTGCATAACTTTTATTTTCTGTTCTTAAATCTCTCAGGCTTATTTCTTGATCATTATAAACCGCCTTTGGATTAAAATAAAACGCGCCAAGGCCTAAAAATACATAGCTGGTAAAATCTAATTCCTTGCTACTGCTATTAATGCCATATTTTAAAAAATTGAATTCTATAGTGCTATTTAATTCAATTAGATCAGTTTTAAAGTTTATGTTTCTTTGCTTATAATTTTTACTTTTTGCATCATCTGCTGCGAGTTGTGCATAGCTAGCTTGAATGCGCCACTGAAAATATGGCGATAAACTTTTTCTACCATATATGCCTATCATTGGCCTGGTAAAAGGTATATTAATATTTTTCTGACTTAAATCACCGCTATAATTTGCTGCACCTATAGCTAGACCAATATCAAATAATCCACCCCTATACTTTTGGGCAGATGCAAAAAATTGTAAAAAAAGAATAAGCATTAAAGTGATTAATACTTTACTCTTGAATAACATAGGCTTTTAAATTAATGAGTATTTTTTTTTGCGATAAAAATATTTTTAAATTAAACAGTTTTTTAAAAATGAAAACATCCCGAAGTGGATATTATTCTATATGTGAATGTAACTCCTGCAATAAAATACCAATCTTTGGTTTTAGAGTTTCCCCTTAATTCTCCCGGTTCAAACTTTATCTTATTTACTTCTGGAGCCCTATCTTTTAGTGCCACTGCCAAAGAGGTAGATTGTCCGCCTACTATTTGGTCATTTACATAATCTGTACTTACATCATCTAAATAATCTGTAAAAGTTTTTCTAGCACCAATTTCTATCGCCCAGCCCCATTGTTCAGATAAGGCTTGTTTGAAACCCACCCCAAATGGAATAGAAAGCTGTGCTAAGCTATATCTTTTTCTGTCATTAAATTTTGTTGCTTCTTGACCTTCGGTAGCTAGTGGCTGCAAATTTATCCATTGATCATTAAAGCGTTCTAATGATGGATCGTGAATGGCTGGATTATAGGCAAAATAGGCTTGTGGATTATGTCTAAAAAATGAAACTCCTAAAAAGAGGTAAGGACAACTGCTAAATAATGAATTTGTTTGATGAAACCCACCAATATTGTACTCAAATTGGCCAGATACTTCTACCATATTACTTCTAAAACTAAGGTTTCTTCTAGATCTAAATGGGTCATCACTATAATTTTGATCTGTGCCACCAATTCTACCATATAATGCAGTAGTTTTAAATGTAATATCAGAGTTTAGGTTAAACTTTATTGCTATTCCTGCTGTTGGTCGTGTTTCATTAAATGCCGGAAAAAATCCTTTTGTCAAATCACCTTTATAGTTAATGACTCCTAAGTACGGGCCAAATTCAACAGAAGTTTCTCGTTTAGTGCGGCTGCTACCGCTTTTAAAAACTTTAGCAGCATCTTGTCTGCCTTGAGCTTGGCTATCTATAAAAATAAATGCGGTTAGCAAAAAGGTAATGGTTTTTAGTTTAGTCATCTTTTAATAAAAAATCTCTGCGAATATAGTTATTTAACGAACATTTAATATTACTTATTGTATTTTTTTGCTTTTTTTAAATTTTTACTATGAATTTATTTTCATTAAATGCGCAAGGTATAAGCAATCAGCATTGCTTTTTAAGAAATACTGACTGTGCATTAATTTTAGTTTGTTTTTTTTGCAAAATTCCTCTACTAGCGCTTCATTTTCATCTTTATAAATTGAACACGTAATGTAAAAAAAGTTTCCGTTTTGTGCTAAAAAGGGCAACGCGTTTTTTATAATTTGATTTTGTATTTGTGTAAATGTTTTTAAATGTGTTTCATTAAAATACCTTAAATGTTGAGGGTTCCTGCCCCATGTTCCACTTCCGCTGCAGGGCACATCTGCTATAATGTTATGCAATGTTCCTTTTTTTATACTATGGGTTTCAAAGTCTAGTTTTTCATGTTTTTCTGTTAGGTCAATTACTGCTGTTTCAATTTTGCTGCACTTTATCCTACTTTTTAAATTTTCGAGTATACTGCTTCTTTTATCACTTGCATAAATGAAAATCTCTGGCAATTTATCTGAAATATACATGGTTTTGCCACCTGCACCAGCGCATAAGTCCCAAATGTTTTCTCCAACTAAATTTGTTGCACAATACTGAGCAGCTTTGCATGATGCCCAATCTTGAATCTGAAAATCATTTTTGTTTAACAACAATTCTTGATTTCCAAGTATTGCAAGCATTTCACCATCTTTGTCAATGGTGGCAAAATTAGTTTTTGATTCGCTATTTCTTGCCCTTATCCATACAGGTTTCTCAGCCTTTAGCTGATTTATAGTAAGTGTTATTGATGCGCTGATTCTTGTTTTTAGTGGATAATAAGATTCAGCATTGGTAAGATTAAGTTCATCTATGTCAGTTTTTAGTAATTGCAAATCGCTATCAAAACTGGATTGTAAAACAATTTTTAGCTCTGCATCTATAGGTAGGTTTTTTTCAACATATTCTGATTTGAAATACCCATAAAACCAAGCCTTTATTTCTCTTCTATCCCTGCTGCCTAATTTTTTATTAGATTGAAAATACTCTTTTAGGTGCAGATGCAATGGTTTGGGATAGGCATAACTTTCAATAATAGAAATTAATTGTGATGTTCTAATAAATATTTTACCTGACACAATAAATAAGCTTATTTTTGGTTTATCAATATTTTTTCATTTGAGTTAGACGCGTATTTAACGATTTTGCAACCTGCATTTTCAAAACTTCCATAAGAACTGCTTTTTAGTAAGAAGGTGTGCATTAGTCCGTCATCAAATTTTGCTTCCTTTAATCTTTGTGGATAAAATTGGTGAAATGTCATCAAAGATTGTCCAATAAATTTAAAATGATCATATCCTGAAAAATGATATATATTGGCTTCCCATCGAAATTGAGCCCTGTATAATTTGCGAAAATTAAGTGTTGCAAGGTCATAGATGTTATAATATGTATTATCACCAAAATGTGCATTGGCTGCAGTCATTCCCTTTTTTCCAAAACCTTCTATTTTTTTACTTTCTGAGGGTAGGCAAAGTATGATTTTATTCGCCTTGCTTAATATTGCAAGTTGATTTATGACATTTAGATTGGCTGTTGGTGCATAAACTATTGTATTCGTTTTTGTTGCCACTATTGTGTTAATTTTAGCAATATCGGTTTCATTTATAGTGGTTATTTCTAAATTGCTCACCCTATTGTATCCCTCTTTAAATAATTTTCTATGGTGATAATTTTCTGGCTTTCCATTGTTTAAAATTATTAATTGTTGAGTAGGGTATGCCCTAGCTATACCCATTCCTTCTCCAAAAGCGGATATGCTATCGCATGCAATAAAATTGATGTGTGGAAATACTGTTTTTGTTTTTCTTTTGTAATGTTTGAAAGGCGAAACTAAAGGAATTTGATATGTGCCACAAAATTTTTCTCCTATTTCGTGAAACTTAAAAAATGGACCTATAATAGTGTTCATTTCTTTCATTTTTTCTAGTTTAAATATACTGTCTACGGTAAAAGAATCCATTTGATCATCGAAAACAAAGAGTTTCATTTTGATGCCTAATTTATTTAATTCTCCAATTGCAATTTGCACCCCTTCGTAATAATCATAAATAATTTGTGTTGTATCATTTTTTCTTCTCGAAGGATTTTTTAAGTAAAGTGGCATAATCAAAGCAACTTTAAACTCTGTTTGTGAAATAGCTATTGCCTCTTTATCTCTATCTTTTTTAAAAGACATCAATATAATAAGTAATGTAAAGGCAAAAATAGCGGTTTTTTTCACGGTTTATTTTGTTAGCTCAATTTTTGTGCCAAAGGCATTATTCCCATTCTATAGTTGCGGGAGGTTTGCTACTAATATCATAAACAACCCTATTTATCCCTTTTACTTTATTGATAATTTCATTCGAAATTTCTGCTAAAACAGGGTAAGGAAAATGAAACCAATCTGCTGTCATGCCATCTAGAGAGGTAACTGCACGCAAGGCTACTGCGTTTTCATAAGTTCTTTCATCACCCATTACACCTACAGATTGCACGGGTAGAAAAATAGTGCCTGCTTGCCAAATTTGATTGTATAAATTATGTTTTATAAGTTGCTGCATATAAATATAGTCTGCATCTTGCAGTATTTTTACTTTTTGGGCAGTTACCTCTCCTAATATTCTAATGCCCAAGCCTGGGCCTGGAAAAGGATGTCTGTTTAGTATGTGGGCGGCAATGCCTAAACTTCTGCCAACAAGTCTTACTTCGTCCTTGAACAGATTTCTTAAAGGCTCCACCACTTTTAGTTTCATGTCTTTTGGCAATCCTCCAACATTATGATGGCTTTTTATGGTCGCAGATGGGCCTTTTACCGAAACACTTTCTATCACATCGGGATATATCGTGCCTTGAGCTAGCCATTTTGCATTTTTAAATGCATTGGCCTCTTCATTAAAAATATCTATAAATACTTTGCCAATACTTTTGCGCTTTTCTTCTGGATCGGTTTTATTGGCAAGATCTTTATAAAATTTTTCTGAGGCATCAATTCCTTTAATATTTAGACCTAATTTAGAGAAAGTTTCAAGCACTTCATTAAATTCATTTTTGCGCAATAATCCATTATCAATAAAAATACATTTAAGCTTGTTGCCAATGGCTTTATGCAATAAAATTGCAGCCACAGAAGAATCTACCCCACCACTTAGGCCAAGTATTACCTCGTCTTCACCCAATTCGTTTTGTAATTTACTAATGGTTTCTTGTATAAAATTTTCAGGAGTCCAATCTGCAACACAATTACAAATTTCGAATAGAAAATTTTTAATAATTTGTTTTCCATCTGCTGAATGAGTAACTTCTGGATGAAATTGAATGGCATAAATAGGCAGGTTTTTTATTACAAAAGCTGCATTTGGTATTGTGTTTGTGCTCGCAATCGTTTCTATTCTATCACTAATAGCTGTAATTGTATCGCCATGGCTCATCCAAACTTGTGATTCTTGGGGAACATTTTTCAATAATGGATTATCGTTTATTATGCCTTTTAGCAATGCTCTGCCATATTCTCTATGATCGCTAGCGCCCACAGTACCTCCATAAAATTGTGCAAGCCATTGAGCTCCATAGCAAACGCCCAAAATGGGCACTTTTAACAGCAATAGCTTTTCGATAGGAATAATCGGTGCTTCATTATCTTTTACAGAATATGGGCTACCTGACAATATGATTCCTACAATTGTGTCATTTAAATCTGGTAAATGATGATAAGGGTGAATTTCACAATAAACATTGTTTTCTCTAACTCTTCTTGCAATTAGCTGCGTATATTGTGAGCCAAAGTCTAGAATTAAAATTTTTTGATTGCTCATATTTTGCTTTGCAAAGAACAACATTTTTTTAGTTTATTAAAAGCCCTTATTAATTAAATTATCAATTATTTATGACAATATTATGTTTTTTTAACTTATTGATTAGTATTATTTTTGCCAGCGATATGAAAAAAATATACACTACAATAATTTTGACATCCATAAGTATGGCTGCTTCTTCTCAGGTAACTATTAATAGTAACCACATTATTTCCACTGGACTTAAATTTAATCAATATTCTGACACTTCTCAAAATTTGAATTTAGCCCTACAAACAGGAGGGCCTGTTGCAAAGATTTGGGATTTTTCAGCTTTGCAAAAACATGATACAACTATTATAACATGCTTTAATCCTGATTGGAAACCTGCATTTACTCCCCTTTTAGCGCCTAATTGTAATTTGATACTAAAAACAGGTTCAGATGATACCTATATTATGGCAAATAAATCTTCAACAGGGTTTAACGCATTAGGTCTTATCTCTGACACTAGCACAGATGTTGCTATTAAGAAATATGCTTCTTTTATATATAACTTTTCAATCATGAGATATCCAATTACCAATAATACTGTTATTAGTGATTCTTCTTCTTCATCCACTAGGGAATATCTCGGATTTGACCCTGATGGTCCAGGTCCAGCACCTTCTATAGATTCAATTGAAATAATTAGTAAAGAAAAACGAGTATATAAAGGAATTGGTTTTGGAACAGTGAAATTTAGCAATACCAATAATATTAATAATTGTTTGATGATTAATATTGACGAAATATCATTAAGTACATACCGTGCATTTATAAGAGGCAATTGGATTACAGTATCTAGCGCACAAGCTGCGCAACTTGGTTTGTCCCCTTCTTCTGATACCAGTAGATCTCACCAATGGTGGACTTCTAACAGTGGATATGGATTTCCAATTGTGGAGTACTATTATGAAGGAACAGATGTAGATGATCCTATTTTTATTGATGCCAAGGCAGTTGCAACACTGGTAAATAATCCTTTTAGTAATTTAAAAGTGTATCCTAATCCAACAAATGGGGTTATTAATTTTGAGGGTTTAGCAAATAATGCAGTTTTTTCAATTACAAATGCAATAGGACAAACTATAAAAACCGGAAATTTAGATAACAACATGTTAAATGTTGCAGATTTAGTATCTGGAAGTTATATTGTAAACGTAAGTGAAAACGGTGTTACTTATCAAACTAAAATCACTGTGCAATAAATTTATTAAAGCCACAATAACAAAAAGCCACTATTTTAATAGTGGCTTTTTTTATGGTATTAATTTATTAAAGCTTTGTTGCTGTTTACAAAATTAGTCCAATTATTTTTACTGCACAAGCCTTGTGAATAGGGGAGTGCCATAAATTTTAATTATTACTTCAATGCTTTATTTGCTTACTTTTTTTGATTTTAAGGCTGGTAAATTTAATAATATTGCTGTGTGTTTGAGGAGACCATGCAGGAAGAAGCTTTTATAATTTTGTTTTTGATAGCTATAAATTTTAATTCTTACTTCATTACTTTTCTTTCTTACTTTTTTTCATTGCCAAAAAAGTAAGCAAAAAAGCTGGGCAACATAATTAAATTTCACATTTCCATTTCATTTTAATGACCACTGCGGGTGATATTCAAGCAAAGTTTCATCTTCCCTTCTCCCTGCGTGGTGTTATCACCGCGCTGCATAAAGTTAAGAATGCAAGGCTCTCAAGAATTATGTCCTTGTTCCTGTCTTTTTTAAGAAGGTATTTCCAGTCTTTTATTGTTGCTGTAAAAAATAACGGATACGTTTCCAAGGGTCATAGATAATGAAAATCAACACTATAGGCAGCGAGGTGAAAATACCACGCAGGGAGAGGGAATTCCACTAAGTGCTTGACCTTCCATATAAAAAAGTTGGACTGTGTTCAGACTGGCAAATTCTCCAGTTTGGTTTTTTAGGTATGTAAATTTATATCCGTCTTTCTTATTTCCTTCTAGACTTCTTTTATCATAATCTATTTGGTTATTTACTTCATTTTTAATTTGCTGATATTCTTCCATTAATGGGGTAAATAAAAACGGAAGAGTAATGTGCTTTTTAGCAAAATTGATATGGTTTTCAAAGTTATTTGCACTAGATCTATTAAATTCTTCATGAAAATATTGCGTTAGTGTAATCTGTCTAAAAACATTATCATCTATAAAGCTTAATATATTTTTCAGTTCAATAGAATCTTCCTCCCTGTGCGGGGTTCCTTCACCTCGCAGCCAAAAGTTGCTATGGAAATAATGACTGCAAAGGATAGTGAAGGAACACCAACCTTGAGAAAATACAACTCAGGGAAAAGGTTATTTATAACTTCAAGTTTAAGAAAATAATATTGTAAAAAGTAGATGAATTACTTAGGTTTGCATTGAGATATTAATGACTAAAAAAAACCTAACTTTTGAAGTAATTTATATGCTGTTTTTTGAATAAGCGTATGAATAATTGGCAATTTACAGTTTCTGATGCAATTAGGAATCCCGATGTAAAAAAATTGTTAGAAAGTTTCATTGATATAAATCAATTGAAACGAGATATAACTAAAACAAGATTTGTAACTAGTTTTTTATCTAGCAGTATTATAGGAACTGTTGTTGAACAATACATTTTAATTAATCAATACAAGAATATGGAAAATATTCTAATTGAAAGGGACATTTTAAAATATCAAAGTATCATAAAAGAATTTCTCGAGGGATTAAAAAATAAAGAAAGCAAAAGGATTACTCATTATTCTAATTCATTAAATTTATTAACTGATAGAATTGTTGTTTTTTATCAATTGTTCGAATTAGAAAACGATGCTTTATATAAAGTTGTAAGCAGAGGTGCTAAGTCTGAAAAAGTATACCCTTATAACTTTATTGATGGCATACAATTGTACGAGTTTGAAAATGTAAATGGTAATTATTTTATAGATTATAATATATTAAGTAAACTGATTGAAAATTGTTTTAATTTTTTGTTAACTGATGTATATAGTAAGAAGAAAATTAGCGGTATTCAGTTATTAAAATTACTGTATTTTGAAAACTTGATTATTCAATTGCCTTATTATCTGAGAATAGGAGGAGGAGGTTATTCTGATTCAATTTTTTATAATATAAAA
Organism: Bacteroidia bacterium; assembly: GCA_041690035.1. Taxonomy (GTDB): domain Bacteria; phylum Bacteroidota; class Bacteroidia; order NS11-12g; family UBA955; genus CALSPH01. The sequence goes on along the minus strand of JBDNFC010000009.1, from coordinate 88,143 downwards.
AAAATATTTTTTAATTATGATGAGGAAATAAAACAATTACATAATGTATTAAGCAAAAACAATGAATTTATTAATAAAATAGAAATTTTGGATTCTTATCAGGTTTCTTGTTCGTTTGAAGAAATTCGAGGTCGTATAGATTTCCTCTCTGAAAACTCAATTATAGAATTAAAAACAGGTAAAAAATTAACTAGAAATGACTTATTGCAAATGTTTCTATATATGTTGATAGTTACTGCATCTGACGATGAGTCTTTTGACAAAGTAAAGTATCTTAAACTTTATTATCCATTACAAAATATTAAGGAAAGCTATGAAATAGAACAAATCATTTCACAATTAAGTCAGCCGCCAGAATTTATTTTGAGGAAAGTTATTAAAATTCTTAGCGATTGCAGAAATAAATTTTTCCTTAAACTTGATGACATTAGAATATTATAGATTTCCCTGTCTGGTGTTTCTCACCTCGAAGCCAAAAGCTAATGAGGGAATAGATACTGCCAAGGTAGGTGGCAGAACACCAACTTTGAGGAAATAAATTATAAATACAATATTGATAATTATTGTTATAATTGCTGAATGAAAACTATCAAAAAAATTTTATTGATTATATTGTCTGCCTCCTATTCAATTATAAGTGCACAATCTGATTCCGTGCCTCATTTTAATATTGCCATTTATACTCTTTCATCCAACTCAGCTGCGTCAGCACAGGATATAGCATTTATGAAAGATAAACTAAAGAAAGCATTTTCAGACTTAACTAGATTTACCGTTTTTGATGCTGATACCTTATTAGCAGATAGTAATAAGCGATATTTTAAAGTATTGCAAAACAATAAATCAGCCTTAAAAGCAAACAACCCGCATAACATTGATTACTTTATAGTTGCAGATATAGTTAGCGTTGCTTCTAAATTTGAAGTGACTGTTGATAGGAATCAAAAAACTGAAACAGGTAATAGAGGATACGTTGCAATGATGTTTGATATGTTAGATGTAAAAAAAGAAAAGGGTATATATTTACCTCCTATGGACTATTCCTCGTATCACAGAAACCAAAGTGCAGCTGTTGCTATAAGTTTCTGTAGAGCTGCCGTGGCTTCCTATTTTCCGGACATTGTAAATTATGCATTGCCTGTTGAACTATCTATAGATGCCATAGAGGCAAAAAGTAAAAAAGGAATTGCGGAAACTATTATTGTTAAAAATGGAGAACACATGCAAATTTCTTTTAAAAAAGGATGGCTTGCGGATGACAGCAAATTTGAAGTATTTTATTTTCTTAATGGAACCAAAACAGTTGTTGGAAAACTGAAAGCAAAAGAATTTATGGGTAACGAATTGGTTTGTAGTGTTGATAAAGGAAACAAGGAAATTACAAAGTTATTAAATGAAAATCAAAAACTTTACGTCACCATTTTGGATAATAGATTAGACTATTTTGCAAAGAAAAAAATGACTGATTTTTTTAAATTTTGATATCCAAAAACTCAAAACACAATATGCAAGCAGTAGGAAAAACAGTTGATGAAATTCTAATAAGCTTGCCCACAGACAGGGCAGAACCTTTTAACAAATTACACGAAACCATTGTAAAAAATTTACCCAAAGGGTTTGAAGCAGCCATTAGTTATGGCGGATTGGGTTATGTGGTATCGCATAAACTTTATCCTGCGGGTTATCATTGCAAACCAAGTGAGCCACTTCCATTTGCTGGAATAGCTTCACAAAAAAATTCTATTAATTTTTATCACATGGGAATATATGCTAATCCCAAATTACTAGACTGGTTTGTGGCTGAATATGCTAAGCACACCAATCAAAAATTAGACATGGGAAAAAGTTGTATCCGCTTTAAAAAATTGGATGACATACCCTACAATCTTATTGGGAAACTTATGCAAAAAATGACTGTTGCAGAGTGGATACAGATTTATGAAAGTAAGCTAAAAAAATAGAACTCTAAAATTTAGCAGCCAAAAGGTTGTTAAAAGAAATAAACACTGCTAAGGGTGGTGGCGGAACACCAAACTTTAAAAATGGTTCACCTAAACTAGTGATTACTTTAACTTTTTCTACTGCTCAGCTGTGGTACTGTTTTCTTCTCCATAAATTTGTTCAGTAGTTTTGGTTCTTAAATGGTCTTCACGAGCTCCACTTCGTTTCGGTTCATTCTCCTTTTCTTGGGTGTTAAATCCAAATTTATAAGACCCACTGCTGTATGCGCTGCCTTTCATCTCGCTGCCAAATGGAGTGTAATAAAAAGCATTTCTAGCACTTGTGCATTTATGGTCAAAGTGCATTTATAAATTTTATTTATTGGTCAAAAATAACAATTTTTAGGGAGATTTTTTATGTGTTTAAGGATAAAGTTTTTTTAGGGTTTTGCAACGATATAGTGTTTGGGGCTACCTTGGGGCGAAGACCCCAAAGGGGAATGCTGAGTAGGCTCATTAATTTTTAAGAAATAAATAAAAATCTTTAGCAACTATTTAAAAACCAATCCAATTGCCATGTAGACCATTGATTCTATTATACCCTACTGATGGGAACGGGATTTTTATCCAATTAAAGTACCTAAAAATTCCAGTCAACAGCCTGCGATTAGTTTTAATACGGCTCAAATCTATATCTAAACTAGCACTATAGGTTCGGTATCTAGGAATATTTGAATAGTCATTTTTTAGTATACCATTATTGTCATAGATTAAATTGCTATTGCCACCAATCATTCCTTTTGCGCCATATCCAAGTGCAATATTAATCCATGCTGGCATTTTTTTTAATCCCGAAATATCCTTTAGGTTAAAGCTTAGCCAATAAGTTTGTCCATTATAATCTTTTAGTATACGTTCACTAAAATTTCCTCCAAGAGTATTAGGTCTTAAAGTTGCATAACCAGAATTTTTAAAACTCCATTTAAAGCAAGCGATTTGTTTATCAAAAAATATTTGCTGTCCATAAAATAATCCCCAACCAGCTGTATTGGCAATAATATCTCCCGCAGATGCTCCCCATGCTGCAGAAATGCCATCAAATACTTCAATAGGGGTTTGAAAAATTAATCCTAATAAACCGCCATAAATCAAAGATTTTTTTTTATTAAATCCAATTTTTTTGCACGTTTGATATGCAGCGTTGCTGATATTGTATGCTGAAAATGCGTGGCCAAATTTATCCATTTGTTTCCATTCTTTATTATCGTTTATAAAATGAAAATTGCTCTTAGGATAATTGGCATACCATAAAAAATATAACGAAGTATGTCCTGCCACAACAGCTGTTGAAGCAGTGATTATGTATAATTTTTGTGGTTTAGAAAATGCAGTATCTTTAGCTGAAAGATTATAATTTACTAAAGTATAAAGTGAAAAAACAAGTAAAAATTTATTTAAGCCCAAAATACCTGCATGTTTCTTCTAAAAATTCAAAAGATTTGGCACTGTTTTCTGCCTCAGCATAGATACGCAAAACAGGTTCAGTGCCACTTGCTCTTATCATAACCCACTCGCCTGATTTAGTGTGAAATTTAAATCCGTCTAGGTTTTCAAATAAAATGATTTCGTACTTTCCAATGGCATCAATTTTTTGAGTGCTGCATTTTTTTATTACATTATTTTTTAACTCATCAGATACATGCAAATCGTACCTTTCTACTGCAAAAGCTCCTGTGATTTCATAACATTTGGCAATTAGTTGGCTTACTGTTAACCCTGTATTTGCCATATATTCCCATATTACCATAGCCATCCATATTCCATCTCTTTCAGGGATATGTCCTTTTATTGCAATACCGCCACTTTCTTCAGCGCCAATAAGTACATCGTCATTTACCATGTGCTCACAAATATATTTAAACCCAATTTTAGTTGTAATTTCGGGCAAATTAAAATAGGCACACATTTTTCCTATTTTATTAGAAACACTAAAACTTTTTACAACTGTACCAGTTAAATTTTTGTATTTCACTAAATAATTTATAATAATTAAAATGAGGTGATGCGAGTCTACGAAATTGCCATTTTCGTCAAAAAAGCCTATTCTATCAGCATCTCCATCTGTGGCAAGTCCACTTGTTATTTCTTTATTATTTTTTATTAAATCAGACAGTTCAGGTAGATTTTTAGCAATGGGTTCTGGCGCTCTACCTTCAAAACTGGGGTTAAAACTACAATGTAATAAATGTGCATTAGAAAAAATTTTTCTGATAACATTCTGCCCTGCGCCAAACATGGCATCATAAGCAAAATTTAATTTTTGGATGGCTGGAATGTTAAACGTTTTTTTTAAAGTTTCTATGTAAAGCTCTTCTATAGGAGCAATGCTTATTTTACCTTTTGTATTTTTATTAAATAGTGCATCATTTTCAATTAACTGCTCAATTTCTGCAATATGTTTAGGAAAGGCGGGGCCGCCAAATGAACCTTTGATTTTATATCCACTATAACTTGGGGGATTGTGGCTTGCGGTAATCACTATTCCCAAATCTGCATTAATATGTTTGGTGTATAAAGATACCATCGGTGTGCTTACAAAATCATCTGATAAAAACACATCAATGCCATAGCTAATAAAAACTTCAGCAGCCTTATTTGCAAACATTTTTCCTCCAAATCTGCAATCAAATCCTATAACAATAGACCATTCTTTTTTATTTGATTTTAATAACCATTTTGATACAGCTTGGCTTATTTTTTCTACATTGGCCACTGTAAAATTATCGCCAATGATTTCTCTCCATCCATCTGTTCCAAATTTTATTTGATATTCCATTTTAGTTGTTTGTGTATTTAACATATAAGGTTATTTGAGTCCATTTATAATTTTCTAAAGCTTTTTTATATGCAGCTCTCTCATTGGGGGGGATAGGTATTTGATTGATGGTAATAATATTTAACTGAAATTCTTTCTCTTTTAGTACATCTGCAATAGTTTTAAACCTAACTGTTAGGTTAAACTTTTCGATATCTTCGTTATTAAAGGTGCTGAGTTTTTGATTATTTACATATAAAATAATGCTATCAATGTTATAAAAAACAATATTGCCTCTTTTTTGCCATGTTTCATAAATTTGTAGCCCTGTTAGTGCCAGATAAGTTCTATAATTATTAGTGTCAGATAAGTTTTTACCACCATGCTCATTTACCCAAAAACGGTCTTTATTAATAAATTCTTCTAATCCTTTCTTCAAGTCTATAGACCAATCTTTATCTATGCTCAAATTATCAATCAATTCATAGCCAATATTTTTACTTTGTTCCCATGGAGTTGAGGGTATGATAGTTCTTTTTCTATTAAATATTTTTTGCTTTAATTGTGCTGCTTGTGTATCGGTCTTATTCAATGTTTTTTTGCCAAATTGCACTATTGTAAACAAAAAACGTTTACTATTTATTGCCTCCCAATAGCTAATATCTGCGGGTGCATTTGCATTTACAGGTATATTATTTTTGGAAAGAAATGCAAAAGCTTCTTGGGCATCAATAAAACCAAATAGCGCAAAATTTTGTTCGCTTTTAAAGGCAAATGAGAAACCTGCAATAACAAAGCTAAGCGTTTTTTTATTACAAGTCCAAAATTCATGAATAAATATATCTGAACAATTTATAAAATTAGCAGTTGAAGATTTTTCTATCTGCTGTAATGCCAAAAAATTAATTTTTGTTTTCTTTTTTGGGGAATCCCATAGCGTTAATTTATTATTTTTTAATTGTTCGTAAATAAAATTAGGTAAATCTTGCGCAAGATTAAAACCAATGGTGTCATGTTGATTAGATATTCTAATATGTAAAAGAACAGCCTTATCAATGTAGCCAAACATATTTGTCTTTACTAGAAACAGTAAAGAAATACAGAGCACTTTTTTTAATATATGTTGTTTAAAAAAATGCACTTTCACCTGTTATTTCATTTCCTAAAATTAACAAATGAATATCGTGTGTACCTTCATAGGTAACCACAGATTCTAGATTGGCCATGTGACGCATAATGGAAAATTCACCTGTTATACCCATTCCGCCTAATATTTGACGCGCTTCTCTAGCTATATTCATTGCTATCTCGACATTATTGCGCTTTGCCATAGATATTTGTGCAGGAGTAGCTTTTCCTTCGTTCATTAAATTGCCTAAACGCCAAACCAATAGTTGGGCTTTGGTAATTTCTGTTATCATTTCTGCAAGTTTTTTTTGCTGTAGTTGAAAACCAGCAATTGGCCTACCAAATTGTTCTCTTTGTTTTGCATATCTCAATGCCGTATCGTAACAATCCATTGCTGCACCAAGGGCACCCCAACTGATACCATATCGCGCACTGTTTAAGCATGTTAAAGGACCTTTTAACCCTGATATTTCTGGAAAAAGGTTGGCTTTTGGCACTTTTACATTATCAAAAACCAATTCTCCTGTGCAACTAGCTCTTAAACTCCATTTATTATGCGTTTCTGGAGTAGAAAATCCTTCCATGCCTCTTTCAACAATCAATCCCCTAATTTTTCCTTCTTCATTTTTGGCCCATACCACTGCAATATCTGCAAATGGTGCATTGCTAATCCACATTTTTGCGCCATTTAGAATTAAAAAATCTCCATCCTCTTTAAAATTTGTTGTCATTCCGCTTGGATTGCTTCCATGGTCTGGCTCTGTTAGCCCAAAACAGCCTAGCATTTCGCCACTTGCTAGCTTTGGTAAAAATTTTCTTTTTTGTTCTTCAGTTCCAAATTTAAATATAGGGTACATTACTAAGCTGCCTTGCACAGATGCCGTGCTGCGCATTCCTGAGTCGCAACGCTCTATTTCTTGCATAATTAATCCATAAGCAATATAATCTAAGCCTCCACAGCCATATTCCGCAGGCAATTGGGGTCCAAATGCACCAATACTTGCCATTTCTTTTACCAAATGTTGAGGAAAAACTGCCGCCTGAGAGTATGCTTCTATGATGGGTGATACCTCTTTTTTTACCCAATCTTTTACGCTTTCTCTGATTAGCTTATGCTCTTCTGTTAAAAGGTCGTCTATGCCATAAAAATCTGGTTGTACATATCTGTCTTTGCCTTGATTGGCTGCTTTTAGTGAGGCGATATCTAGGTTTATTGTATTCATTTTTTTCTGTTTGCAAATATAGGGTTTGTTAGTAATAATAAGAACGTATTTGGTTATTTTTGGTTCATTTCATTTCCCTAGCTTATTTTTTAAAGGCATTTTGTTTTACAAAATTACTTCAAAGCAGGATAGTGGCAAATTTATTTATTATAAAGCCGTTTACTTCTTCTCTTATTGCGGTATAAAGTTCTAAAACAAATAAAAATGTTGAAAATAGCTAAAGACATTAGTAAGGACCCAAGGTATTATCAAATTGGTTTTCAAGGATCATTTTTATTTTTTGGAATACTTATTTTGGGATGGGAAACAGAATGGCAAAGGGTAGCAACTTATATGGCAGTTTGTTTAACAACACAAATGCTAATTTGCTATTTAAGAAAAGAATCTTTTCATGCCCTAAAAAGTGCATTAATAACATCTTTAGGACTGGGCTTATTATTGCACTCTCAACAATTATGGGTGGCCGCTTTGGCAGCATTTATAGCAATTATTTCTAAAAGTATTTTAAGGTTTAATGGCAAGCATGTTTTTAATCCTGCAAATTTAGGCATTGTATTGATAGTTTTGCTTAGCAATCAGGCTTGGATATCTCCCGGACAATGGGGTAGTAGTAACTATTTTCCATTTGCTATAATGTTAGCAGGATTGATTATTTTATCAAAAGTAGATAGATTAGAAACGGGCTTTATTTTCTTTGGTGTGCTTATGCTTTTAGAGTTTTTACGACAATACGTTTACTTGGGCTGGCCTATTGATTTTTGGTTGCATCGAATAAGCAATGGCTCTATTTTAGTATATGCACTTTTTATGATTACAGACCCCAAAACAACTCCCAATCACAAGAACGCTAGAATTATTTGGTCAATTATTCTAGCCTTAATTACCTTTATCTTAGGATACAAAATGCAACTTTATGCTGCACCTATTTATGCACTTTTTATACTTAGTCCTTTTACACCATTTTTTGATAAGGCATTTATAGCCAGTAAATTTGATTGGCAAATAGGGAGTAGGAATAAAAAACTAAAATTAGCTCAAAAATAAATAATATATAAATATGAAAAATCAAACAAAAAAAATGTTAAAAATTGGTGTTATTTCAGCAATGCTCTTTTTATCCGCTTTTCAATACAGCAGTGGATTTTGCGGGTTTTATGTGGCTAAAGCTGGAGCAAATGTTTTCAATAACAAATCTGAGGTAATTTTGGTGCGAGATGGAATAAAAACCACAATTACCATGCGCAATGATTTTAAAGGTAAGCTAAGCCGATTTGCGATGGTAGTGCCAGTGCCAGTAGTGCTTAAAAGAACAGATATTCAAATAAAAGAGAATAGTTTATTTAATAATTTAGATGCGTATTCTGCCCCTAGATTAGTAGAATATTTTGATAATAATCCATGCCAAAATTATGCATACAGTGATAAAAAAGATATGATAATGCTTCAAAATATGCCTATTAATGAATTGGCTAAAGCATCTCCTTTAGCCAAAAAATATAAGGTGGTGATAGAAGCTCAATACAGCATTGATGAATACGAAATTATTATTTTGTCTGCCAAAGAAAGCGGTGGTTTAGAAGCATGGCTAAACGACAATGGATACAGTGTACCACAGAATGCAAAAGAAGTTTTAACACCATATATTAAAGACAATATGAAGTTTTTTGCTGTAAAAGTAAATTTGGAAAAAGCAAAACAGCTTGCCGATGGATATTTAAGGCCAATACAGATTAGTTTTGAAAGCAAGAAATTTATGTTGCCAATAAGATTAGGAATGGCAAATGCTGAAAAAAATACCGCACAAGATTTAATTATTTATGCATTTACAAAAAATGGTCGGGTAGAGAGTGCCAATTACAGAACTATAGAAATGCCGACTGCAAGAAAAATTCCAACATTTTTAAAAGCAGACTTTAATAATTTTTATAAAGAAACATTTGATAGAAAGTATAAATTTGAAGGCAGAAACGCAGTGTTTTTAGAGTATGCATGGAATGTGTCGCCTAATTGGGGCATAAAATGCGATCCATGTGTGGGCAACCCTCCGGTGGTTGATGATTTAATAAACTCTGGGATAAATTGGTTAACCCCAAATCAAAACTTTGGCGTTAATCCTAATAACAATGTTTTTTTTACCCGTTTGCATTTAAGATATGATAGGGAAAATTTTCCGGCAGATTTAACGTTTATCGAAACACCAAATCAGACACAGTATCAAGTAAGACAGATTATTACCAATGCAGCTAATGGAGAATTTGATTGTGAAAAAGGGCTTGGGTACCTAAAAGATTTAAAAAATAGGCGTTTATTAGAGTTGCAAGAAATGCAGGCACTTAGCGGCAGAATGGCAAAATCTTATCCTTTTTATGTTGAATTGGGTTCAGGAAAAATACAGCAAATAGATATTCCACAGTATGAAGAAGAAGAAGAAGAACTTTTTCCGTTTGGTTTGCCAAAAAATAAGCCAACTTTTTTGCTTCTACCTCTTTTAGTGCTTGCAGTTATCGCCCTAATTTGGGGAGCCAAATTTTGGGTAAAATTAAGTATGGTTTCAAAACCAATAGAAGAAGACAGGGTTTAATAACTAAATAAAATAATGAGTGTCCCAGAATTGCTGTCAAGTAAGGGCTTAACACACAACAATTTTGGGACATTTTTTTTTATTGACAAGATTAAGTTTTTGCTAATGCATTTTTATAAACTGCTAAGCATCTTTTTCTTGCAAAAGCATGCTCAACAATCGGTTTAGGGTATTTAGTGGTGTCAATCTCTGTAACCCATTTTTTAACGTAGTGCAATTGAGGGTCAAATTTTTGAGTTTGTAAAGTAGGGTTAAAAATCCTGAAATATGGGGCTGCATCGCAGCCAGAGCCAGCTGCCCACTGCCACCCTCCATTATTTGCAGAAAGGTCAAAGTCTAAAAGGGTGGCTGCAAAATAGGCCTCTCCCCAACGCCAGTCTATGAGTAAATGTTTGGTAAGAAAACTGGCTACAATCATTCGCACCCTATTGTGCATAAATCCAGTCGAATTTAATTCTCTCATTCCTGCATCCACTATCGGATAACCTGTTTGTCCATCACACCAGGCCTTAAATTCTTTTTCATCATTGCGCCAAGCTATTTTGTTATATATAGGCTTAAACGATTCGCTAGCTGCATGTGGAAAGTGAGCCAATATCATCATATAAAAATCGCGCCAGATCAACTCATTAAGCCATGTTTCGCTTGCTAATGCAGCTTTATTAGCTTTTTCTCTAATACTGATGGTTCCAAACCTGAAATGAAGACTCAATTTGCTAGTGCCTTTAACACTTGGAAAATTTCTATTGGTTTTATAATTTTTTATGACACTCAGGTTTGTTTGTCTATTTGGAAAATTAAAATCATTGCTTGAAAAACCCATTTCAGCAAGTGTAGGTATTTCTGCATTAGGTATTAAGGGGAAAAAGTTTTTAAAATATTTGGCATTAGGATAGGGTTTGCTAAAATATTGATTTTTAAATTTTTCTTTCCACTTTCGGCTATATGGGGTAAATACGGTATAAGGTTTTCCATCATCTTTTAAAACTTCGTTGTAGTCAAAAATACATTGATCTTTAAATAAATAAAACTTTATTTGGTTGTGATTGCAAAAATCTGCAATATTTTTATCTCTGGCTTTGGCATAAGGTTCATAATCTTCATTGGTATAAATATTAGCAATGCTGTAGGTTTTGTTTAAAATTTTAAATATAGCAAGCGGGTCGCCAAAATATGCTAAAAGATTTCCGTTTATTTCTGCAAGTTCTTTTTTTAATAAACATATAGTTTGATGAATAAAATTTACCCTTGCATCTGCTTTGTTTTCTAATTTTTGCAATATATTTTGGTCAAAAATAAATATAGGCAACACCTGATGTTCATTATTTTTTAATGCATGATACAATCCTGCATTGTCATTAATTCTTAAATCACGTCTAAACCAAAATAGCGATATTTTTTGCATTTATCAATCATTGAAATATTCTGCCAAAGAATGATGCTTAAAAGTGCGGCCCTCGTCTAGCCATTTTTTTGGCACTACATGTTTGCTAGACAAAATAACCTGCGCCATTTCGCCATAAATTAATTTGAGGATAAAAGGAGGAATATTTGGCAGCAGCAATGGTCTTTTTTCTTTCTTACATATTTCCTTTATCGCCTGCTGTAATGTACTCGGTATTGGGGCTGTGGCATTGTAAGTGCCTTGTATAGAATCATCAATAATTGCTTGGTAATACATATCAACAATGTCATGTAAACTTATCCAACTAAAATGTTGTTTTCCGCTTCCAGGCACTGCAGCTGCAAAAAATTTAGCAAGCTTGGCAATTTGCTGATAAAATCCGCCATTTGGGTCTAAAACGATGCCTGTTCTAAACAATGCAGTTTGCATACCCATATTTTTAAACAAAACTATACTTTCTTCCCATTCGTTGCATAAATCAGCCATAAAGTCATCTCCCTTTTTTGCTTTTTCATCTGCATTAAAAATATTTTCGGCAAAAATGCCAATTGCTCCAGCACTAATATACTTTTTTGGTTTAATAGCTGAGTTTTCAACTTTTTGTGCTAAAAGTTTGGCAGTTTCAACACGACTATCTAAAAGTAATTTTTTTCTTTCTGAGGTCCATTTTTCATCCGCAATGCCCGCTCCTGCTAAATGAACGATGACATCTACGTTTAACAAGGCGTTTTTTTCGATGAAATTTTGTTTAAAATTCCAAGAATAATATGGATGTTCTAATTTTTTGTTTAACTTTGCACTCAGCAAATGGACTTGGTGATTGTTTTCAATCAGTTTTTTATAAAGACTTTGAGCGATTAAACCACTAGCTCCTGTAAGCAACACATTCATATTACAAATAGAACAAATAAAAATGATAAAAGTTAAAACAAAAAAAGAATTATTACAAGATAGCAGCCATGTTACAAAGCATCATGTTAAGGATAAGTTTTTTATTAAGGATATAGAAAATATTACTGGCATTAAGGCTCATACCATCAGAATATGGGAGGCAAGGTATAATATTTTAGTGCCAAAAAGAACAGATACCTCAGTGCGCTATTACGAAGAGGGAGATATGAAATTTATGTTGAATTTGGCTATTTTAAATAAAAATGGGTTTAAAATTTCTAAGCTTGCTAAACTTAGCAGGGCAGAAATAGCTTCAAAGTGTCTTACAGTATCAGAAACTAGGCCCGAATTTGATGCACAGATCAATGCATTGACATCAGCAATGCTAGCATTTAATGAAAAAGAATTTAATAAAATTATGTCTATCAATATATTAAAGCTAGGTATGGATCAAACAATGGTGTTAATCATTTTTCCATTTCTTAGCCATATTGGTATTTTGTGGAGTGCAGGTAGTATACATCCAGCACATGAGCATTTTATTACTAACTTAATTAGACAAAGACTTTTTGTAGCAATAGATAATCTAAGTGCTTATCAAGCGCTAAATGCCAAGAAATTTTTATTATTTGTTCCTGTTGGCGAACCTCACGATATAGGGTTATTATTTGCTAACTATATATTAAGGTCTAATGGAATGGAGGTTTTTTATTTAGGAACAGGTTTACCAATAGAAGATTTGAATAACATATTTAAAGTGCACCAACCAGAATATATCTTTACTGCATTAACAAGCTTAAATTCACAACTTCCAACACAAATATACTTGTCTGCAATTTCTAAAATCTGGCCTAAAAACAAGATTTTTATTACGGGTAGTCAAATTACCAATCGAAGCGATTTAAAATTTCCTGAAAATGTAATTAAACTGAACAATCCGCAACATTTCATTGATGTAGTTAAAGAAATTAAAGAATCGATGAAATAAATAAAAGCGTAAAAAGGAGAGATACTAACCCAAATTCCTTGTTAAAAAATTGTATAGGCTTAAACTAAATCAATGCACATTTTTCACCTTATTTTAAAAATTTAATTTTGAGCTAACTATAACAAAGTAATACCCTCTACCCAAAAAGTAGAGGGTATTTTATTTTAGGTCATAAATGTTGGTATTTTTATTATTCTGGTGCAACTCATAATTGATATTCATGTTTTGAATACTTTAGGCAAAACAGGTTATAATTTTAACCTAAATTAATTTAGCACAGAATAAGTCTGATATACTCAAAAAAACACTTATTGAAATTGTACTTAATACAGAAATTAAGGGAGAATTTTTGTAACTATTATTTTTGCATTGCCTTATTGATTAATCCTATTAGGTAGCTTTTGTGTTGCTTGCTGCTTTCATCACCCAAGTTTTTTCCTATTTCCAGCATTTTTTTGATATTTTCTAGTGCAGCAAATGCCCTAGCAGAAGCGATGTGATTGTAGCGCATTGAGAATGATGGAAAAGCACCTACTCCAGCAATATTTATCAATCTGTTTATATATTCTATTTGTAGATTTTGGCGATAGCTGTTAACATTTTTTGTTATATCATCTTTAAAAATAGCATTGGTTAAATCGGACATCATATTTGTAATATCATACTGATTTCCATATAGGCTTGCATCCACCAATCTTGTAAGCACAGAATTGCTCAAAAGATGATCTAAAACATTTGATTGCATACCAAGTATAAGATTGTGCATTTTTGGGTCTTCTCCTTGGGCATAAAAACCAAAGCCTCTGCGCTGTGGTTGCATAAACGAAAGCAATGTGTCAGAAAAGTAAATAGGTACTGGACCAAACACGTTTTTTGTCAATAAATTCATTGCTCTTTTTTGATCGGCAAGTGCCACTGGGGTGTATGGTTTTTCGTTGCTATTTCCTTCTCCAAAAAAACTTCTTTCTACATATACTCCCCCAATAAACCTAGAAACTACACCTGCTTGAATATTATATTCGTTTGCCAAAAGTATAATTTTTTTTCTTAAATTGTGCAAGCTTTCGCCAGAATCTGAATATATCTTAAACCCTTTATTGATTAATTCTTGGCACAATTTCATTCTTTCTTCTGCATACGCTATTGCATCGCCAGATAAGTCGCCAATCATCACGCGTGGGTCTATTCCTTTGCCAGGTGAGCGCATATCATCTGCATCATTGCCAAAAGCCAATTCTGGCTGATTTGATTTGCTCAATAATTTTTGAAGTCTGTTTTTTTCATCTGGAGCATTTTCTGCTGAAATTGAATATCCAAAATCTATCGCCCACAAATCGTAAGGGCCAGGGGTTGTAGTTACATATTGCCCTTGTATTTTATTTGAAGGTGCAAAATTAATAGCTGGATAGTCCATTACAGAGCCTGTAAGGCCAATGCGTGTGGTTAGTGCTTTATTGTTTAAAACATCAGGTTTATGTAGCTGAGAAGCGCGCATATTGTGATTTAATCCAAAAGTATGCCCCATTTCATGCAAAATTAAGTAAAAAAGTGATTCTTCAATTAAAGTGCTCATATCATTATTGTTTCCACCCCGTGCTTTTATGACTTCCTTTCCCATAAGGCATTGGCCATGAAGGTGATGTCCTGCACTGCAAACATTTAAGTTTTCTATTGCATTGGGTGTTGGTTCAAAAATATCCTCCGAAAACATTCTATTGGTTAAAAAAATCCATTCTAACATAATATCAGCGCCTAATATTTCGCCAGTTAGGGGATTTACAAAACTGGGGCCATATCCACCAAATGGCGGATTGGGTGATGAGGTCCATCTTAAAACATTGTATCTTATATCTCCTGCATCCCAAGTGGCATCATCGGGTTGAATTTTTACTTCTATTGCATTTTTAAATCCAATTGGTTCAAAAGCTACATTCCATGTTAAAGCGGCTTTTTTAATAGTTTCACGATATTGCAGTGGAGTTGTGTTTTCTATCCACCAAGTAATAGGTTTAATAGGGTCTGATATAGCTGCTTGAGGATCCTTTTTCTCTAAACGCCATCTATGAATCAAATCTTTATAATTTGGACTTGCTACAGTTGTCATGTCATTTACTTGATGGGTAAAATAGCCTATTCTTGGGTCGTCATATCTTGGTTTAAAATTTTCGTCAGGCATTTTGATAAAACTATGTTGCAGCTCTACTGTCACATATCTGCTATCTGCAGTATTGCCATCGGCTGCAAAATTCCCCGATCCGTTATCAAATGTATATGTATATATAATATCGCTGTTTTCTGGATAACTGCGGATACTTTTTGCGTATGTTTTTGCAGGGTTTATTCTGCCTAATCTATATGGAAAAGAAATACCCATTGGGGCGCTAAAAGTTAGTTGATGCATGGTTTCATTACTCAAGAAATTGTCTGCATTTATTAATATATTTCCATTTTTGTCGGAAGCCAATATTTTTTCACTTGCTACTAAAGCATCAGAAATATTTGTATTCTTTGATTTACTTAGTGGGCTTGCACTATCAAAATAAAAACCTGTATTTATTTTTGACACATTTATTTTATCAAAAACTTTATCAAATTTTATTACCGAGGTTTCTCTATATGATCCTTTAAAAAGTCCAATAGTTACAAGTCCATTTTCACTGTAAGTAAAATATATTATTTGCTTGTTAAGCGATGCACTGTCTAGCTCTAAATAACTGGTACCTAAAATAGTATCTTGATAAAATGTTATATATCCTTTGTGTTTTTTGCAGTTTTTGGTAGCTGCTGCTATAGTTTTTGGCGCATTAGACAAAGCTGGTATAGCTGCCGAAACTGTGGTATTTTTTTTTTGCCTTTTCTTTTTTTGTGCTGATGCTGGCAAGCATAAAAATGCTGCCAAAGCAATCACAATGATGTGTTTAATTTTCATATTTAATAATAAAATGCAAAAGAACACCTTTTTTATTAAAATTGGCAAGTAATTTTGCCAATTTTAATAATTTGCTTAATCCATCATATTTGTGCAGCTTGCATGTCATGCAATGATAAAAAAGGTTTTGGAAAGTAGTCAGTTTAAAGGAGATTTTTTTTCGGCATTAGCCTTGTTAAAACGATGCGATTTTATTAAATTACTAAAATAGAATCCAGACATTTTTACCGTTCTTTTTAAAGTTTTAAAATCTACATGAACAACTCCAAAACGGGGTTCAAAACCTTCTGCCCACTCAAAATTATCAAGAAATGACCATACAAAGTATCCATTTACTTTTACTCCCTCGCTTTTTGCTTGCAATACCTTTTCAATATGATTTTTGATAAATGAAGTTCTTTGAAAATCTGTAACTTTATAGTTTTCTACTTCATCGCGAAAAGCTGCTCCATTTTCAGTTACTATAAGGGATGGTATTTGTGGATATTGTTTAATTTTGTGTAAAACATTATAAATTGATTCTGGGTTTATCTCCCAATTCATAAGTGTTGTTGGCTTGTTTCTCTTTTTTGCAGAAACTATTTTTGCTTTAAGATATGGATTAAAAAAAGTCCACTTTACTACCTCACAGGTATAACATTGAATACCTATAAAATCTGGCTTTGCTGCTATTAAATGCATATCTCCGGGCAGGATATATTTTTTAAGTTTTTTATCAAAAGAGGCATTTATTTTAGGATATCCCATGCCAAGCAAGGGCTCTAATGTCAATTTGTTAATTAAGACATCAACAGATTTAGCAGCATTTAGATCTCTTCTTTTGTCAGAATATGCTTTAATATCAGAAAATGAAAAAGTGGAACCAACACTTGCATTCCTAATTTTTTGCTGAATAAGTTTTATTCCAACCCCCTGACATATCATCGTATGGTGCAAGGCAGGTAAAAAATTTTTTAACCCCTTTTTTCCTGGGGCATGAATGCCCAAAAAATAGCCAGCTCCAGTAAAAACTAATGGTTCATTCAAAACCATCCATTTTTTTACCCTATCGCCAAAAAAAGAAATACAAATATTAATATAATCTATAAAATCATCAATAATGTTTCTATTTGCCCAACCTCCTTTATCTTCTAAAAATTGTGGTAAATCCCAATGATAAATTGTTATCCAAGGCGTAATTTCTAAATCGATGCAGAGATTAATAATATTATTATAAAAAGCTATTCCTTCTGGTAAAATTGCTTTTGTTTCATGAGAAAAAATTCTGCTCCAAGAGATTGAAAATCTAAAATTAGGTATACCAAGTTTTTTTAGTAAGCGTATATCTTCTTCATATTTTTCAAAAAAATTACAGCTTAAATTCGCATTTTCATTATTCTTTATTTTTCCTTTTTTAGCCGTAAATGTATCCCAAATGGAAGGTCTTTTTCCGCCACTTGTTTTTCCGCCTTCTATTTGATAAGCGCTTGTTGCTAACCCCCAATAAAATTCATCCTCTGTTTTGTTATTGTCCATTATCAGGGTTTTGAGAAATAGTTTTGATTTAATATTATTTTTACCAAGTTTTCTGCATTGTCTGGATAATCAACCGCTATTGATTTGCCATCTTTTAGCCACTGGCTTAGTTTGTCCATTTGTTTGTTTTTTAGGTTTGGCAGCACAGTTACACCCATACTTTTTAAGGTAGCAGCATTGCATTGTTGTTCATATTGATTTTTCATTGGCACTGCCAATAATTTTTTATTAAGAAATAAACTTTCAGTTGTAGTTCCAAACCCTGCATTGGTTATAACTCCATTGCAAGCACTAAGTTTTTCTATAAAAAGGCTATCTTGGATTGGAAAAAAAGTACAGTTTTTTATGGTTTGCACTATTTTAGTTTCTTTATTAAAAATATTGAAATTATATTCATTAAACTTTTCTAATTTTTTAAATATTTTAGCCTTGCTAAAGGATGGCAAATACACCAATATATGCTGCTCATTACTAATCGTTGTATTTCTTATTTTTTTTCTTATGATTGGAGTAAACATATTTTCTTCTAATTGTTCATAAAATATACTGTATTCAACATTGCAGGGTGCATATTTTTTTAAAATAAATTTTCCAAAAGAGTCGTTTTTTTTAGGTTTTATTATTTGCTTGCTCAAGCAGGCTAATTGATTGCTAAGGCCAATGCACACAACTTTATTTCTTTTAGCTGCCCAGCTAGCTATTGGTTCAAAATCAGATATAACAAAGTCAAAATCTTTGATTGGTAAATTTTTAATATCTTTATATAGTCTTTTTGTGTTTAATTTTAAATAGGAACGCCAAAAGTCAATACCCCCTTTTTTTCCAAAAACAAAAGATAATCCATTGCATTTAAAATCTACATCAATTGGCAACTTGAGGTTATAGCTCGCTCCACTAATTAGTACAGAAACATCACATAACTTAGCAAAATGAGGTAATAACTCTAATGCCCTGCTAATATGACCGTTGCCAGTTCCTTGAATAGCATATAGTATTTTTGGTTTTTTTTCTTCCACAATTATTTAATTTTCTTTATGGCTAATGTTAAAATCAATCAATAGCAATTCAAAAAGTTTTGTACTGCCAAGTATATAATCGCTTTTTTCGTCATCATCTTTTGCAAAATCTATATTTTGTTGATAACGGTATAATTGCCAACTATTATTGTCATACTCTAATGCAGTTAAGTTTTCTACCCAATCGCCACTGTTTAAATAAGTTACATTTCCATTTTCTGTTTTTATTTCTTTAATTTCTGGCTGATGAATATGCCCACAAATAACATAATCATAACCTTCTCTTATGGCAATTTCTGCAGCAATTAGTTCAAAATTATTGATGAAGCTAACTGCTCCTTTAACCTTTTCTTTTATCTTTTTTGATAAAGAAATTTTTTTTCTTCCAATTTTTGTAAGGCAATAATTTACAATTCTATTAATTAAAATAAGCAAATCATATCCTTTTGCACCAAGTTTTGTCAGCCATTTGGCATTTTGCATCGTTACATCAAATACATCGCCATGAAAAAACCACATTTTTTTTCCATCTCGCTCTAATATTAGTTTGTTTTCTATTTTAAGATTTCCAAGTTCAAAACCTTCAAATTTTCTTAACATTTCATCGTGATTTCCAGTAATGTAGCATATTTCTACCCCTTTGCTCATCATGCTGGTGAGCTGCTTTATGACCTGCATGTGGGCATTAGGCCAGTAATGCTTACTAAACTGCCAAATATCAATAATGTCACCATTGAGCACAAGCATATTTGGTTTTATACTTTTTAGATATAGAATAAGCTCTTTAGGGTGACAGCCATAGGTGCCAAGGTGAACATCTGATATAACAACGATATCAACTTTTCTTTTAGCCATTCTAATTTACTTCCTTAGATTTAAAAAAACCATAAAAGGAAGTAAAAAAAAGACCAATACAAAAATTCTGAATAATGATTTTAATTTTATTTACCATAATTTGCCTTTTTTTTTCTAGTTGAGGCAAATATCCAATCCGTTCATAAATAAACTGTTAATTTACAATTAACTTATTGTCAATATAATAAACTAATGTGATGGTATAATTTTTTTAGGTTACCCAAGGTTGCTTATGGTGAAAGCAGATTTAAGAAAAAGAGAATTGGGGACGGTTACGGTGCCCTCTGCTGTTTTAATAAAAACAAAGAAATATGTAATATTTTCTATTTCTCCTTTTATTTCTTTTTCTTCAACCCAGGCTTCTATATTGTGCCCTATTTTTATAGGATGGCAAAAAAATAAAACTACACAAGCAGTAATGTTAGACAAAATTGACATTTCAGCAAAAAGTGCGACCCCTAAAACAGTAAAAATTGTGCTCACAAACAAAAGGATATCACTTTGTTTTACGCCCCAAATAGCTGTAAAAACGATAGCAGAAAGTAATAATAACAGCATGTTTAGTATGCCAATAATTTCTTTTTCTTCTTTTTCTTTATACTTAGATTTTATGACCGTCTGTCTGATCAAATATCTAATAACCGATTTTAATATAAAAAATATAATAACACAAAGTACAGATTCTATCAATTGCGCTCTGTGTTTGATGATTAAATTAAGCATGTTTAAAATCCTAGTTTATTTGTAATCTGATCTTGGTCAAAGGTTAAATTAACTTTAAACACCAATAACCTATGCCAATCTTTAAACATGTTGTAATTTGGATTATTGGTTTTGCTGGCTTTTATACCGCTTTGGTCAATATAATTGCGAATATTTTCGCTGTATATAATGGGTAAATTTATTTCTATAAAATCTTTTATTAGTGTAAAATTAATGCCCCCAACATAAGAAATGAAACTGTTTGAAAATTTAATATCACTAAATCCAATGTCTAAATATGGCCTGAAAGGAATTTTACGGTGAAAACTATAATTAAAAGAGAACGAACTCATTATGTTTTGTGACAATATTAATGCAGGCGCTCTAAGTCCTCCATAATTGTCATTAAGCACCCTAGCACCAAGTATTCTAGAGTTTATATTTTCACTTCTAGCAAAGAGGTTGTTTTCGTATCTGTAGTCCATTTTCCCATTGTTTCCTGCTACCCTATAAAGAAAATTTGTTGTGGTTGCACCCAATAATCCACCGATAAAAAATTGCATATCAAGTGCGCTTTTTAAATGCTCAAAATTAAATGTCTTGTTCATTAAGGCATTGATTTTGAGTGTGTTTCCAGCTGCAAAAAAAATATGTTTAGGTGTATGGATGTGTTCGGTTTCGATTTTAAAATTATAATTGTTTATTTTTTTATTGGCGTTATAAACATATTTTAAATTTATAAATTTAGCTATAGCGCCTACAGACAAGGTATCTGATATGGCTTGCTTGTCCATTAAGGTAATAAAATTTAATGAAAGTTTTTGACTTGTCCTTGCACTTGAAATTTTATTTTTAATGAAAAAATCTACACCTCCGTTAAATCGTGTGTAAGTAGTATAGTTTTCCCTGCTATTAAAAAATATACTTTGATTATGACCAAATGAGTTTGCTTTGGCAAAAATATCTACCTTGGTAAATAGGGCATTTGAAACAATAAAAGCTTGTTTTGCAGAAACTTCATACTTTAATGGTGCCAAATTATTTCCTCCCAAAATTGCAGCATAGTAGGTAAATCGTCTTTCCCAATGTGCTAAATTGCCAATCATAAAACCGTACATCCATTTATCGTAATAATTATAATTCACTAATGGAAAAATATTTGGTGTTGTTCTCCTGCCTTGATGATTAGAGCCGCCTATCGCTATTTTTTCTGTCGTTTTAAGAATTCCTTTCGTTTTAATTCTGTTATTGTGCACATTTATTTCTGGCAACACATTGTCTGCATTAATAATAACTTCTGTTATACCATCCATTCGCTTATTTACACGCTTTGCCTCTTTAAGTAAAAGAGAGCTGTCATCTAAATTTCTGATGCGTTCTGTGCCAGGCAGAGGTATCCATTTTTTACCCTTAAAACCTTGCACCCACGCGTCTTTTTCTTTCTCTCCTTTTTTTAGTGTTGTCAATTGAAAAGGTGCAGAAACGTTGCCCGTATTTTTTACTAATATTTTAAAATTGTTACTGTCTGCTAGCACTTTTGAATCTTTTTTTTGTTTAAACTTTATTGCCATGATTTTATAATCATACGTTTTGGTAGTTGCTAACAAATCATTAAAAAACCAATCGAGGTTTTTTGCTGTACTTTTTTCAATACTTAATCTAAAATCATCGGGCAAAGGGTGTTTAAATTTCCATTGCTCATAGTAGTTTTTCATTGCCTTGTCAAATAGTGTATCGCCTAGATATGATTGCAATAGCCCAAAAATATACGCCCCTTTTCCGTAAACAATACCACCATAATTAGAGGATGTAAAATCTGTTGAAGGAAGATTTACTGCTTGGTCTGTGTTGCGCAGCATTGCATATTGATAAGCAATTTTCAACCCATCTCCAATACCCGAATAGCTATTTTTTTTACTGTAATTTTTTATAAAACTATTTCCATTACTTTTCTTTGCCAAATCATTATCTAGCCTGTTTTCATAATAGGTGTTAATACTTTCGTCCATCCAGGGATAAGTGCGCTCATCACTGCCAAGAATACCATAAAACCAATTGTGCCCAATTTCATGAATAATGGTTTGCTCATCAAGATAACTTACTACCGTAATCATTGGATATTCCATACCGCCACCTGCTTTTAAAGGCCCAATAACTGCACTTGCAGAACTGTAAGGGTATTTTCCAACTTTATCAGAATAGAATAAAACCCCTTTATTTACATATTCAACTCCTGTTTTATCATAAGAGTTTTTGGAATAGAGGTATGTTTTTATTTTTTTGCTAGAATCTTTTAGCATTTGTTCTCCTTCAAAAACATAAAAATCTTTATCAGCAAACCATGCAAAATCATGAATACTATCTTGCTTAAATGTGATTGTTTTTAGTAAAGCACTGCTTGCCGTTTGCTCTTCTCTGCTACTTGCTCCATTGTAGTATAAAATTCTGTCTTTTAACCATTCTTTTTCAATACTGTCTTGCAATTCTCCTGTGGCAGCTATTACATAATTTTGAGGAGTGGTTATAGATACATTAAAAGAGCCAAATTCGCTATAAAATTCACCTTGGTCTAAATAAGGCATTGTATTCCAGCCATTAATGTCGTAAACAGCTGGTTTAGGATACCACTGAGTAATTTGGTAACTATTTTTTACACGCCCCATCCTAGAGTAACTGCCAGGTATTTTTACCCTAAAAGGGGTTGTAATTATAATACTATCACCCGGGTTTAATGCGCTATTTAAATCTATTTTTGCTACATCTATCCAAGTTTGATGATAGGTGAGATTTGTTTTAACTCCATTAACACTAAAGTCTAAAGAATCAATATAACCCCTGTTTTTTTCTTTTGAATAAAAAAAACTTGTATTGTTTGCAACATTAAGTTGTTGCAATGCAAATGCTGTAGTGGTATTTTTATAACCATTTGGCCAAAGGTGAAACCAAATTTCACTTAACACATCGGGCGAATTGTTGGTATATTTTAATGTTAGAAAAGCATCTAAAAAATGTGTTTCATCATTTAATGATACTTGTATTTTATAGTCTACATTTTGTTGCCAATTGGCTTGGTTTTTTATTTGAGCGTATATTGTAGAAATATAAAATAATAAGATAAAAACAAGAATTTTTTTCATTGGGGCAAAATAAGTGAATAAAATTGTTATATCTTATATTAAATGGGATAAAATTTCCATTAATTTTGAACAAATTAAATAATTTAAAAATGACATTTTTTAATTCAGAGGACCAAGAAGAGTTTAGCACACCCAATGAAGCTACGATGCAAAAATTTGATTTGTTTTTTTATAATGGCAAACACCATTACTATGAATCAGATGATTGGGAAGATATTTTTTATAAAATTTCTTATGATTGTGAGGTAGATCAAATCAAAAAAATTGATTTTATTATTGATGAAGCCAATAAACAGCATCCGAACAATTTATTTTTTCTCTTAAAAAAAGCGGCTAAGGAGGCTTTTAGCAAAAATTTTGTACTTTCCAATCAATTATTTGCTCAAGCAAAAATTATAAACCCCAATGATTCTGATATTTTTGTGGTAGAGTCAGAAATATTTTCTCATTTTGGCAAATATGAGAAAGCTCTTGCCGCATTAAAAATCGCCTATAACAATGGTGGAGAGCCGGAGTCTATATTTTTCCAAATGGCCTCTTGTTATCAATGCTTAAATAAAACAAGAGCAGCCATGTTATTATATAAAAATATAGCATTGCTTAATCCTTACAATGATTTTGCAATAGACCATTTAGCTGAGATATTATTTGAAGAAGAATGGTTTGACGAAGCAGTAAAAATTTTTAAAAAACTCACAGATTTGAATCCATATAGCGAAGATATTTGGTATAACTTAGGTAATGCACATTTGGGATTAGAGGAATATAAAGAAGCGATATGGGCTCAAGAAATGGTTTTGGCCATAAATGATGAAAGCACTTTTGGTAAAATAGGATTGGCAAATGCATATCAAGAAAAAGGAGAAATAGAGTTTGCAGTAACCCTATATGAAGATTTATTGGCCAATAATTTTGCTGATGCAGAAATTTATTTTAGCCTAGGATACTGCTATGAAAAGCTTAAAAAATATGAACAATCAAGAATTTATTATAGAAATAGCTTAGCAGAAAATTCAGATAATGCACAAGCTTGGTATGGCATTGGGGCAACACTTATGGCCGAGTCTTCATACAATATGGCCTTGCATTTTTTAAAAAAAGCTCATTTTATTTCAGGAAATGAGGAAAGCATATTTGGATTATCATTGGCAGCAACTTATTTGGCATTAAATAAATCTGAAAAAGCTGTGGAGATATATGAGCAGCTTAAATTATTTTACTTTGATGAATATGAGGTTTGGCTGGATTATTCTACCTGCCTATCAACGCAATCTAAAAATGAAAAGGCCCTAGAAATTTTAGAAAGTGCATTGAGTTATTTGCCAAATAATCATCAAATTAAATATAGAATTGCAGCCATTTTAATAAAATTAGAGCGAACAACAGAAGGCATTGTATATTTGGAAGATGCACTTCAAAAAAATTTTATGGATCATAATTTGATGTTTATTTTTGAGCCAAAGTGCAAAAAAGATAAAAACATAAAAAAAATAATTAATCAATATAAAAAAATAGTATGAAATATAATTTTTCAATCAATCAGTTGCCAAATAGAACTATTAAGCCACGAGAAGAAGGCATCACTATGGTAATGGATAAGGGTTTGAGTGTTAGAGAAGCTGAAGATTTTATTGAAAATTGCAGTGATTATGCAGATTTGCTCAAACTAGGGTTTGGTACATCTATAGCAACGCCAAGATTAAAAGAAAAGATAAAAAAGTATCAAAATGCAGGGCTAAAAGTATATCTTGGAGGAACACTTTTTGAAGCTTTTGTAATCAGAAACCAATTTGAAGATTATGTAAGGCTATTAGAGGATTTAGGGATAGATTTGGCAGAAGTTTCAGATGGCAGTATAGAAATTTCACAGGCTGAAAAGTGCGATTATATCCACAAATTATCTAAGTATGTTACCGTAATTAGCGAGGTAGGATCTAAAGATGCTGAAAAAATAATACCACCCTATGAATGGATAGAGATGATGGAAGCAGAGTTGCAAGCAGGGGTGTGGAAAGTAATAGCAGAGGCTAGAGAAAGCGGGACAGTAGGTATTTTTAGAGGTACTGGCGAAGTGCGGAGTGGATTGGTAGCAGAGATTATCAGAAAAATTCCTTTAGATAAAATAATCTGGGAGGCCCCTTTAAAGGCTCAGCAAGTTTGGTTTATAAAATTGTATGGAGCCAATATAAATCTTGGCAATATTGCACCAAATGAATTGATTGCATTAGAAACGCTCAGGTTAGGCTTAAGGGGAGATAGTTTTGATTTTTTCTTGAAGTAATCTAAAATTTCTTTCGATGTTAAAGATTCAAAACTATATTGATGGAACCCTAAATGCGCCTGTAGACAATAATTATATAGAAAATTATAACCCTAGCAACGGAGCGCATTATGGAAACATACCCAATAGCAATATTAACGACCTAAACTTAGCAATAGATGCAGCAGAAAACGCAAAGCATGATTGGCAATTTATGCCAGCAGAAGCAAGGTTTAAAATATTAAATAAGATTGCAGAAGCAATAGATACCAATAATGAGAAACTTGCAATTGCAGAAAGCATAGACCAAGGAAAACCTTTGTGGTTGGCAAAAACAGAGATTACTAGGGCTGCACAAAATATAAGGTTTTTTGCTACTGCTTGCATGCATTATGCTTCAGAAAGCCATATTATGCCTGGCTTTGCTGTTAATTATACCCAAAGGCATCCTTTGGGCATAGTAGCATGCATTAGTCCTTGGAATCTGCCTCTTTATCTTTTTACTTGGAAAATAGCGCCCGCCCTTGCTACAGGTAATTGTGTTATTGCTAAGCCAAGCGAAATTACACCTGCAACTGCCTATCTCTTTTCGCAAATTTGCATTGATTGTGGATTGCCGCCTGGAGTGCTCAATATTATACATGGCACTGGAGCAAGCATTGGTGATTATATTTCTAGTCATCCAAAAATAAAGGCTATTTCTTTTACAGGCGGCACAAGCACTGGCAGTCGCATCGCTTCTATTGCTGCACCTTTATTTAAAAAATTATCGTTAGAGTTAGGAGGTAAAAATCCGAATATTATTTTTGAAGATGCCAACTTAGATAAAGCCATTGAAACCAGCATCAATACCTCTTTTCTCAATCAAGGCGAAATATGTTTGTGCGGTGCAAGAATTTACGTACACAAAAAAATTTATGACCAGTTTAAAAGTAGCTTTTTGAAAAAAATTGCTACAATGATTGTAGGAGATCCTATGCAAAAGGATACAAATATGGGTGCAATTGCATCTAAATCTCATTTCGAAAAAATATTGAGTTACATAGATGTAGCCAAATCAGAAAATGCAACAATATTATGCGGTGGAGTGCCTTTTTATCCAGTAGGATTAGAAAAAGGTTGGTATATTCTGCCAACAGTAATAGAGGGCTTGTCGCACAATAGCATCTGTATTCAAGAAGAAATTTTTGGGCCTGTGGTAAGTCTTATTCCTTTTGAAAGTGATGACGAGGTAATAGCATTAGCTAATGACTCTATTTACGGGTTGGCCGCTACTTTATGGACACAAGATTTAGATAGAGCACACCGTGTTGCTGCAAAAATACACTGTGGTATTGTTTGGATAAATTGTTGGTTGCTTCGGGATTTAAGAACACCTTTTGGAGGCATGAAAGCCAGTGGGGTCGGTAGAGAAGGTGGTTTTAATGCAATGAATTTTTTTACTGAGCAACAAAATGTTTGCATAAAATATTGATTATTATTGATTAATAGTCTTTTCTCATTTGAATCTCATAAAAAAAACGATTGTTTGTTCGCAATAATTATTTGTCTTTTATTTGCATTATAAATTAATTTAAAAATATGTTAAAAAAATCAATCTTTGGACTACTTCTTTCAGGGCTATTATTTTCCGTTAGCGCAAAAAACTATACCCCGTCTTTGGGTTTGAATTTAGGGATAGGTAATCCATTTTATGTAGACTTAAATTATGGTATAAATTACACCTTAGGGGCTAAGAAAAAATTTATTATAGGCACAGGTATAAGGGGCACAATGCTATTTGGCAATAATTTAAGATACATCAGTGCACCTGCAACAATTACAGCTACTCCTTCAAATGTTGATACCTTTTTAATGCCAAGCTCTAATATTATTGCTACAAATATTTTTATTAATTTAGGTTTTCAGATAAATAAAAAGCTTTCCTTGCAGTTCAGCATAGACGCAATTGGGCTAAGTTTTGGAGGAAAACAAAATGGAACTTTTTTGTTGGGCGAAAATTCTCAAAAAGCAGGTTTGCCAAACAATACTACTCATGCTTCGAAACCTACAGGGCTAAATATTTTGTTAGTTGGTGATAGAGATTTTGGTACATTAAATAGTTCTTTTACAGCTAACTATAAAATAAGTGATAAAATTGGTTTAAGAGCGGGTGCTGGATTTTTATTTAGTGAATATACCGCTCACAAAAATTTGGGAGCTGCAAATAATAATCGGTTTAGAAATAAGGCATTGCAGGGGGTTTTGGGAGTAAGTTATTACTTCTAAAATGATGTTTTGGAATAATCATTGCAGTAGATAATTAAAATTAGCAAAAGTAAATGCTAAAAACTAAATATGAAAAATATCACAAAAAAAACGATAATAATAAATTTGCTTGCAGTATTTATACTAGCATCATTTTCTTTTATAACTATAAAAAGCAATACTATAAAAAGTTCAAAAGTTGACTTTGGTATCAAAAATTTAGGAATTGTAACTAATGGAACATTGGGCGGGCTGCAAACATCGGTATTTAATTTTGACGAAGACAGTTTAGCCCAATGCGAGATTATAGCAACTGTAGCAGTAAAAACAATTAATACTGGAATAAATAAGAGAGATGAGCATTTGAGAGGAAAAGACTATTTTGATGCCAATACACATCCCACCATTAAATTAAAATCTACTAAATTTTTAAGGGCAAAAGGAGGCAATGTAATTGGATATTTTAAATTGACGATAAAAGGAGTTGCAAAAGATATTGTAATGCCAATTTATGTTACCAAAAGCGGGTCTAATACCTCACTTAAAGGTACATTTTCTATCAATCGATTGGACTATAAAGTGGGTTCTTCTTCAATAACACTTTCAGATGTCGTAAATATTACTATATTTGTAGAAACTAATTAAGCGTTGAACTTATCAGAAATTGCTAAATATCACCTTCAAGAAATGGAGGAATTAGCCAAAAATCTTGGCGATGTTTTTTATGTCGCCACACCTAAAATTTTATTTGGTGCAAGTGTTGGAAAGCATTACCGGCACATCATTGAGTTTTATCAAAGTTTAATTAATGGTTTGCCAAATGGTACCATTAATTATGATAAAAGAAACAGAGATATAAGAATAGAAAATGACATAAATTATGCCATGCAAATGATTGTTGAATTAAAAAATCAGCTTTCATTAATGTCCAATGCCGACAGCAAACCTTTAGTAGTTGAATATGAGTATGATAATCATACTATTAGCAGCGTAAGCTCTTCAGCAAGAGAATTGATTTTTTGTATAGAGCATTGTGTGCATCACCTTGCAATCTTAAAATTGGCAATTCATGCAGCTTTTGAAGGCGTGAATGTTTCAGAAACCCTTGGTGTTGCTCATAGCACACTAAGTTATCAGCAAAGTATCCAACAATCATAACAAAAAAAATTAATTGCCGTGTGCACATTTACCTATATTCCTTTAGCTAATAACGGATTTATAATGGCCACCAATAGAGATGAAAGCACTTCAAGACTTGCGGCATTGATACCATCGCTTTATTTAAAGGATAATTTTTGTATTTATTTTCCTCAAGATCCGCATGGCAAAGGAACATGGATAGCCACTTCACAATATTATACACTCTGTTTGCTAAATGGGGGAAAAGCAAAGCATGAAAAAAAATCATTTTATAAAAAAAGCAGGGGATTAGTGCTTTTAGAAATACTAATTGGGCTACTAAAAGGAGAAATTAGTCCAGAAAATACCATCGATATTAAAGGGATTGAACCATTTACCTTATTTATTGTGCAGCATCAACCTAATGCATTATATAAGTGGGTTTACTCTGAAGATGAATCTATGGAAATTAGTGAGCTGGCAAATGATAAGCCCCATATTCACTCATCTACAACGCTGTATGATGAGGCAACAAGCAAGCTTAGGGCAGAATGGTTTGAAGATTTTTTAGAAAAGAGCCAAGATTCAGAATTTAGCAAACTTGTAGATTTTCATAGCCATACCAACGCAGATAATAAGGAGTTTGGTTTACGCATTGATAGAAAAGGCATTACAAAAACGCTCAGTTTATCGGGAGTAGAATATACAAATAATCATAAGATGCATCATATTGATTTTATTACTAATTTTGCATCTGAATTAGAATGCATATTTTAGATGAAATGTTTTTTTCATAAACTAATAAATTATGAATACTATCCATGGTATTTTTGGCATACATTGTTATTGCCTTTTCATATTTGGAACGCAATTAAGTGCAAATCATTATTTTATTACACATCACTTAATCCAGGCTTAGGCAATTCGGGCGGTTTTTTTGCAGATTCTAAAAAGAAGATGCTTGGTAATATACCTAAATCTTTTTTATTAAACGAGTGTATACTGATAAATAATGGAGATGAAATAAAGCAATTAGAAAAACAATTGATAAGTAAAGCATATTCTTTCCCGCTAGTTTTTAAACCAGAAATGGGGGAGCGTGGTATTGGAGTAGCCATTATATTTAACTTAGAGATGGCCAAAAAATATCTTAAAAATGTGCATCAATACCCAATAATAGTTCAAGATTATTGTGATTATAAGTTAGAGTTTGGTTTATTTGTAGCAAAGCTGCCAGATAAGCCTTGGAGTATTTTAGGTGTTACTGGCAAGTTGCCAATGCAAGTGATTGGTGATGGAAAATCTGATGTTGAAACACTTTTGGCAAATGATTGCAGGTATAAATCACAATTAGTTAGGCTAAAAAAAACAGATTTAAAATTAGATTTTGTGCTAGAAGCAGATAAAATATTGGTGATTGAGCATATTTTAAACCACAGATTGGGAACAAAGTTTACCAATTGCAATCATTTAATTACAGATCAATTTGTTCAAAAGATAGCAGATTTATGTAATAGTATAGATGGTTTTTATTATGGTAGATTTGATATTAAAGTAGCAGATTTAGATAATTTTGAAGCGGGTGATTTTAAAATTATTGAATTAAATGGGGCAGCCTCTGAGCCCACAATTATATATGATCAAGAAAAAACAGGTTTTATGAATAGTTTACGTTTAATGATAAAACATACGCTTATTCAAGGCTATATCGCAAAAAATAATATTGCCAATGGCATAATGCCGATGAAAGCAATGGTTTTTAAGAGAGTAATGTTGGATCATTTTAAATTATCATAATAAAAAAAACAATCTATACAACTGTTTGCCACTCTTATTCGTTTATTTTTATATAATTAAAATAAAACATTAATATTGTAGAATGATTTTGCAGTCAATTAAAAAATCTATATTACTTATTGG
This sequence comes from Bacteroidia bacterium, assembly GCA_041690035.1. GTDB lineage: Bacteria > Bacteroidota > Bacteroidia > NS11-12g > UBA955 > CALSPH01. The sequence goes on along the minus strand of JBDNFC010000009.1, from coordinate 57,472 downwards.
GTTGCTTCTTATATATATAGTGGCTCATACTCAGTTGCCAGAAGATATGACTTTAAATGTGTGTGCAAAAACTAAATTATTGGCATCGGATACCACAAGAACAGTAATAACTATTTTTTGGAAAAATAGCCCAACCTCAGCATTAGTGCAGAACTATAGGTTTAAGGCAAAGAATAATTTATTTTGGTCAGCAGCAATAAATATAACGCTAACAGATACTTTTTTTAATGATACCATTGCCACAGGTTTAGAGCGCGAATATATCATTAGAAAAGATACAGCAGCTGTAGCTGGAAATGTATTGCCAAAGTTTGGTTATATACTTGCTGGCAGAAAAGTTTCTGCATTTTTGCAACAAGGTAGAATATTGGTTTTGATAGACAGTGTTTACTTAAATGCATTAGATTCTGTTTTATTGCGTTATAAGCATGATTTGGCTAGCGATGGTTTTATTCCTCAATTTCAGTTCGTGAGCAGATTTAATACAGTCAGAAATATTAAGCAGCATATAAGAAATGCCTATTTTGCTGTAAATCCTGCACCATTGGTTGGGGTATTACTTTTAGGAAAAATACCCATACCCTACATTGGCAACTATAGAGATGGCGTTGGTTTCTTTTTTCCACCAGACGGACATACTACTTTATTTTCCCCACCAAGCCACGAAGGTGCCTGGCCTAGTGATTTATATTATGGGGATATGAGCTTAGAAACATTGTGGACAGATAATGTAGTAACCAACAATCTTGGTGCTAGGACAAAAAATAACAATATTATTGGGGACCTAAAATTCGATCAAACAGTTATGCCTTCGGCAATAGAATTGGCAGTGGGCAGAATAGATTTGACAGATTTGCCACATTTTGCGTTGAACGACACCCTTTTATTGGTGCGATATTTGACAAAAAATCATAATTATAGAGCAGGTAAATCTGCCTATAGAAAAAGATTATTGCAAACAGATAATTTGGGTTTATTAACAGGCGAGCCTTTTGGAGGAGGTAGTTTTCAAACCATTAACCCACTTTATGGGGATAGCGTCAATAAATTACCTTGGGCAACTTTGCTAACTAATCAATATCAATTTGCGCATGGTTTTGGGTTTGGCACATACAGCAGTTGTTCGGGTGTGGTAAACATTTCAGATTTTGCCAGCAACACTTACAGGACTGTATTTACTAGTTTGTTTGGTAGTTATTTTGGCGATTTTGATACTAGTGCAGCATTACTAAGGTCTGCTTTGGCAAGTCAAGGAGATATTTTAACAGCAGTATGGAGCGGCAGGCCAAAATGGGCTTTTCATCAAATGGGTACAGGAAATCCAATCTTGTTGAGTGTTTTGGCATCGCAAAATATTTGGAATGGTTCGTATCCTGTATATAGTGATGCAGGATATGGTTACGGACTTCTGCACCCTAGTTTTCATGGTGATGTAAGTTTAAAATTGAATCCTTATTCTTCACCAAGTAATTTTGTGGTTAGGCAAGATAGTTGCAACAACAGATTTAAACTTAGTTGGAATCGGTCATTAGATACTGCATTTGAAGTTTATGTTCTTCAGCGAAGTCGCACTATTGATAGCACTTTTGTTGATTATTTTAGGGTGCTAAGTGATACTTTTTTTACAGATTCTTTTCCACTTTCTGGAAACAATACCTACATGCTTCGTGCAATTCGCAGAGAAAATAATTGCAGTGGAATGTATTATAATTTAAGTGCAGCAGCTTTTGATTCTATTCGTTTTTACATACCTCTGGTAAATGCTGGTGCAGATTCACAAGTATGTTTAAATTATCCAGTACAATTTGGGGTAAATCAAGTTTATCCTAGCAGGGTTATTCTCTTTTGGCAACCTGGCAGGCTGTTAAATGATTCTGCCTTAAGCAGACCCACATGGCAGAGCACTTCTACCCAAAGTTTTATTCTAAATGTGATAGATACCAATAGCCGATGTTTACGCAGAGATACCATAAACCTTAGTTTATTACCCACCGCTATAGATACCATAGTTTTTCCAATATACATAGCAGGTTGTGGCGACACAATATCTATTGGGTCTAGCACCATTGGTTTGGGCTTAGGATATACTTTTTCTTGGGCTTTTCAGTCTGCCATACCTAATTCTGCGGCAGGAATAGGGCAAAAAGGGCCTCATGTTTTGTCTTATAATGCTGTTGGAGATTATCAAATAATCATGGCGCAAACAGATAATATCAGTGGTTGTATTAACAGAGATACTCTCTTGCACTCTATCGCCTGCGTTTTACCTTTTAATAGTGCTTCTGTACAAATATCTTTGCCCACTTGCGATAAGATGCTTTTGTCTTTTTTTGCCAAAGGCAATGCAGCGAATGAATTTATTGCAGTATTAGAAGATGCCTTTGGAAATAGAAAAACGGTACTCATTGATAAAAGTAATATACAGTTTACGCAAAATGGATTTTCAAGATATGATATAGTGCTTACCAATGTGCATTACATTTTTTTAAAACTCTATGCAAAAAGTATTAATGGAAATGAATTGCTTATTGAAAAAAGTATTGATGCGCCTTTATGCTACAGATTTAGCCTTAACCCAAATCCGAGTGATGACGGTTATTTTAGTTTAAAATCAAACCACTATTTTATCAATTTTGTTGAGATTTATAATTCAGAAGGTAGCTTAATTCATTCAACAAATCTACTAAAACAATTGCTGCTTAGTTATCATTCTCAAATAGCCTTGCCAGCAGGTTTGTATCTCATAAAAACCAATCTAGGGAGTAAAAAACTTTTAGTAAAATAAAAATTCTTAAAATCTGTTTTATGTTATGAAATTACTTTTTTTGACCAACACACTTTAAATATTAAAACTAAGATTATGAATTTAATTTTTTTACATGGGGCATTAGGCAGCAATGCACAATGGGAAGATATTTGTAAATTATTGCCAAACACTTTTAATATTCATTGCATAAATTTCCCGCAACATGGCAATAACGAAACAATATTAGGTAATTATTCTATTGAAACTTTAGCCAATACTGTTGAGCAGTATATTGAAACCAAACAATTGCAAAAGTGTATATTAATTGGCTATAGTTTAGGCGGGTATGTAGCTTTATGGTTGGCAGCTAAAAATCCGGATTATCTATTAAAAGTAATAACATTGGCTACAAAATTTACTTGGGATAATGATGCAATACTTTTTGAAAGCAAAAAGTTAAGTCTTGAAAATTTATTGCCAATAAAAGAAAGGTTAATTGCAATGCATGTTGTTGGTTTAGACTTGCTTTTGCTTATCACAACGCAAATTATTGCTTCTATTGCTCACAATTATTTAAATGAAAAAGTATTGTCAAACATTAATTCTCCCGTATTGTTAATGGTAGGTGAAATCGATAAAATGGTAAGTCAACAAGAGACAAAGCAATATGGCAGTTTTATTAAAAACGCAAAAGTAGAAATATTGCCTTTACAACCTCATTTGATCAATAAAATGGAAAGTGAATTAATTGTGAAGTATATTGTCGGTTTTATAATTTAGCTTTTAAATGATTTCAGCGATATTAAAATAGGGCGCTGTCATATAAGTACAAAGCTTAAGAGGAGTTTTTTGCAGCCAACTATTTTTTTTCAATATGCGATTACATTTTTACCCATTTCAAAAAGGTTTTTGAGCCACCTTTATTGATTTCTATGGAATAAATTCCTTGTGGTAAATTCTCAGAATTTAATGATACTGTATGTGAACCGGCAGAATATGTGTTAGCTATTGATTCTTTTATAAAAGTACCATTTGAGTTAAAAATGCGCACTGAAACAAGTTGGCTTTTTGGCACAAAAAATGACAATTTGCAATCTCCAGCATTGGGATTTGGATATAAATTATCCTTTTCAGTTGATGTCATTGCATTTTCTATTGAAGAAGTAAAAACAGAAACATTAGAGCGCAATAACACAAATCTATTCGGAGTTTCTGTCATTGCATAAATTTTGCCGTCAGGGGCTTGTCTTACATCGCGAAAACGCGCATATCCATTCATGCTTCTTGTTGAAGATACCTTTTTATTGTCTTTCATTTTTAGCCAATGAATATGAGTGCCCGCTAATGCACCAATTAATATATCTGCTTCATTATTTGGTTGACCATTTTGTATAAAAGTCATTCCACTAGGAGCAATAGATGGCACCCAATAAGTTAGCGGGAGTTCCATTCCTGGTAGCGTAGTATCACTAGAAATGATACTGCCATTATAATCGATGCCAAAAGTTACAGCAGGCCAACCATAATTGGTATTTGGCTTTATCAAATTAAGTTCGTCACCTCCTCTAGGACCATGTTCGTGAGCGTATATTTCGCCTGTTGCAGGATTCATTGCAATGCCTTGAATATTTCGATTTCCCCAACAGAAAATCTCGGGTTTTGCATTGATATTTCCAACCAATGGATTGCTTGTCGGCACAGTTCCATCATCATTAAATCGCAATACTTTGCCAAAATGGTTATTCAATTTTTGTGCACTGTCTGGCACACCGCGATCGCCAACCGACATATAGAGAAACTTATTTCTATCGAAAACTATGCGACTTCCAAAGTGTTGTCCAGAATTGCGAACAGGCAATGCCCTGAATAATTCTGTAAAATTTTGGAGCTGATTGCCAACTAGCCTTCCTCTGCCCAAGGCTGTTGTTTGCCCGCCTGTTGCTGAAACTGCATAGGTAAGGTAAACAAAATTGTTGCTGCTAAAATCAGGATGTAGGGCAATATCTAATAATCCTCCTTGGCCATTTTGCGAAATCGCTGGTATACCAGTTATCTCAGTAAGAGAATCGGTTGAAATAACAAATCGGTAAACTTTTCCTTGCTTTTCAGTAAATAGCACCTCATTGCTATTAATAAATGTAAAGCCCCATGGAGTGGCAATATTGTTAATTAACACCTTGTCTTCAAATAATGCAGGTGACTGAGAAAATGCGCTATTTGAACAAAATGATAGCACTGATAGCAAAACTCCAAAACATTGTTTGGTTTTTAGATTAAAGATTGAGGTTAAATTCATTTTCTTGATTAATAGTATTGTTCTATTTAATTTCATTATTAAGCGTATTTTTTTTCTATATTTGATAAACAAAATTTTAGGTGAATAGTTGCTTGGCCTTTCAAATATATTTTCATGGTTTTTTGTATTATAAGTATTGCTTTTAATCTCAAAACATCTTAAGCTTCTTCAATTTTATCAAGGCACATGCAATCAAAGAATTAAAGTAAAAGAACTGCTCATTTCTATTTTTGTGATTCAAATTTTTTTATAAATTTCGTTAAAAGGTATTCTCATTCTATCGCCCCAAACTCCTTCTTGTTTCCTAATGCCGCAAGAAATAATCATATTTATTTCTGATCCAAAAGGCAAATCCAAAATATGTTTTATTTTTGTACTGTCAAAACCTTCCATCGGGCAGGTGTCATACTTTTTACTAGCCATTGCCAGCATAAAGGTTTGTGCTGCCAAAGCGCAGGATTTATGAACAACTACCCTCATGTCGCATTCAGATACTTGGTAGATAATTGGTCTAAAAAGTCCGATTATAATTACCATTAATTTTCTAACACCACCTAAAATGCCTAAAAAACGGGAGTATAAAAACGGCATCAACATTCCATAATATAATTTCTGTTGTTTGATTCTTTTCTCTTGTTTCATTTCTGGACTGTTTTTAAGTATATTTTGGGCTTCCAACGCCATCATTTTTTTTACTCTTTTTAGATACAAATCTTGCCTGGTTACAAAAACAACTATTTGTTGGGCGGTACTCGCAGCTTGCTGATTTAAGCAAGCAACAGAGATGGTTTTCAAAATTTCAGAATCGGTAATATGATAAAACTCCCACAGTTGCATATTGGAACTGTTGGGCGCTAATGACGCTAATTCTAAGCAATGCTTTACCTTTTCTGAATCAATTGGAATAACCATGTATTGTCTAATAGATCTTCGGTAAATTACTGTTTCTTCAAAGTTCATTTTTAATTTAAAGCGTATATTTTTTTTTCTAACGGCTTTGTAACATCCTGCCTGTGGCAAATTTGAGTTTTTTAGGTAATTTTATGCAAGAACAATTTGTAGCATGTTCTAAATGCCAAGTTATTCGTTGATCTAATGTTGGTTTATTTGGCATCGGGTTTATAAGATGCCATTGTTTATTAAGCTTTATTTGATGGCTTTTTTGCAAACGGATATTCGGGTTTTTAAACATATAAATTTTATTATTTAATGGCGTGAAACATTTGTTACTAAATTCTTTTTTCGCTTCCAATTAATGTTTAACAGTATTGCTCCAAAAGAAATAAAAACTAAAATTAGCATTGTAAACCCTCCCAAAAACGGAGTTAAAGAAAAAGCACTTAACACTATAAAAATTCCTATGGCGGCAAATACTAATTTCCAGTATTTCCAGTTAAAATAAAAGCGATTGTTTATCCAGTTAGAAATAACTACAGAACTTATGATAGAGGCTAGTATGGCTAAAATAATGTAATTAAATAGCAAAAACAAACCAAAAGGTGCGCCAATTATTGTGATAAAAGCAGCAGCTGATATAATTGGAACAGCAATAAAAAACATTAACCCATACCCAAACGATTTTAAGCTTTTATTTAAAATTGTATTGCCAGCTTTTTTCATGATTTGGCTAAATAAATATTGTATAACACCAATAAAAAGTAAAGCCATACAAACATATAAAAATACGGCCCCAAGAAAATACCAACGGCCTTCTCGCATTTTTAATGCAGGGTCAAATATTGCATTGCCAGATTTTATGGAACTTTTAAAATCAATATAACCTTTTTTATTCCAATAACTGACATTGTTATTGAACGAGGCATTTTTGCCAATAATAATTTTATTCCCTGCAATGATCGAAGAGCCCTTGACCATTCCATTCAATGTTAACTTTCCACCACGAATATCAATATCTTTTTCTGCAATGCCATTAAATATTAAATTTCCTGCTGCCACTTTTAAGTTGTTTTTTACTCTTCCATTAAGTGTAATTTCGCTACCACTTGCAAGCAATTCATTTATGACAACGTCTGTGTTTATGGTTATTTTTCCTCCAGTTATGATAAGGTCGCCAACAATATTTTTTTGTAAAACTAATTCTCCTCCGGCACAGCGAATATCATCGCCTACAAAACCATTGAAAGTAACTTTGCCACCAACAATCAATATATCATTCATCACAGTGTCATTGATAATAATTGTGCCACCTACACAAATCAAATCACCATATATAGGGGCATTTATGGTAATTGTACCACCTGAGATATACAAATCTTCAAAAATTGGTTGAGAAATTACAATATTCTTACCAGAAGTTAGGCGAAATGCAAATGTGTTTGCAGCCATCATTATAAGAAGAACTATACTAAATATTTTTTTCATATTTTTTAGGTTAACGCATATTTTTGCTGCTATACTATTGAATTATTATTTAGCAAAGATGAGTGTTTTAATAGGCTAAGTGTTACATATTTTTGTTAATTCGTTGCACTATTCCTACTTCCTTAATGCTTTTTTTTTTGAAAAAAGACTTAAGCTAGTTAAGGACAAGAATTTAAAAAATTAGAATCAATAGCACCTAAGCCATTGCTTGGTATTATTAAAAAGAACTAGAATGAAAAATAGCTATTGCAGCCACCGCTACAAAAATGATATAATAAATAACTTTTTTTGGTTTTTTTGGATGCTGATTCACGGAATTCAAATGGTTTTTCAAACCTAATTTTTTGATGATTCTCTAATTTTCAAATTCTGTTATATTTCTTTTAAAAGGCTGTTTAATTTTAATTACTTTTTATGCCTATATGCACCATGAATGTAATATTTGCCAAAAAAAAGAAATTGTAATTATAATTTTTATTCAAGCATGATTTTTCCACAACCGATTCTATCACCAGCAGCACCAGCAGGTTGAGAAGAGTAATCATCTACACCTTCATGAATAATGATAGCCTTTCCTATAATATTTTTAGTTTCATCATCACAGTTGATACACCATAAATCGGTTTCTAAAATTAGCTTCCCTATACCATTTGAATCCGCCAATATATTGCCAATATCACCCTTGTGAAAAGGGGCAATACCCCACTTGCCATGGCCTACGTTTGTTGGATTCCAATGTCCTCCTGCGGAGCTGCCATCTGCTGCAACACAATCTCCGATAGCATGTATATGAATACCGTGGTCTCCAGGGGTTAAACCTGATATATCGACAGTCATTTTAACCTTGCCATCAATTTCTGTAAAAGTAATTGTTCCATTAACATTGCTCTTGTTTTTTGCCATTATATTAGCAACTGCAATTAAAGTATCGCTGTTGTTGTCCTCAAATATTTTTGGATCAATAGTATTTGAGCATCCGCTGAATAATAATGCTAATGGTAGCATAAATATATAATTTTTCATTTTTAGTTTTTAGTTTTTTTAATAGGTTTGGTAGGATATAGCTTCAAAATATTAATTACAGCAGGGTGGATTTCCTTTTTAAGACATGAGGGGTCATAAATATCCTTTTCTGCAGAGCCTGTCCAAACAAGTTTATTTGAAACCATTTCAATTACATTTAGGGTGATGGTACTCTTAGTATATTGATTGGTTGTAATAGTGTAACCTGGGTAATAAGAATAAGGAGTGCCATAATTATAATTAGGATAATGGTTGAAATAGGGATTGCCATAATAAAAATTATTATTGTATTGGCTATTATAAGGAGAATTAAAATAAGTAAAATTTGAATAGTTATAAGGGTTGTAGTTCTGAGTAGCATTTTTTTTCATTTCACTTTCCAAAACCAGCTCAAGTAAAACATCAGGTTTAAAGGTGTCAACTAAATAGCCTCTATTTTTAAATTCCTGATCAACATAACTTTTAGCATTATTCTCGATAACATCATTAAAATAGGGGGTTGATTTATTAGAGTTTAGCCATGCATACGTTTTGTATTTAGTAAAATCTACACTTTCATCAAAGTTGGAGTATGTATTTTTGTGAATGCTGCAGCTGCTCAAAACAATAGCTGCTAAGAGGCAAAGTTTGGCAAATATTTTTTTTGATTTCATTTTCTTTGTTTTTTGATGATTTCGTTATGAATATTATTTTTTAATCTTTAGAATTGACTGCAACATAAAAAAACAAATAAAGCCTATTTAATTAATCTTTAAATTGACTTTATTCGTTTTTTCAAAATTAATAAATTACTGCCAATTCATTTTCAACTGAAGATACGCCAGGTGTGTTCCACGCCAAACGACCCGCTTCATCTTTTTGATACATTGAGTGAACCAATCCTGTAAGTTTAACCTTATTTTGATTAACTTCTATTTTTACATCATTGGCGTTAATAGACCAATTTCGTTTCAATGCATACTCCAAATCTTTCTTTTCTACTGCATTGATTGCTGGAGATTTAACAGTAATCAAATTTAGAACTCCTTTTACTCCAGAAAGATTTTTTATGGCATCCTTGGCTGCCTCATCTTGATATTTCCAATTTACCTCACCCTCTAGTTTCACCCAGCCGTCTTCTACTTTCACTTTAATTTGATTGTCTGGCACTTCCCAATTATGTTTCCAAGCATTTAGTACGTCTTGGGCAATTTCTGTATCATTCTTTTTTGTAGTGAATCCATAATCGATAGAAATATTTTCTGCCACAGCCCTCACACCAGTAACATTTTTTGTCGCGAGTTCTGCATTAATTTTTTTGGAATATGAGTCTACGGTACCCGATAAAGTAACAACCCCATCTTTTGCTGTAACACCAATCTCTGCAGCATGCATAGCAGGCTCCCATCTTATGGCATCCTGCACGTCTTTTTGTAATTCTGCGTTTGTTTTCATGAATTTATCATTTTTTATACAACAAGAAAATCCTAATTGCACTGCAAAGATGAATCAATAAGTTACCCAAAAGTTACATAATTAGGTTTATAAATTACATAATTGATGATTTTAGGAAAGATAAAGATTTGCAAATGCGGTGAGTTTTTAAACTGTGTTGATGATTTTTTTTTAACAGTATTTGGCAATTTAAACCAGTTTTATGCAAGCCATTTAATGTCTAAATAAGGTAACCTAATGATATTTCAAAAAACGCCTCTAATGAAGCCGTTTTTTGACTTAAAATTGAGCTTTTGTGATTTTGGAGATGGGTGTGCAATAGCTATGCCTGTTATGGGGTTTGTGCTTTTTTAATAGTCAAGTTTGTATTTTAGATCAATCGAACTATTAAATGGGTCGTTGCAATTAACAGCAGAACCCAAGACTTTAGTCACAACTTTTAACTTCAATATTAGCATTGAATGCAAAGCTGATGCTTCTAACAAACTTGTTTTTGCTATTGTCCACATTGAAATAAAAAATGATGATCACTCAATTGTCTTAGGTGCATTGTCTGTAAGTTGTATATTTGAAATTGTCAATTTTGATGAAATAATTAAAATTGAAGAAAATGGAAAACTTGATATTCCTCAACGTTTGATTGAAACCCTCAACATGATTTCTATTTCGACTACATGAGGTGTAATGTTTTCCACTTTTAAAGGAACATTTTTACATGCAGCAATCTTACCAATTATTGACCCCAAACAATTTCAAGTAGGAAGTCAAAAACTTGAAAAGTGAAGTTGGCCTGAAGGCAGTAGTTATAGCATTCTGACCAACGTAAATTTAAAAATGGCACAATCCCATAAAATGTGTAAACTATTTAAATCTTGATCAGTTAGTTCATATTTATCGATTTATCGTAGTTGTCAACGATTTTGAAAAGTGTTTCTGAATGTTTAAAGATGTCGTCTATTGAATTAATTTCATTTTTTACTTCTTTCTTTTGGTCGTCAAGTGTTACGAAAAACTTTTTTGCTCCACTTAAATAAAGTCTGCAAATTGTCTTTCGGTTATTGTCGTCAAGTAAGATTGCAAAGTATGATTGTGCGTCACGATATGTTATTCTTGTAGCGCTAATTTTTTGTCTAAGAATTGTTTTAACTATCATAAAGGCTTCAAGTTCTTCAGGAGTTGTAATCACTTTTACTTCTTCTAATTTAGCTTGTTCTTCTGCTTGAATCGCTTCTTGTTGTTTCGTTGCCTCGTCTTCTTTTGTTAATGCTGTCTTTAGTCTTTCAGTTATAAGCTCGCTAATATGTTGCTGAATTGATTTTTTTGTCAAATTAGTAAACTGCTCCAAAACTTTCGCTGTTACTATACTTGGATAAACTTGTCTTGCGAAGTATTTAACAAAGTCAGGGCTTGGATTTATTAATTCTTGCTGCAACAAATGTTTAAGTTCATTGGTGTATTTTAATTCACTTGCAGTGTTTGCAATACTTTCTGCATCAAAAACAGTTTTGTGGAATTTTTTAAGCTCTTCAATTTGATTGTCTTTAATTTCTGCGATATTGAATTCTAAAAATGGTTTTTCATCCATTTTATTTGCGTCAACCAAGTCAGAATAAAAACGATATGTTATACCGTTGGTTAATAGTCCAAATTTTGCTTTAGAAACGTGGAAGTATCTTAATAACTGGCCATCGTGAATACTTAAATTTTCTTTCCAATGTTTACACTCAACCAAAATAGTTGGGTGATCATCTTTAAAAATCGCATAATCTATTTTCTCACCTTTTTTAAGTCCGATGTCTGAAATAAACTCGGGAACAACTTCGGTCGGATTAAAAACGTCATACCCTAATGCTTGTAAAAAAGGCATAATAAAAGCATTCTTTGTTGCTTCTTCTGTGTGGATTTGGTCTTTAAGTTTTGTTACTCTTTCACCAAGTTGTTTGATTAAATCTTTAAAGTCCATTTTATATTTATCGTTATTTATAATTCTAATTTCCTCAATGCTGATAACATTTTCCGTTTGAACTTAATGTCATACGCTTACACCTGCTCCCTGCTTTAGTAGTCCCTGAACATTGGACAGATGATGACCTTGTTTCCTTTTTTGTCGGTTGTGTTTCCGTCTTTATTTGATTGCCTTGTTGAGCTTCGTGCAGATAACAGTAACCATTTGCATTTAGCGTTTTGTTGTTACACCTTTCTCCTGCTTTATTTATGCCATTACATTGAACTGAAGAAGAAGTTTTATTTTCTTCTTTTTCAGAAGTTGTTTTTACACTTTTCCATGACCAACATTTAATGCAAAGTGTTTTTTCTATTAAATCTTCTTGTTCATCGGCTAATAGCGGAAAAAAGTCTATTCCTGTAAACTTTTCAACGCTGTCAATGGAAACGGCAAACTGTTGTAATGACTCACTTGAACCAGTATTTGGGATAATAAAACCAATGCCTTTTATACTTGGCTCACTATAATCAAGTATTACCTTATAAAAATAATTTGGCACTGATACTTTATTTGAACCGATAGTATTCAAACCAGTTGTCAAAACGGGACCAGTCACGATATATATCGAGTTGTTTTCAATTGCCCATGTTCTTGCAAGTTCTTCTAACCTTTTCCAAACTCCGCGATTAAAACTTGGCGTTTGTGGGCTCATATTACTGTAATAAAAACTTTCAGCCATCGCAGTCAACGACCAACCCATGTCAGATGCAGGTGCTAAATGTCCACGGTCATATCCAAAACCTGCATAATCTTTATCTGTTGCTGTGCCTGTTTTCACTTTTGGGTCAGGAATAAATTTATCTGTCCTCTCGTACATTTTATTTGTTTCTTCCTTAGTCAGTTCGTAAGCTATCCAACTAGATTGCTCATGAGTTTCATTATATAGTAGAGTGTAACCTGTATGAGTGATTATTATGTCCTTTGGAATGGTCTTTGGAATTTCGAGTTTTGATAGAGCAGTCGCTTTTATATTGTAAATAGGAATACTATCAGCATAAACCCAAGTGCCATCTTCCCACAGTAATACTTTTTTGCCAGTCTCAGTCGTTGCTTCCTCTTGTCCAAAAGTCAAAGAGTGAAATGAGAATACTGTCAAAATTAATAATGCTACTTTTTTCATGTTGTGTTGTTTTTAGGGTTGCCGATAACGGCAGTCTGTCTAAATACTCCACAAACATAAACAAACAATCGGATACTTATCTTTAAAATTTTCCAACCATGCAATTCTCAAAGCCTTGATTTGAGTAATTAGACAGTTTGACGGTTTGCAGCTACAAGAAGTTGGCGATTTTTACCATTCAGATAGCTATTGGGATTGATACGAAGCACTACCTGTCTCGCCTTAGCGGGAGTTTCATTGAAGCACTGAACCGCCAATTTTTTGCAGGTGCGGTTATGGCTCGTTTTTATCTTCACAGTCGTTTAGTCAAGCTGAAACCAAGTCCAAAATTGTTACCTTGTGCCGGGAAACTGTAAATGTTCCAAGACAATGATTTTTCTTTTGGTTTTCTGTTCGTTATTAAATTCCAACTGCTTAATATCAAAGTGCTCGTTCCTAGTCTAATGTTTATTAAAGACAAATTTCTTCGCGCTGGATTTACATAAGCACCGCTCCAAGTCATCTGTTCTTTAGGATAATTCCATGCACCCAGTGTTATTTGTCCTACTCCTGCAATTAATCCCAATATCGGAACAGTCTTATTGTTAGCTCCCTTAAAAATTTGCATTCCGTTAATTGTGTTTAAAGACAAATTTAGTCCGCCAATTACAGACGAAGAAATTACGTAAGTTGTTGAAATAGAATGGTTTGTTGGCATATGTCTGTATACAGATTGCTAGAATTAATTTTATAGTCTTCATATTAATTTATTTTTTAGCTATTCTTTTGCTTCCTCTTCGTTTGCCGTTTATATTTTTATATTTTTCAAACTTAGAAGTTCTTATAGTCCATGCACACTTTTTTAAATGGGTGCTAATATAGCAATAAAAATTAAATCACAAACAATTAATATTTACGCAAAATTGATTGCGAAATCTAAAAAACTTTTTATTGAAAAATGGTTTTTTTGCAGAAGCAAAAGTCATCATTTAAAAGATGTAGGTTGTCTATAATCAGCCTATAAATTGGCTTTTCTAGATGGTCAATTTTTTCTTGATTTACTCATCTTTTATTTTACTGGCAATAATTCCATTCAAATTTTGCTTTGCAGTTTTCATTTGAATAATATCAACTAAAAAAGCAAATGCCATTGAAAAATAAATATATCCCTTAGGTATTTCAAAATGAAATCCTTCTGCTAAGAGTGATACGCCAATCATCATTAAAAAGCACAAGGCTAGAATTTTAAAAGATGGATGTTTTCTTATAAATTCGCTTATTGGTTTAGATGCCAATAACATAATTATAACCGTAACAATTACAGCCGTATACATTATCCAAAGTTGTTCAACCATTCCAACTGCTGTAATAATTGAATCAATAGAGAAAACTAAATCCAATATTATAACTTCAGAAAGTAATCTTTTAAAACTGCTGTTATTTGGTACTTTTGGTATGTTGTCCTTGGCAATTTCGGTTTTATGATATATTTCTTTTGTACTTTTATAAATTAAAAATAGTCCACCTAAAATGAGTATTAATCCTTTACCAGAAAAGCTGATATCAAATATTATAAAAAGGGTTTGGTCTAGTTTCAAAATCCACGCAATAAAAGCTAGAAAAACTAACCTCATTACCACAGCCAATCCGATACCCCAAAAGCGAAGTTTGTTCCTTTGGTTTTCTGGCAATTTATCTGCTAGAATAGAAATAAAAATAATATTGTCAATACCAAGTATTACTTCAAGGGCAATTAAGGAAAGTAAAGGAATAATAACGTCTGTCATATTTATTTATTTTATTATTTGTTGTGCTTTTGCCTAATGTTAGTTTGTTTAAAAACTCATTTTGTTTGCAAATATAATTTTTTTTGGTTCATTTTCGCTACATTTAAGAAATGTTATGAAACTGTTTTTTAAATTTATAAAATGGGTTTAAATAATATGATAAGTTAGGTTTTTATTGATAAAAGCTACTGCAGATTACGGGCATAATTTTAGTTGACCACATTGCCGATTTGTGCAGCTGTTTCTTTCTTTATTTTTTGAACTTCTAATTTAGTTTGGATTAAATCTGCTTCAATCTCTGGTGTGCAATTTTGTAATGCATCAGTAATATCTTTTTCTAGCAAAACAGCACGTTTATGTTTATAAAATTGCATTGTTCTAAATATTAATAATGGATATTTGATAGCATCTTTATCTAAAAAAATATCATTTTTTTCCCATCCCTCGCTTAAGAATTCTTTTTGTTGCAACAAATCATTAATAAAACTCTGCAGCTCCATTTCTTGTGCTTCCTTAAAATATTCGATGTTAAAAGGTGCTTGCTGCTCATAGCTTTGGCTGTATGCAGTAAAAATTTGCCTTGCCAATTCATGTGTAAAAATAATATCGTCTAGCTTAAATTGATTTATAATAAATTGAGCAACTGTGTGCTCTTGGGTAAAAAGATTTTCACCAAATAAAACCAGCATTTTTACAAGTTCCTTTTCATACAGTTGCAGTCCTTCATAAATTAATGTTTCAAAATCAGCAGGTAGTTTGGAAGCATCTACATTTTTTGTAAAGTTTTTTTGAGCAAATTTTCCAAGATTTTTTTGAATTTCATCTATTAATATACCCTCGTCCATCTGCATTAATACAGCGCACTCTTTTAAATAAAAAGCCCTTTTTATAGGATTATTGATAAGTGCAATGGTGGCAAGAATAGATTGCACAAAAGCTGTTTTTTTAATCGGATCATTGTTAGATTCCTCCATCATTTTTTCTGATTTATAGAGGATAAAATCCTGCTCTTTCTCATTCAAAAATTGGCTGAATTTATCTCCTCCCATATTTTTGCACATACTGTCTGGATCTTCTCCTTCTGGCATTGCCACCACACGCACATTTAATCCTAAAGCAAGTAAAATATCAATGCTTCTTGCGGCTGCTTTTTCACCTGCTGCATCACCATCAAATAATACTGTAACATTTTCAGAAAAACGCTTAATTAACTTGGATTGCTCTTCGGTAAATGCTGTGCCAGATGCTGCTACCACATTTTCTATGCCTTCTTGATGCATGGTTATCACATCTAAATACCCTTCAACCAAGTAACATTTGTCAGCTTTTTTTATTGCATTTTTAGATAAATGCATGCCATAAAGCACTTTGCTTTTTTTATAAAAGTCGGTTTCTGGACTATTTAGGTATTTTGCTGTTTTATCATCTTTTTTTAACACTCTTCCTGCAAACGCTATCACCTTACCTTGCACACTGTGTATGGGAAAGATAATGCGTTCCCTAAAAATGTCATACCACTCTTCTCGGTCGGTTTTTTTAATCAGCCCTGTAGCTTCTAAGTATTCTTTTTTATACCCCCTTTTTTCAGCGTCATCTGCCAAGGCTCGCCACTCGGTTTTACTAAAACCCAATTGCCATTTAGCAATACTTTCTTTTTTAATGCCCCTTTCTTTAAAATAGCTTTGTCCTATGGCAATGCCCAGCTCATCTGTTTGCAATAAATTTTGGTAATATGAATTGGCATAATCCAACACAATTTGATAACTCTCTTTTAATGCAGATAGTTCGTGCTCTTTTGCAGTATCTAGTGTTTCTTCTAAAGGCAATTGATATTTTCTGGCCAAGTATCTTATACTGTCTGCAAAACCGAGTTTTTCATGCTCCATAATAAACGAAACACTGTTTCCAGCTTTGCCGCAACCAAAACATTTATAAATTCCTCTTGATGGCGAAACACTAAAAGAAGGAGTTTTTTCTTCGTGAAAAGGGCAGTTGCCTACATGATTTACGCCCCTTCGTTTTAATGAAACAAAATCGCCTACTACTTCTTCTATTTGGGCTGTTTCTATTACTCTACTTATGCTGTCTTGTGCAATCATTTTGCTATTTTAGGCAAAAAAGGCTTTAATAATAGTTAAATTAGTTTCCAGGGGTATAGTTAATTAAATCATAAGTTTCACCCGTGCGAAGGGTTTTTCTGATTATTCCTAAATTTTTTGCAAAATATAGTTTAGAAAAATAGGGGTGGTTTTTTAGCGTCATTTCCCATACATCTTCATACTGCGAGCCACTTAAGTCAAATGAAATAAGTTTTACCAAATTAGTGCTGTCCTCAGAATTCATTGTGCCATTAATATTTATAATCACAGGGCTTGGGTACAATATATTGTTAATTTTTGTAAGAATTGCAATTCTGTCTATATTGGATGTGGCAATAGCTTCTGCTCTAATAATTACTTGGGGACTAGATTTTCCGTTTAGTGTTATGCTAGATATTTCTGTTAAACCTGCATCTCTACTTGCAAATCCTTCACCAGCTCCATTTCCAAAAACGGTGTCTAGCATTGTAGGATTTGCAATATTTTTATAAATCCAATTGCTGTTATTTTTAAATTTAAAATATGCTGCTGTGTCTGGCTGGAAGCCGTATTTTTTTGGATCTTCCTTGCAACTATAAATGAATGTGAAACAAAAAACAATACACCATATTTTATAAATTTTGACCATATTTTTATTTGACTTTTGCTTCTGCAAAGATACAATTTTAAATAAAATTTATTTTTTTTTTAATTTCGCAGGCAACATTGTGTAAATATTAATTGTTTGTGATTTGATTTTTATTGCTATTTTAGCACCCTATTTAAAAAGAATGTACGAATTTATAGAAGGAAAAGTAGAAAAGGTGAAACCTGCATTTATTATTATTAATGCGAATGGGGTGGGTTATTATATTCATATTTCTCTCGCCACATTTGATTTAATAAAAACTAAGAATCCTGTTAGAATATTTACTCATCAAATCATAAAAGAAGATAGCCACAGCCTATTTGGTTTTGCTACAGAAGATGAACGACAAACATTTATACAATTGATAAGTGTGAGTGGTATTGGAGCCAACACGGCAAGACTGATTCTTTCGTCATTAAAAACAACTGATTTAGTTACTGCAATATTAAACGGAAATGCACCACTGATAAGTTCTATTAAGGGCATTGGGCCAAAAACAGCTCAAAGAATGATTTTAGAACTAAAAGATAAAGTAGGCAAAATAAATATGACAGACTTTGGTGGCAGTCAATTAGGTGCTGGAAACAATGCTTCAGAAGCGCTGCAAGCCTTGATATCACTAGGTTTTAATAAGCAAGTAGCAGAAAAAGCAATACAGAAAAGCATAAGCATTGTTAGCAATGACAACAGCACTATTGAACAATTAATAAAAAATTCACTAAAACTATTATAACTTTGCACATCTTAATTAAATAAAAACCAGCTTATAGAAAAAAATATTACTCCACAATAACTAAAGCATTTTTTGAACCTAACTTCTTTAAAACTAAAAAGTAATTTACAGCGGGTATTCTTTTACCTTTGCGTTTTATCTATAGCTGTGCTGTTTTTTTCTGAAATATCAGGATCTAATTATGCAGCAAAACTTTTTTTTAAATCGCCTACTATTTTGCTTACTCCTCCAGATTCTATTGATAAAGACAGTTCTGTACCGCTAAAATATCCAGTAAAAAAAGATGAATCTAATTTTAAAAATAACCTTACATTAGACAATCCTAGCAATGTAGGCGAAGAGGTTAAATTCAATCCTGCCACAGGTAGATATGATGTTTATCAAAAAATAGGTGATCAATCTAGGTTTACAGGAAAATCCTACAGTATTGGTGAATATTTAAAACTAACAGAAGAAAAATCGAAAAAGGAATATTATCAGCAACGCTCTCAAGCAGATGACAATGTAGGAGGTTTTGGAAAAAGGGGCAGTAACAAGCCGAGTTTATTAAATGCCCCCGAAGCACTTAATAAACTTTTTGGAGGTGGGCTAATAGATATTCAATACAGTGGCATGGCAGAAATGAATATTGGTGGCACTTGGAACACCGTTAAGAATCCAAATTTGCCTACGCAGCAACAAAAACCACCGGGCCAATTGGTTTTTTTACCAAAATTGCAAATGAACGTGAGGGGAAGTGTAGGAAAATATATTAATATGGGTATTAATTATAATACCGAAGCCACCTTTGAATTTGAGAATCAAACCAAATTAGATTGGCAAGGAAAAGAAGATGATATTATCAAAGCGATTGAATTGGGTAATGTGAGTTTACCCCTCAACGGTAGCTTGATAAGGGGTGGTACGAGTCTCTTTGGTGTAAAAACAACCATGCAATTTGGCAGACTAACTACATCTCTGATTTTTACTCAAAATAAAGGTCAAACCACAGAATCTGAGGTTTCTGGTGGTGCTCAAATTAGTAGATTTAACATTCAATCAGATAATTATGACCAAAATAGGCATTATTTTTTATCGCAAAATTTTAGAGATAATTATGATGTAGCATTAGAGAATTTGCCGTTGGTTAATTCTCCTTTTTTTATAAATTATATAGAGGTTTGGGTTACCAATATACAAGGTAATGTAAATAATAGTAGAGATATTATTACTTTTATGGATTTAGGCGAAGATAAGCCTTTTAACCCAACGCTTCAAAAGCCATCTGGATCCACTATTCCATTTGCAACCAATGGCAATAATACTATTTCAGACATTATGAACAATGATAAGCAGGTAAGAAATGCTTCTTCCACTGTAGATGCTATGGCAAATAATTATCCTAATTTAGAGCAAGGCATAGATTGGGATTTATTAGGCAATGCACGTTTATTATCTGAATCTGAATTTACCTATCATCCTACCTTGGGCTACATCTCTTTAAATGGGGCACTAAATAATACAGAAATTCTTGCAGTAGCTTATGAATATACCGCTGGCGGAAGAACTTATAAAGTAGGCGAATTTTCTAGACAATTTGGCGCAACAATAGATCCCGCTACAGGAAGCGCTAAACCAGAGGTGCTTTATACTAAAATGCTAAAAGGTACAACCATAAGAACCAGGCTACCCATGTGGGACTTGATGATGAAAAATGTGTACTCATTAAATTCCTATAACTTAAATTTAAAAGATTTTAACCTAAATGTAATTTATGCAGACGATCCATCTGGAGCAGATTTGAATTATTTGCCAGTAGATAATATTGCTGGTGTGAGCGGGTTGCCTCTAATTACTGTATTTAATTTAGATAAACTAAACAGACAAAATGAAGCTAAGCCAGATGGTGTATTTGATTTATTTGAAGGAGTAACCATTAATCAGCAAAAAGCGCTAATTATTTTTCCTGTTGTGGAGCCCTTTGGGTCACATTTGGCCAGAAAGATTGGCAATCCTAATTTAGTAGCAAAATATTCTTACCAAGCATTGTATGATAGCACCAAATGGCTTGCCCAACAAGATGTAACACACAATAAATTCTTTTTGCGTGGCAGCTACACAGGCGCAGCAAGTAATGAAATTATGATTGGGGCATTCAATATACCAAAGGGTGCTGTAACGGTAACATCCAATGGGCTAAAACTAACCGAAGGTACTGATTTTATTGTAGATTATAATATCGGAAAAGTAACCATCATTAATCAAGGCATCCTTTCTAGTGGATCCACAATTAGGGTTTCTGCCGAAAATCCTTCTTTATTTAATATTCAACAAAAAACGCTTTTAGGTGGCAGATTTGATTATAAGTTTAACAATAAACTAATTATGGGTGCCACAGCAATGCACATGTATGAACGTCCACTAACACCAAAAACAAATATAGGCGATGAGCCCCTATTAAATAGCATCTTGGGTTTTGATGGCGCCTATACTACAGATTCTAGATTCTTGACAAAATTAGTAGATAAAATTCCGTTTATTGAAACCAAAGAAAAAAGTACATTTCTATTTCAAGGAGAATTTGCAAAACTAATAGCACATGAGCCAAAATCCATCCAAAGAAATGGAAATAAAGCAGAGCGAGGCGTGAGTTTGGTAGATGATTTTGAAGCCAGTGAAACCCAATACGATTTAAAAGCACTCAATAATTGGCGTTATGCAAGTTTGCCTCAAAAACAACCCGATTTATTTCCAGAATGGGTTCCAAATAGCAGCGCCATAGACCGAATTAGATGGCATAATTATAATGCCAATCTTTCTTTTTATTCACTAGATCCAGTTTTTTTGCGGCAAGAGCGTAATACCCCAACACACCTAACTGTAGATGATAAATCTAACCATTATTCAAGAACTGTGCGTATTACTGAGGTTTTTCCTAACAGAAATTTACAATTAGGTACACCAGAACTTTTGCCCACCCTAGACTTGGCTTTTTACCCCAAAGAGCGCTCGTCCTATAATTTTAATGCAAATAGTGCTGACCTAAACAGTGATGGAAATTTTTTAAATCCCGCACGAAGCTGGGGTGGAATTATGCGCAGAATAGAAACAAATGATTTTGAAGCTGCAAATATTGCTTACATTGAGTTTTGGATGATGGATCCGTATATTTATAACCCCAATAATAAAGGTAATTTATATATCAATTTAGGAGAAATTTCGGAAGATCAGCTGCCCGATAGAAGAAAAAGTTATGAAAATGGATTAGACCCAAGTGGCAATAATACCGCTCGAACTGAGCCCTCTGCATTGGCAAATGTGCCAATTGTAACTACCTTAAATAACTTTTTTGACAATGCTCCAGGGGCAACAGCAAATCAAGACCTAGGTTTAGATGGGATGACCGATGCACAAGAACGTGAATTTTGGAAAACAAATTACCTTGACAATATAGCTTCTAATTTTGGACCTAACAGTGTGTTTTTTCAACAAGCACAACAAGATCCTTGCAATGATAATTATACCTATTACAACGATCCAAGTTATAGTTCTGATCAAGCTAGTATACTTAATAGGTATAAAAGATTTAATAAGCAACAAGGCAATAGCACCAATGCTACGCTAAGTGATGGAACCACTATGGGTGCAACAATTACACCTGATGATGAAGATATTAATAGGGATTTTACCATGAATTTAACCGAAGATTATTTTCAATACCAAGTAAGCCTCAACCCAGCAGATATGAATGTTGGGCAAAATTTTATTACAGATTTAGTTACCCAACAAGTGGTACTTCAAAATGGGAAAACAGAATCTGTAAAATGGTATCAATTTAAAATCCCTGTTAGGGAATATAATAGAAAAGTGGGTAATATTGACGATTTTAAAAGTATTAGGTTTATGCGTTTATTTTTAAAAGGTTTTGACGATGATGTGGTTTGCAGATTTGCTTCAATACAATTAGTAAGGTCAGATTGGAGAATCTATGATTTTAGCTTAAACACGCCTGGCCCAATTATTCCTGTAGATCCGAATGATAAAACTGTAGTATTAGTAAACACTGTAAATATAGAAAATAATAGCAATAGAAAGCCTGTGCCTTATGTGTTGCCCCCAACATTGAGCAGAGAAATAGACCCTACCCAGCCAGGCGCTGTGCAGCAAAATGAACAATCGCTCAGTTTGCTAACTTGTGGCCTAAGGCCAGGTGATGCAAAAGCAGTGTTTAGAACCACTAATTTTGACATGAGAAACTATAAAGAGTTAAAAATGTTTGTGCATGCTGAAGGTGAAGGAATAAACACGGGCGATTTGACAGCATTTATTAGATTGGGAACAGATTTGCAAGGAAATTATTATGAGTATGAAATACCTTTAACCATTACCCCTGCAGGAGCCGTGCAACCAATACAAGTATGGCCTAATGAAAATAATTTAGACCTTGTTTTTGCACAATTATTTTTGGCAAAAGAAAAAAGGCTAACCGAAGGCTCCCCACTCAATAAACCCTATTTTTTAATTGACCCTGTTACCGGTGCCACGGTTACACTCTTAGGTTTGCCAGACTTAAGTAATGTTAGGGTGCTTATGCTTGGGGTACGCAACAAATCAGATAGAACGCTTTGCCCCGAACTTTGGTTTAATGAATTAAGGCTTAGTGGACACAACAATCAAGATGGGTGGGCTGCTATTGCACGTATGCAAGCAAAATTAGCCGATTTTGGCACTGTGAATGCCACAGGAAGTGCTTATACAATTGGTTTTGGTGGTGTAGATCAAAGGTTAAATCAAAGAAGACTTGATGAAACATGGCAATATGATGTTTCATCAAATTTTGAATTAGGTAAATTTTTTCCTCAATCAATTGGAGTTTCTATCCCAATGTTTATTGGTTATACAGAAACTTTTGTTACACCTAAATACAATCCTTTCAACCCAGATGTAGAATTAAGACAGCTCTACTCAGCATTGCCAGAATCTCTTAGAGATAGTATTAAAAACTTAACTCAAACTTATAATAGAAGGTATAGCATAAATTTTACCAATGTTTCAAAACAAAGAATGGGTGCAGGTAATCCCCAACCATGGGATATTGAAAATTTTAGAATAAATTATGCTTTTAATAGGGGGTTTAATAGAAGTCCACAAATTGAAGAACATTTGGTAGAAAACTATAACGGTAGTATTCAATATCAATTTAATCCAAAAGTTAAGAAGTTTGAGCCTTTTAAGAAAATAATTAAATCAAAGAAGTTAGGTATAATTAAAGATTTTTCATTAGATTACATGCCAAATAGTGTAACTGTAAGGTTGGATGCCAACAGAGATTATGCAGAAACATTGAATAGAAGTAATGATTTGTTTAAAAGTTTAACTCCTCGATTATTTGATAAAAATTTTACCATGCGAAGATTTTATGCAGTAGGCTGGAATTTAATGCCTTCGCTAAAACTAGATTATAATGCGGTAGTGGATGCAAGGATAGAAGAGCCTTTTGGAGAATTAAACACCGAAGCCAAAAAAGACACTGTAAGAAATAACTTATATAATTTTGGAACAATGAGTGCATACAACCAAACAGGAAATTTAAGCTATGAAGTGCCTACAAGAAAAATAAAATTTTTAGACTGGACAACACTCAATCTCTCTTATAGAAGCTCATTCTCTTGGGATCAAGCTCCACCTGCTACTTCATTTATAGGCAATAGAATTGGCAACAGTGCCAATAAATCATTGTCGGGCAACTTGAATTTGATTAAATTATATGGAAAATCAAAAGCCTTGCAGCGCATAAATCAGAATAAGGCGCCAATAAAAAAGCCTAAGAAAAAAGAAGAAGAAGAAGAGAAGAAGAAACTAGCAGGCGGCAATGTTAGTCCTAATAGCGGAAATGTCCCACCAAAAAATGAAGAAAAAATGAATGCTTTTCACCATCTTTTGCGCGGAATAATGATGGTAAGAAACATTAATTTTACCTATACTCAAACAGACCAAACTCTATTGCCTGGATTTACCCGTACTATAGATCATATAGGCAATAATTGGAATAGAAATGCACCTGGATTACCTTTTGCTTTTGGTAGTCAAGACCCTAATTTTAGATTTGATATGGCAGAAGCAGGAAACCTGACAAATGATTTGCGTTTTATTAATCCCTATAATATCAGTAACAATAATACCATTAATTTGCGCTCTACTATTGAGCCTTTAAAAGATTTTAGAATAGACCTTACCTTCGAACAGACCTATAGTAAAAATATCTCTGGACAATTTAAATTTGATACTAGCGAAAATTTTAATGCATTTAGAGACATTAGTACAATCCAAACAGGAACTTTTTCAAGCACTTATATATTTATAAGCACTGCTTTTGAAAAAAATAGTAGCAAGAATAATGGATATGCAAGTCAGGCATTTACTGATTTTAGAAATAATAGATTTACAATAGCGAGCCGATTACAAAATCAAGATGCTAGGGTAAAAGGAACCGGAAATGATACTTTAGCCTCATCTGGTTTTCCATTGGGTTATAGTAAAAATAGTCAAGATGTGTATTATGTAAATTTCTTTGCCACTTACGCAGGTAAAAATGTAAACAATGTTAGGCTTTCACCATTTTTGAACATCCCCTTGCCTGCTTGGAATATTAATTACAATGGATTGTCTAAAATAAAATCTATCCAAAAAATATTTACAAATATTGCCATATCTCATGCTTATAATGGGCGCTACACTATTGCAGGGTATAATGGAATAAATGCAATTTTTAAAATAGATACCTTTGCTCCTGGTCAAAGTTTTGAACCTGCATTGCAAATTTCTGCAATATCTATTTCAGAGCGTTTTGCACCATTGATAGGTGTAAATTTTTCTACCAAAAGCGGTATTACTGGGCGGCTAAATTATAATAAATCAAGAACTATATTGCTCAATCCTAGAGGGTTTAACATAAATGAAAATCGTACTTCTGAATTTGTAATTTCTGGTGGTTATAGAAAAACGGGAGTTTTATTGCCATTCAAAAGTGGGGGTAGGCGGATTTATTTGCCAAATGATTTTAATATTAATTTGGATATTATGATTGCCACCAATATGATAATTGTGCGTGATATTGAGACAAATATAAATTTACCACAAGGTGGGCAAACTGCTATTACCATAAAACCAAACTTGCAATACAAAATTAATAACGCTATTAATCTTAATTTTTATTATGAACGAAGGGTAAATAAACCATTAGTGCAAACATCTTTTCCTACTGCACTTACAAATCTTGGACTAAGACTGCAATATACTTTTAATTAATGGAGCATATTTTACAGCATATTAAAGCCTTTGTTTTTGACTGTGATGGTGTGATGACCAATGGCACAGTAATTATAGATGCCAAAGGCGAAGGGTTAAGAAATTTCAATATTAAAGATGGTTATGCAGTTCAGCACGCTGTGAAACAAGGCTACCCATTTGCGATTCTTTCTGGTGGAAACGGTCAGAGTATTTATCACCGTTTTAATAGCTTGGGTGTAATTGATATTTACCTTAGCCAATCTCATAAAGAGGCTACATTTTTAGCATTTTGTAAAAAATACAATCTTTTGCCTAGCGAGGTGGCCTATATGGGAGATGATATGCCTGATATTCCTGTGCTAAGTATTTGTGGTATACCTACTTGCCCAAGAGATGCAGTGTCAGATGTAAAAAAAGTATGCACTTGGATAAGCAGTAGAAATGGTGGTGAGGCTTGCGTAAGAGAGCTCATTGAAACTACTATGAAATTGCAAAACACTTGGTACAATGATGATACGCATCACTTTTAGTAACTATCAGTAACATTAAAGGAATTTAGTTAAACTTTTTTTAAAAATCTTTAATTTTCTTATTTTAAAATGGTAATTAATATCCATGCAGATCTATGGCATCAGTTTCTTCTAATGGTATCCAAAGTTTCATTTTTTTCTGTATAACACTGTAATGTTGCTTTTCATCTTCAGCTATTAATGAAAAAGCTTCACCCATTTGCTCCGCCCTTCCTGTTCTGCCTATGCGATGGATAAATTCCTTTGGTGAACGTGGCAATTCATAATTAATCACGCAAGGTAAAAAATCTATATCAATGCCTCTAGATAAAAGGTCTGTAGAAACCAATACTTTTAATTTTCCTTCTTTAAAATCTTTTAAGGCATTAATTCTAGCTTCATTGCTTTTTTTGCCATGAGTTGCAAGTGCAAAAATTCCATTTTTTCTAAGCTTTTCGCTCACTAAGTCGGCTTTATAAATACTAGAAGTGAAAACCAAAGCTTGCTTGATGCCCCTACTCTTTATTAAATAACGCAAAAACGGACCTTTCCTTTCTTCAGAAACTTGAAAAGCATGTTGTTTTATCAATTCAATTGGAATTTCTTCGTTTTCTATTTTTATAACCACGGGCTTATTCAAAATCATTGCATTAACATCTGCAACAGATTTGCTTAATGTTGCTGAAAACAATAAATTTTGCCGTTTTGCTGGCATTTGTATTAGCAAAGCATCCATTTCTGCTTTAAAACCAAGATTTAGCATTTTGTCTGCCTCATCTAGTACCAAAATTTTAAGTGCAGAAAGACTTAAAGCCTTTTGATTTATTAAATCTATCAAACGCCCAGGAGTAGCTATCAATACTTGCACACCTTGCATTTTTATCATTTGTGGATTGATAGAAATGCCACCATATACTGCCATAGTTTTTATAGGCTTTCTGGCATGTTTAGTAAGCATATCGCAGACTTGATATATTTGCAAGGCTAGCTCGCGTGTGGGCACTAAAATTAGTGCAGCAATATGCCTATTTGGTAATGTCCAGTTTTCTGAATCCAATCTTTGTAGCAGTGGTAAAATATAACTTGCAGTTTTGCCAGAGCCTGTTTTGGCGATTCCCAAAATATCCTTGCCTTTTATAATATGTGGTATTGCCTGATATTGAATAGGATAGGGTGCAGCATATTCTAAATGCTCAATGGCTTCTATCAGCCATTGAGATAGCCCCAATTCATTAAAAGTATGCGGTGCTTTAGTCATAGACATTTTATTTTTGAATCTACAAAGGTATGCATATTGATGGGTATTGTAATGTTGCATTTTGAACTCGATATATCACTTTGCCAATATCATTTAAATAGGAGATTCTAAACTTAACTAAGTACAATGAAAATATTTGTGAAATAATATGCCTGCAAATATTGGCTATTTCTTTGACTAACTTGCCATAAATCCTATTGAAATTTTTTAATAGAAACTGCAATATTAGATCAATTTATAATCAATTTAGTTAATATAATACTGATGTTATCATCTAAAATTGTACCTTTGCATATATAATGGAAATAACGCACGAAACTGCCCTTAACGATTTTAGGGAACAAATTGCTTACTCAATTCAGGCTTATAAGAATCATCACATTGATGCTAATGAAGTAAACAACATCGTGCTTGGCGGCTTAGGTGGCTCAGGAATTGGTGCTCAATTTGCCAAAAATTTTTATTTTGATATTGCTGATAAATCTATTGATGTGATTTCAGATTATCATCTGCCAGCCTATTGCAATAAAAACACCCTGCTTATTTTGGCGAGTTATAGTGGTGAGACAGAAGAAACCCTTTCTTTGTTTGATGAAGGCTTGGCGTTGGGCTGTAAAATAGTTGTTTTGACAAGTGGTGGTGCATTAGCAAATTATGCGAAAGAGAACAAATTAAGTTTATATATTATTCCAAAAGGCTATCAACCACGCATGGCGCTTGGTTTTTCTTTAACTTATAATTTATTGATTCTTGCAGAGTTATTTGGAATCAAAAATGTTAAGGACGAGTTAAAACTTGCAATAGCAGATTTTAAAAATGCCAATGATTGGAAACTAGAGGCAAAGAGAATATTTGATTATTTTGAATCACAGTATAAAGATAAATTTGTTATAGTATGCGACAGACTATCTGTTGCATTGGGTACAAGATTTACGCAGCAAATTCAAGAAAACGCAAAATTAGAAGGTTTTGTTCAAATATTGCCAGAGAATAATCATAATGCCTTAGAAACATACTATGAAAAACTCAATAGTAATATTGTTTTACTTAATTGTCAAGTAAATGAACGTGTTAATCTCAGATTTGAGTTCCTAAAAGACTTAATTTTAAAAAATGATATAAATTTTATAGAAATTATTTTTGATGGGCATGTGCTAAGTGAAATATTTAAAGTAGTGCATATTTTAGATTGGTTAAGCATATTTTTGAGTCAAAAAAATGGAGCTGACAATATGAAAGTTGAGAACATTAGCAACCTTAAAAATTATTTAACAAAAAATTAATAAACTATGAAATTAGTAACCTATCAAAAAGAAAATATAATCAGCATTGGTATTGTAGTAAATAACCAAATTTATGATTTGCCTGAAGCAGATAAAAGTTTGCCAAACAATATGCTTGAATTTTTGCAGCAAGGAGAGCAGGCAATGGTTAAGGCAAAATTGATAGAAAAAACTATTTCAAAATACACACCTACATTGGTTTTTGATGCTCAAAAAGTATTGGCACCTGTTCCATTGCCCCCTTCGTGCCGCGATGCCTATGCTTTTAGGCAACATGTATCTACCTCTAGACGCAATAGGGGAGTGGAGATGATTCCTGAATTTGATCAATATCCAATATTTTATTTCACCAATCATAATGCCATTCAAGGGCCAGGGGATGTTCTTTGTATGAAAGATCATTTTCAAAAATTAGATTTTGAATTGGAAGCAGCAATAGTAATAGGCAAAAAAGGCAGAAATATAACAGCAGCGCAGGCAGATAATTATATCGCAGGATATTTAATTATGAATGATATAAGCGCCAGGGTTTTGCAAATGGAAGAAATGATACTGAATCTTGGTCCAGCAAAAGGAAAAGATTTTAGCACAGTTATTGGGCCATATTTAGTAACACCAGACGAATTGGAACCATACCTAAAAGAAACTAAAAAAGGACATACAGGCAATCAATACAATCTTAGAATGACTTGCAAAGTAAATGGAATAGAGGTAAGCAGTGGCAATATGGGTGATATGGACTGGACATTTGCTGAAATTGTTGAGCGCTGTGCTTATGGTGTAGATATTTTGCCAGGAGATGTTATTGGCAGCGGAACGGTGGGAACAGGTTGTTTTTTAGAACTAAATGGCACAGGATTACTTAATAACCCCGATTACAACCCTCAATGGCTGCAAGCTGGTGATGAAGTAACAATGGAAATTGACGCATTGGGTGTTTTAACTAATTTTATAGTTGCAGATAATTCAGATTTATCCTTGCTGGCAATTAAAAAAAATATGACCACTCAAAAGGCCTAACTAAAAAGTAAATTGCAGCCACGGTTTTCTGCCAAATCCATTCTGCCTAAAATATCAAATCCATTTTCTTTTTTTATACCGAGATCTTCTGTTGCTATAAAACTGCAACTTTGCCAATTTGCAAGATCTATAACATTTATAGCGCCATGCTTATTTCTGCCTAAAATTTTAAAAGGGTCATTAATATCTCTTATCAATATTTTTTGTAAAGGGCTCGGTTTAAAACAATCATTTTCGGGCATAAAATAGCTTTGAGATAACAATTCTGTCATGCCGTATTCTGAACAAATCGTTGCCCCTTTAAAGCCATTTTTGAGTTTAGTATGAAGCTCTTTGCGTATAATTTCTTTTCGTTTTCCTTTCATACCTCCAGTTTCTATAACAATAAGGTTAGGAAATTCAATTGTATTTTCTTCTATAAAATCTAATAAACTAAAACTTACACCCCATAGTATTGTAGGGATAGCATTTTGTTTATTATAAATCAAAACACGTTTTAATTCATCAAAATCATCAAGTATAAATTGACTATTGACATACGGGCTTTTGGTAATAAAATTATTTACCATATACACTAAACTGGAATGGCCTTGGGCTACATAATTAGGTAAAAGTGCCAAATGGCAATAATGCGTTGGTGAACTAAAAAAGTTTTCGAACGATTTTAGAAAGGCAAATTCGTATAACCCTAAACTAAAAACCGCATGTTTTGACCTGTTTCCGCCTGTTCCACTGCTCATAAAAGTTGTTTCCACCGTATTGTCAATGCTTTTTATTTGATTGGTTTTAAAAAATGATATTGGCAGAAATACTATATCTTCAATTTTTTTTATTTTTGATACATCGATATTCAAATAGCAGAGGTATTTTTTTAGCACAATACAATTATTTGCCTGAAAATGAAAAATTCTCATTGAAATTTCATTAAAATTTCCGTTATTGCATTCTTTTAAAAGAGGAGTAAAATTCATGAAAAATTTTGGTTACAAAAATACTATTTATTTATTAATAGCATCAGTATTAACTTTTTTATTACTAAGCAAATGCAAACCTGTAGAATACAATGTGCCAAAAACCCCAGTAATAAAATTATTGGAATTAAGCCAACTTAAAGATAGTTTCGGCATAGACAGTGTAATAAAATATAATTTAAGCTTTACCGATGGTGATGGCGATTTGGGATTAGGCAATAGCGATACCCAAAGCCCTTTTAGGTTTGGTGAACCCTATTTTTCTAATCTTAGGGTAATATTAAGTTATCAAGATGCGAGTAATAATTGGATAGAAGGTAGTGAAGATTCCTTATTTTTATATCAACGCATAGAAAATGTAACTCCTAAAGGGAAATACAAATCTTTAAAAGGAAATATTCAAACATTTGTAAGAGCAAGGCCAACCCCTTTTTTCTCTCACCGAAAGATAAAACTAAAATTTATCCTTATAGATCGAAGTTTAAACCAAAGCAACATCATAGAAACAGGAGAGATTTCTTTAAAACATGAACTATAATTTTTTATTCCATAAAAAAGAATTATTTTTGCACCTCTAAAATTTAAAAACTATTAATCATGACAGTAACCGTTTTACAAAGAAAAGAAAGAAGATTAAAAACTAGATCAAGAGTTCGAAAGCAAAATTTGGTTATCAATAATGCTAAAATGACTCAAAAATCGCCTTATAAAGGTGAATCAGGAATCATTCTAGAAGATCAATAGGTGTTATTTATGAAAAAGCAAAAATATTTAATTGGATTTGCGTTTTCTTGTATAATATTGCTTGCTTGTAATGGAGATAAAGGTTCAAAAGAATTCAAAAAAATTATAAATAAAGACATTCTTCAAGAATGTAATGAGAGCTTGCGATTAGCCATGATGAGGGATAAATTTTCCCCACCAGTTGCAGCTAGAAATTATGCATATTCTAATATTGCAGCATATCAAGCATTACTTCCTTTTTTTAAAAATCATAAATCTTTGGCAGGACAGCTAAATGATATGCCAGAAACGGAAAAATGCGATACTACATTGGTAAATGCTGACTTGGCTGCTATGGCCGCATTTATTAAAGTAGCAATAAAGGTTACTTATTCTGAGTTTATGTTAGATTCTTTTTACATCAGAAAAAAAGATTTTTACAAACAGGTATTGCCAAAAAATAGTTTTGAAGCCTCTATAGCTTTTGGCGAAAAAGTAGGCTCGGATATTTTAGAATGGGCTAGTAGAGATACTTTTAGAGAAAGCAGAAATTTTGACCAATACCAACCGCTAAAAACTGAAGACTGTTGGGAGTGCACCCCCCCAGATTTTGCCAGAGCTATTGAACCAAATTGGCATAGAATACGTCCATTTGTTATCCCAACTGCAGATGCTTTTAAACCCGATAGGCCAACAAAATTTGATATTTCGGCTAATTCTCAATTTATGAAAGAAGCAAAATTTGTTTACCAAGCTGTGTCTGATAGTACTCCAGAAAAAATTGCTATTGCACGATTTTGGGATGATAATCCAAATGTTTCACACCACATTGGCCACATGATGTATTCTACAGAAAAACCTTCGCCTGCCGGGCATTGGATGGGTATAACGCGCACAGCACTTAGGTTAACCAATGCAACCTTAGAAAGCCAAGCTGAAGCTTTTACGATGATATCAATTGGAATGCATGATGCATTTATTGCTTGCTGGGATGAAAAGTACAGAAGCAATTACATTAGACCAGAAACAGTCATACGAAGACATATTAATGAAAATTGGAATCCTATTTTGCAAACACCCCCTTTTCCAGAGTATCCAAGCGGTCATAGTGTAGTTTCGGGTTGTTTAACTACTTTGCTCACTTATCACTTTGGAGACAATTTTGCTTATACAGATTCTACAGAATTGCCTTTTGGCAATGCCCCACGAAGTTTCACTAGCTTTAAGTCTGCTGCGTCTGAAGCTTGTATTAGCAGGCTTTATGGAGGCATACATTTTATGCCAGCGATTACAAATGGAAGAAAAATGGGTGATAGTATTGGGAATTTTATTTATCAAAAAGTTAAATTGAAATAGCCCTAAATTGCGCTAATTTCCCAATTATTATTTAAATTTCAGTTCCATTTTTTAATAACTATTTTGTTTAAATTATAAGGTGTTTATTTTATGGATATTGCTATAAATTTATAATTGTATTCATTTTAATTGTTTTATTGAAACGGAATAATGCAAATAATTAATTTCAATACTATTGTTATTTCTTTTTTTTATTCTAATAATGTTATGGTAAATCCAATTAATTAAATTTATCACAATAGTGTATAATTTTGAATAATGGTTATATTTGACAAATATTTTTAATTAAATAATGGGAGATTTAAAGAAAAAAGTTGTCATTATTGGCGGTGGTGTTGCAGGACTCAGCGCAGCCCACGAACTGATTGAAAGAGGCTTTGCTGTAGAAGTTTACGAACGAAACCCATCTTATTTAGGTGGCAAGGCTCGAAGTATTAATTATAACCATGAGCATAAGTATCAAAACCCTTTGCCTGGTGAGCATGGATTTAGATTTTTTCCTGGTTTTTATAAGCATATTACCGATACAATGAAACGCATTCCATTTGATAAAAATGGAAAAATGTAAAGTGTTTATAATAATCTTACCTCTACATCTAGAATTATGGTGGCAAGATACGGCAAGGCACCAATAGTTACACCTGCTTCTTTTCCCAAAACTCTTGCAGATATAGAACTTATTATTAAAGATCTACATGGAGTTGATAGCGGATTAAGTTCTGAAGAGGTTCATTTTTTTGCTGAAAGGGTTTGGCAATTAATGACAAGTTCTAAAACAAGAAGAGAAAATGACTATGAACGATTAGGCTGGTGGGAGTATTTGCAAGCAGATAGATTTTCTGTAGATTATCAGCATTTATTAGTGGAGGGATTAACAAGAACGTTAGTGGCCGCTAAGGCTGAATTGGCAAGCACAAAAACTGGTGGCGATATTTTTCTTCAATTATTATATTGTTCAACAGACCCAAGTGTAAATACCGACCGAGTATTAAATGGCCCCACAAACGAAAAATGGCTGTATGCATGGAATGATTATTTGGTTTCTAAAAATGTAGTCATTCAGCAGGGAATAAGTGCCAGTAAAATAAATTTGAATAATGATAAAACGATAAAATCTGTTTCATTAACAAATTTTGAAGGTGAAGTTAAAGAAGTTTCTGGCGATTATTATATAATGGCTATGCCAGTAGAAAGGGCTGCTGATTTAATTTCGGATGAAATGATTAAAGTAGATAAAACATTAGATTGCATTAAACAACTATCTACGAGTGTAAATTGGATGAGTGGCTTACAATATTTTTTATCTGAAAATATAGAAATTAATAAAGGCCATGTAATTTGTAGTGATACAGAGTGGGCTTTAACTTGTATTAGTCAGGTGCAATTTTGGGAAGATTATGATATTACAACCAAAGGAGATAAAAATATAAAAGGCGTATTGAGCGTGGATATTAGCGATTGGTTTACCAATGGTGAATACACTACCAATAAGCCAGCCCATCAATGCACAAGAGATGAGGTAGAAAAAGAAGTGAGGGCACAATTAAAAGCGAGCTTAAATTTTGAAAAAGAAATTTTAAAAGATGAAATCATTGTAGATTTTTATTTGGACAGAGATATAAGAGAAAAACCAACTTCAGAATTAAATGATGCTCAGCTTGATGATATTGAACCATTATTAGTAAACTCTATAAATACTTGGCCGCTAAGACCAACAGCTGATTGCTATATTCCTAATTTATTTTTTGCGAGCGATTATGTAAGAACAAATACAGACATTGCCACTATGGAAGGCGCTAATGAAGCTGCAAGAAGGGCTGTAAATTGTATTATAGAAAAATCTGGTAGTACGGCAGAGCAATGCGAAATTTGGGAATTGGAAGAACCCTATTGTTTTGATTTAATGAAATGGCATGACAAGCAGCGTTATAAAAAAGGATTACCATGGAGCGCTAAGGTGCCTTTTTGGATAAAGGGTGCAACGGTTGTAATGGGTGTTTTGTATTTTATTGGTGCGCTTTTAAAAGCATTTGTTAGTGGTAAAGGAGAATTAGACCCTGGTGCTAAAAAAGAAAAAGTGTTTATTATTGCCACAATGTTGATTACGCTTGGGGTTGCTATTATAGATGCTATTTATAATTTAAAATATGAATCGGCTTTTTGGTTGGCTTTTTCAATGTTTGGCATTCTTAGTTTATTCGCCTTTGCCAATAAGGATAAATTCTTGCAAAAACTGATTTTATTGGGCTTAGTTGCCGGCTTTGTGGAACTGATAGCCGATAATTGGTTAGTAAATGGCATATCTTCTTTAGTATATCCTATTGAAGAAACACACATTTGGGCTTCGCCTAATTATATGCCTTTTGCTTGGGCTGTTATTTTGGTTCAGGTGGGTTATCTTTCTTGGCTCTTTTCTAAAAAAGTATCTCAATTTAAAACTTTTTTAATCGCATTTGCTATCGGTGCATGTTTTATCCCCCTATTTGAAACTTGCGCCCTATATGCAGATTGGTGGTATTACAATCCTTATAAAATAATGTTGTTTAACACACCATTGTATATTATTGTTGGCGAAGGATTAATAGCAGCATCTCTTCCTTTTATCTTTCAAAAAATAATGAATAAAAACTTCATTAAAATAATATTGTTAGGAATTGTGCTTGGACTGTGGATATTTGCAGCTTATTTTATATCATATTACATCTTATAAACAATGAATATATTTGGTAAACTCTTCAATTATTTTATTCCAATAGACTTAACGCATGAGGAAGAAACACACAGAAAAGCCAAACTCACAGTTGGTGTAATGTTAATTATTGCTTACTTCAACATCAATTACATAGGCATTTCTTATTTTATTAATTACCCTGGCGGTATTTATTCTCAACTTTTTTTGTTAACCGTTACCTTAATTTGTTTATGGTGGTATAGAGCTAACTTCGCTATCAAAATACTATACTTTATTTATTTTGTAAGTTGTAGTATTTCAATAGCCATTACAGTATTTTATTCAGGAGGTTTCAGCAGCGTTGTTTTTCCATGGTTAGCCTCCACGCCTATTGTAGCATTAATGGTTTGGAGTAAAAGAGGAAGTATTATATCTTTGCTTTTTGTAATTCTTATTCAAATTATATTCTTTTATTTTTATATAGATGGTTTTGAATTTCCAAATCAGATTCAAGAAAATTTTAGAAAACCATTTGGTTTAACCACAGAAATTGGTTTAGTACTCATTTTATTTTGGATTGCTATCGTATTTGAAAATGCGAAAAACACAGCTTTAAATAATTTAAATATTACAAATGAAAAACTAAGAATGGAAAAAGAGAAAACCGATATACTTTTATTAAATATTTTGCCAGCACAAATTGCAGATGAATTGAAAGAAACTGGCTCTGCTGCTGCCAAACAATATGATAATGTAACAGTTCTTTTTACAGATTTTGTAAACTTTACAGGTGTAAGCGAAAAACTAGAACCGACTGAATTAGTGGCAGAAATTCACCGCCATTTTACTGCTTTTGATAACATTATGGAAAAGTATGGTATTGAAAAAATAAAAACAATTGGAGACGCCTATTTGGCAGTTGGAGGATTGCCCATAAAAGATGAAAAGCATGCCGAAAATGTCGTTTTAGCTGCAAAAGATATTTTGAAATACATTAATACTGCAAATAGTAAGTTCGAAATTAGAATAGGAATTAACTCTGGTCCGGTAGTTGCAGGAATTGTGGGTGTAAAAAAATACGTATTTGATATTTGGGGTGATACTGTAAATACTGCAGCCAGAATGGAGGCTAATTCTGAACCTGGAAAAATAAATATTAGCAAATCTACGTTTGATATAGTTAAGCATAACCATCCATTTAGGCATCGCGGAAAAATAGCTGCAAGTAATAAGGGAGAAATAGATATGTATTTTCTTGAATACGAATAAAATTAAAAATATTTTACTTATACTTGCTTCTTTTTCTGATAAATGTTGCTATAATATTTTCTAAATCTTTATTGATATCAGCTTCAAAAATATCTATTTTATATTGTCTACATTTTTCTAAAATTGTATTTCTATAAGCAGCAACGCTTTCTCTATATGAGGCTCTAACGTCTTTCGGATTTAGTTTTATAAATTCACTGGTTTCTGAATCAATAAACTTTGTGGGTACATCATCAAAATTAAGTGCTAGCTCTAGGCTGCTGTCAATTGCATTAAAAATAATAATATCATGTTTCTTAAAGTATAAATGTTGCAAGCCTTTTAGCAATGCTGCTTGATTATTTGCATATTCATTCAAATCGGTAAAAATAACTACTAATCCTCTTTTATTTATTTTTTCTGCAATATGATGCAGTACTTCACCTGTATTGGTTTTTATATTATCTGCTGTCTTGTTTAGCTTATTTTGAAGTAGATTTATACACTCTATAAAATGGCTTCCGGTAGATTTTGTTGCGGTAGAAAGGTCTATTTTATCACTAAAAAAGCTGACACTAAAAGCATCTTTTTGTTTTTTAATAATTTGCAATAAACATGCAGCAGCTATTATAGAATATTGGTATTTGCTCACTTCTTTTTGTGGAAAAAACATGCTGCTAGATTGATCTATAATAATATGACACCTTAGGTTGGTTTCATCTTCATATTTTTTAATAAAAAGTTTGTCAGTTCTGCTTAATAGTTTCCAATCAATATGTTTTATGTCCTCGCCTTGATTGTATTGTCTGTGTTCAGCAAATTCTACAGAAAAACCATGAAATGGACTTTTATGCAAGCCTGTTAGAAAACCTTCTACTACTTTTTTTGTAAATAAATCTAAGTGTTTATTTTGATGGATAAATTCATTTAACTGCATTTTATTTTGATTCATAAGGCATAACAAATGTAGTTATAAATATATTGACTAACCAAATAAGTGTGCAAATACATCTTCAATCTTACCAAATGTGAGGACATTGATTTTACTCTTTGTAAGTTCATTCATTTTATTAAATTTTGAAATATAGATTTCTTCAAAACCTAATTTTTCGGCCTCTGTAATTCGTTGAGCGATTCTGCTCACTGCCCTAATTTCTCCAGAAAGCCCTATCTCTCCTGCAAAAACAGATTTTGCTGGCAAAGGAGTAGATTGATAACTACTTAATATGGCAGAAACAATGGCTAGGTCAATCGCTGGATCTTCTGTTCTTATACCACCAGCTATATTTATAAAAACATCATGTGCTGCAAGCCTAAAACCACATCTTTTTTCTAAAACAGCCAATAACATATTTAACCTACGCATATCATAGCCAGTTCCGTTTCTTTGAGGTGTGCCATAAACTGCGCTGCTAACTAGGGCTTGCACTTCTATTAATAATGGACGCATTCCCTCCATACTAGCGCAAATGGCTATGCCTCCTAAATGATCATCT
This sequence comes from Bacteroidia bacterium, assembly GCA_041690035.1. GTDB lineage: Bacteria > Bacteroidota > Bacteroidia > NS11-12g > UBA955 > CALSPH01. The sequence continues at coordinate 19,436 of JBDNFC010000009.1, read as the reverse complement.
TTTTGAGAAATAAGAATTTCGCTTGGATTATTCACTTCTCTTAGTCCTGCTCCATGCATTTCGTAGATGCCTAGCTCGTTTGCTCCGCCAAATCTGTTTTTTACAGAGCGCACCATTCTATAAGTATGGTGTCTATCACCTTCAAAATGTAGCACAGTATCCACCATATGTTCTAGTACTTTTGGACCAGCTATTAATCCATCTTTGGTTATATGGCCTACAATAAAAATGGGCACTTGGCTATCTTTAGCAATTTTTATTAATGCAGCTGTGCACTCTCTAACCTGCGAAACACTGCCAGGAGTTGCTTCTAAGGTGCTTGAATAAAGTGTTTGTATAGAATCAATAACCATTATTTGCGGACTAATTTCATTAAATTGGTCTATAATGTTTTCTAACAAAGTTTCAGTAAGCACATAGCAATTTTTATTAGTCATGCCTAATCTTTCTGCACGCATTTTTACTTGTGCTTCACTCTCCTCTCCACTAATATATAAAATCCTAAAATCATTATTTAATGCCAATTGCAATAATAAAGTTGATTTACCAATGCCTGGTTCTCCTCCCAAAAGCACTACAGATCCTTTTACCAGTCCTTCTCCCAATACCCTATTAATCTCTAAGTCTTTAAAATAAAATCTGCTTTCTTGACTCATTTCAACATCTTGTATAGGCATTGCCTGCCTTTTGGTAGGCGTGTATATTTGTTTTATTTTAGATGCCTGCCTCACTATTTCTTCATCAAGGGTGTTCCATTCACCACAGCTATAGCATTTTCCTTGATGTTTTGCATAGTTTGTGCCACAATTTCTGCAAATAAATACTTTTTTGTCTTTGGTCATTTTTATTTAACAATTTTTTGTCAAAAATAAACTAAAAAAGGCTTTCATTATCATTGTATTATATACGTCTAATTCAGGCAACTTTATTACGTGTTATAAAATCGAATTTTTATTGCTTTTATAATGCAATTTCACTAAAATTAAGGTTAATTTTGCTGAATGAATAAGCCTTTAATTTTAATTAGTAATGATGATGGTATTACTGCAACAGGCATAGCAAATCTTGTGCAAATAATGAAACAACTGGGCGATGTGTTTGTGGTAGCTCCAGATAGCCCTCAGAGTGGTATGGGGCATGCCATCACAATAAATAATCCATTGCGTGTATCTAAATCAGATATTTTTGATACTATTCCTGCTTACCAAGTTAGCGGTACTCCCGTAGATTGTGTAAAAATAGCATTGGATAAACTTTTGCCTAGAAAACCAGACCTTATGGTATCAGGTATAAATCATGGCTCCAATTCTGCCATCAATGTTATTTATTCAGGTACAATGTCTGCAGCAGTAGAAGCTGCTATAGATGGTATACCTGCTATAGGTTTTTCGCTTTGCGATTATGCTTATGATGCAGATTTCTCGCACACATTAGACTTTATAAAAGATATTGCCATTCAAACTTTAAATAATGGATTGCCTAGTGGAGTCTTATTAAATGTAAATATCCCTAATTTTGAAAAGGGAATTAAAGGGATTAAAATATGCCGCCAAGCAAATGCGCATTGGAACGAAAGCTTTCTAGAGCGCGAGGATCCTTTTAAACGCAAGTATTATTGGATGAAAGGTGAGTTTGTGAACAAAGATAAAGGGCAAGATACAGATGAGTATGCGCTACAAGAAGGATATATAAGTATTGTTCCTACTCAATTTGATTTAACAGCGCACACTGCTATTTCTTTACTCAATAGCTGGACATTTAATTAGTCTAGTAAAAGTCTTTTATTGCTTTTTTCTTTTAATTGTATATTTTTGAACCCTATACAAAGCAAATGCACGATAAAAAATATATTTTTAAACGCCTCCTAATCGGTATGTTAATCGGTTTTATTGGTCCCTTTATTATTATGGTGATTATTTGGATTATAAATAAGCAAAAATACAGCTATCCATATTATCCCTTTGCTGATTTTATTAGCCTTGCATACGAAGGACACACGTTAGGTTTATTTATAACATTAGCATCAATTATAAATTTAGCATCATTTTGGATATTGCTGCAAATAAATAGGGAGTACATTGCAAGAGGTGTGATAATAGCAACTTTCATCATAGGTGCTATCATTTTATTACTTAAATTTGCTATCATTTAATGGACAATAAGCCCACAGTTTTTATTGTCGCTGCCGAGGTTTCTGGAGATCAACATGCCGCAAATCTTGTTATAGAATTAAGGGCATTAAATAACAATATACATTTTGAAGCTGTAGGTGGCAAATCGCTTTTAGATGCTAATGTTAGCTTATACATGAGTTTTGATAAACTTGCAGTAATGGGCTTTTGGGAAGTATTAAAAAAGGCATTTGTTTTGCAAAAATTAATCAATCGCATTAGCACACACATCATTTTACTTAATCCCAACGCAATAATTTTGGTAGATGCATCAGGGCTAAATATGAGATTAGCAAAAAAAATCAAGAATAAAACAAGCATTCCGATCCATTATTACATTGCACCCAAAGTATGGGCTTGGGGAGAGTGGCGTGTAAAAAAAATGGCTAAATTAATTGATTATCTCTATTGTATTTTGCCTTTCGAAGAGGCTTATTTTAGGAATAAAAATATTTCTTCAGTCTTTTATGTAGGCAACCCAACCTTCGCAGCCATTAATAAATATCAATTTAAAGCTATTACTGATTTAGATAATAATAATCAGGGCATTTTGGCACTCTTGCCTGGTAGCAGAAAACAAGAAATAGCAGCATTACTACCTATGATGCTTAAAGTAGCCAAAAGTTTTACACAATATCGCATTGTTTTAGCTTGCACAGAATCTATCTCACCCCAATTTTATGATTATTTTATTGGCAAAATGAACATAACAAAAGTATATAACCAAACATGGGATTTGTTAAAAATAGCAGAAAAGGCAATTGTTACAAGTGGCACTGCAACCTTAGAGTGCGCATTAATTGGTTGCCCTCAAATAGTTTGTTATAGCACTAGTAAGATTTCTTATTTTTTGGGTAGGCGCTTGATTAAAGTAAAATATATAAGCTTGCCAAATTTAATTTTAGACAAACCTGTTTTAACAGAATTGATACAAGATGACGTTTCGCCTAATAGAATAAAAAAAGCATTAAAAGAGTGTACAAAAATCGAAGCAATAAAAATACAAACTGATTTAATAAAAGTGCTATCTAATCATCAAAAAGGTATAGGAGAAAGTATTTATATAAACTTACAAGCTAATATTTAATAATATTTGGCTAGATTGTTTTTTAGTTTAGCTTTTTTTCTTAATATGTCATCTACTATAGATTCAACATTTTGAGTATATTGTGATTGTATAGATGCAATAATTTCTGCTGTATTTCCTTGCAGAGGTTCTGTTTTTACATCTTCGCAAAAGAACACATATACACCTTGTTCTCCAATTATAGGTTTGCTTTTATCACCTTTTTTCATTCCTAATATAGCACCTTGTACTTTATAATCACTTCCAACATATAACATATTGCTTTGATAAAACTCTGCATTTTCTATCGGTTGAGCTATAGTGCTAAATTTAATTGCCAGGGCCACTGGTTCTTTTGCTTCTTTCATTGCTTCTTCCATCTTTTTGGCAAGAATTACACCTTTCTTCTTGTTTATTAGCTTTAGTTTTACTTCATCTTTTAGTTCCTCAAAAGATTTTGTTCCTTCTTCTACAATTTTTCTTACCCTTGCCACGATAATTAAATTATCAACATTAAAAGGTTGTGAAATTTCGCCTACTTTTCTATTCTCTTCATAAGTCCATTTAATTATTTCTCTTGCATTATTCATACCAGCCCATCCTGTGGCTCCTTCTATGACACTTGTTGCGTTTTTTACAGTATATCCTTTTTCACTTGCTTTTTTTGTAAAATCTAATTCATCTTTAGCAGAAATTTCATTGGCAAAATTATTGGCAAGACCAAACATTTCGTTCATTGTGTTTCTGCCAATATTGATTTTTTTAATTACTGATTCTACTTTTACCTGCTCATTACTTGCATTTTCATTTATTTGTATTATATGAAGACCTTGCTGACCTTTAATCATTCCTAATGAGCCTTTACCATTTTTCTTTAAATAATCAATTACACTAACGGGTATGTAGGGTGCTTCTGATACCCAACCCATGTTGCCACCATTGGCAGATGATGGGTCTACACTATTTCTTTTTGCTGCATCAGAAAAACTTGAACCAGTTTTTAGATCACCAATAATTTGATTTGCACGGTTATATACTCCCGCAGAGTCTTGGGTAAAGTTTAATACAATTTGGCTAAAGTTATAAAACGTAGTTGGCCCATTTGTTTTACTTAATATTTTATAAAGTCCATATCCGCCTTCAGCTGCAACAGGGCCAGCAATACTGCCCACCGCAGTATTGAATATTGCTGTTTCATCGGCACTATTAAAACTACCATGATCTCTAAAGGTAAGATTTTGTTCTATTTCACTATTGCTTTGAGCAAAGGTAGTATCAGTATTTGTTTCAAAACTAATTTTTAGTGAAGATGCCATTTCTAATGCTTCTAGACTATCTTGCTTACTTGGGGCAATATTCCAAGACACATATTCTAAGTCTCTGCTTGGTTCGCCTTTATAATCATCCGCATTTTTATTAATAAATGATTTTATTTCTCTATCACTTACACTAACGGTAGAGTCTGGAATAGATAAATAATTTGCTACTACAATTTTGCCAAATACTTTTGTGCCAGATTTTGCTGAACTAACATCTGCATCAAAACTAGATGCCCTCAAGCCAGCGATAATAAGTTTATTGTATTTAGATGCTCTTACTTGTGTTTTTATTGCTGTTGTATATTCATCAAATGCTAATTTTGCTTTTAAGTCGTTTGTGTATTCATTTTTTATAAAGTTTTTAGCTCTTTCTGGAGAATATTGTTGTCCAAAATACTGCTTTACAAATGGGTGTGGGTCATTGCCGAAAAGCAATTCGCCAATTTCTTTATCGCTAATTGTTAATCCTAATTTATCTAAAATTGGGGAAATTGCAATATCATTAAATAATTGGTTTGCTACTTGCAGTCTAAGTTGTGTTCTCATTTCTTCATCTACTGACATGCCATTCATTTCTCTTGTTTTTAGTGTCACAGCCATTTGGCTTTCAAATGATTGCATATCTATTTTCTTGCCACCAATTTCCATCACAGTCGGATTTGTATTACTATTACCAAACATGCTGAAATTTTGATCTCCAAACAAGGAGGAAACCAAAAATAATAAAAGTGCCAATCCAACAAAAATTGCTACCCATTTTCCACCTTTTTCTCTTAATGTGCCTAATATTGCCATAATTTATTTTTCTACTATATGTTTAGTTTTGTAACGATTTGCAAAAAAACGCTTTTTTTTTCTAAAATCAAATCTTATTTTTTTATTTAAATCTATCTTTGGCTATTTGATAGTGTAACTCTTGCTATAAGTGCGTCCCCTATAGGTGATTTTTATTTCATAAGTGCCTGGTTGCATGTCTATTTTTAGCTTTTCTTCATAATTGCCTGGAGTGATAGCTTCTATTTGATTGCGCAAATAGACTGTTTTTCCAAAACGCGCTAATTCTATTTTGAAACCATCATTTTCTCCTATATGATAATGTATATAGAGAATGTTGCTATCTGCAAGCAGAAATTCGTTCACATTGCCTGCATAATTATTGATGTGCTTATGAAATGCTTTTGATGGCCCTATTGCGGCCTTAATTGTTATTATATTCGTTTCATAATCAATCTCTGTCCATGTGGCTCCTACTGCACCATTTAGCGCATCAATATCTAAATAATCGCCAAAAAATTGTTTGTTGCTGGGAGAAAATGGTGCTTTACTCAAAGTGATTTCTTTTAATTTAGCTATTTTTTTTCCATACACCATTCTTGTTTCTGTAAAAATATTGAGCATACTCTGCTCCCTACTATAGTAAATAATGTAAAAACACCCTTTTATCCTATCATAAGCTATATTTGGCATAAATTGATCCTTGCCATTGCCTAATGGATCCTTGTTTATTCTTGTGGGTTTTGTAAAAATTAAACCATTGTCACTGCTCATGCTAATAAAAACGTCTAAATCTTTATTTCTTCTATCACCAAAAACCACAAATAACTTTCCTTTTTTGTCGCAAAAAGAAAATGGTAAACTATTGCACCTGCTTAAATACGGAACCTGCTGATCCCATCCACCTACTTGCTGACATATTACCCTGTCTTGGCCCCATGTTTTCCCGCCATCATTAGATATATCTAAGTAAATATTGCCTCTAGCAGCCCAGGTTGCAAACAAAACTCCATTTTTGCCTGGAGTAATATTTACACCTTCTACGGTATTGTCTCCATCAGAGCAATCGCCAGCCGTATCAGAAATGACTACTGGCTCACTAAAGGAATCTCCTTCAGTGTCGCTATAAGCAAATTTTATCCTTGAACTATCGTTGCTAGATGCACTCTTGTATTTGTCAAATTCTGTCCAAGCTAGGTACATGCGTCCATAGTATAGACTTTTTTTATTCATATCGCCAGATAGCCAAGGTTTATCTTGCATTTTGCCTTCTACATAGCCTACAGCTGTGCCATTAAAAAAACTGTCGCCAAAGGTATTTGATTTTTGAACAACGATCCTATCCCACATTTCTGGAGCTTTTTTACCCGGTGTTTTTGATAAATGGGTATAAAAATAAGTCCCTTTTTCATTAATAAATATTACTGGATCACCATATACTCCATAGCTTGATGTTAGTTTTTTTTCAGTAAATGAAAAACCGCCATCCTTTGACAAAAATAATAGATCCACATTACTGCCTATTATAACTCTTCCTGCATAAGGGTCTATGCCTATAGATGGCTCGTTGGTGCCTGTTCTAATAGAACTTACATTTTTTATTTCAACCTGCCCAAAACAGAATTGTGCACCTAGCATAAACATTAAGTTTGCGATAATTTTAATTTTATTATTTTTCATATTTTTTATGCCTTAAATTTGCACTGCAAAAATGCACAATATTGAGCCATATTACAACTGGTTGCATTTATATAATGCCGCTGAAGACAATAATTCTCCTTTTTATCTCAAAGATTATAGCGAGTTTTATTATACAGATAAAATTTATAATCATCTTATTCATCCTCAGTGGGACAATTTTGGCAGTGAAACACTGTTTCTTAAAATGTTATATGTTTCATACGATATGGGCTTTGCTATTATTGAATTGATAGGAGAGTGGAATGACTGTATCTCTTCTGACATTTCTATTTTTTACAATAAAATTATCGAGCCCTTGGTAGATTTGAATATTGATAAATTAATTATTATAGGAGAAAATATACTAAATTTTTTTGGAGATAGTGATGAATATTATGCAGAGTGGGAGCAAGCAAATGATAAAGGTTGGGTGGTGTTATTGAATTTTGAAGAACATGTTAAATCAGAGATGAGTGAATACAACATTGATGAATTTTGGCTGTGGGGTGGTGCTTTAGATAATATGGACTGGCGAAAGTTTCAGCCAATAGACTTGTTTTTAAATGTATCATCAATTATTTCAAAAAGATTGCCTTATTGACAGATAATTTGCATAAAATTAGTTTTTTTTACTGTCAGCTTGGCGCAAATTTGTAATTTTAAAATAAAGGCATTACTTTTGAAACTATTATTAATAGTAATAAAATAAATAAACAGCATGGCATTAGAAATAACAGACGCAAATTTTAAAGAAACGATAAGTATTGTAGATAAACCAGTATTGGTAGATTTTTGGGCAGAATGGTGTGGCCCTTGCCGAATGGTAGGACCAATCGTAGACGAGTTGGCTTTAGAATTAGATGGTAAAGCAATAATAGGAAAAATGAACGTAGATGAAAATCAGCAAGTTCCAGCAGAGTTTGGCATAAGAAGTATTCCTACATTGCTCATTTTTAAAAATGGTGAAATGGTAGATAAGATAGTTGGAGCGCTGCCAAAACATGCAATTGCTCAAAAAATTCAAGCACATATTTAATTATTTATAAAAATAAAAAAACCACCTTTTTATAAAGGTGGTTTTTTTTGCTTTAAAATTTAATAATCTTTAGAATCTATAACTTACAGCAATTGCTGCAGTGTTTCCTGGATTTACAGAACGCATAATGCGTGAATTACCTTCTATAAACTTGCCATGTTCTGTTTTATTTTGAAAAACAATAAATTCTTGTCCCAATATGTCAGAAAATTGAAGTTTAATATTCATTCTGTCGTCTTTTCCAGTTTTGTAAGTTATTTGTCCATCAATCACGGTTCTTGCTTTTTCATAAAAATCAGGATAAATATCTGTTCCCACAAATACAATTCTATTTCCTACCCTATTGCCAGAGATTCCAAACGAAATAGGTTGTGCAGGGTTATCATAAGTAATGCTGCCATTAAATACATAAGGACTTTGACCTTGAAGCGGTCTACCTAATGCCCCATTTATGTTAGAAACATCAACCTGTGATTGGATGTAAGCGAAATTCATACCTAGGTATAAGAAGTTTTTATAATCTTTATACTGTGCTTTTTCGTCTCTAAGTAAAAATGCCAAGTTTTTTCTAATCTCAAATTCAATACCAAAGTTAGTGGCTGATTTTGCATTCTGATACGTTGTTGAAAGTGTGCCCCCTCCTATATCAGATCCTAATACTTGCTCTATTGGATTAGAAAAATCTTTGTAAAAAGCAGAAAGAGATATAAACTGATTTCCTTTGAAATAATGCTCTAATCTTGCATCAAAATTTAAAATGGATGTTCTTTCTAACTTATCATTTCCTACTACCTCTATAAAACGCGCAAAATCAAAAAAACTAAAAGGCGCAAGTTCCCTGAATTCTGGTCTTGAGAGCGTTTTAGAAGCTCCTAACCTAAGGTTTGTGCTCTCTGCTAATTCATAGTTGATATTGATAGAAGGCAAAATATCAAGTTTTTTTGAATTTACATTTATTTCATCTGTCGATCCTGCTTTGAAAGAGTTTAATTTTTGGTTAAAATATTCAACTCTAGCACCATAAACCAATCTTAACTTATTTTGTAATAAGTTTTCATCTAACATAAGATAACCAGCATTAAGGCTAGAATTTCCTGTGTAGGCATCACTTTTATTAGTATTATCATTAATTATAAATCCAGTTGGTGATATATTATTATTATTGAAAATTTTATCAGGTTCTTGAAACAATAAATCTCTGTCCAATGACGACTGCTTATAAGCGGTATATCCAAGCACACGTGCATCAAATGTTCTGTTTCTTATTTGATGAAATCCACCAACTTTTAAATGAATAATGCCTAATAATTTATGGTCAATGATGTTTTTTATTTGATAGTTATAGTTTGCAGAAACAATGTTTTCGTTCAATGTGCTATAAAACCTGCCAGCGTCATTGGGTGATGCACTTGGCGGAATATATGCAACAAATGGAACTTCTGTAGATATGCTATCGGCATTTTTTAAATACCTTATTCTTTTAAAATCTGGAATTATTTTTTGCACTTTGCTATACCCAATATTCCAATCAAAATTTTGTTGACCTTTTTTAAATGCATGCTCACCAACTAATTGAGATGAAGCTAGTAGATTTTGTTGATAAAAAGTTGCAATTGTTTTATTTGCAAAATTAGATTGAAAATCTGTACCAGTTCTTAAAATAGTTTCATCTGTTGAGTTTAAATTTAACAATGATTTTAATCCAATTTTATTTGCTTTGTTCAATTTTAAAGAAAAGTTTAATAAACCTCCTAAAAATACACTTTCAGTATAGCTTTCATCTCTAAAAGAAAAAATCTTTTCAGTGCTACCAAAATCTTGCAGCAATTTTTCGTTAAATTTTCTACCATTGTTATAAACAGTGCTAAAATTTATTCCAGCCTCTCTGTTAACGATTTTAAAGGGCAATGCATAACTAAAATTTATTCCTAAATTTGGCAATGCAGCGCTTATTGTTTTTGTACCAAAATTACCATTAAAGTTTTTACTTATTGGTATAAGTTCTTGTTTATTATTAATTTTCTGTATTGTTTCTGCATCTGGGGTGTTTTTTGGAATAGCTCTAGTACCATCATCAAATCCTAAAAAGTCAGTTTTTCCTCCATTGTAAGTTGCAAATGGTTTCAAAGTGGTTAGGTTATGATAACCTAAAGATAAACCAATATTAACTTCTTTTTTTGCAGGAATATCTCTTGTTACAATGCTTATTACCCCACCAGCAAACTCACTTGGCATATCTGGTGTAGCCGTTTTGTTAATAGACATGCTCTCTATTTGTGATGAAGGAAAAAGATCAAACGAAAATGCTTTCCTGTCTGCTTCTGAGCTTGGCAATGGTGCACCATTTAGCAACGCAAAATTATACCTGTCATTTAATCCCCTTATAATTGCAAATTTATTATCTTGAATACTAGCCCCACTTAATTTTTTGAGCACATCGCCTGCACCACTTGCTGGGGTTTGTTTAATGGACTCTGCACCCATTATTTCTATCATTCCTGCACCTATTTTTCTCGCACTAATGCTGCCCATTCCGCTGCCAGAGGTTCCACCACCTTTTAAAGTTACAGTTTCTATCGAAGATGAAGTTGGGTCTAACGTTAATTTTAATTCTTCTGACAGCTGAGGAGTAGCTAATACTTCTATCTCTAAGGTGTCATGTTTAAAATATGCAATTTTTAAAGTGTAAAGGCCAGAATCTAAATTGGAGATTTGAAACTTGCCTTCTAAATCTGTTTCTACCCTTTTTAGTTTTACATTTTCTTTATAAAGATATACTGTTGCAAATATTACGGGGCTGTTGTCTTGGTTACTTTTTACAAAACCTACTAAGTTTGCCTTACCTATTTGTGCATGAGAAAAATTGGACACTAACAAACTGAGAATAAGAAAACTAAGTTTTACTATTGTATTCATTTTTAAATATAGTTTGCTGCAAAGGTAGGATATGCATATTTTCCCTTGCAGAATAAGCAATTATACTTATGTTATTTTAATGTTAAGCTAATGTTAATAAAGCCATTTTATCAACCCTTGCTCAAAGTGAACCCAAAGGTGGTTCCTAATCCAATTGTGCTTCGCACATTAATGGTTTGATGGTGTGCTTCTAAAATGTGTTTAACGATCGAAAGACCTAATCCTGTTCCTCCCATTTCTCTACTTCTACTTTTTTCTACCCTATAAAATCGCTCAAAAAGTCTAGGAATATCCTCTTGGTTTATGCCCTCTCCATTGTCAGTAATTTCTGTCAGTAATTGATTACCCATTTCATAAAATGCTATGGAAGTAGTGCCCTTAAATTTGCCATACTTAACACTATTTGTGATTAAATTAGTAAGCACTTGCCTTATACCTTCTTTATCTGCAAGTACCATTTGTGTCTTATTACTGCCTTCTTTAAAATTGATTTTGGTCTTTTTTTGTTCAATAATTATTTCTAAATTTTCGCAGACTTCTTTAAACACGTTGTGGATATCAAATTTTATGGGGTCAATAGCAAAATCGCCAGTTTCCAATTTATTAATAGACATAAGCCCCTCTACTAGTATTTGCAATCTATCTGTATTTTTTGCTGCATTTTCTAAAAATTTTCTGTTTACTGTTGAATCTTCTAATGCGCCATCTAGCAGCGTATGAATATAGCCTTGTATGCTAAAAATAGGGGTTTTTAATTCATGGCTTACATTAGCTAAAAATTCTTTTCTAAATGCTTCTTGATTTTGTAAAATAGTTATTCTATTATCTTGTGCAATAGCCCATTTTTGTACATCTTCATTTACTTTTATCAAAGGATCTATGCTCGAAAAAATATTCACTTTTGGCTTATCCTTTCCTTTAATTTTAAATTGATGAATGTTTTTATAAATTAGTTTTATTTTATTATATATAAAATTTTGGATTGTTATAAATGTGATTATAAACGTGATAAGCGCAAAAATGAGTGATGAAAAAATAATAAATAACCAATTAGCACCCCCAAAAAACAATAAAATGGCCAAAATATTGCTAAATATTAGCGCCCATGATATTGATATTTGGAATGGTGTTAAATTTTTGGTCATATTTCAAATTTATACCCTACACCTTTTATGGTTGCAATAATATTATCACCAAGCTTTTCTCTAATTTTTCTAATATGCACATCTATAGTTCTATCTACAACAAAAACATCGGTTCCCCAAACATCTGCAAGTATATTTTCTCTTGTAAATACCTTGCCTGGTTTACCAGCAAGCAGAAATAGGAGTTCAAATTCTTTTTTAGGTAAAACATGAGATTTATTTAGATATGTAACTAAGTATGTTTCTTTATCTATTTTTAATCCATTAACTTCTATAGATTGCGCTTTTTCATTTCCATTTGCACGGCTCAAAATAGCTTTTATTCTAGACAATAAAATTTTTGGTTTTAATGGTTTTACTATATAATCGTCTGCACCAGCTTCAAAACCTTCAAGTTCAGAAATTTCTTCGCCTCTGGCAGTTAAAAATACAATAGAAATTTTATTTAGTTTTGGGTCGCTTTTAATTCTTTTACATGCTGTAATTCCATCCATTTCTGGCATCATCACATCCATTAATATAAGGTTTGGTTTAAACTTTTTGGCCATTTCACAAGCCTGCAATCCATTTCTAGCTTCTTCTACTTGATAGCCGTTTTTGTGCAGATTGTATGATATGAAATCTAGGATATCATCATCATCGTCTACTATTAATATTTTATACTTAATTTCTGTGTTTTCTGACATGTTATTTTTTTGTTAATATTATGTTGCGAAAAGACGACAACAAATTAAGGTAAAAATAAACTCAAAATTATTAAATTGTTAATAATTAAAATCCAAATAGGGCAAAAGCTTGTCTAAACTTTCTTGATCTAGCATGCAAGCCATTTTAAATGATGCAGCATTTGGTATTACAGCGTGTTGTTTTTGATAATTTTTTAATAAATATGCTTTTTTACTTGGCAAATAGGGGTGTTTTAGGTAAAAATCGGCAGGTAATTTATTGATTTCTATTTTTTTTATAATTCCATTGCAGCTCATTTGTGAGCTTATTTTATCATAAATAGAGTCGGCCATGCCATAAATTTCTTTTAATTGAGCCATGTTTTGATATCCTCCTAAATTGTTTCTATACCTTATAATTCTGCTTGCAAATGCAGGCCCAATACCTTTTATTGTGGTTAATGCAGCACTATCAGAATCGTTTATTTCTATGAGCGCTTTAACTTTTAAAGATTTTACTTTGCTTTTTTGATCGCTATTTTGAGTAACTGCTTTTTCTGGTAAAATAAATTTTGCTTCTAGTTGAGAAATTTGTGAAGCTGTAATGCCATAAGTTTTAAAGATTTGATTTCTATCTGTAAACCCTCCGATGGCTTTTCTATAATTAATAATTTTACTAGCCATACGTTTATCTATTCCGCTTTTTGTCAAATCTATCCAAGTAGCTTCATTGATATCAATTTTTTTGCCGCTGTATATTTCTTCATAAATAGGCCTTTCATCATCTACTTGGCTAGGCATTGGGTTTTTTGCCAATTGATTCACCAATACATGATCTATTTTTAGATTAAAGTTTGGTTTGAAAAGCCATTGATAACAAAAAGGAAAAATACATAAAATTATACAAAGCAATAGTAAAATTAAGGTAGCTTTTTTTTCTGCATTGTTAAAATACAGCCAGTTTTGCCATTTAAATGAGGTTTTTTTTGGCCGCATTATTTTACGAGCTAAAGATTAACTAACAGCTACATTTGCAATTTTTTCTGCTGCATATTCTCCAGCTTCTAGTTTTGCTTTTATTGCATTGAATGCACTAATGGTTTCTTTTACATCATCCAATGTATGCATAGCTGTGGGTATAAGCCTTAGTATTATTAAGCCTTTTGGAATTACCGGATACATTACAATAGAACAAAAAATGTTATAATTTTCTCTAAGGTCGTAAGTAAGATTCGCAGCCTCTGGAACAGAAGCGTTTAAAATTACTGGTGTAACTGGAGTAGTAGTAATGCCAATATTAAAACCAGCACTTTTTAAATCATTTTGCAAAGCATTTACGATTCTCCATAATTTAGCTTTGTGTTCTGGATTTTCGCGCAACATTTCTAATCTTTTTAATGCACCTTTTACAAGAATCATTGGCAATGATTTTGCGAAAATTTGAGAGCGCATGTTGTACCTCAAAAAGTTAATAACCTCTGGTGTGCTTGCAATAAATGCACCGATGCTCGCCATGCTTTTTGCAAATGTAGAAAAATAAACATCTATGCCATCTTGGCAATTTTGTTCTTCTCCGGTGCCTGCTCCCGTTTCTCCCATGGTGCCAAAACCATGCGCATCATCTACAAACAATCTAAAGTTGTATTTTTCTTTAAGTGCAATTACTTCTTTTAACTTTCCTTGAGAACCGCTCATTCCAAAAACACCTTCAGTTATTACCAAAATACCACCCAAGCTTGGGTCTACTAAATTGCTCGCCCTTTGCAATTGTAATTCTAGGCTTTCAATGTCATTGTGTTTGTAAACATATCTTTTTCCAGAATGCAGTCTAACACCATCTATAATGCACGCATGTGATTCAGCATCATATACAATCACATCATGTCTATCTACTAAGGCGTCTATTGCAGATACTACTCCTTGATATCCAAAGTTTAATAAGATTGAATCTGGTTTTTTTACAAAATCTGCTAATTCTTGCTCAAGTTGTTCATGATATGAGCTATTTCCGCTCATCATTCTTGCGCCCATCGGATAGGCACATCCATAATCTCTGGCAGCCTCCATATCTGCTTTTCGCACTTCTGGATGATTTGCTAAACCTAAATAATTATTCAAACTCCAGTTTAACTTTTCTCTGCCCATAAACAACATTCTTGGGCCTATTTCACCCTCTAGTTTTGGAAAGGTGTAGTAACCGTGTGCTACTTTGCTAAAAATTCCAATTGGTCCTAAGTTTTTCTCTATTTTTTCAAAAATATCGCTCATAAATTATCTCAATAATGGCTGCAAATGTAAGTAATTTTGATATTTTTAAAAATTGATTTATCTTTAAATACTTTGGGCAATAAATTTCACCCATTTTTTACTACCTTTGCATCACTTAAATTAATATTTAAAAATAAACTTAAAATAATATGACAAAAGTAGCAATTAATGGATTTGGACGTATCGGAAGACTAGCTTTTAAAGTGCTTTTAGAAAAAGGAATAGATGTAGTAGCTATTAATGATTTAACAGATAATAAGACATTGGCCCACCTTCTTAAATATGATTCTGTGCATGGCAAATTTAAAGGAACTGTAGATTATGATGACGCTTCTTTAATCGTAAATGGTAAAAAAATTCATGCTTTGGCAGAGCCAAATCCAGAAAAGTTGCCATGGAGCAGCATGGGTATTGATGTGGTATTAGAATCTACAGGAAGGTTTACCGATAAGGATAAAGCCATGATGCACATTACTGCTGGGGCTAGAAAAGTGGTAATATCTGCGCCAGGAACGGGTGATTTAAAGACGATTGTTTTGGGTGTAAATGAAGGTATTTTGGATGGTTCGGAGCAAGTAGTTTCAAACGCCTCTTGTACCACAAATTGTTTAGCACCAATGGCTAAAATTTTGGATGACAATTGGGGTATTGAAAATGGATTTATGACCACAATACATGCCTACACATCCGACCAAAATTTATTGGATGCACCGCACAAAGATCTTCGCAGGGCAAGGGCTGCTGCCTATAGCATAGTGCCTACTTCAACAGGTGCAGCAAAAGCAGTAGGATTAGTAATGCCTCATTTGCAAGGAAAATTAAATGGAAATGCAATGAGAGTGCCAATACCCAATGGTTCTGTAACAGATTTTACAGTAAATTTAAAAAAACCTGCCACTGTTGCAGAAATTAATGCTAAGTTTAAAGAAGTTTCTCAAGGTGCAATGAAAGGCATTTTAGAATATACTGAAGATCCTATTGTTTCTATAGATATTGTTGGCAATGAGCATTCAAATATTTTTGACAGCCTTTCTACCCAAGTTATTGGTAATACTGTAAAAATAGTTGGCTGGTATGATAATGAGTCAGGTTATTCTAATAGGGTAGCAGATTTGATGATATTATTGGGCAAATAACATGCGCTTATAATAGTTTTTTAAACATAGAATAAACCTTTTTTAATAACCCCTGAAAATCTAAGCATGTTTGAAGATTTAAGTAAAAAACTGGAGTCAGCCTTTAAAAATCTTAAGGGTCAAGGCAGAATTTCTGAAATAAATGTTGCAGAAACAACAAAAGAAATTAGGCGAGCATTATTAGATGCTGACGTAAATTATAAAATAGCTAAAGAGTTTACAGATATTGTAAAGGAAAAAGCATTAGGCCAAAATGTGCTTACATCCGTTAGCCCAGGTCAGTTATTTACTAAAATTGTAAATGATGAACTTACCGCACTTTTAGGTGGTGAGTCAAAAGGATTAAATCTTACAGGTAACCCATCTGTTGTTTTAATTGCAGGCTTGCAAGGTAGCGGAAAAACCACCTTTACAGGCAAATTGGCTAAGCATTTTTTATCTAAAGGACAAAGACCTCTTGTAGCTGCATGCGATGTTTATAGGCCAGCTGCAATTAATCAATTACAAACATTAGCAGCTCAAGTAGGGGTAGAGGTGTTTGCAGAACTTGAAAATAAAAACCCAATAAAAATAGCTGAAAATGCCGTAGCATATGCGAAAAAAATGGGCTTGCCTATTGTTATTATAGATACCGCTGGCAGGCTGAGTATAGATGAGCAAATGATGCAAGAAATTGCAGGAATCAAAAATGCCATCAATCCATCAGAAATATTGCTTGTAGTGGATGCAATGACTGGGCAAGACGCTGTAATAACTGCAGAAAACTTTAATAAAACACTTAATATCACTGGTGTGGTATTAAGCAAGTTAGATGGCGATACGCGAGGCGGTGCTGCCTTATCTATAAAAAATGTTGTAAACAAGCCTATAAAATTTGTAAGCAATGGAGAAAAAATGGATGCCCTTGATGTTTTTTATCCCGAAAGGATGGCAAGCAGAATATTGGGTATGGGCGATGTTGTTTCGCTTGTGGAGCGTGCTCAACTTAATTTTGATGAAGATGAGGCAAATAAGATTCGTAAAAAAATAGCCAAGAACAAGTTTGATTTTGATGATTTTTTAAGCCAATTGCAACAAATTAAGAAAATGGGAAATATCAAAGACTTAATGGGTATGATTCCAGGCATTGGAAATAAACTGAAACAACTTGATGTGGATAATGATTCTTTTAAAGCAATAGAGGCCATTATTCAAGCTATGACACTTAAAGAAAGACAAAATCCTGATATTATTAACGGCAACAGAAGAGCTAGAATTGCAAAAGGAAGCGGCACCAATATACAAGAAGTAAATAAATTATTAAAACAATTTACAGATATGCGAAAAATGATGAAAATGATGAATGGTGCAAATTTATCAAAATTATTAAAGGGTTAAGATTAACAGTATTAAAAAGTAAAATAAAATGACCAACGAAGAATTTAAAGACTTGTTAGCCAGGGTTGGGGCTTTGAGGAGGTACCTTTGACGTTGATGAGAAGTTAGCTCATATTGCGCTAGAAGAACAACACTCATTAGACCCTAGTTTCTGGGACGATCCAAAACTTGCAGAAACACATTTAAAAAAAATTAATGAAAAAAAGTTTTGGACAAATGCGTATCAAGATTGTGATACCCTTGTGCAAGAACTTGCCATATTAATTGACTACAAAGCAGAGGGTGAGCTGGTGGATGCTGAAATTACATCTACTTTTGAATTGCTAAAAACCAAAATTGCCGATTTGGAACTAAAAAATATGCTTAGCGGGGCTGAGGATAAATTTGATGCCATATTAACTATTAATGCTGGAGCAGGTGGCACAGAAAGCTGCGATTGGGCGCAGATGCTTATGCGTATGTATATAATGTGGGGCGAAAAAAATGGATTTAAAGTCACAGAGTTAGATATACAGCAAGGTGATGTAGCTGGCGTAAAATCTGTTGCCTTAGAATTTAGTGGAAATTTAGCCTATGGTTATTTAAAAGGAGAAAATGGCGTCCATCGTTTGGTGCGCATTTCGCCTTTTGATAGCAATGCCAGAAGGCATACTTCATTTGCAAGTGTTTATGTTTATCCTATGATAGATAACGAAATAGATATTGTTATAAACGATGCAGATATAGAACTGCAAACATCGCGCTCTGGCGGGGCAGGAGGACAGAATGTCAATAAAGTGGAAACCAAAGTGCAAATAACCCATAAGCCTACAGGTATTGTAATTGTTTGTCAAAAATCTAGGAGTCAGCTGGAAAATAGAAATACTGCCATGCAGCTGCTTAAATCGCAATTGTATGAGTTAGAGTTAAGAAAACAAAATGAAGAGCGCGATGCTATAGAGGCTGGTAAAAAGAAAATAGAATGGGGTTCGCAAATTAGAAATTATGTTTTTCATCCTTATAAATTGGTGAAAGATGTGCGCACAGGCAAGGAAACAAGTGATGTGCAGGGTGTGATGGATGGTGAAATAGATGATTTTATTAAAGCTTATTTAATGGAATATTAATGGTTTTTAAAAAACATTTATATATTTGCAAACAATAAAAATAAACAAAAATGCAAGAAACTGCAAAAATTATAATCTTAGATGAAAAAGCGATTGGTGCAAAATTAATGCGACTTGCAGCGCAGATATTAGAGCAACATACCGATTTTGAAAAAATTCAATTTTTAGGACTTAATGAACGAGGATTTTATTTGGCAAATGAACTTAGAGATTTAATAAAAAAATTTAATAAGAGTCTTAAGGTTGAGGTTTTTGAAGGTTTGACTGAACATGAAATTGATGTTAAAAATAGCAATGCAATTGACCCAAATCTACCCATTATAGTAGTAGATGATGTTCTCAATACGGGAAAATCGATGTTTTTTTTACTCACAAAATTGGCAGAAATAAACCCTCAAAATATTAAAATTTGTGTGCTTGCAGATAGAAAGCACAAAAAATACCCAATAAGACCTGATTTTGTTGGATTAAGTTTTGCTACTACTCTGCAAGAATTCATTATTTTTGATAAAGCCAACCTATCGCTTTACTTGACATAATTACTTGCTTTGTGTAGCTATTTTTTTTCGCCTTTTTTCTCTCTTAGCTTTTGAGCACATAGCCGATGTATTTCTTTTTCTACAATAAATAGTTTTAGAATTTTTGTAGCAGGCAATACTGTTTTAAACTTGGTAATAGCTGCATTAAGTAAATTTAGTTTTAATAACTGTAACTTTTGTAAAGAGTCTAATAATTTTGTAGCCTTTTCCTGACTTACTTCTTCCTTATTGCCATTTT
>JBDNFC010000008.1:0-14720 GCA_041690035.1 Bacteroidia bacterium | reverse complement strand
TACAGTGAGCTAATTACAACACAAAAAATTAATATTGTAAATGGAAAAGGGGCATATACTGTAAATGTAGACGAAAATAATTGGGGAAAATATTATTTAAAAATAGAAGATGAAAATGGTGGACATAGCTGCGGAAAAGTAATATGGCTAGATTGGCCAAATTGGAGAAACAGGGGTGATATGGGCGAAGACGTTGCTATTATAAATTTTAGTGCAGATAAAGAAAAATATAATATTGGCGATATTGCTCAAATTGTGATACCTTCATATAAAAATGGCAAAGCATTAGTGAGCATTGAAAATGGAAGTACAATTATAGAAAAAAGATGGGTAAACACTCAGGCAGGGCAAACAAAAATCAGCATACCGATTACAAAAGAAATGCGCCCAAATGTTTATGCCAATATTACCCTCATTCAACCACATAATCATACTGAAAATACGCTACCTATTAGGATGTTTGGCATTGCCCCAATATTTGTTGAAGATAAGAATAGTAAACTATCGCCAATCATCATTGCCCAAGAAAAAATTGAGCCCAATAGCAAATACAATATAACCGTAAGCGAAAAAACAGGCAATGAAATGACCTATACACTTGCCATTGTAGACGAAGGATTACTTGACATTACCTCACATAAAACCCCTGATATTTGGACACATTTCAATAAAAAAGTAGCCTTAGGTATTCGCAGTTGGGATATGTATAATGCTGTATTGGGTGCTTTTAATGGTCAAATATCTAATATTTTTGCCGTTGGAGGAAGCGATGCTGCATTGATGGCATTAAACAAAGCTAATTTAAACAGATTTAAACCAGTTGTGGAATTTTTAGGCCCTTTTACAATAAATGGTGGCAGTAAAACCCATTCACTTTTAATGCCTAATTATGTAGGAAGTCTAAAAGTAATGGTAATTGCAGGAAATACTAAAAACCAGTATGGGATGATAGAAAAAAATATCTTAGTCAAAAAACCTTTGATGCTTAATACTACATTGCCAAGGGTTTTAAGTCCTGGAGAAACCATTACAATGCCAATAACCTTATTTTCTGACCCTAAGTTGAGCACCGCAAATATTACTATTTCTGTTAATGATTTGCTGTTAGCAAGTACAAATAAATTGGCGATAAACTTGAATAAAACTAACGAAACTTTAGTTTATTTACCGATTACTGTGGCCAATAAAACGGGCGTTGCAAAAATTAAAATAACAGCAAAATCTGCGAATTTTACTACTTTTGAAGAGATAGAAATTCCAATTAGGCTGCCAAACCCTCCTACCTACCAAAACCAAAGCTTTGCCTTGTCGGCCAATCAAAAACAAGTCATTCAATACAGCCCGTTTGGCGCAGAGGGCACACAGAATATTAATTTAGAAGTAAGCACCACCCCTGTGCTTAACTTATCAGAAAGATTGGGTTTTTTAATTCAATATCCTTATGGCTGCATAGAGCAAACAACATCTGCTGCTTTTCCGCAACTTTACCTTACAAAAACAATGGACTTAGAGGAGTCTAAAATTGCTGAGATAGCATATAATATACAAACAGCAATTACCAAACTCAAAGATTTTCAAACCACAGGAGGCGGATTGAGCTATTGGCCTGGCAGCGCTGCACCCGATGAATGGGGCACAACTTATGCAGGACATTTTATGCTAGAAGCAAATGCTTTGGGCTATAAATTGCCCGATGGTTTTATAAAATCATGGACCACCTATCAACAAACAAAAGCAAATCAATGGCAAATTAGCAACGCAGAAAATAGCCAATATTATGCTGATTATCAGCTCAATCAGGCTTATAGACTTTATACGCTTGCTCTTGCAAAAGCAGAAAATTTAGGCGCAATGAACAGGTTAAGAGAAATAAACAACCTAAGCGCTGCAACCCGTTGGAGATTAGCTGCCGCTTATGCTATATTAGGCAAGACAACTATTGCCAAAGAATTAATGAATATGAATGAAACTGCGGCATTGCCAATCAACATCCACCAATCTCAAACTTATGGCAGTGCAGAAAGAGATTTGGCCATGAAACTTGAAACTTATACCCTTATTAAAGATCAAAAATTAGGTTTTGAATTGGTAAACCGATTGAGCACAATTTTAAATGGAAATAATTGGCTTAGCACTCAAACCACAGCGTATTGCTTAATAGCCATTAATAAGTTTTTAGCTGCAAATAGCAGTTCAGCGCTTGTGTTTGATTATGAAATAAATGGGATTAAAAAACAATATAACAGCCAAAAAAACAAACAAAAATTAATAAAACTGCCGATAAGCAAAGGCACTATTTTTTTAAACAATAAAAGCCAAGGCACTTTGTTTATAAAACTTAGCAACATGGGCACCGCACTTTCTGAACCCATTGCAGAGAAAAACGATAATCTTAATATGACAATTGCATACTATAATATGGCTAATCAACTCATTAACCCTGCTATACTAAAACAAGGTACAGATTTTAAAGCCATTATTACCGTAACAAATCCGAATACATTAGGCAATTATACCAATTTAGCCATCAACCATATTATTCCATCAGGTTGGGAAATTATAAACCTAAGATTAAATGACCAAGCAAGTATTCATCAAGGTGACATACCCACCTATCAGGATATTAGAGATGATAGGGTAAACACCTTTTTTAACCTTAATCAAAATGAACGAAAAAGGTTTGTTTTATTGTTGAATGCATCCTATAAAGGCAATTTTTACTTGCCAGCTATAAAATGCGAAGCAATGTATGATGGCAGTGTAATTGCCATAAAACCGAATGGCAGGGTATTGGTAGAATAAAGCAAAAGTTGTGTTAGCAATTAGATTATTAAAAAAATCAGTATATTTATTTTGTTGGATTTGGTTTATATTTTTTGCTTTGCCTGGCAAATTATTTCAAGTGCCAACGTCTACTTTACTTTTTAGCAATGCAGGAGTTTTTTTAGGGGGAACTATAGCAGAAGATGGCCAATGGCGTTTTCCAGAAACAAAAAATGTGCCTTTTAAACTCTCTCAATCTATATGTTATTTTGAAGACGAATATTTTAGATACCATCTTGGTGTAAATCCAATTTCTATGGCTAGGGCACTATGGCAAAATATTAAAAAAAATAAAATCCACAGCGGAGGCTCAACACTGACGATGCAAACAATTAGGCTTTATAAAAAAAATAGCAAACGAACCTATTGGCAAAAAATTAACGAAATAATTTTAGCTACAAGACTAGAATTAAGATACAATAAATCGAAAATTTTAAAATTATATGCCTCACATGCCCCATTTGGAGGCAATGTAGTGGGTATAGATGCAGCGGCTTGGAGGTATTTTAAGAGGTTGCCCAAAGATTTATCGTGGGCAGAAGCAGCCACATTAGCAGTATTGCCAAATGCACCTTCATTAATCTATCCCGGAAAAAATCAAGTATTGCTGTTAAAAAAAAGAAATAAATTATTGCAAAAATTATACAATCATAATATCATTTCTTCATCAAGCTTGGCGTTAGCGATGGAGGAACAATTGCCTCAAAAGCCGAACGATTTACCAAATGAAGCCCCCCATTTATTGCAATTTATTCAAAAAAAGCAACCTGGAAAAAGGGTGGAAAGCACGATAAATGCAAATTTGCAAAAACAGGTTAATGAAATTACAAACAAGCATCATAGGCAATTAGCGTTGCAAGATATTAATAATATTGCAGTGATAACCATAGAAATAGCTACTGGTAATATCTTAGCATACGTAGGCAATAGCAATGATAAAGAAAATCAAAATAGCAACAAGGTAGATATTGTGCAAGCAAAAAGAAGTAGCGGAAGCATATTAAAACCTTTTTTATATCAAAAAATGATTGATGAAGGTACATTATTACCAAATATGTTGTTGCCCGATATCCCTTTTAAAAACATACAAAATTTTTATAAAGAATATGAAGGTGCTGTGCCTGCAAACGAAGCCTTGGCTAGATCATTAAATTTGCCAGCCGTAAATTTGCTTAAAGATTTTGGTGTTGCTAAGTTTCAAAATCTATTGCAATCTTATGGGTTTAATCAATTTAATAAACCTGCCGAACATTATGGCTTATCGCTAATAATAGGAGGAGGCGAAATCACATTATACGAATTAGCGCAAGCATACACCAATTTTACAAGAAACCTTATTTTGCCCAAAGAAGGTTTTTTAGAAATAGGATATGAAAATCTCAAAAAAAGAAATAGCCAAGAACGCATCCCGATAGCACCAATCTCTACTTATCTAACCATAAAGGCGCTACAGGAAGTTCAAAGACCCGCATCAGAACTTGGCTGGCAAAATTTTGTAGCAAATCCAAATGTGGCATGGAAAACAGGAACAAGCCATGGTTTTAGAGATGCTTGGGCAGTGGGCATGAACAGCAAATATGCAGTGGCGGTTTGGTGCGGCAATGCAGATGGAGAGGGAAAACCTGGCTTGACAGGCACAAAAATAGCTGCCCCGTTAATGTTTGATATTTTTAATATTTTGCCAAAAGCAGCACCATTTGTTTTGCCAAAGTTCGCATCTATACAAATTGCAACTTGCAAAGAAAGTGGCTATAGGATGAGTGAATATTGCACAAATAAAATAAACTTAACCCTGCCCAAAAAAGCAATCAATGCAGCCATTTGCCCTTATCATTTTCCCATACATTTGGACAGCAGTTTACAATTTCAGGTAAACAGTGATTGCTATTCGATGGCTCAAATCCAAACTAAAAATTATTTTGTATTGCCGCCACAAATGGCTACTTTTTACCAAAGAAAACATCCTTTTTACTTGCCACTCCCACCCTATTTTCCAGATTGCACTCAAGCAAATAATCAATCAATAATATCTTTGGTTTACCCAACAGATTTTGCACAAATTAAAATCCCTATAAATTTTAGAGGAGAATTTGAATCAGTTGTTTTTGAGGCTATGCATGCCAATAGCTCTGCAACACTCTATTGGCATATAGATGATAAATTTTATATTAGCACAGCAGAAACACATAAAATAGAAATACAACCTACACAAGGGCAGCATGAATTGCTGATAACCGATCAATGGGGAAATAGCATCAAAAAACAATTCACCATCAAAAATTAAAGGAAATATTAAATCAAAATATTTGTCCCTAAATTGGTATTAAATATTCTAAAAAAAACGTTAATTATTTCTGGTATCTAGTCCCCAATTCATCTTTTTACGCAAGGTTTCTAAGAAATTATGGTTATGGGTGCGAATAAGGTGGAAACTGATATCAGCTTTTTTTATTGCCAATTGTATATCTGTAGTAATATTCATAGATCGGGCATCTAGGGCAGCCATAAATGTCTTGCTCCTGCCCTCTAGTTCAAAAGTAATTACTTGATCATCAGGTATTACCACAGGACGCATATTTAGATTGTGGGGTGCAATAGGCGTTATAACAAGCGTTTTGGCTTTGGGAAACATAATTGGCCCACCACAACTTAATGAATATCCTGTAGACCCTGTGGGGGTAGCAATAATAAGACCGTCAGCCCAATAACTCGTTAAGTATTGACCATTCAAAAAAGTGTGCACTGTAATCATGCTGCTTGAATCTTTTTTATGAAGCACAAAATCATTTAATGCAAAAGGTGTAGAAAAAATACTTCGGCTGCTTGAAAGAGAAAGCAAGCTGCGTTTTTCTACTAAATAGTTTCCCGATTGCAAATCTTTTATGAGTAGCAAAATAGTATCAAAAGAACTTACTGCCAAAAAACCCAATCTTCCAGCATTTATACCCAAAACGGGTATTTCTGCATCTTTTACAATGGTAAGTGAATCAAGTATAGTGCCATCTCCTCCAATGGTTATAAGTGCTTTTGGCAAGTTTTGATGTGAACTGTCAAAATGGGAAAATACATTTTCATTGCTCGACAATAATTTGCGCATCACCAGTTCTTTATGTATGTATTCATGAAAAATAAGCGATACTTCTAACTTTTTAATAGCTTTAATCAACTTAGTGATAGGCGCTAAATATTCTTCTTTTAAGACTTTTACATAAATGGCTAATTGCATACCTTTTTACTTTTTTCTTTGGCCTGTTTTTGGGTCAATACCTCGTTTACGTGCCATCTCTTCTAACTTTTGCTGAAACATAGAGGGTTTTTTATCTTTTCCTTTTTTCTCTTTAAAGGCTGCCATTTGAGCTAAAATTTTATTTTCGTCTACAAAAAATCTTCTAATAGCCCACTGCTGTGTAAAAGTTATCATATTAGACAGAAAATAATAATAGGTTAATCCTGCTGCGTAATTATTAAAAAATCCAAGAAAAAACACAGGCATAATATAGCCAATATATTTCATTTGCCCACTTACTCCAGTTATTTGATTATTCATATAAGTGTATAAAAATGTAGAGATGGTCATCAATAACGTAAATAAACTTACATGGTTTCCATAAAATGGAATATTAAAATTGAGGTCTAAAACGCTGTCAAATCTTGACAAATCTGTAGCCCATGCAAAGCTTTGCTGCCTTAATTCAAAACTGGAGGGAAAGAAAAAGAAAATAGACATTAAAATGGGCATTTGCAATACCATTGGCAAACAGCCACCAAGAGGAGAAACCCCAACTTTTTTATACAAAGCCATTGTTTCTATTTGCGTTTTTTGCATATTGCCCTCATTTTTTGCTTTTATGGCATCAATTTCGGGTTTTAGAACCTTCATCTTGGCTCCGCTTTTGTAGCTCTTATAGGTAAGCGGCAATAGCACTAATTTAATGATTAAGGTCAATAAAAAAATAACCAAACCGTAGTTACTCGTTAAATTTCGAAGGGCATTAAATAGTTTTATAATTATATACTCATTAATCCACCTAAATAATGAGAATCCTAATGGCACTAAATTGTCAAGTTGATAGCCTACTTTTTTAAGAGACGGCACATGATTTGGCCCGAGGTAAAAAGACATTTTCCAATCTTCGTTTACCAATTGGCTGTATGCAAGATCTAAATTAGCGCTAAAATATTTAACTATAGAATCGTTTTTACTTTGCTTGGTTTCCACTTTGCTTTCTGGCTCAAAGGGCTTATCCTTGCTAATTAAAGTTGCATTAAAAAACTGTTGTTTGAAAGAAACCCACTCTGTTTTTCCTTCTAATTTTTCTGACTTGTATTTTGCCTCAGAAATATAATCTGGAGTTTCTCCAATAAATTTATAATAAAGTGTAGATTTTTGCTCCTCTGCTTTAATATCAAACTCTTGTTGGGGTGCATCTAACGCCCATTCTAAAGTTAGCAAACTTTTATTTGTAGATATTTTATTATTCATGCCCACTAATTGCAGGTCATAATCTACCCTAAAAGTATCGGCCACAAGGGTATAAGTTTGTTTTATATAACTCTGACTGTCATAATCTAAGTAATAATTAATGCTATTAGTTGTTTTTTCTCCTAATCTCCAATTAAGCAGGGCAGTATTTACAGCATACCCATCTGCAATAAACTGATAATTCCACCTGTGCTGCTGATTTTCAAATAAAATCAATTCGGTGCTATCTGCCCTTTTAAAATTATTAAGTTTAACTTTAGCCATTCTCCCTCCTTTGCTAGAAAAAGTGATTGTATAATTATTATTGCTTAAGGTGGAAAATTGTTCTTGTCCAATATTTGAGCCCATTTTTCCCATGGTTTCAAAGGTTTTTTGATTAATCGCAGTATCTAAGGTCTCTTTTTGATTGACAACCGTGTTTTGATTTGCCGCAAACAAGGTATCTGCTTTATCGCTAACCAATGCCATTGAATCTGAGTAGGATTTCTGTCTTGCTAATTCTGCTTCAGGTGTTTTGGTAAAATAGAAATATCCCATCATTAACATCATCATTAAGGAAACGCCTATCAGTGTATTTTTATCCATTTTAAGTCTCTGTGAGTATTTTTTTTTAAGGCAGCAAAATTATAATTTATAATTTGTGTGAACTAATTTATTTACAACAAATATGCTAACCCTGAATTTATTTTGATTATCATTCATCTTTAGCTTTGTTTTTTAATAAAAGCTTAGTCAAACATTAAAAATAACGAATGTTTTTTTATAATTTTCTAAGCAGATTTCCAATGCTGGTTTCTTGGGCTAATATTTCAGCCAATTTACCTATTGGCACCCTTTCTTGCAGCATACTATCGCGCGATCTAAGCGTTACAGTATTGTCTGACAGGGTTTCATAATCAATGGTAACACAAAAGGGAGTACCCACAGCATCCTGTCGCCTATAGCGTTTACCAATGGCATCTTTCTCTTCATAATAGCATGCAAAATCAAACTTTAGTGCATTCCAAATTTCTTGTGCTTTTTCTGGCAATCCATCTTTTTTTACCAAAGGTAGGATGGCTAATTTAGTAGGAGCCAATGCAGGATGAATTTTTAATACTGTGCGATTTTCGCCATTTTCTAATGTCTCATTTTTTAAAGCTTCATTCATTACTAATAAGAAAAGCCTATCTAATCCAATACTTGTTTCAACTACAAATGGAACATAAGATGAATTATCTTCTGGATCAAAATACTGCAATTTTTTACCACTCATTTTTTGATGTTGCATCAAGTCAAAATCAGTGCGAGAGTGAATGCCTTCTACTTCTTTAAATCCAAAAGGAAAATTATATTCTATGTCCACAGCTGCATTTGCATAGTGGGCTAGCTTGATGTGGTCGTGGTATCGATATTGGCTTGGTTCGATACCCATTTGCTTATGCCAATTAAGTCTTTGGGTTTTCCAATGTTCAAACCAGTGCATCTCTGTGCCGGGTTTTACAAAAAATTGAAGCTCCATTTGTTCAAATTCTTTCATACGAATTATAAACTGTCTTGCTATAATTTCATTTCTAAATGCTTTGCCAGTTTGTGCTATGCCAAAAGGTATTTTCATACGTCCTGTTTTTTGCACATTTAAGAAATTTACAAAAATGCCTTGTGCCGTTTCTGGCCTAAGGTACAAGGCTTCATCTTCTCCTGTAGCGCTCATTTGTGTGCTATACATTAAGTTAAATTGCCTAACATTTGTCCAATTTTTTGAACCGCTCATGGGGCAAACTATACCTAAATCTTCTATAAGTATTTTTAAACCGTCTAAATTACTGCTCTCTAGGGCATCTTTTAGCTTGATATCTATTTCATCTAGTTGATTTTTATAGCCTAACACCCTTTCGTTGGTAGAAAGATATTCGTTTTTATTAAATTTATCTCCAAACCGTTCAGACGCCTTTAACACTTCTTTGTCTAATTTTTGTCTTATCTTTTCTTGATGTTCTTCAATCAATACATCTGCCCTATATCTTTTTTTACTGTCTTTGTTATCAATCATTGGATCATTAAATCCATCAATATGGCCGCTTGCTTTCCACGTTTTGGGGTGCATAAATATTGCTGAATCAATGCCTACAATATTGTCGTGCAATTGCACCATACTTTGCCACCAATAATTTCTCAGGTTGTTTTTTAAAGCTACACCATTTTGACCATAATCATACACTGCACTTAATCCATCATAAATTTCTGATGAGGGAAAAACAAAGCCATATTCTTTACAATGAGCAATAAGATTTTTAAAATCGTTTTCAGTTTGAGACATAGGTTGCAAATTTAGGGCTATTTTTGCAAACCAACTGAAATAATTATATATTTTTACTCAGCCCATTTAGCCCTTTCCATGGCAGAAAATTGCCAAGGTGCGCCATTGTTCTCCAAATTAGCCAACATATTATTAATTCCAGCAGGTGCATTAGTTTCTTCCATTACTTTATACTGCCTCATTTGCAAAATAATATCCAAGGGATTGATTTCTATAGGACAAGCCTCTACACACGCATTACAGCTGGTGCAAGCCCATAGTTCCTCAGCCGAAATTTTATCGTGTAAAGATTTGCCATCAGTTTTTTCTTGCTTATTTAAGTTTAAAAATGCTCCTAGCTCTTCTGCCCTATCGCGCGTATCCATCATTATTTTTCGTGGAGAAAGCAATTTTCCTGTTATATTGGCAGGGCATGCAGTTGTGCAACGACCACATTCGGTGCATGCATAAGCATTCATTAGGTTTTTCCAACTAAGATCTGTAACATCTTTTGCACCAAAACTACTGGGTGGTTCATAATTTTCTGGCACTACAGCCGATGGATCAAGCATTAATTTCACTTCTGTTGTGATAGCTTCATTATTGCTAAATGTACCTTTTGGTTTTTGGTCTGCATAATAAGTATTGGGAAATGCTAAGAAAATGTGAAGGTGTTTAGAAAAAGGCACATAGTTTAAAAATAACATAATTCCGATAATGTGCACCCACCAAGCAGTTCTTTCAATTAGTGCTAAACTACTGGCCGAAAAACCTGAAAAGAGAGGTCTTAAAAAAGAAGATATCGGCATGCTATCGGCTGCTATTAACTGATTGTCTGTAGCGTTCATTATTAACAGTGCCAACATTAAAAATATTTCTATCAATAAAATATATCTTGCATCTAACTTTGGCCATCCTTGCATATCAGAACTATTTAATCGTTTTAATTTGATTACATCACGTCTAAAAATAAAAACGATGCAAGCTGTCAATACCAAGAATGCCAAAATTTCAAAAAACCCAATCGCAATAGGGTATATTGTCCCCAAAATGGATTGAAAAATTCTATGTTTGCCAGTAATACCATCAATAATAATCTCTAATACTTCGATATTAATAAGCACAAAACCAATATAAATAAGTATATGAAAAAATCCTGCAACAGGTTTTATAAGCATTTTTGACTGCCCTAGCGCAACTCTTGTCATATTTGTCAATCTAAAACGTGTAGAAGTATCCATTTTTAGCTTTCTACCTAAAAATATATTATTTCTGATTTGTTTTATACTTCTCACAAAAAAATAAATAGCGATGATTAGCAATAAAATAAATATGATTTGAGCGATGATTTGCATGATTGTAAAAGTTTTTCAAACATAATAGATTTAAATGTAATTCAAAAATTAAAAATAACTTGTAAATAATAAAATTAATACTATTTTTGCACTCCTTTTAGAGAAGCTGTATTTTTAATAAAAAGTTTGGTTTTTAACAAAATTTGTTCTTTATCTTCTTACTAGATACCTATATAAGGTCAAATCTAATAAAAAAATGGTACCTTAGCTCAGTCGGTAGAGCAAAGGACTGAAAATCCTTGTGTCCCTGGTTCGATTCCTGGAGGTACCACCAAATCGGAATAATTGAAATTAACCTCATTTATTCCGATTTTTTTTGCTCAAAGCCTTTTTTAATATTGAAGCTGTCTGAAAAAACAGCCTTCCCTTTGGGAATCTTCGCCCAAAACAGATTAGACTCCCAAAGATAATGAGCAAGAATGGTCATTATTTTATAAAAAAATTCAGTTTTGGCAGCGTTGTTCCATTTTACAAAAATACCAGTATGGTCTGCCCAGCCATCACTTTGCCAATCAAAAAGAACAATATCCCCTTACTGTGGATTTTTGGTCAGCCTTTGCTTTGTTTTCCAAATGTTGTGTGCACTTTGGCAATGATGATAACCTTTTTTAGTTTGTCCAACGGTAAGTCTTATTCCAGCTTGGTCAAAAACCCAGCTAACAAACATAGCGCACCATGCATTTCCATCTAGTCCATACCATTTACCATACTTAGTTTTGTTACTGTTGGCTGGAGATTCTTTTGTGCCTAATTCTTGCTTTGCAATTTGAATGATTTTTGTGCGTGTCATAGTATTATAATTAAACTTCAAAGAAAGGCAATACTTCCACGTAATCAAATAGTAGAATACTACTATTTTACCTAGTAGTATTCTCTCATTTTTCAGTGATAATTTGGTTTTGAACAATATTTGGGAGTATTTTTACGCCATTAAATAAAAATATAGTTGAGCACGTTTTGAATCGATTAAATATCATATTACTTATTTTATTTTGCAGTTTATTGCAAATTGGTTGTTCTAGAAATAACCAACGAGATAGTATGATGGTCTTGCCAGAACTTATTCCTTACAGAAAAGGAGACCTGTGGGGGTACTGCGATAAGGATAAAAATATGAAAATACCTTGTCAGTATAGTTATGCGGAACTATTTGACACTTTTGGTTTGGCTAAGGTATATTTGCCGAATACATCAGTGGAAAATTACAATAATACTGCTGGTCTTATTGATACCAATGGAAATGTTGTGGTTCCTTTTATTCATGATAATAATAAGTTTTATTATACTATTTTTCCTTATGACGGAAAAAGTCAAACTAAATCTGGACTCTATGAAGCAAAAAAATGGAAGGATTACATAATTGTAATTAACTACCCAACTTTAATGTGCGAATCAGAACTCAACAAAATTCCAGAAGTATTTATAAATGTAAATTACTCAAACAAAATTGAAGTCTATAATAGGAATGGTGATAATATATTTGGTGACAGTATTGAGGTTTTAACATTTTACTCTGATTTTCGTTGTAACTCCATTAAGTACCTAGTAACTCGGAAAGACCGAAAGAGTAAGTTTAGAATTCGAGATATACATGGCACGGCACTTTGTGATGCCATTTTTGATGAAATTAAGCCTTTCAATGATAGTCTTTTCATAGGAAAAAAAGATGAATTTGGATGGGCAGTTTACTCACTCTCAGGCAAATTTTTCTTTGATGATAGTGGTAAGGAACTTAATGGTGGTGGAGACTACATACGAACAGCGAATAATATATTTTCCATTAAAAATAGAAAATATTTGTTTCCAAGAGACATAAATCAAACCTTGCTGGATTTCTCAACCTTAGGCTCAATGAAATTAATTGGAACAGCTGATAGGCTAGTATTTGGTTCTGAAAAACGATTATATTCACTTTTTGACATGGCTAGTGATAATCTTATTCTTGATAAAATTGAATCATATGAGCACAACAAACTGTTTGATTGTTATTTGTTTTTTTCGAAACAAAATGTTTGGATATCTAAATCAGATGGAAATATTTTTTATAAAAATAACAACGTAGATACTGCTTTTGTTATAGGTAAGGAAAAGTTATTACTCAAGATTAATGGAAAATGTGGCATCTGGTCTTTAACGGAAAATCGCTATATTATTGAACCAATTTATGTCAGTATTAATTGGACTTTCCCTAAATTCTATATTTTGGAGAATGACAAAAAAGAATTCATTATTTCAGACGCTAAGGGCAATATTGATAGTTCTGAAAAGTACAGAGACTATCAAATAAAACATTTCTCAAATCGATTATTAGGTGAGAAAAACTTAATTGTGGAAGAAAGTTGGATTATGATTTCACCTAACCAAAAGCAAAATTTATCAATGCAGATTGTGATTCATACCTATGAGCAAAAAACGGATTCAGTAAGTGCTTTAATATATAATCCAATTTATACTGAGACGGACTACGATGAATATTTAGAAAAATATATTCATTTAACCACCTGTTTAATTGCCGAAAAGTTAAATGGAGAGTTTTTTGTGATAAATGATGACTTAAAAAAAGCTGTTTATGATAAAAAAAATGATTTGATATTTAAATTTGGGGATTTGTTTTTTCTTCGGGCATCATCAAATACAAAAGTGGAAAAATCTGCCGAGAATCAGATAAGCTGTCTTAGTTTTTCAATTCCCTTAAAGTCTATGTATAATTTAACGTACATTAATAAAAACCTCCTGTTTTATAAAGGTGTGCAATCAATCATAGTTCGCGCCAAGGAAGCTACAGAAGGATTTAAAGACGGCATTATTAATGAAAAGGGAGAGTTGCTTTTTCCATTTACACAAACCCAGTTAGTACCATTGGATATGGAATATAAAGATAATACTAATTTTAGATATGGTCTAGTTAGACTTCAGAATTCAAGTACATTAATCTATAGTTTTAATCTGGAAGAATTATGCAAGGTTGATGGATATTATCATGTAAATTATTGGGGACAAGAATTTGGTGTTGTAGTCAACGCTAAAAATAGGCAGGGATTAGTTAACAATAAGGGGAAGATTGTAATTCCCGTAAAATATAGTGAATTGTCTTTTTCTAAATTCAATTTGATTAGCGTTTATGACGATTATCAACTTTTGGGATATTATAGTAATACAGGAAATAAATACTTTGAATAAATCAATATGGAATGGAAATCATTATTAGAAACAGATGGAGTGGCTAATTTGCCAACTAAAATTGAATATTTATGACTTTGAAATCATTAATACAACAGTCGGGGCAACATAATCCAGTGGAAAGTTTACCTCTTCTCCCCTGTTTGGTGTTCCGCCACCAAACAGCCATAGTGTTTTGTTTCCACTAAAGCGTCTTCGCCTTAAGCGAGACCCTAAAGGCATTTAATGGTGTTTGTTTTGGTTAAAGGGCATTTATAAGCTTTATATATTGGTTAAAAACATATGTTTTTAAGGGGATTATTTTGGCGGAGTGGGAACTATTTCGGGTTTGGCTAGGTCAGATACCAGAAAGGGAATATAACAGGCATTAGTTGTAAACTAGCCCAGCGTGTGATTTTGGAAAGGGTTTGCATGAGGTTTTTAATAAAAATTTATTGCTTTGATGAAGGTGCTTCGATGAGGTTGCTTCGATGGGATTGCTTCGTGCCTCGCAATGACGGCCATGGAGAGGGGCGGTGACGGCTATGGAAAGCGCAATAATGGTTATGGAAATATCAATGATGGAGTGCGCAATGACACCAAAGAATTCGTCATTGCGAGG
>JBDNFC010000007.1:0-6015 GCA_041690035.1 Bacteroidia bacterium | reverse complement strand
TGCCGATAATTTTTATCAAAATTTTCCTTACGATACCAGTTTTGCCCAGAGTAAAACAAGTGTAAAAATATGCTATGACAATAATAATCTTTATGTTTTTGCACGTTGTTTTGACACAATAAAAAAGCCTTACATTATTCAATCTTTAAAAAGAGATTGGAGCTATCCCCGCAGTGATGCATTTGTAGTGAGTATTGAACCGTTCAATGATTTCAACAATGGATTTAGCTTTGGGGCAAATCCTTTTGGGGCACAGAGAGAGGGGCTGATAGAAATAGGCGGAAACGGTGGTGTAACTACTGCATGGGATAATAAATGGTTTTGCGAAACCAATCAAACAGACTCTTGTTGGACTGCAGAGTTTCAAATACCTTTAAAAAGCATACGATTTAATGAAAATGTACCTTATTGGCGCATTAACTTTGCAAGAAACAATTTAAAAATTAATGAAAACAGCACTTGGTACCCGATACCAAGGCAGCTAAATATTGCTGTACTGTCGCACATGGGGAAACTTTTTTTTGATAATATGCCAAAAAAACAAGGTTTAAATGCTGCGTTTATTCCATATGTAGCGCACAGTTTAAGCAAGGATTATGTAAAAAATAATGCCGTCAACCATATCCCCAATATTGGTTTTGATGCAAAATTGGTGCTTACCTCTAGCCTAAACCTAGACATTACTACAAATCCAGATTTCTCTCAAGTAGATGTAGATGTGCAGCAAATTAACTTAAGCCGGTTTAGCTTATTTTTTCCAGAACGCAGGCAGTTTTTTATTGAAAACAGTGATTTATTTGCAAGCTTTGGTTTTAGGCAGATTAGGCCATTTTTTTCGAGAAATATCGGCTTGGTAAACGGCAATATTGTACCCATCATAGGGGGAGTAAGATTGAGTGGAAAACTAAATAAGAATTGGAGGGTTGGAGCCATGAGCGTAGCCACAGCAAATAATAGCAAATATAATATCGGCAACCAAAACTATGCAGTGGCAGCTGTGCAAAGAAATGTTTTTAAAAGCAGCAATATTGCAGCTATCATAGTAAACAAATTTTCTGCCTCACATCATAGCATCGCGCAAAAAAACAACACGTTAATTGGCCTAGATTATAATTTAATTAGCAAGAGTAATATATGGCGTGGAAAACTATTTTATCATCAAACTTTAGATAATTTTTTATTCAAAAAAAGAAAGGCCGCGCATGCATCATGGTTAATGTATAATACCCAAAAATGGTTTGCAATGTGGAACCATGAATATGTGTCCAAAGATTTTAATGCAGAGGTGGGTTTCACACCTCGTCTATTTGTTTTTGATGGAAAAAACAAAATCACTTACAGGCAAAGTTATTGGAGAATTGAACCAGAAATAAAACGCAAATTTTACCCCAAATCGTCATTAATCAATAGGGCAGAACTGGGCATTTATAACAGCACCTATGCAGATAGTAGCTATCAGATTAATGATATGATTAACCAGTTTTATAGCAATATCTTTTTTCAAAATTCTGCAACCTTAACTTTTTCTTATTCACTTTATAACACACTTTTATACTTTCCTATTGATATTTCTGGCAAAGACAGCACATTGGCTGCTGGAAGGTACCATTACCAAGATTTTTCAATCTATTTTACCAGCAACAATAGAAGAAAATTTTCATTTGAAGCAGGTGCCAGAGCTGGCTCTTTTTATATAGGTAATAAATTTACGGTCAATGGCGCTTTAAGTTATCGGTTTCAGCCTCATGGCATTGTTTCTTTAGATATACGAAGAGACGAGATACAAATGCCAACACCATATAAAACAACCGTACTAAATCTAATTGGCCCCAAAATAGAATGGGCTTTCTCTAAAACATTCTTTACTACCATTTTTGTACAGTACAATACGCAATCAGAAAATATGAACATCAACGCCAGATTGCAATATCGTTTTGCCCCTATGAGTGATTTGTTTATTGTATTTAGCGATAATTACACCCCAAATCAAACCCTGCTTTTTGGAAATCCTAATTTTCCGTATCTTAATATACGCAACCGTGCGCTAACAATTAAATTGAGCTATTGGTTAAATAGTTAATTATCCTAACAGTATAATTGTGTCAATTAATAATAAAATAAGTAATTGTGCTAAAAAATTAAAATTATGTTAGCGCGAAGAAGATGACTATTTTAATAATACCTGTTATAGAATTATAACTGTCTAAATTATCAAGAAAAACATGTTTGACAATTAGTACTTTTTTTTCTCTCTTAACACAAAGTTTTTTCCCAAATACACATTGCGCACCATTTCATCATTTGCCAACTCTTCTGCTGTGCCAGCCTTTAATAATTTGCCTTCAAAAAGCAAGTATGCACGGTCTGTTATACTCAAGGTTTCTTGCACATTGTGATCTGTAATAAGAATACCAATATTTTTATCTCTAAGTTTGCTAATAATGCTTTGAATGTCTTCTACTGCTATAGGATCTACACCCGCAAATGGCTCATCTAACAAAATAAACTTAGGATCTGTTGCCAATGCTCGGGCAATTTCTGTACGCCTGCGTTCTCCGCCACTAAGCACTTTTCCTAAATTTTTTCTTACCCTATTCAGTCCAAATTCTTCTAATAATTCTTCCTGCTTATTCTTTTGCTCAACCTTAGTCAAATTGGTCATTTCTAAGATTGCTTTTATATTGTCCTCTACACTTAAATCTCTAAAAACACTAGCTTCTTGCGGCAGATAGCCAATACCTTTTTGTGCACGCTTATACATTGGCAATGCTGTAATATTTTCTTCTCCTAAAAACACCGTGCCCTCATCTGGTTTTACCAATCCCACTACCATATAAAAAGTGGTGGTTTTGCCTGCGCCATTTGGCCCTAGTAATCCCACAATTTCACCCTGCGAAACCCTAAGCGACATTTCATTAACAACTTTTTTTTGCTTATATTGCTTTATTAGATTATCTGCTTTTAGTGTGAGCATTTATTGTATATCTTTAATATTTAACTGTATAGTTTTAGTTCCATTAAAATCATTTTCTTCTACAGTAAAACAAGCATCAAAAGGTTTGCCATTTGTAACTAAGTTATATCCATAAGCAAGTCCAAAACCAATGCCATCTATTCTGTTTCTACCACTTCTAATGCCTATTTTAAGGTGTTTTTCTTTTAGCACCTTTGCATAGCCTATGTCTTTTATCTGATTCGCCCTAAAAATAGGCTTCATGTTGCTTGGTCCAAAAGGCTCCATGCGGTTTAATAAACGCACCATTTTATCATCAATTTCTGAAGGATCTATAGCTGCATCATAGGCAATTTCTGGTATTGCATATTCATCAGAAAGTGTTGAAGCCACAATTTTTTCAAATTTTTCTTTAAAAGGAATAAAATCTTCTGATTTCATTGATAAACCTGCTGCATACATGTGTCCGCCAAATTGGGTAAGATACTCACTGCATTGCTCTATGGCATTGTAAATATTAAACTCTTTTATAGACCTTGCCGAGCCAGACATAATGCCGTCATTTTCTGTGAGCACTATGGTGGGTTTGTAATAATGCTCTATTAAACGTGAAGCCACAATACCAATAACACCTTTATGCCACTCTTTCCCGACAATTACAGTACTTTTTTGGGCATCAAATGCCGGATCGGTTTCTAATTGATGCAGAGCCTCTTGTGTGATATCACTGTCTAAACCTTGCCTTTCTGTATTGCGCTCAATAAGTACTTTTGCAAAACTTACCGCTTCATGAAAATCTGTTTCTATCAATAATTTTACCGCAGCATTGGCATCTGCAATTCTACCTGCCGCATTTATCTTTGGCCCTAGTCCAAAAACTATGTCAGAAATGGTAAAATTTTCTTTATGTTTATAAGTTTGCATTAATGCTTGTATGCCAATAGATGGATTTTTATTAATTTTTTGCAATCCAAAATAAGCTAAAATTCTATTTTCTCCAGTAATATCTACAATATCGCTGGCAATACTAACCACTACCAAATCTAAGTATTTGTAAAGCGATTCTACCCCCCTATTATTTTTAGAATTAAAGGCATGTATTAGTTTAAAACCAATGCCACACCCGCTCAATTCTTTAAATGGATAATCACAATCAGGTCTTTTTGGGTCTAGCACCGCAATGGCATTTGGCAAAGAATTGCCTGGCAAGTGGTGATCGCATATTATAAATTCTACTCCATTATCTTTTGCATACTGAATCAACTCTAGTGAACGAATACCGCAGTCAAGCGCAATAATTAGTTTAATTTGGTTTGCAATTGCATGATCAATGCCTTGCTTAGATATTCCATAACCCTCCTTATACCTATCTGGTATATAGTAACTTACTTTATTAGAAAAACCAGTGAGAAAAGAATAAACCACAGCTACAGAGGTTGTTCCATCCACATCATAATCGCCATACACCATAATGTGATCATCGTTTAGCAATGTCATTTCTATGTGAGAAATGGCCTTATCCATATCTTTCATCAAAAATGGATCATGGAGGTGTTCTAATTGCGGATTAAAATAATTTTCTGCTTGGGCATAGGTCTCAATACCACGTTGTGCTAAAATTTCAGCTAAATATTTAGGAATATTTAGGGACACAATAAGTTGCTCAACTATTTTTGAGTCAGCTTTTTGTTTTTCATTCCACCTAAATTGCATATTTGCAAAGGTAGTTATTTATGTTTAAAATTAGGCAACCGTTTTTTTTACTTTAGCCACACCGCTAACTAAATATGCTTTGTTTGTGTGCTGACATACGCAGTAATACCTTGTTCTGCGTTTCTCCCCTTTTTTAAAAATTCTGCCATTATCAAGCTCAAAAACACTATGCAAAGGCAACATTTCAACAAAAATAGCTGTTTCCCCATCCTGCATTTGCAAAATTTTATACAGTTCAGGATCTGCACAAGAGGATGCGCCAGGATTTTTAAAATATTTTTTTAAAGCAGCTTCTACCTCTTTTTGAAAAACATTGTTTTGCAAAAGTGGGCTGGCAAGATTGATAAAACAATTTTTCCATTCTGCTCCATGTGGCCTAACCTTATTTTTGTATAAATTATAGCAAATAAGATGCGCTAACTCGTGCAGTAAGGTAACAGTAAAAGCATTTTTATTCAAATCGTTATTTACAGTAATGGTATGACGCCCATTAAATTGAGGGCTGCGATAATCGCCTAATTTGGTGCTGCGTGGTTTACAAATTTTTAAAAAAACCTTATTGTCTGCAATGCATTGGGCAATGGTTTCTAAGCTGCCTTCTACCACATACTTTGACAATACATTTTTTAAACTTTCAAACTTCAACCTTAATTAATATTTAAAGTAGCACCAAATTGCAAGTTAAACCCACTATTTTTAATTCTTGATTGATGAAAATTATTACTCATCCTTAATTGATATGGAATAAAAACTTCATTCATCCTATTAATAACCATAGCTGCAGAAAAAGTGTAATTTTTTTCGTTATACCCAAAACCTAAAGTATAAAACTGCCTGTTAAAATTATTTAGCTCTGCAGGCGCCAAACTTTTTTGATACGAAGGATAATAAGCGTAACCTGCGCGCAACCTGTATTTTCCCAAAACAAATTCTCCACCAAATCGCAGATTCCACACTGCTTTTAATTCTGTTCGCAACGCATTATTTTCATCAGAAAAAATATAATTATCTGATACGGGAAAAAACTTTGACCCTGTGGGTTTAAAATATTCCGCATCAAAAGATATAAAACCGCTTTTTTTAATAATATAAGCTAAACTAATATTGGTTCGTGAAGGGGTGCCAAATTTGTATTTATATACTAATGTATCTTGAATATTATCAAAATTATAGTCTGGCGTAGTAGCTGTGATAACCCTGCGTGGCGGATTTCCTACCGGCCTATCAAAATTTGCCACTATACTTCGGGTATATCGGTCTGTTACTGCTAATCTAACAGCAGACGCATAAGATAATCCTATTCTAAAACTTTCAGTTAATTTTAAAATTCCCCCTAAGTTTAATCCAGC
>JBDNFC010000006.1:0-8556 GCA_041690035.1 Bacteroidia bacterium | reverse complement strand
CACTATTGGATTGATAGCTTGTGATTCCTTTGAATGCGATACCATTTCAAAAGTTGCTTTTATTCAAGTTGCTATTCCAAGCGTTAAACTTGTTGCCAACAAGAATGTTTATAAGGGGGATTTGTCTTACTTTAATTTAAATTTTAAAGGGACGCCACCTTTTCAAGTAAAGTATACCAATGGTAAGGATACTTTTGAAATAAAAAATGTATTGAATAGCCCATTTCAACAACCTTATTTGCCAGATTCAAGCAAAGCAATAGATAAGGTTTGGTTAATTTCAATGAGAGATTCACTCTGTATTGGAGCGGTTTCAGACACAGGAAAGTATAAAATTATACCCTATAAAACCTGTACTTATTCCGTAAAAAGTCATCATAAAATTGCCAGTAATACGACTGGTTTTACAGGTGTACTTACAAATAACAGTTCATTTGGGTTTCAATGTGTTGATATGGGTGATATGGATTCCAATGGTGTCATAGACTTTGCTATTTCCGCAAGTTATAAAACAGTGGGAGGCTATTTATACCAAGGGTCAATATTTATTGTATTTATGGACTCATTGGGTAGTGTAAAAAAATATCAAGAAATAGCACCTGGGCTTGGTGGGTTTTCAAATACTTCTCAGACTTCCTATTTTTTTGGTGCAGGTATGAGGTGTTTAGGAGATTTTGATAAAGATGGGATAAATGATTTAGTTTTTGGCTCAGCAGGACCCGATGGCGGAACTAATAAAGGGGAAATTTGGCTGTTGATGATGAAGAGCAATGGGACGGTAAAAAGTCAGCATAAAATTAGTTTAACTTCGGGTTCTTTTAGCGGACCACTGGTGGGAGCCTCTAATTTTTTTAAGCTAGATACAATGGGCGATATTGACAATAATGGTTACATGGATTTATGTGTAGGGGCTTATCACGATGATGCTGGAGGGTTTCAAAGAGGAGCTACTTTTTTATTAAATTTAGATTCAAGTAAAAAGGTTATCAAATCAACAAAAATTTCTAGTTTAACAGCTGGATTTACAACTACTTTAGATAATAATGACCAATTTGGTCATACTGCCACAATGGGGTATTTAGACCAAGATACCGTGGTTGATATTATTGTTTCTGCGCATTTAGACGATGATGGAGCCACGAACGCAGGGGCACTCTATGTGCTT
Source organism: Bacteroidia bacterium (assembly GCA_041690035.1). Taxonomy (GTDB): domain Bacteria; phylum Bacteroidota; class Bacteroidia; order NS11-12g; family UBA955; genus CALSPH01. The sequence continues at coordinate 7,391 of JBDNFC010000006.1, read as the reverse complement.
TTTATGAATGCCAATGGGACGGTTAAGACTTATACTAAAATATCCAAAGGTGTTAATGGAGGTCCAACAGATCTTACTACAACAGATATTCTAGGGTACGCTATTAAAAATATTGGCGATTGGGATGGGGATGGGATACAAGATATTGCCGCCTCCTCTATTTATAAAGATGATGGTGGAACTGATAAAGGGGCTGTTTATCTAATGTTTATGAATAGAGATGGGAGTGTGCGCGAATATCAAAAAATAAGTGCTACATCTGGAAATTTTATAGGGTCTTTAAATATTGGAAATAATTTTGGTGTTGATGCAGTGCGAATTGGCGATTATAATAAAGATGGTGAGCCAGATTTACTGGTAGGTTCTCGTTTTGACAATGAAGGGGGCACAAATAGGGGTGCAGCGTGGATTTTGAATATGCAAAGAATATGTGTTAAAGATCCAGATTTTTCTAAATGTCGATTGAAAGCAAATTTTCATATCAATCCGGTTTGTTACACTGAAAATCAATTTTTCAGCAGCACAAGCATTGACTCTAATGCTCAAAATGTGGCTTATTTTAAATGGTATTTAGGAAATGGGGATAGCGTGATTGGCAAATCTAGTTTTACTTACAAATATAAAAATCCTGGAAATTATCAAGTAAAGCTGATAGCAGGTAGTGATGGTAGAAGAGCCTGTTTCGATACCATTATAAAAACAATAAACATTCCAGATAGCTTTAAAATAAAACTGCTTAAAGTTCCAACAATTTGTTATGGTGATAGTGTTAATTTAGGAATAGAGCACATAATATGTGAAAAAGGAAATATTTTGGTAGATTGGTACCCGAGAAAATACTTTAACGGTAAATATATTTTTCATGACCCAAAAATAGGAACGCTTGAAAGCACAAAAATTTGGGCCGTGGCGCGCAATATTGCTGGAAAAATAAGTTCAGACACTATCTTTATCAAAGTAGATAGCACTTGCTGTAAAACATGGCCAGTGGCCCAATCCGATAAGCAAATTTATTGTATGAATGATACATTAAAAATCAAAAATTTAACCAAACCTTTTGGCCCAGCAACCTACGAATGGACATTTGGCCCCAATATGAGTATCACCACTTATAAGGGCGTTACACCACCTTTTATAACTTTTAACAAAGCTGGTGCTACTTTCTACAATTTAAAAGTATCTGATATTTGTGGCAGTTTTGAAGAAACTTTTTACATTGGAGTAAGCTCTCCTCCCTATGCGGACATGGCTGATGATACCCTTGTGGGATGCATTGGAGATACCGTATTGGCAGGTAAATACAATTTAAGTGATCTAAATTATTCTTGGTTTCCAGCTAATAAAATTATTGAAAATAATGATGGGTTAGTTAAGATTAAAGTAGAAAGTTCTCCATTTTGGATGTACCGTACTGCTACAAATCCAAATTCTGGCTGTACAGCCATAGATAGTGTATTGATTAAGAAAAGCAATATAATAGACGGCTTTTTTAAATTTACGGATACCACTATTTGTAACACCGACTCAATAGTTTTAAATCCAAGTGTTTCTGGAAATAGTTATTTGTGGAGTGATGGAAAAACTACATCTTACAATACAATGAAAAGTAAAGGTTTATTTTGGTTGGAGGTTGTCACTAGTTGCACTTTAAGAGATAGTTTTTACGTTCATTTTGATAGTATAACAACCAATTCTATTATAGGAGATTCGATTATTTGTAACTCAAATGCTTTATGGTTAAAGCCTAATCCGACTCAAATAAACAATTCTTATTTATGGAATAATTCTGTCAATGCAGATAGCTTGATGGTAACAATGGCAGGCAATATATCATTGGCCATTAAAAATGGGAAGTGCACTAAAAATTTGAATAAAAATGTTCAATCCTATTTGCCAAAAAATAGCTTGCAAATTATGGGTGATAGCCAATACTGTAGCAAGGATAGCGTATTATTACAAAGTAACTTATTGGGAAATATCACTTGGAATACGGGTGAAACTACTCAAAAAATTACACCAAAAACCTCAGGAAAGTATTGGTTGAGCATTAAAGAGAATATATGTGTTCAATTTGATTCAATTGAAATAATTATAGAAGATGTACCTTATTTCACGCTGGGCAATGATACGCTAATCTGCAATGATTCTGCCTTTAATATTTCACCAAGCCCCGTTTTAAATCCAAATATTTACACTTATTTGTGGAATGACGCTTCTAGTAATACCCAGTTAGTGGCGAAATTGAGCCAAGCATATTGGTTAGCAATAAGTAAAAACAATTGTAAAAGGATAGATGACATTCAAATTCAATTTATACAAACACCTAAAGTTCAATTATTGGAAGACACTATTATCTGTAGCAATGATTCGATAGTCTTATCAAACCTAAAGGCTTTTGGCAATCCAAATTATTTATGGAATGATGCCAGTAAAAATGCGTTAAAAACAGTAAGTGTCAATGGGGTTTATTGGCTAAAAGGGAGCAATGAATGCGGAACTTCAATAGACACGTTTAAACTACAAACCAAAAACTGTTTGTGTAAAGTACATGTGCCAAATGTATTTACGCCCAACAATGACGGATTAAATGACTTATTTAAACCTGTTTTGGACGGATGTTTAGAAAAAGATTATTTATTTACCATTTATAATAGATGGGGGGAGAAATTGTTTGAAACCAGCAATCCAGCTGTCGGATGGAACGGAAAAGATGTTCAAAATGGGGCGTACTATTGGATATTAAGATTGAAAAGCCCCTATATTGAAAATGGAAAAGAGTTTTACCTCAATGGTCAAGTACTAATAAACTAAAAAATGATAAAAAAATTAGTTTACCTCTTTCTATTATTGTCTTGCGTTGATGCAAATGCCTCAAAAAAGGACATTTTTTTAGCCAATAGCGCTTATGGATTTTCTTATCAATTAGGCACTCCTATTTTTAATTCTTCTTTCAAAAAAAACCACCCAACAAGTATTAGACAATTGGGTTATACCAATGCTTTTCAATTTCATTATATAAGAAACAGGCCATTAAGACAGTGGGATTATCAGCTTTCATATTGGCAAAATGTAAATAGAGTCAGGTTTGATCGAATGAAAATACCTGTAATTAATAATACCGTTCAAAAGGGAAGGCAAATTGAAAAAACAGATGGGTTTAATTTTATGGTTTCGCATACCATTCTTGGTAAAATTGCACCACCGAAATTTGTGGTAAATTTTGGAGCTGGGATTGATTATGTTGCTAGAAAAATTAATAAGATAGAATTAACCAATCCATTGGCAGATATCAGCACAAATCAATATACTTTTGCAGACGATGATTTGAGTAAACTTGGATTTGTTGCCAAATTTGAAGTTGGCAAGGAATTTGAAATTTCATCAACAGTTGCTATGCGTTGGGTCTTTTTTTACCAGCATCAAATTCATAAGAAAATTGACAATTCTGCTCAAAATAACTTTGGTACTTTGGGTTTAAAATGTTTCACTTACTTTGTTGAATAACTAAATAGATTTAATTTAATTGCAGGAATACTCAGCTTAAGTTTTCTTGTATTTAATGGAGTAGTAAATGTTTTTAATGACATCAGTCTAATGCTCTCCAATCTTTTTAACTGCCTAAAATCTAGAAATTTTAAATATTAGCAGTCCTACAATTGGTGGGGTAAAGATAGCTTTGAAAAAATTTATAAGTAAACATGCATTCGACCAATATTTAAGTTCTTAGATAATTATATTGGACATGGCATTCTAAACCTTAATTAGAATTGCTTAATATGTAGACTTATGCAGTCGTATTTAAAAACGAAATAATTTCTTTTATAGATTGAAAGGTTTTAATTTTTTTAGCATTCAAAAATTCAATATCCACCCACCTTACTTTGGTAATGCCTTCATCTTCTTGAGGCAAAAGAGGGCCATCATAAAAAGATACCATGTGATACCAATTTGTTTTTTTTAGATAAATATTTTTCTTGATAATATAAGCATGATAGGTAGTAATTGCTTTTTCTAATACGTTTAACTGCTTAATCCCAGTTTCTTCCATTACTTCTCTTTTTGCAGCTGTGCGCATCCGTTCTCCTTTATCTAATTTTCCTTTCGGAAAATCCCATTTTTTATTTCTTTTTATGGCTAAATATTGATTATTTTTGTTTACCACCAACCCGCCTGCTGCCCTTATAAATTTGAAAGTTTGCTGCAATTCCATCATTGTATTTTTTGGGTTATCTGAAAATAAATAATAAGTGTTTGAACCACTAGGATTAATTTCAGATAAAATAGTCCTAAATAATGTAGCTACTTGATCTTGTATTACGCTATTTGACATTTCAATATTATCCACATTTTGGGTGTCTGCAATAATTAATACACTATCATTAATAAATATTTTATACATTTGCGAAGTGTTGTCAAAAATATGAATACATCTTTAGAAATTGCAAAAAAACTTTTAGACATTGGGGCGGTAAAACTTAATTTTGTTAATCCCTTTACTTGGACTAGTGGATTGAGGTCACCCATTTATTGTGATAATAGAAAAACACTCTCATTTCCAGACCTTAGAACCTTGATTACGATTGCTTATATTAAAGAGATAAAGCAGAAATTTCCTGAAACTGAGGTGATAGCAGGAGTAGCCACAGCAGGTATTGCCCAAGGTGCGCTTGTGGCGGCTGGATTAAACTTGCCATATTGCTATGTGCGTCCAGAACCAAAAAATCATGGGATGAAAAATCAAATTGAAGGTTTTTTAGAAGCCGGAAAAAAAGTCGTCCTCATAGAAGATTTAATATCCACAGGGCTTAGCAGTCTAAGGGCAGTAGATGCCGTTCGCGAAACAGCAGAGGTTTTGGCAGTATTAAGCATTTTTACTTATAGTTTGCCCAGCGCAGAACTTGCCTTTAAAAATGCTAATTGTATCTGTATTTCTCTTACCAATTTAGATATTTTGTCAAAAATAGCAATAGAAAATAATTATTTATCACAAGATTATTTAGACAACTTTATTAAATGGAGCAAAAACCCAGCTAAATGGAGCGAAGATTTTCTTGCCACAGCCACTTTATAATACAACTAATTTGTTTAATTGGCTAAAATATACCTATCAGTTAAAACATTACATTAAGTTATCACTTATTTTGGCTGCACTTGCTATAGGGGCAATTAGCATATTATATACTACCAAACTTGCCAATCAATTAAAAACAGAAGAAGTAAAAAAAGTAGAAATTTGGGCTCAAGCTACCACAGCAATTATAGATCCAGATGTGAGTGCAGAAGATGTAGGTTTCTATGCAAAAATAATAACAGATAATACCACAATACCTGTTATTTTAGTGCGCCAAGATGGGAGCATAGAAGCCAGAAATTTAGACAGTTCTGTGCTTTGCAATCCCGAAAAAATTCAAAAAAAACTAGCTTCGATGAAAGCAAAAGGCCATGATCCTATAGTTATAAATTTGGGAGATGGAGAAATTCAAAAGGTATATTACGATGACAGCGTACTATTGCAGAAATTGAAATATTATCCCATTTATCAATTGGCAATTGTAGGCATATTTTTATTAATTGCTTATTTTGCTTTTTCCTATGCCAGAAAAAGTGAGCAAAACAAAGTTTGGGTAGGGCTTGCAAAAGAAACGGCTCATCAATTAGGCACTCCCATGAGTTCGCTTTTGGCATGGATAACACTGATGGAGGAAGATAAATCGAATGCAAATGAGCTTGCCTTTTCTGAAATGAAAAAAGACATGGATCGCTTGCATATTATTACAGAAAGGTTTTCAAAAATTGGCAGTGAACCTATCTTAAAACCTCAAGGAATTAATGAAGCCTTGCAACTAAGTATTGATTATTTAAAAAGTAGGGTTTCGCCCCAAATAAATTTTCAAATTTTATTTTTAGTTGATGAGGAAATGATTAATGTCAATATGCCGCTATTTAGTTGGGTAATAGAAAATTTGGTAAAAAACGCAATAGATGCCACCCCGCATTCAAAGGGAAAGATAAATATAAAACTCACCAAAATTAAACAACACATATGCATTGATATCAAAGATCAAGGCAAGGGGATTTTAAGTTCTAAGTTTAAAACGATTTTTAAACCAGGCTATACTACCAAAAAAAGAGGTTGGGGATTGGGTTTATCTCTTGTAAAAAGAATTATAGAAGAGTATCATTCTGGTCGTATTTTTGTAAAAGAATCACAATTAAATATGGGAACTACTTTTAGAATTATTTTACCCAAATCTAAAATGTTATGAGCAGAATATTGGCAATAGATTATGGTTTAAAAAGAGTTGGTATTGCTGTTACAGACCCGTTACAGATTATCGCAAAACCATTAGTAGTAATAAAATGTTTAGATGTGATAGACTGGTTACAAGATTATGTAAAAAAAGAGCCTGTGGAAGCTATAGTAGTTGGAATGCCATTAAGACTAAATGGTCAAGAAACGCATATAACCCAAGATGTATTGCAATTTATAATAGTATTAAAAAACACGTTTCAAACCATCACCATTGATACAATGGATGAAAGATTAACCTCTAGAATGGCACGTCAAAGCATGATAGATAGCGGAATGCCTTATCAAAAAAGAAAAGCTAAAGGAAATTTGGATAGTATAAGCGCATCATTAATTTTGCAGTCTTATTTAGAAAAAATAAAATGATTTTACCAATACTTGCATACGGCAGCCCTGCTTTGAGGGCAAAATCGCTAGAAATAGATAAAAATTACCCCAATTTGTCAGATATAATTACCAATTTGTCTGACACCATGCAAGCAAGCAATGGAATAGGAATTGCAGCCCCACAATTAGGGCTCAATATTCGAATATTTTTAGTAGACAGTTCTAGTTTAGAAAATGTGAAGCCTAAAAATTTCAAAAAAATATTCATCAACCCCACAATAGAAAAAGAGTGGGATACACCTTGGCCTTTTGAAGAAGGCTGCCTAAGCATTCCTAATATAAGAGAAAATGTGTCGCGAAATGCCAAAATTAAAATTAGCTATTTTGATGAAAATTTTAATTCATATAGTGAAACATTTGATGGAATGATTGCGCGCATTATTCAACACGAATATGATCACCTAGAAGGGGTTTTGTTTACAGATAGAATAAACCCATTAAAACGTCAATTTTTGAAAAAAAGATTAGATAATATAAGCAAAGGTATTGTTGATGTAAATTATAAAATGAAGTTCCCGAAACGATAATGAATAAATTAAATAAGGTAATGCACTTGTTTAGACCAATAAACTTGTTGTTTATTTGGGTATTGCAAACAATTATTTTTAAGTATTTTACAATAGATATTTCATATCTAAACTTTATCGTTTATGTAATTTTGCCAACTGTTTTTACAGCAGCAGCGGGTTATATT
>JBDNFC010000005.1:0-27893 GCA_041690035.1 Bacteroidia bacterium | reverse complement strand
ACAGCAAAATTTGCTGAAAAAGGGAAAAGGGTTTTGGCTTATGCCGTGAAACTCGTTGATGCTTTGCCCGAAACTATTTCGATTGAAACCATTGAAACGAATTTGAACTTTATTGGCTTAGCTGCAATGATTGACCCGCCTAGAGTGGAAGCTGTACAAGCCATTGCTGATTGCCATACAGCAGGAATAACTCCAATAATGATAACAGGCGACCACCCCATTACCGCAAAAGCAATTGCTATAGAAACAGGAATTTTACACCTTGATACAGACAAAGTAATTACAGGAACAGAGCTTGCAAATTTTACGGACGCGGAATTTGAAAAAGAAATTGAGTTTATAAAAGTATATGCCCGTGTGTCACCCGAACAAAAACTGAATATTGTAAAAGCATTGCAAAAGAAAAATCATTTTGTGGCGATGACTGGCGATGGAGTAAATGATGCTCCTGCATTAAAACGAGCCAACATTGGTATAGCAATGGGTATTACAGGCACCGATGTTTCAAAAGAGGCAGCCCACATGATTTTGTTGGATGATAATTTTGCCACCATTATAAAAGCAGTGCGAGAAGGTCGTAGGATATTTGACAACATACGCAAATTTATAAAATACACGATGACAAGCAATAGCGGTGAGGTATTAACTATTTTTCTTGCTCCCCTAATTGGTTTGCCAATGCCGCTTTTACCCATTCATATTCTTTGGATAAATTTGGTTACAGATGGATTGCCCGGACTTGCCTTTGCAGCTGAAGAAGCCGAAGAGGATATTTTGCAACGACCGCCACGCAAAACAGATGAGAGTATTTTTGGTGGCGGAATAGGAATTCATATTCTTTGGGTGGGATTGCTTATGGGTGGTATATGTGTTGCAACTCAAGGATGGGCTATACACCTAGGCAATGATAAATGGATGACAATGGTATTTACAGTTTTAAGTATATCACAAATGGGACATGCAATGGCTATCCGCAGCGACTGGAAATCACTTTTTACACAAGGCGTTTTTGGGAATAAACAATTGGTAGGAGCAGTAATGCTTACACTTGCATTGCAGATGGCGGTAATTTATGTTCCATTTTTGCAGGATATTTTTAGTACAAAAGCACTTACTATAAAAGAATTATTGCTTTGCCTAGGCTTGTCGAGCATTGTGTTTTGGGCTGTGGAAATTGAGAAATGGGTTAAACGAAGAAAAAAATGAATATAGTAACACTTACCCTTAATCCTGCTGTTGATAAAAGCGTAAAGGTAGATGGATTGCTGCCAGATAACAAACTTATTTGCCATAGCTTACAACATCAAGCAGGGGGAGGGGGTATAAATATTTCAAGGGTATTAAAACGATTAAACGTCAATAGCACTTGTATTTTTACTTCGGGAGGAGACAATGGTAAATTTCTAAATCAGGAATTGATGAGTTCCGATATCACAACTCTGCCTATAAAAATACAATCTTGGACAAGAGAAAATCTTTCAGTTGTAGATACCTTAACCAATTTACAATATCGTTTTGGAATGCCTGGTTCCACACTAACTGAAAAAGAAAAAACAACAATTATTAAAACAGTAAGCAAGCAATTATTGATTGGAGATATGTTGGTGATAAGTGGAAGTTTGGCAGAAGATATTTCGGCCAATTTCTATGCAGAAATAATAAGAAGTTTGGCAACAAAAAAAATAAAAATCATTTTGGATACATCGGGTAGGGCGTTAACAGAAACGCTAAAAGAAAATGTTTTCTTAATAAAACCTAACCAACGTGAACTTGCACAACTTGCAGGAAAAGAATTTTTAGATCGCCATGAGCAGGAAGAATTTGCAAAAAGTTTAGTACAAGCAGGCAAAGTACATTATGTAATAGTTTCGCTTGGATCTAAGGGTGCGCTTATTGTTTCTAAAGATGGCATACATTATCAAACCCCTCCTTCTGCAGAAGTTAAAAGTACTATTGGTGCCGGTGACAGCATGCTTGCAGGAATAATTTATGGACTTTTAGAAAATGAATCTCCACAAAATATTTTAAAGTGGGGTGTTGCTTGTGGAACGGCAGCTACCATGCAAGAAGGGACAGACCTGGCACAACTTGACAAAATTAATGCTGTTTTAAAAATGATTAATGGTTAAGGCCTATTTTAGACCATTAAAAACCAATAGAAATTTGAAACAAAAAATCGGTTGAATTAAGGCGAAGCATTCATTTTAATTGCAACTATAGGAAAGGTTTTAATCAATTGATTTTTCAATAAATATTAATGTTGCAATTAGCTTTCCGATTTTTTTAAATTATTTCTCTCATTCTTTTGCAATTTCTATGGGTCTAAATCATTTTTTTATTATTATTTTTGCTGTGTTGTTTATATGACTAGAAGTTTTGCAGGCATGCTTTTTTTATTTTGTTTTATTACCCCATTAGTTGGTACTTATGTGATTCTTAAATTACATAAAAAGCAAGTGAGAAAGGAAGTGAAATGGAAAATGATTGCAGGACTTGATAAAGATGAGCTGGTTTTACTAAAGTTTACCGAAAAAGAAACCCAAACAAATCTGCAATGGAAACATTCCAAAGAGTTTGAATATAATGGTCAAATGTATGATGTAGTGGAAAGTCTAATACAAGGCGATTCTATTTTTTATTGGTGTTGGTGGGATCATAAAGAAACTAAACTTAATAAACAGCTAAACAATTTAGTGGTTATTGCTTTAGGCATCAATAAACAACAAAAACATCATCGGGAACAACTCACCACATTTTATAAGTCACTTTACTGCGAAAGTTTTCAATCTTTATTGTGCTTTATGCCATCTAGAAAAAATAAATTTACAAAGCCTTCTGAATTAAATTATTACAGTAATTTGTTTCCACCTCAGGTGCCTCCACCCGAAATTGGTTAAAGTATTTAAAATTTTTGCTACTGACTTGCTGTTAAACGGCTTATTATGGATTTGATAAAATCAATGCCTGCTATTTTAGTAACAAAATAACAAAATAAATAAAATAGAACGAAACGGTTAAGTGCAGCGTTAGGCTGTAATATTTCTAATTATGCCTTAGCGACTTGTTTTTAGCCCAAAACTTAATGCGATTTATGTATTTCGTGTATTTTGATCTTTTTGATGTGATTTTTTTAACAACTTAAACCGGCCAAAATGGCGAACTACTAAAATGGGATTAAAACCATTGAAAGCAAATAGATTAAACTAAAAAAATATCTATTGCTCAAGAATGGTTTCTAATTGGCAAAGACAGACTGTCCCAAATTCCACAATAGAATTTGCAGCGAAAACAAAAAGCACTAAAAGTCAATAATGAAGTTTTGATATTTAATCCTTAAATATGGATTTGATGAAAAAATCGATTCGCCCCTTGACGCTATTTTGCATTGCGGCAGAATATCTAATGCAGATTTTGGATTTAAAGTGAAACCAATTAACACTTAAAAAAATGGGGCGAAATCCGAAAAGCCTATGAGTAGGAGATAAAAACAATAATAAAAAAATGAAGAAAATAATTTCACTCAGTATGCTTGTCATACTGCATAGCACGGTGTTTGCACAAGAAAACACCAATGATTCTATAAAAATAAAGCAGCTGCAAGTTGTGCAGATAATTGGGTTAAAAACACCCTATGACACCAGAATATTAGGTACAAATAATATTATTAGCGCAGCAGAGTTAAAAAGAAATAACCCATTAGGAACTGAAGAAATGCTTAGGATGATACCGGGCGTTATTGTTGCAGGCGATATGGGCATTTCTAATAGACTTAATATTGGTATTAGAGGATCTAGTCCAAGAAGAAGCGCTAGGGTTTTAACTTTAGAAGATGGCTCACCAATTGCTGCGGCTACTTATTTAGACCCACAAGTTTACTATAATCCGCCTCCAGAAAGGCTTAGCAGAATAGAGATTATAAAAGGTCCAGAATTGCTGCTATATGGAGGGCAAAGCATATTTGGTGCTGTAAACTACGTTTCAAGAGTGCCATCAGAAACGCCAAAATTAGACCTACAAGTAAGTGGAGGGCAACAAAATTTTTTCTCGGGCTTATTGGGCTATTCTGGCACTTGGGGTAAATTTTCTTTGGACGCAAGTACCATGTATAAAAACTTTGATGGCTTTATTGAAAATAACAATACGGAGCTGTTTAATTTTACAACAAAAATGTATTATGATTTTACGCCTAAATCACGGGCGTATTTAAAAGTTAACTACCATCAAGAAAATGCTAATACTACTTATTTTGGCCTAACTCCATTTACATTTAATTCTGCAACAACAGCAAACCCTTTTGACGCAGACGAATTTAAAACCAAAAGAATTGCCATTGATTTAGGACACGATATTTCATTAATTAAAGGCGTAAAATTAACCTCAAAAATGTACGCTAATAATTTTCAATTTGAATGGTGGAGACAAAATACACGTCTTATAAGAGCAGATAATTTGAAAACACAAATTAATGACAACCCTTATTCCGATAGGTTTAACTATTTAAACCCAAATGCTACTTACGGCCAAGATGCTTGGGTTAGGGTTGGCCGACTGGCCAATGGAAGAGAAAGCACAGGCGGTAGGTTGCGCGATTTTAAAGTTGCAGGAATACGGGAAAGCATTTCGCACACTTATGAAAAGGGCAATATCCAAAATTTTATGGAAGCTGGAGTTCACATCCATGCAGAACGGTTTAGCAATAGACAGGTTAATGCAGACTCTTCAAGGTGGAGCAGATCTGGAAGGTTAGTCACAGATAATTTAACCCAACTATTGAGCACAGCAGGTTATTTGCAAAACAGATTTACGTGGAAGGCTTTAACAGTTTCTGGTGTTGTGCGTGTTGAAAATGTAAGGATGACCAATGTAAATTTATTGACCCAAGCCGCTAACCCAAATTTAACCAACAATAATGAAGGCGTTTTAAAAAATAACTTTACCGCCATTTTGCCTGGAGGCTTTGTTAACTATGACTTAATAAATAATCAAGAAACTAAATTATCTGCTTACGGTTCTGTTTACAGCGGTTTTTTGCCCCCAACTGCCGATTTTGGATTCTTTGCAGTGGATGAAAGTGGAAATGTCCAAACATCTAATATAACCACTGACACTAAAATTAACATAGCCCCAGAAACGAGTTTAGGTTTTGATGTTGGTTTAAGGGGTGACTTTTTAAATGGCCTTATAAACCTCAATGCTGCATATTTTAATAATACCATTCGCAATTTTTACTCCCCTGCAAGGCGCGAGGCGTTCCAATCTTTAGGAAAAGTGAATATGCAAGGCTTAGAAATGGCTTTATTTATAGAGCCAACCAAATTTATAAACAATAACAAAGGGCACAAGGTTAGGATAGGTTTAAGCAGCACTTGGATGGCGTCTAAAATTTTAAGTGGCGTTTTAAATGACGCACTTATTTTTAGCAGTCAAACCTTGTTAACCCAAGAAAATAGAGCAGAATTAATCAACAGAATTAATGAAGGTGGAGAAGGTTATAATGTTTATGTTAGAAATGGCGCAAATACCAAAGATAGCTTAATTACCCGACCCATTTCCAATTCAGATTTTGCAAATATGGCATCTTCCCCTTCTGCAGGTCAGCTTTCCCGATTAGATACTAAATTTGGAAATTCAAAAACAAGTGCCTTGCAGTTACCCAATGTGCCTAATGTTAATTTTAATATAAATTTATTTTATGAATATAAAAACCTGTCCTTAATAGCTAATTATAATTATATGGGAAAACAATATAGCGAATATTTTAACCTAATATCAGAAACTGCCGAAGGTGGGTTAGGCGAATTACCTGCCTTTTACACGATTGATTTAGGTTTAGGATATAATTTTAAAAATTCCAGAAATAAGCATCTAAGTCCTGTTAGTTTATCTGTAAATGTTAAGAATGTAACAAACCAAATTTTTAGAGCTGGAAGGTTACACAGGGTAGAATCAGGGATTATGCCTGCAGGATTTCGTTTATTGACAGCTAGTTTAAACTATTCATTTTAAATTTCTCGTTAATTTTATAAAGTAAAAATAAATATCGATAATAAAGATTGGTAGAATTTAGTTTTATAAATTCTGCCAATCTTTATTTCTTTGCTTGTATATCTATGCATAATAAATCACATTTGTTTTTATTAATAAAAACATAACATTAAAAAATACCATCTTTTATTTTTTCTTTTGAAGTAAAATACTATTTTCGCACCGACTATTTAGAATTAGTCTAATTAAAGATAATGAAATGAAATTTAAATTAATAATATCAACATTTGCCTTTTTAATAATAGGCATCTTTAGTCTTCAAGCTCAAGATACAACCAAAGTTCAAGTATTAAAGGAAGTAATTATAGAAGGGAAAAGGGAAGTTCCCGAAAGATTACAAGATGTGGAAGGAGTAAAAATTTATTCAGGTAAAAAAAATGAAGTTATCAGACTTTCCAGTATTAATGCAAACCTAACAACCAATAATGCACGGCAACTATTTTCACGTGTTCCGGGTGTTACTATTTGGGAAAACGATGGAACCGGGATACAAATATCTGTGGGGGCTAGGGGATTAAATCCAAACAGAAGCTGGGAGTTTAATACGCGTCAAAACGGTTATGATATTTCAAGTGACGTTTTTGGATATCCAGAAGCTTACTACAATCCACCGATGGAAGCTGTAGAAAAAATAGAAATAGTAAGAGGCGGTGCCTCCTTACAATTTGGTTCTCAATTTGGAGGCCTATTAAACTATGTGTTGAAAAAAGAAACCGCTAATAAGCCCTTCACTTTTCAATCACAAAACACTGTGGGTAGCTTCGGAATGCTTAGCTCTTATAATGCCATAAGCGGCAATACAAAAAAATGGAATTATTCTGTTTATAATCATTATCGAAAAGGAAATGGATGGAGACAAAACGGACAATATGAAGTAAGAAATACACATGCCTTTTTGCAATATAAAATTAATGCAAAAACAAGCCTATCAGCCGAATACAGCAATATGGATTATGCAGTTCAACAATCTAGTGGGCTTACTGATGCTCAATTTAATGCAAATCACCGCCAATCTTTTCGCCAACGCAATTGGTTTAGCACCCCTTGGAATGTTGCAGCCATAAATTTTGATACTAAAATTAAAGAAAATCTGAGTATCAATGTAAAGGTATTTGGCTTAATTGGAGAAAGAAATAGCATTGGATTTATAGCAACACCAAATTTTGCAGACACCATAAATGCCGCATTGCAAAGTTATAATAACCGACAAGTAGATAGGGATTTTTATAAAAATATAGGCTCGGAACTAAGAGGCATTTATTCGTATAATCTATTCAATCAAAAAAGTAATTTAGCTTTTGGCGGTAGAATTTACCAAGCAAATACTACAAGAAAGCTAAGAGGGAAAGGCGATACAGAATTTGATTATAACACGAATATCTTGACTGAAAAATTTCCAACGGAATTAGCGTTTCAAACAAATAATATTGCTTTTTTTGCTGAAAATCAATTCAAATTAACCAACAAGTTTAGTGTAACCCCCGGCATTCGTTATGAAAATATAGTTTCAGACATAAAAGGAATATTATCTACCACGGGACCAACAGAAATAAATGTGACTCCAAAAAGCACCAAAAGAAGTTTGTTTTTAGCAGGAATTGGCTTAGAATATAAGCTCAAAAATTCAAATGTGTATGCCAATATTTCACAAGCATATCGTCCAGTTTTATTTTCAGACATCACCCCACCAGCTACAACTGATATAATTGATGAAAATCTAAAAGATGCCAACGGTTTCAATGCAGATTTAGGTTATAGGGGTTCATTATCAGATTTTATAAACTTTGATATAAGTGCTTTCTATATTCAATACAACGACAGAATTGGTACTATTAGAAAATTTATTGATGACGACCCAACGAAAGGAACTTACCAATACAGAACTAATTTAGGAAAATCAGTAAACAAAGGTGTTGAGGCTTATATTGATTTGAACATTACTAAGGCATTAAAAATGAATAAAAAGATTGGAAATGTAAGTTTATTTGCCTCACTTGCTTTTATCAATGCTGAATATGTTGATTTTAGAACAACTTCAATTTCTGGAGGAGCGCCAAACATAGCAATCAATGAAGTAAATTTAAAAAACAAGAAAGTGGAATATGCTCCAAGTCAAATACACAATATAGGTTTAACATATTCCTTAAAAGGTTTCACAACTACTTTGCAAACGCGTATTTCAAGTGCTGTGTTTAGTGATGCAACAAATACTGAAATTCCAAATGCTACTGGCACAATCGGCAAAATTGATGGTTATCAAGTTTATGATTTATCAATGGAATACAAATTTTTAAAAATCTATAATATTCGGTTTAGCATAAACAATTTAACCGACACTAAATACGCAACACGCAGAGCAGGTGGTTATCCTGGGCCAGGTTTAATTTCAGCCGAAGGTAGAACCATAAATTTGGGGATTGGAATAAAGCTGTAAAAAGAATCTCTAATCCGTCCCAATAGCTAGCGAGAAACTTATGTTCCGCATAGATTTTTAGGATTTATGGTGTTTCAATAAATGGGTGTGTTGTATGTGCTACAAATGATGCAAATTATAGGGGCTTTTTCAATGCACTGCAGTAATATTGACTCTTTCAATCCCATTTAGGTGCAATTCAATGTGTCTATTACGTGCTTTGTTGCTATATTCACTTATGATTTCTAAAATATCATAGTCTATAAAATTGCAATCGCTGCCATCAATTGTTAACATACTATAATCAGGAATTTCTTCTAAAGCCTTTTTTAATTTAACTTTATTAAGAAAGGTAATATTGCTATTTAGTTTAATAAAATAAGTATCTATTCCTTGATGCAGCGTTTTGGTTATTTTATATTCTGCTTTAAAATTATTTTGAATAATAAAGTAAACGGAAATAAGCAGTCCTATGCTTACACCAATAAGCAAATCTGTGGCAAGAATAACAATAATGGTAATGGCAAAAGGGATAAATTGTTTTTTGCCTAAACTCCAAACGTCCTTATAAAGTTTTGGCTTGGTTAAGTTAAAACCTGTTACAAGTAAAATAGCCGCAAGCGAAGCATACGGAATTTTATTGAGCAAAAATGGAATAAACAACACGGCAAGCAAAAGAAAAACCCCATGAGTAATTGCAGAAAGTTTTGTGCGCCCTCCAGCATCTGCATTGGCTGCGCCTCTAACAACCACTGCGGTTATAGGAATACCACCTAGCATGCCACAAGCCATATTGCCAACTCCTTGAGCAATAAGTTCACGATTAACTGGGGTAATGCGGTTGCGGATATCTAATTTATCTACCGCCTCTGCACAAAGTAAAGTTTCTAATGTGGCAAGGAGCCCAATAATTAAACCGTCTTTCCAAATCTCTTTGGTGGAGAATAGTTTTGAAAAATCTGGGAAAGTAAGGTTTGTAAAAACATCGGATGGAATATTTACCAGTTGTGTTTGTTTGAGTGAAAAATTTGAAGCTACATTGGTAAATATAAGGTTAATAATAATGCCAATTGCAACAACCAATAAAGGTGCAGGAATTACTTTTAATCTTTTTGCCAATGGATGTTGCAAAACCATTAGAATAATTAAAGAAATTAAAGTGATTATAATTGCGCCTCTAGTGAGGTGTTGATTGAGGCTTTTAAAATTTCCAAAAAAATTGTCTGCAGAAAAAAGTTGCAGAAAACCACTCGTCCAAAAGTCGGGTTGGTTATAGCCCAAAGCCAGCGGTATTTGTTTTGATATTAAAATAATGCCTATTGCTGCTAACATTCCTTTAATTACCGATGACGGAAAATAATTTGCTATAGCGCCTAATTTAAATAGTCCAAGAACTAACTGAAAAAGGCCTGCAATTATTACAGCCAACAAAAATGTTTCGTAGTTGCCTAAAGAAATAATAGAAGCGGCAACCAAAGTTGTTAAACCTGCAGCAGGCCCAGAAACGCCCAGTTGTGAACCACTAATAAATGAAACCAAAATACCCCCAATAATGCCAGAAATAAGTCCAGATGAGATAGGCGCACCAGAAGCTAATGCGATGCCTAAGCACAGTGGTAGGGCTACAAGAAAAACTGAAAGTCCCGCTGCTAAGTCATGTTTGAGCCAAGTTAGTTGGTAATATTTAATTTTTCTTTTCAATAATTTATTAAATAGATAGCCTTCAAAGGTAATTCGTTTATAGGATTTCAATGTTACATAAACTCACGATTAATGGTTTTGCATAAAAGCTATTGCCAAAAAATCCCCTCTCAAATGTTGATTTAGCCCCGATTTTGTAGTCATCATTTTGCTTACTTGGAGTTGTTAAGAAACTTTTATTTTTTAAAAGAGTATAGAAAAATACTAGATGGATGAAATACTTACACCGCAATAAGTTTTAAGATAAAAACGATTCTGTATTGCACAGTTCGGGTTTAATTAATGAATAGAATTTAAAAGATTTAGCTTAACCCATTTTTGAACGAACCATAAAAACATATCCTGTCTAAATTGGGATTAATTTTTTTGGTTGTTAATAATAAAAAAAATCAAAAAGATAAATCACTACTTTTGCTTTTATTTGTAAACCTAAATTTTAGATGACCATATCAGACAATCAAAAAAAGTGATTTCAGAAATAACAAAATATACATTCTCGGGGCACGACTCATTTCAGTGCCGACAACTTTGGCTAAAAAAGGGGTATGACTTCGTGCAGGAAGGAAAGAATTTTAATGAGGAAGATGCGGTTGTGAAGTTGGGAGTGGGTAAAAATATGGTGTCATAAATGGTAATTAAAAATATAAAGCTATGCAAAATATAAAGCTCTCCAACTTTGACATTTATCTGTTACAAGAATCTTTGAAGAATTACAAAGTTTTAATTTCTAAAGAAGAGTTCCCGAAGAACTCTATTGTTACAAAAGGGTATGTTGAAATTATGGTATTTCAATTGGAAGAAAAGTTGAATGAGACAACCATTAAAGAAAAAGTAAAAAGATTAAATGCAACTACCTAAATCAAATGGCTTACCAGTCAATCTTCTTGCAGCTTGTTTCAATAGCACTTCTGCAACTTACAAGTATTACTGGCTCTTGTCAATTTTGCAATCGGTTGAGAATGGGCGTTTAAAAATACCTAAAAGGGAATTGTTTGCAAGAATGATTTCTAATGCTTGGTTCACGGTTAACTATTTTAAAGTTTCTTTTGGTAAGCAAGATTTAATTCAGGATGTAGTTAGAGTTATAAATGAAGTTGAGAATATTTCAATAGATGAAAAGCAAGAATTAGTTTTTCAAAAGCTGTTAAACACCACTAATTCTAAAACTGAAAAGCTACTTTGGCATTTTAATAAAAATGTCCCTCATTGGTTTTTGAGTACTTGGTTTCCAAAGAATGGAAATGAAACAAATTCATTAAGAGAAAAAAGAATTTATAATGCATCAAAATCTTATAGCGAAAATTGTTTGTATTCATTACACGATGAATTTATAGAAATTAATACTGAATGGGAAACTTATTTGACTTCAAATGCAGGAATACTTAAAGATTTTTGTTATTGGAATCTTTGTTTGTATTTGCAAGTAAAAAATCCTAATGTGCCAGATATTTCTGGCAAATTAATTAAGCCTGCTTTTAGAAATAGTTTAAAAAAACAGAGAAATCAATTTTGGGATATAATTTTTAAAGAATTGGAAACAATAGATTGTATTTATACTGGTGAAAAACTTTCGATTGAAAATTACGCAGTTGAACATTTTATTCCACACGCTTTTGTTTCTCATGATTTAATTTGGAATTTAATTCCTGCAAATAAATCATTTAATAGCTCAAAGAGTGATAAACTTCCCTCTTTAGACAAGTATTTTAATTCGTTTTTTGCATTACAAAAAAAAGCCGTTGAAATTATGAGTTGTCAAGCGCAGCCATCTAAATTATTGGAAGATTACTTAACAGTTTTTCCAGATATTAATACAAGCTTTACTAAAGAAAAGTATAGAGACATTATACAACCATTAATTACCATTGCCTCAAATAATGGTTTTGAATTTATGAAATGATGCAACAACAAAATCCAAATAGCCACTTAACCGCAAAAGAAAGAGATACCCTTTCTTTTCCAGCCAAAATTCTGTTTAATCAGAATTTATTAATTAGGGATGTTTTAGATTTTGGTTGTGGTTTTGGTAATGATGTAAAATTGCTCAAAGCAAAGGGAATAAATATTGAAGGTTTTGACAAATATCATTTTCCAGAGTATCCGATTAAAAAATTTGATACCATAATCTGTTTTTATGTGTTGAATGTACTTTTACCTGAAGAACAAGCAATCGTTTTAATGGAATTGTCTCAACTCATCAAACCAACTGGAAAAGTATATTTCGCTGTCAGAAGAGATTTGCAGTTTGAAGGGTTTAGAATGCACAAAATCCATCAAAAGCAGACTTATCAATGTACTGTAAAACTTCCTTACCAATCATTTTTCAAAAATGAAAATTGTGAGATTTACGAATACCAACATTACAATCAATTAAAGAAAACAGAAAATCCCGATTGCCCATTCTGCAATCCTGATTCTGATAGAGAACTCTTAGTTGAATCTGCAACGGCTTATGCTATTTATGATAAATATCCGGTTAGTGGTGGACACGCTTTAATTATTCCAAAAAGACATTGCATTGATTATTTTGATTTATCATTTAGGGAGCAAGCCGCTTGCATATTTATGCTCAACACCGTGAAAGAAATTATTTCAACTAAATTTAAACCAGATGGTTTTAATGTAGGAATTAATGTAAGCGAAGCAGCAGGGCAAACGGTTCCTCATGTTCACATCCATTTAATTCCAAGGTATAATGGAGATGTTGAAAAACCGAGAGGTGGAGTTAGAGGGGTTATAATTGAAAAGAGGGATTATTAAATGGACTCAATTGCATTTATAGATACCGAAATTGACGAAAAGGGTAAAAAGATACTTGATATTGGAAGCATTAAAGACTGTGGAAGTATTTTTCATTCAGCTTCTTTACCTGACTTTCTTGCTTTTCTTAAGGGTACAAAGTTTATTTGTGGACATAATATTTTAAAGCATGATTTAATACATATTGCAAAAGCCATTGATAAAGGAAGCATAACTAAATCAAACGCAATTGATACATTATTTCTTTCACCACTTTTATTTCCGGCAAAGCCTTATCATGCTTTATTAAAAGATGATAAACTTCAAGTTCTTGAGAATAACAACCCACTTAATGATTCTATAAAAGCTAAAGATCTACTATATGATGAGATAGCTTCATTTAATCAATTAGACGAAAGTTTAAAGCAAATTTTCTTTTTGCTTTTAAACAATAAAATAGAGTTTCATGCATTTTTCAGGTTCATCGCTTACTCAACAATTGAAACCCGAGTTCAACATTTAATTTTACAAAAGTTTCATTCCGAAATTTGTGAGTATGCCGAATTAGGTAAATTTATATTTGAATATCCAATTGAATTAGCATATTGTCTTTCTTTGATAAATGCAAATAGCCGTTATTCAATTACACCTCCGTGGATACTAAAAAATTATCGTGAAGTAGAAAGGATTATGTTTCGCTTGCGGAACAAACCCTGTGTTAGCGGTTGTTCTTATTGCAACAAAGCATTAGATATTCATATAGGACTTAAAAGGTTTTTTGGTTTTGATTCATACAGAACTTATGCAGGAGAACCATTACAAGAGAATGCGGTAAAAGCTGCCATTGACAACAAATCAATCTTAGCAGTATTTCCTACTGGCGGTGGAAAGTCAATTACATTTCAAGTACCTGCTTTAATGAGTGGCGAAAATGCAAAAGGGTTGACCGTTGTAATTTCTCCTTTGCAATCTTTAATGAAAGACCAAGTTGATAATCTTGAAAAAATTGGAATTACAGATGCAGTTACAATAAATGGCTTGCTTGATCCAATCGAAAAAGCAAAATCTTTTGAAAGAGTTGAAGATGGTTCCGCATCTATTCTCTATATCTCCCCAGAATCCTTGCGTTCTAAAACTATAGAAAGATTACTTTTAGGAAGAAAGATTGTCCGCTTTGTAATTGATGAAGCACACTGCTTTTCTTCATGGGGACAAGATTTTAGAGTTGATTATTTATATATAGGCGATTTCATTAAGTTAATTCAGGAGAAGAAAAATCTTGAAGATGGAATTCCTGTTTCATGTTTTACAGCAACTGCAAAGCAGAAAGTTATAGAGGATATTAGGGACTACTTTCGAGAAAAACTTTCACTTGACTTGGAGGTTTTTACTTCAAAAGCATCTAGAACGAATCTGCAATACAAAGTTTTTGAGAAAAATAATGAAGAGGAAAAATATTTAGCTGCACGAGATTTAATTGAGGAAAAAAATTGTGCGACTATCATTTATGTTTCAAGAACAAAGAAAGCGTTTTCGCTAGCAGAAAGATTGACAAAAGATGGTTTCAATGCGAAACCATATCATGGCAAAATGGATGTAAAAGAAAAAACCGCTAATCAAGATGCTTTCATAAAAGGTGAAGTACCAATTATGGTTGCAACGTCTGCTTTTGGTATGGGAGTTGACAAGAAAGATATTGAAATGGTAATTCACTATGAAATTTCTGATTCACTTGAAAACTATATTCAGGAAGCTGGGAGAGCAGGACGGGATGAAAACATGACAGCAGATTGTTTTGTGTTATTCAATGAAGAAGACCTTGGTAAACATTTCATCTTGCTAAATCAAACCAAGCTTTCAATCAAAGAAATACAGCAGGTTTGGAAGGCAATCAAGGACATTACAAAATTTCGTTCATCCGTTTCAAATTCAGCTTTAGAGATTGCAAGAAAAGCAGGTTGGGATGATAATGTAGTGGAGATTGAAACAAGAGTAACAACAGCGATTGCAGCCCTTGAAGATGCTGGCTATTTAAAACGAGGGCAAAATATGCCAAGAATTTTTGCAGACAGTATACTTTCAAAGAATGCACAAGAAGCAATTGAAAAAATAAATGCTTCACAAAGATTTGAGGAAAAGCAAAAAGAAAAAGGAATCAGAATTGTCAAGAAACTTTTTTCAAGCAAGAGCAAAAAGCAAAGCAATGGCGAAGCAGCTGAATCAAGAATAGATTACATCAGCGACCATTTAGGAATTGTAAAAGAGGAAGTGATAAACATTGTGAACCTTCTTCGTGAGGAGGGGATTTTAGCCGATGCAAAAGATTTAACTGCATTCATAAAGAAAGGTGAAAACATAAACCGTTCACAAAATATTGTGGAGGCATTCGGCAAGATTGAAAATTTTCTCTTACCAGTATTTGAAGAACAAGAAAAAACTTACCACTTAAAAGAACTGAATGAAGATGCAGAAGCAAGTGGTTGCAAAGATGTAACACCGAACAAAATAAAAACCATTATCAATTTTTGGGCAATCAAGAATTGGATTAAGCGACACAACGAGGAGTATTCAAAAAATCATGTTGTGATTCTTTGCGTTCAGCCAAAAGATTCTTTAAAAGAAAAGTTAGAGAGGCGGCATGTGTTAGCAAAGTTTTTGGTAAAATTTCTCTACGATAAAAGCAATTTAAACAGTGTAGAAAATGAAAAAGAAAATGAAGAAGTATTGGTGGAATTTTCAGTTCACGAACTAAAAGACGAGTTTGAAAAGAGGTTGAAACTTTTTGAAATGAAAGTTTCACTTGAAGATATTGAGGACACCCTTTTTTATCTTTCACGAATTGATGCAATAAAAATTGAAGGTGGATTTTTAGTTGTATATAATCGCTTAACCATCGACAGAGTTGAACAAGACAACAAACGGAGATATAAGAACGAAGATTACCAAAAGCTAAATCAGTTTTACGAAAACAAGGTTCAACAAATTCATATTGTTGGTGAGTATGCCCAAAAAATGATCGGTGATTACAAAGGAGCATTGCAATTTGTTGATGATTATTTCCAGTTGAACTATACTTCGTTTCTCAATAAATATTTCAAAGGCAGTAGACAAAACGAAATCAAAAGAAATTTAACTCCTGCAAAGTTTCGTCAGTTGTTTGGCACATTATCTCCAACGCAATTAGAAATTATTAAAGACAATGAAACAAAAAATATTGCAGTTTTGGCAGGGCCTGGTAGTGGAAAAACAAGAGTGTTAGTTCATAAATTAGCATCACTACTTTTAATGGAAGATGTAAAGCATGAGCAACTTTTAATGGTTACATTTTCAAGAGCAGCAGCAACAGAATTTAAAAAGCGTTTGCTTTCTCTCATTGGCAATGCCGCCCACTACATTGAAATAAAAACTTTTCATTCCTACTGTTTTGATTTGCTAGGAAAGGTAGGGAATTTGGAAAAGTCTGATGCCATTTTGAAAAGCACTATTGAAAAAATTAAGAAGGGAGAAGTTGAAGCAAACCGAATTACAAAAACGGTTTTGGTAATTGATGAAGCACAAGACATGAACGATGACGAATTTGCATTGATAAATTGTTTGATAGAGCAGAATGAAGAAATGAGAGTGATTGCAGTGGGAGATGATGATCAAAATATTTTTGAATTCAGAGGAGCAAGTTCAAAATATTTGGAGCAGTTTATGGCTGAAAGAAAAGCAGCCAAACACGAACTAATAGAAAATTACAGAAGCAAAAACAACTTGGTTGAATTCTCAAACGGTTTTGTGAAAAAGATTCGCCACCGCTTGAAAGAAACTTCAATTGCAGCAAAGCAAACCGACAATGGAAACATAAAGTTGGTGCGGTATCGGAACGGAAATCTAATTAATCCTTTAGTGCAAGACATACTTGCAACAGGGCTTGCAGGAACTACTTGTGTGTTGACAAAAAAAAATGATGAAGCATTACAGATTACAGGTTTGCTTTTAAAAAATGGGATGCAAGCAAAGTTGATTCAAAGCAATGACAATTTCAGTTTACAAAACCTTTTAGAAGTTCGTTTCCTTCTGAATGAAATAAATATAGGGGATGATATAAAAATTATCAGTGATGAAGTTTGGGCAAATGCAAAAAGTGAAATGATAAAAAAGTTTCATCAAAGTTCAAAACTTGAAGTATGCAACAACCTTATCAAACAATTTGAAGACAGTAATTTAAATAAGAAATACAAATCAGATTTAGAAGTTTTCGTAAGAGAATCAAAACTTGAAGATTTCTACAATGAAAATGGTGAAACTATTTTTATTTCTACAATCCATAAAGCAAAGGGAAAAGAGTTTGACAATGTTTTCATCATGCTTGAAAACTTCAACCCTACAACCGATGGAGCAAAGCGACAACTTTATGTAGCAATGACAAGAGCAAAACGCAACTTGACAATTCACTTGAACGGAAATTATCTTGACAACCTCACAGCAGAAAATTTAGAAAGCGTTGAATGCAGAGAAGAACATTTGCCACCCCAGCAGTTGGCAATGCACTTGACACACGAAGATGTTTGGTTAGATTACTTTATTACCCGACAGCATCATGTTTCGCAACTCACAAGTGGAGATTCTTTGACCATAAACGGTGATGAATGCAAAAACGACAAAGGACAATCTGTTTTGAAATTCTCTAAACAATTTCTCAATACGATTGAATTAGAAAAACAAAAAGGGTATCATTTGAAGCAAGCGAAAGTGAATTTCATTGTTTACTGGAAAAAGGAAGACACAGAATTGGAAATTAAAGTTATTTTGCCAGAATTATATTTTGAGAGAAGTTTTTAATATTAGAAAACACTGAAATTATTTTATAATGCATTAACTAATGTAATATTGGTATTTTTATCATATAGGAGTTTGGGCTTAAATCGAAATGGCTTTAGATTTGTACCTTATGCTAATTCACAACAACTAATATTATCCATTATTCTTGCCCTGTCTTCTGTTTCCTTGTCGTTTTTGTGGTATAATTCTATAAAGGTGATTTTTTGTTCAATAGAAAAGTGGTCATATATTAACCGCAATCCAGAATTTACACCTCGGCCTTTTAAACTATCACAAGCAATTTTCTTTACTTTTATGATACAAGTTTTAATGCCTAAATTATTTATTTGAAAACTAAACGGGGGTTTTTCGTTAGGCTTGGCTTTTAAAATGGTTTTAACAACTTCTAAATCATTTTGCAAACTTCTGTACTTTTTTAAAAGCTGCTTTAAATCTTTGTCAAATTCTGAAAGTGTATCGAATTCCATCACCTTTAGTCGTTTTCGGTTTCATCATAAACCCTTACAGAATATGGCAAATCTCTGTAAAAAGCCAAATTATAATGAATATTCTTCCCATCTTCTGTAACTTCCCAAGGCAAGTCTTTGTGAGAGTAATCGCTTATTAAATTCGCAGACCAATCACTCATTTGTTCAATCACTTTATCCACTACATCTTTTTCACTTCCTTTTAAGGCGGTCAAATCGGCTTTTTCTAGCGGCAAATAGCGGGTTTGAGGGAAACCATGGTACTCTGTTTTTACCCTTTGCAATTGTCCGTCTTCTATCATTTGATTGATAATTGCATCCAATTTTTGTGGCACTGGACCAAATGGCAATTTCCGATATTGCACACCAGTCAAATGCTCCTCATACAATTCATAATAATTAAAGTCTATAAAATAAAGCAATTTGTATAGCACAGTTTCCCCAACATTGGGTTTGCCAGCGCAGCGTTCAAGCATATATAACAATACATTCTTTAATTTATTAACATGCAGGGTAGGCACAGAAATCCTTTCATTTACTTGCTTTGCTTTTTTTGCTTCTTTTCTTTCAATAATATGGCTTGCAGAAAAATCCTTCGACATAAAATCATCCAAAGAGAATTCTAAAACCATGGATATTTTTTGCAATTCAAGAATATCAAGTCCCCTGTTTCCCAACTCAATTTGAGCCAATGACGGACGGGATATTTTTACACATTTAGCCAAATCCTCTTGAGATAATCCCTTCATTTTTCGAAGTTCTGTAATTCTTTGGCCTATTTGTTTTTGCGACAATGTTTCTTTCATATCCGTGTTTCTTAATTTTTAACCCTACAAAGGTACGTATTGTTTTAAAATAAGACAATAAATTGTTTTAATTTAAAACATTTTATATAATTTTTCAATGTATAATCTATAATTTAATACAAAGTTTTAAGGCATTTCTTGGTTTAAAACAATGGGATTTTTTGTACTTTTTGTACTTTATAATAATCCATTTGCAGCTTTTGCTGATAACAAAACAGATTTTGGTCATCACGAAATAATAAAACAACATTTATCTCCTTTTTAAATTTAAAAGAAAATATATTTATCAAAAAACCTGATGTTGGAGTTCACATTTGGGTCTTTTATTGTCTAATGTGAAATTTGGCTTAAATAGACGTGCCAACAATTCAGCGATTAAAGTGTTTGATAAAAGAATATAAACCTACAAACAATTTTTTTTAATCTTTAAAATTTTTGAGTACAAATGCAAATGAGCCAACAAATCTCCACCATTTCCTTTTTTAAATTTGAGGCAATCAAACAAAAGTTTTGGGGTTTTAAAATGATGCAATTTGCACACAAGGATTTAACAAAAGTAAACGGGCTAACTTTTTATCGCTTGTTGGGCAGTGGAAAAGGCAGAGGTTTTAATCCTTTGCCAGATTGGTCTGTTTATTGCCTGCTGCAAGTATGGGAGTCTGAACAGTCCGCCCATAATTTTTTTACTTCATCAGATTTGATAAAACGATACAGATTGAACACGGCTGAGCTATTTACACTTTACATGAAAAACATTTCTGCAAAAGGTACATGGTTGGGCAAGAATCCCTTTGAAAAAGGAGCAGATTTAGACCCAAATAAACCCATAGCCATAATTACAAGAGCCACCATAAAATGGAATTGGCTCCTGCGATTTTGGAAATATGTGCCAACCTCAGCAGAGGCTTTAGTTGGAAATAAAGGGTTAATTTATACCAAAGGAGTTGGGGAAGTACCTGTAATTCAAATGGCTACTTTTAGTTTATGGAACAATTTTGAGTCGGTAAAACAATTTGCTTATAAAAGTATGCAACACCAAGAAGCCATTAAAAAAACACAAGAAAATAAATGGTACAAAGAGGAGCTTTTTGCGCGTTTTTATCCCTATAAATCTTCAGGAACTTGGGCAGGTAGAGACCTTTTGGACTTTTAAAAAGCCTTAAAACGGTGTAGCTATTACAGTCATAATGCCAAGCGAAGACCTTCTTTCCATCCATTTTTTTGGCATAAATAAGGCCATTCCAAAAAGAAATTTCCAAAATTCTTCTTCCATATTTTTATCCCATTTTATGCCTTTTTTTTCCATCTTGCTCATCCAATAAAGCAGATAAGGATCCATAGTGCCATAGGTTAACAGTTGCTTTACCTTCCAACCACTTTTTTCAAGCAACAAGGTAATATTGTTTGGAGAAAACAATGAAATATGACGCGGAGTGTGCCAACCTGCCCAGTTTTTGCCATATTTTTTTCTGCTCATTGAATCAAAATTGGGAATTTCTATTACGAGTGTTGTCGATGGTTTGGCAATAGATTTAAGGTAACAGAGATTTTCCATTGGAGTATAGTCATGTTCTAAATAATGCCACATGGTAATAACATCGGGCTTTAAGTTGTTTGACAGATCTTTTATTTCTGCTATTTGCAAATCTATGCCTTCAAAATTTGACATTTGGTCTTTCCAACCCTCGTCACTAAAGTCAATACCAAGTGTTTGGCAATTAAGCAATTGCTTACAAGCCTTTAAAAAGCTGGGCTGCCCGCAACCAATATCAAGCACCAAGGATGTGGCAGAAAGGCTGTGCGATTCTTTTATTCTCTGTACCCGTTTTAAATCTAATTTTCGCTGACTGCTCTCAACCAAATGCTCAAACTTGCCCCAAGCCTTTGCTCCTCTATAAGGCAAATAATGGGCGGTATAATAGTCTTTTAATTTATCCAAAGGAACTCTTGGGTTTAAAAAAACCAGTTTACAATTGCCACATTGATCAAAATTAAATAATTTTTTACTCGAATGCATCATAGCCGTTGTTTCTATAAAAGAACCAATATCGCTAGAGTTGCAAATAGGGCAATGGGTGAGTGGATGCATGGGGCTAAGGTAGTTGTTTTTGAGTTAAAGAAAACAAAACAGAAGCATTAATAGAATTGTTTGTTTTAGCAATAGACAAAAGTATTAAAAGAATTTTTAAATGAGACAATTTAAGTCGTTTTAGATTTGGAATTAAGCTATTTATAAACCGCTAGAACAAGTAAATATTCAGTTTATTGACTATTTGCTTTTTCAATTAAATACTTTAGCTGTGAGTTTGTTAAAACTAAAAAATTATGCAAATTGCCAAAGCGGAAATTGGCACAAATCAATTGCAAGAAGCAAATTAACAACAGGCATCTTTTTGAGCTTGGGCAATGCTGGATTGTGGGTAACAGAATTGCAAAAGGCTTTGAATAAAAAGGGTGCTGCTCCTCAATTAATTGTTGATGGACAGTTTGAAAAGGGAACAAAAGATGCCCTAAAAGCATTTCAAAAGAAAAATGGATTCACTGCAGATGGAGTTTCCGGACCACAAACTTATAAAGTAATTGGCATGATATCATAATTTATTAGAGAATTTTTTCTTCAATCCTGTCCGTGTACCTAAAGTGTGACATTTTGCTTTTTTTACATCTTAATTTAATCGAAAATAGATTAATTAAATGTACTTTTTTATTTTACTTTTACCCCCTAATTAATCAATGGTTTAAATCTTTACAACGTTAAAAACAGCAATCTTTTAAAGAACAAAGAAATAATAATGGAAAACTTTGACCGTAAAAAACATTGGGAGCATATTTATCAGACAAAAGAACTAAAAGATGTTAGTTGGTTTCAGTCAATACCCTCAACTTCACTTGATTTTTTTAAACAATTAGATATTCCATTAAGTGCTAAAATAATTGATATTGGTGGCGGTGATAGTTTTTTAGTTGACCATTTACTCAATGCCAATTATAAAAATATTTCAGTGCTAGACATTTCATCAGCAGCGATCGAAAGAGCTAAACAAAGGCTTGGATTAAGGGCTAAAAGTGTAAAGTGGATTGTAGCAGATTCTGCAACATTTAACCCAACAGAAAAATATGATTTTTGGCACGATAGGGCATCATTTCATTTTCTGATAAACGAACAAGAAATCTCAAACTATATTGAAATTGCTTATAAAAATATCAATTCAAAAGGTATTTTGGTTATTGGAACATTCTCTGAAGATGGACCAATAAAATGTAGTGGAATAAACATCAAACAATATTCTGAAAAATCTATGACAGAAAAACTGAAAATATATTTTGAAAAAATTAAATGCACTAAGGTCGAACATAAGACCCCTTTTGATACCATTCAAAATTTTGTGTTTTGCATTTTCAGGAAACTATAATTTTACCTTAAAAAACAGCAAATAAAACTTTGGAAAACATACTTTTTGACTTCATTTCAAAATACATCTCGCTTTCGGAAGATGAAAAGAGTACAATGATGTCTTTAGACATCTTTCGAACTTTTAAAAAAGGAACAACTTTTCTCAAAGAAGGACAGTATTCTATTGACGGCTATTTTGTATTACAAGGTTGTATAAGAACATTTTATATCATTGATGGCGAAGAAAAAACAACTGAGTTTTATACTGAAATGGAAGGTATTACGCCTAACTGCGTCATTAGTAGGCAGCCTTCTGAATATTTTATTTCGTGTGTTGAAGATTCAATCATAACTGTTTCAAATCCAGATATGGAAACTGAAATTTTTGAAAAATTTCCAAAATTCGAAACGCTTTGCCGTGTTCTTTCCGAACAGCTGTTGGTTAAAAATAAAAACTCCTTTGA
This sequence comes from Bacteroidia bacterium, assembly GCA_041690035.1. Lineage (GTDB taxonomy): Bacteria > Bacteroidota > Bacteroidia > NS11-12g > UBA955 > CALSPH01. Next base: position 5,037 of record JBDNFC010000005.1, on the reverse strand, counting down.
TGCATTTAAAACATTTTCTCCCGAACAGAGGTATTTAAATCTTTTGCAAAACAGACCAAATTTACTCCAAAAAGTACCTCAATATCAGTTAGCAAGTTATTTAGGTCTTACCCCACAATCTTTAAGCAGAATTAGAACTCGATTAACTAAAAAAAACACAGGTCAATCTCTTTATTAACTTAAGTGAATCATTTTTAAATTTCTCCCAATCTACTTTTGCAGCATCATTTAATTTAAAAAAAATATGCAAAAGAAAATTCGAACCATTGTTTTATCCCTGTTTTTGGCAAATTCAATTCAGCTTAAAGCGCAATATATTGAAGCAGATACTGCCTATAAAAAGTGTTTTGTTGGCAGTACACTTTTTATGCTCGGAAATTTAAGCCCTCAAAACAGACCCGATTTCGTGCAACTTAATTTAGGTTATCGGCTAACAGGTAAAGATGTTACTTCATTGGAATTAAAAACTTGGAAATATGCTTGGTCATTAGGTATTCCTTGGGAAAATTATGAAGCATCAGACAAAGAATTTCCTGGATATATCAGAGAGTATGGGTTAGCATTTGAGTATCAGCGTTATTGGTGGAAAGGTTTATACACAGGTATTCACGTTATGAATGCTTGGCAGACTTTTAATAATAAAAATGGAGATAAAATCGACAATGGGTTTCAGATATTTAATACTTACAGAGCGGGATACCATTTAAACTATTTAAAGACAGGGTTTTTATTGAACCTTCTATCGCTATAACACATCGGCCATATCATACCCAAATGCCTGAGGCATTTAAACAACTTGACAGTAAACATTCAAAATTCTTTTTCGGAGAGCCAGGGCTTCATTTTGGGTTTAACTTTTAAGTTCAATAGAATGTTTTGGCGTACTATTTAATAATGTAACATATAAAGCTAATAGTGTAACATCGCTTTTATTATAAAAGTTCAATTTTGCAGTATTACAATTTAAATAAAAAAAACATGAAAAAACTAAATTTGACCTTATTAGCTATCGCCATCACTTTTGGCTCTTTATTAACGCTTTCATCTTGCAAAAAAGGCGAAGATGACCCTGTTGTTTCTTTAAAAACTAGAAAAGACCGTTTTACAAACACATGGACACTTAACAAATATGAGAAAAATGGCACTGTACAAGATATAAGTGGCACTACTTATACTTATATAGTAAAAAACAATGGCACGCTTACACAAACAATTGAAGGTTCTGTATTTGGTTTTGCAACAAGGTCAGTTAGAGAAGGCACATGGTCTTTTCAAAATGATGATGAAGATGTAAAAATAACAATCGGAAGCGATGTAATTATTTACAATATTCAAAGATTAGCATTAAAAGAGCTTTGGTTAAAAAACAATGAAGGCAGTAATTCTAATATATACTATTTTGACGGGTTGTAACTCGCAGATTTAAAAACATTCTAAAATAAAAAGTTAGCAGTTGTCACCTCCTAAAATAGGTTTACAGTAAAACGTAAACCTATTTTAGGATATGGCAGTTTTACATTTATTATAAGCATCTCAAAACCAGATGTGCTATAGTAAGCAATGTTTTTGAATACTATGATTGATGTTTTTTAATAATTTTTTCTAACTCGTGGGCAGGAACTACACCCGATTGGCGCCATAATATTTTTCCCTTTTTAAAAAGTATAAGGGTTGGCACTCCTTGTATTTGAAAATTTGCTGCTGTTTTCGGGCTTTTGTCAACATCCACTTTTAAAATAGTTGTGCTTTCTCCAATTTTAGTTTTTAGATCTTCCAAAATAGGTTTCATCATTTTGCATGGCCCACACCATTCTGCAAAAAAATCTACTAAAACGGGTTTATCTGCATTTATAAGTTCTGAAAATGTTGCCATATTATTTTACTTCTTCAAACTCAACATCTTCAAGTGCTGCTTTGTTTTTATCAATATTTTTTGTGGTAGCTGTAAAACAATTTCCTGCTGCGCAGCCAAATGCAAACAATCCCATAGCAGCAAAGTAAGCACCAAATATTATACCAAACCATTGCTGACTATATGTAGATTGAGCTATAAATAGCCCCCCCATAGTCACATATAGCACCCTTGTAAATGTCCAGCCTGTTAAAATTCTTTGTTTAAAATTTTCCATAATATTTTCTAATTTTATTTTGTAAACTCATCCATCCGCCACCGTTATGCACTTGGGCAAAACCGGTTGATTTTAGCATGCTTTTTGCCGATGCACTGCGCATGCCCGATGCGCAACAGGTAATAACAGGGTTATCTTTTTTTAGTTTTGAATAATGGCTAGCAAGGTTATTCAAAGGAATATTGATTGAATCTTTTATATGTCCCTGCTGATATTCTGCCTTTGTTCTAACATCAATTATTTGAGCTCCATTCTGCATTAGTTCTTTGTAGTTTACTTTGGCACCAAGTCCAAATATGTTTTTTAGAAATTGTATCATGGTTTATTTAATATTTTTATTCGTCATGTTATTTACCTTGCCAATCATGCAGTTAGTATAGCTTTTTAATTGCAACAGCAATCCATTTTTTTCTGTAGCCTCAGGGTAACCCAAGTCGTGCAGTTTGTCTATTATTGTTTGCCGATTGGCATTGTTGTCATAAGTTACTTTTACCATATCTTTATCATTAATTACCTCGGCAGCCGCTACACCACTCAATTTTAGCAACTCGGTTTTAATGGTAGTTGCACAGCCGCTGCATTTGAGATTTGCAATTATAATTTCTTCTGTTTTCATTTTTCTGTTGTTTTTTCTCTATCTGTTGCATGGGTAGGTTTTTTAAAACCACTAAATAATATTCCGCCCATTATAGCGCCATATAAAGTGCTATTTAATGGTTTAGAAGTAATGGCACAAGTGCCGCTTGCACAGCCCACAAAGTAATAGTAGGCATAGCCGCCTACTGCGCCTATTAAAAAACCAATAATGGTTAATTTGTTATTCAATATTAATTTCATATTACAACATAGTAGTTGGAGAAACGTAATCTGATATTTTAAATTTTCCTGATTCTTTAATAGAATTAAATCCTCCATTTACATCTATTAAATTTTCATATCCCCTTGCTTTTAAAATAGAAGCAAAAATCATAGAACGATAACCGCCTGCACAATGCACATAATACAACTTGTTTTTGTCTATCATTGACATCGTATCATTAATATTGTCTAATGGGAAGTTTTGAGCATTTAAAATATGTTCCGAATTATATTCACTTTTTTTGCGTACATCTAAAATGTTTATTTCCGAATTTTGTGTTTCGGCATCTGCAAATTCTTTTGCCGTAATGGACGCAATGGTATCAACCTCTTTGCCAGCATTTTTCCATGCATCAAAACCGCCTTTTAAATATCCTATTGCATGGTCGTAACCTACTCTTGCCAATCGTGTTACTACCTCTCCTTCTCTGCCTGGTTCGGTTACCAATATTATTTCTTGCTTAATATCTAAAATTAAAGTTCCTACCCAAACCGCAAAGCTTCCGTCAATCCCAATATTTATGGAGTTAGGAATAAATTCTTCGCCAAAAGTTTTGGCATCTCGGGTGTCTAATATTAATGCCTCTGTTTCATTGGCAACTGCTTCAAACTCATTTGGCGATAGTGCCTTTGTACCCCGTTTTAGTACCTCATCTATAGCATCATAACCTTGTATGTTCATTAAAACATTTTTAGGAAAATAACTTGGAGGTGGCATCAAATCTTTTAATACTTCTTTTATAAATTGTTCTTTACTCAAGCCAGGGCGTAACGCATAATTTATTTTCTTTTGGTTGCCTAGTGTGTCAGAAGTTTCTTTACTCATATTTTTTCCGCATGCACTACCTGCGCCATGCGCTGGATAAACAATTATATCATCATTTAACGGTAAAATTTTGTTTTGCAATGATTCATATAGATGCGCAGCTAATTTTTCTTCTGTTAATTCAGCAATTACATGTTGTGCCAAATCTGGACGCCCAACATCACCTATAAAAAGTGTATCGCCAGTAAAAATTGCCTGTTCTTTTCCATCCTCATCTATCAATAAATAACAACTGCTTTCCATGGTATGACCTGGCGTATGTATCAGTTTGATTTTAGCCTTGCCTATCTCAAACATTTGTCCATCTTTTCCAATGATGATATCAAAACCAGTTTTCATGGTTGTGGGTCCAAAAACAATAGGTGCTCCAGTTTTCTTTGCTAGGTCAATATGACCCGAGACAAAATCGGCATGAAAATGCGTTTCGAAAATGTATTTGATTTTTGCACCTCGCTTTTCAGCCATGTCAATATAAGGTTGTACTTCGCGCAGTGGGTCAATAATTGCAGCTACGCCATTACTTTCTATGTAGTAAGCACCGTGGGCTAAACATCCGGTATATATTTGTTCTACTTTCATTTTATTTACAAAATTGGGGTTTTTATTTTATTAGTTTAGTAACTTTTGTCACAATTCACTTTAATGCTTTTTCAAAAAACAACATTTTAATGGCAATTAAAATAAGCAATACCGCAAAAGCCTTTTTTAAAATATCTTGTGGAATATGGTTTGCAAATTTTGCTCCTATAAAACCACTTATAAAAAAGGAAACGCCAAGTATTAATGCCGTTTTAATATCTACATTTCCTGCCTTATAATATTGCCAAGCTGCCATTGCGCCAACTGGCATTACCATCATTAATAAGGTTGTGCCTTGCGCCATTTGTTGCGAAAAACCCAGTATCATTACCAAAGCAGGAATAATTATTATAGCACCACCCAAACCAAGCATGCCAGCAAGAAGCCCTCCTGCAATGCCAATTAAAGCAACTGTTATTGGTTGTTGCCACTCCATTTTATGATTGTTTTTTTCTGGTTGAAATTCCAAAAGGTATATACAAAGGGCAAAAACCCATAAAACTTGTAAGCATTAAAACGGCTGAAAGCACTAAAAGAATAATAGCTGTTGTGCCGCTTATTATATTGCTAAAGTAAAGTGCTATCACTACTATTGCAATTAATATTCGAATTGCCTTGTCTGCTGAACCCATGTTTTTTCTCATT
>JBDNFC010000004.1:0-53973 GCA_041690035.1 Bacteroidia bacterium | reverse complement strand
GGTGTTCATACGCGCTACAAAATGAGTGATGCCTTTATGTATCATAGTTTAGGTGTTGTTTATCACTTTGGCGCAGGTGCCGGAGGTGGTGGTGTTAAAACACTTAAAGACACTGATAATGATGGTGTGCCAAACAAATATGATAAATGTAAAAACACAAGAGAAAGCTATAAAGTGGATAGCGTTGGGTGTGATTTGGATACAGATAAAGACGGTATTACTGATACTGAAGATAAATGCCCATTGGTAAAAGGATTGTCACAATTTAATGGTTGTCCTGATACTGATGAAGATGGTATACAAGATAGTGAAGATGCATGTCCAGACAAAGCAGGTACTGCAGAATACAAAGGCTGTCCTGATACAGATGGTGATGGTGTGCCAGATAATTTAGACAAATGTCCAGATGTACCCGGATTAAAAGATAGGGCTGGCTGTCCAAGACCAGATACAGATGGTGATGGCTTATTTGATGATGAAGATAAATGTCCAAAAGTAGCTGGTTCTAAAGAAGGTATGGGATGTCCAGATACAGATAGTGACGGTGTTTATGATTGGGAGGATGCTTGTAAAACAACTCCAGGATTAAAAACCAATAAAGGCTGTCCAGAGATTAAAAAAGAGGTAATCCAAAAAATTGCTTTGGCCGCAAAAGGAATTTATTTTGAAACCAATAGCGATGTAATTAAAGAATCTTCTTTTGTAAATTTGGATAAATTAGCAACCATACTAAATGAATACCCTGATGCAAATGTGAGTATTGAAGGGCATACAGACAGTGATGGAGATGATGCTAAAAATTTGGATTTATCTCAGCGTAGAGCAGATGCTGTTAAAGCCTATCTCGCATCGCATGGCATTGCCGCCTCCAGATTAACTTCTTCAGGTTTTGGTGAAACCAAGCCAGTGGCTGATAATAAATCTTCTGCTGGAAAAGCTAAAAATAGAAGAGTTGATTTTATTCTAACTTATTAATACCAATAAATTTCATCAAAAAAACCGCCTTGTTAAACACAAGGCGGTTTTTTTGTTTTAGCCAATTGTGATTGATTTTTTTGAAGAAATTTTATAAAATATTGTTTCTTTTGGTTATAAAGTTCAATCTCAAAAGTGGTGCAGATTTAGAATTTGGCCAAAAAAAATTTGATATTTTTGATAACATAATAATTTTTAAAATTAAGATAGGCTGCGGTTTGATAACAAACTTTAATATTAACTATATACAAAAGTTAAATATAAATTAGAAAACGGAATTAAAGATGATATATTATAATGCACAATTAGGCCAAGATAGATAATTGTTAAATAAGCCTAAAGATAAACTTGATTATGAAATTATTAAAAAGATTACAGATGGTTTTGAAACCGAATTGTTTTAAAAACAGTTCAAAAAAAAAATTATGGTTGTCAATTTATTATTCATTGTTGTTTTTTGTTAAGAAAATGAATATATTTGTAATATAATTTATAAGATATATGAAAAGTAGAAAAGATTTCGTTACGCTTGTTTCCATTATATTGGTTTTTTTAAAGGGCAGTTTGTTTGCGCAGGGCTTGGCACCGCAATTAAACAATGCTTCGACCCTGTATGTAAAAGGGCAATTAATTGCAAAAATAGCTGACAATAACGATATCGTTAAAATAAAAAAAGCCAATAACGTGCAAAATGTAAGTCTATTAGCGCAAGGTATTTACACGATACACTTTGATAATACTAGTTTAAACGAGGATAAAATGATGGCAAATCTAAGGGAACAGTTTGGCACAAAAATTAGTGTAATTCAAAAAAATCACTATACCCAACTGCGCTCACTCCTGCCAAATGATCCAGAAATTGTAAATCAATCTTTTTTCGATTTAGTGCACGCGTTTAAAGCTTGGGAAAAAGCGATAGGAGGCACAACACGTTCTGGAGACACCATCGTTTTGGCAATGATAGATGATGGTTTAGATACAAGTCATATTGATATACAAAACAATATATGGCGCAATAGAGGAGAAATTCCACATGATGGAATAGACAATGATGGCAATGGATATACGGATGATTATTATGGTTGGAACAGCTATACAAATAGCCCTAATATAGTAGATAATGATGAAAAAGCAATTCACGGCACATCAGTAGCAGGCATATTGGGAGCAGATGGCAATAATGGCATTGGCATTTCTGGTGCTAATTGGAATGTAAAAATTATGACCGTACTTGGTGGTTCACGAACAGAAGCAGATAATATTATAGCTTTTGACTACGTATTGCAACAAAAAAAGCGCTATTTATCCAGCAATGGTGCACAAGGCGCTTATGTCGTGGCACTAAATTGTTCTTGGGGTGTGAGCGGTGTTTATCCTAGCAGTGCCCCCCTTTGGTGTGCTTTTTTTGACACTTTAGGAAAATATGGCATAAGCACTTTTGGAGCTACTGCAAATCAAGCTATAAACATAAGCGATATTGGAGATTTGCCAACCATGTGCCCAAGCGAACATTTAATTATGGTAACCAATGTAAATGCGGGTACAGATAGAAGATCGTCAAATGCAGCCTACGATGCAGTGCATGTAGATATTGCAGCGCCAGGCGAAGGTTCATATTCACTCTGTGCAAAAGCGCATCAAGCAAGCAACGGAAACCTTTATAAATCATTTAGTGGCACTAGCGGGGCTGCACCAATAGTGGCAGGACTCACGGGTTTAATTTATAACTATGCCTGCAGCAACTTTACGACTTTAGCTAAAAACGACCCTAAAGCCGCTTCATTGCTTGCAAATAAATGGATACTTGACGGTATAGATAGCAATCAAACACTTAAGAATATTACAGTAACTGGTGGAAGAGTTAATTATTACAAAACTTTAGTAGAAGTAGAAAAGTGGTGCACATTGCAAGGACAAAATATTAGCAGTAATTTACCCTTTGTGCAGCAAGCCGCTACAATATTGCCAAACCCAAACAATGGTAACTTTACCATTTCTGTAAATGAAATGCAAAGTATTAAAAATATTCAATGTATTTCTGTTACTGGTCAATTACTATATCAATGGCAGAATACTAATGCACAACAAATAAGCACAGTGAAGTTGTCGAATCTAAATATTTTTAATGCAAATGGGCTGATATTATGCAATATCTTATTAGAAGATGGAACAGTATTGAAAACAAAGGTGATGATTTATTAATCATTAAGATTTGTGATAATATAATGGTATCCTATTTTTTGATACCCTAATTTTTGCCAAAATTTTTGCCCTGCTATATTGGGTATATAGCAATTTAGTTCGGCAGCATCGCAGCCTTTTTCTTTAGCATACGCTATAAGGTATTTACCCAGTTTAGTACCTATTTCTTGATCTCTATATGCTGGCAATATAATCACATGGTCTGGTTCTAGGCTTCTGCCAGCATAGTGCCTTGTTTGTATCCAAAGTCCTGCACATCCTATCAGCTTTTCTTTGTCATAAACTCCAACACATTCATAATTTTGATGAATCATTTCGCTCAATCTTTTTGTAATTGTAGCCTCGTCTGATGCATTTGGCAATAATTTGATTAAGGGTATAATGATATTGATATCTATTTTTGGGATAATTTTAAAAGAAATCATATATTGTAAAAATATTTTTTACAATATTAAATATTTTTGAGTAATTTGTAAACATATTGAAAACACATTTTGGCATATTTTTTTTAATTCTAACATTGCTCATTAGTAGGGTATTAAATGCCCAAAGCACCATTGGCATTAATCTGCTATCTGGCTTTTTGATTAATCATAATAAAGAAATGCAACAAATGAAAGCACATGTTGCAGGATTTGAAATCAGAAAGCAATTAATTGGAGAGCGAACTGCTAAGCCTTTTAAAAATGTAGCTTTTGGGTATACTTTTATTTTTTTGTATATGGGTAAGCCTAATATTTTAGGAAATGTTTTAGGTTTTATTCCTCATTTTGAAAGTAATTTAATCAAACAAGAGAACTACCAATTAAGAATAAGATATGGGGTAGGAATAGGTTACATTTCTAAACCTTTTAGCTTTCCCAACAATACCAAAAACACTGCCATAGGCAGTAATCTTAATGGAAGTATGCAATTTATGATAACTCATGATTATAAAATTACTCAACAGCTTATTTTTAATTCCTCTATTGGTTTAACACATTTTTCTAACGGAAATTTTAAAAAACCAAATTTAGGAATAAATACACCTCATATTGGCATTGGTTTGCATTATATTCCGCAAAAAAAATTAAAGACTAAAATGAGAGTAAATATTGCCAATCAAGATAAAAATAATTGGCGAATTATGATGGGAGTTGCCAGCAAACAGGCTACCATTGATGATAAAAAAAGATTGTATATTTATGCCATTTCTGCCGAATATACTTTGCAAAGAAAGCCAGGGCTAAATTTTAGATTTGGCACAGATTTTTGCTTAGATTATTCATACCCATATCAATTATTTGAGCCAAGCAGCTTAACCAATGTTAAATTAAAGCAAATAGCAGAACATGCATTTAGAGTAGGCTATGAGTGGAGGGTTGGAAAAATAGGAGCCATAGCAGATATAGGAGTTTACACTATAAAGCCGCTACCTGTTAAAAGAAAATATTATTTTTCGGTAGGGTTTAATTATTATGCAACCGCTCGTTTTAATGCATTTGTAAAATTAAAAACCCATTTGAGCGTAGCAGACTATTTTATGTGGGGAATAGGATATAGAATTTATGGTAAAAAATAAGATTATTTTCATTCTTTTTTTTCTACTAATTTCTTGTAATAAGGAAAATGCACCCGATTTTATTAAATCGAGTGGTGTTGTTAGCAGTGTAATTAGGCCATTAGGTGATTTTAGCAAAATAGCTATAAATCACGAAACAGATGTTATACTCTATCCTGACACGGTCAATTTTATAGAAATATCATACTCAAAAAATCTTTTGCCAAAAATTAAAACAGCAATTGTAAATGGTGAATTAGTAATAAAAGATGAAAATAAGTTTAATTGGGTGCGCAAATATGGCACAAGAATAAAAATTAAATTGCACTGCAAAAGTTTTAATTTAATTACTATTAATGGTGATGGAAGTATTAAATGTAAGGATACATTTAGGTTAAATAGCACGAAAATAGATGTACAGCACAATGGCACAAATGATGTTAAATTATTGGTAAATGCCGATTGGCTTACTTTTAGGTGTAAAAATGTGGGCAACTTAACGGTTGCTGGTAGCTGCATTATTATGGCTGGTACTGTAGAGCAAACGGCCGCTTTTATAGCTCCCGATTTTTTAATTTCTGATGCCTATTTTTATAGCTTTAGCCTTTCAGATTCATATTTTCAAGCACAAAATAGGATGGGGATTAGTATTTTTGGGAAAGGAAATTTATTCTATAAGTTTGAACCTTTGGTATTTAAAGATGTTTTAGAAAAAGGGAGTGGCAAAATGATTCTTAAGCCGTGAAATAGTCTTTTATTTTAGGTAGAAATACTATACTGCCAATAATTATAGCAATAATGGCACTTATTAATACAGCTGCTGCTGCAAGGTCTTTAATGATTTTTATTTGAATATTTTTTTCAGGTGAAATAAAATTAGCAATGTGTTCAATCGCTGTATTTACTAATTCAATGATAAATACAATACCAATTGCAAAGATGATCGCCATCCATTCTAATAGACTTATTTTTAAAACAAAAGAAAGAATAATAGCCAATATTGCACCTACAGTATGAATTCTTGAATTTTGTTCTTCTTTTAATAATATTTTTAATCCATTAAATGCATAAGAGAAGCTTTTTAATCTTTTCGCGAAAGAGAATTTAGTTTCTTTCATAATATTTAATAAAAAAATCTGCTTATTGAAATAATATTTTGTATGGTTAATAATGCAATAATCCGCAGCGTATAGTAAACTAATTCTTGCGCACCAAGATTGTTTCTAAAAAATTATTTTAACTTTCTTTTTACAATCTCTATCTCGTAAACTTCTATGTTATCATCTACCTGCAAATCTTTATAATTTCTGATAGAAATACCGCATTCAAACCCTTTTGCAACATCTTTTACATCTTCTTTAAAGCGTTTCAAGGTATCTATTCCGCCATCATGCATCACCACTCCATCTCTTATAACGCGCACCTTAGAATTTCTATTTACTTTGCCATCGGTAACATATGCACCTGCAACAATACCTACTTTAGTGATGTTAAATACTTCTCTTACTTGAATATTGCCAATTACCTTTTCTATAATATCTGGCTCCAACATACCTTCGATGGCAGCTTTTATTTCTTCTATTGCTTTATAAATGATAGAATAATGTCTGATGTCTATCTGTTCTTCTTCGGCTAATTTTTTGGCACTTGGCGATGGCCTAACTTGGAAACCAACGATAATAGCATCTGATGCTGATGCAAGCATAATATCTGACTCTGTAATTTGCCCTACTGCTTTATGAATTACGTTTACAGCAATTTGTTCAGAAGTTAATTTTAGTAATGAATCCGATAAGGCTTCTACTGATCCATCAACATCTCCTTTGACAATTAATTTTAACTCTTTAAAGTTCCCAACAGCTAATCTTCTTCCTATTTCGTCAAGGGTAATGTGTTTAGTGGTTCTTATGCCTTGCTCTCTAATCAATTGCTGACGCTTATTTGCTAATTCTTTTGCCTCAGATTCTGTTTCAAAAGCTTGAAATTTATCTCCTGCAGTAGGTGCACCATTAAAACCTAATAAAGCTATAGGGGTTGCTGGGCCTGCTTCTTCGCTTCTTGTGTTTCTTTCATTAAACAGGGCTTTTACCTTACCATAATATCCACCAGCTACAAGGTGGTCTCCAATATTTAGGGTTCCATTTTGAACCAATACTGTGGTAACAATTCCTCTGCCTTTATCTAATTTTGCTTCCACTATAGTACCAGCTGCAAGTCTATTAGGATTGGCTTTTAAATCTAAATATTCTGCCTCTAGCAATACTTTTTCTAATAATTTATCAATGTTTAGTCCTTGTTTTGCAGATATTTCTTGGGTTTGAAATTTACCGCCCCATTCTTCTACCAAAATATTCATTTTTGATAGTTCCTCTCGTATTTTTTCAGAATTAGCTCCAGGTTTATCTATCTTGTTAAATGCAAATACCATTGGCACTCCTGCTGCTTGAGCATGGCTTATTGCCTCTCTGGTTTGAGGCATAACGCTGTCATCTGCTGCTATTACAATAATAGCAATATCTGTAACTTGCGCACCCCTAGCTCTCATGGCAGTAAAAGCCTCGTGGCCTGGAGTATCAATAAATGTGATTTTTTGTCCATCTGCTAGTGTTACTTCATATGCACCTATGTGTTGTGTTATTCCACCAGCTTCTCCTGCAATAACATTGGTGTTACGCACATAATCAAGCAAGCTTGTTTTACCATGATCTACGTGTCCCATTATGGTTACAATTGGTGCCCTAGATAATAGGTTAGTTTCATCATCTTCTGTTTGTTCCTCAAAAGTTAATTGGGCTTCTGCATCCACAAATTTAACTTCATAGCCAAACTCATCTGCTACAATTGTAATGGTTTCAGCATCTAAGCGTTGATTTATAGAAACCATCATACCTAATGAAAAACAAACTGTTATTACTTCGTTTACTTGCTTATTCATCATGTTAGCAAGTTCATTGGCACTAATAAATTCTGTTACTTTTAGTACATTTTTTTCTTTATCTGTTTCATCCAGCATTTCATTTCTACTGGTTTCATGATCATCTCTCCTTTTTTTCCTAAACTTGCTCTTTAATGTCTTACTTCTATTTCCATCAAGCTTAGATAATGTGCGTTTTATTTTATCCTGAATTTCCTTTTCGGTAATTTCAGTTTTGTCTTTTTTAAATCCGCCTGTTCCTGGCGCTGCTCCTGGAGCTGTTCCAGGTCTTTTTATGAAATTGGGTTTTACCGTAACTGGCCCATCTGTCGTGCGCTTTCTTTTTTTCTTATTTTTTAAATCAATTGTATCTGATGAAGCAACTAATTTTTTTCTAGCCCTTTTCTCTGGTGCAACAGGTAACACCATTTTTCCCATAATGCTTAAACCCGCCAATTTTTCCATTTTAGGCTTTATAACATCATCTACTGTTTGAGGCTCTGCGGAAGGAGGTGTTACTTTTTCAATAACTTTTTCTTCTTTTTGAATGGGTGTTTCTGCTACTTTTTCCACTTCTACAGACTTTTCCTCAATAGGGATAAGGGGTTGTATTTCTTCTTGTTTTGGTGCAATTTCTTTTATTTTTTCAACCTTAATTTCGGGCTCTTTTTTCTTAGCGCTTGGTTTCTTGGTGTTGCTTAAATCTATTTTTCCTAAAATCTTTAGGCCTATAGTTGGGGTTGTTTCTTGTATTACTTCACTTTCTTTTTCGGGAATAATTTCTACTATTACTTCTTCTTTTTTAGTGATAATAGGTGTTACTCCAGTGTTTTTAATTAATATTTCAGTTTCTTCAATAAATGGCTTTTCTGTCTTTTCTGCCGATATTGTTTTAATAGATACCTTAGTTTCTAAAACAATTGGTTTTTTTATTGCTAAAGATTCTTCCTTAGCATCCTTGTCAGATTGGTATTCTTTGAGCAATGCAGTAAACATTGCTTCATCTATTTTTGCTGTAATTTTTTTATCTACATTAAATCCATTCAGATTTAGGTAGTCAATCAGTTTTTCAAAACCGACATTAAGTTCAGCAGCAACTTTGTTTATTCTATATGATTTATCTATAGCCATTTATAAATTCTAAGCGCCTATTGCGCAGAACGTGCAAAATTAGCAATTAAAAGGCTAATATAAAATTTAATCTTACCAAATTATGAAAATAACATATTTTTTTGAATAATAGCGTGTATTTTTTTCTATTTTTTTTTCTTATTGAGCCAATCAAGGGCTGCAATACTCGTTTTTACTCGATAATACTACTTGCATAATTTTTTAGCAGCTCTAAATGGTAAATTAAATTACTCCTTTTTTCTGATTATTTGCCAATGGTAAATAGATTTTTTATAATAAAAAACTACTGGCTATAATCTTTATCCAATAATTAAAGCTGCGAAATCGCGTCTTTATTTCCTGATATATTTTTGATGATGGACAATCTCCAATCGCCTAATCCTGTTGTAATATTTGCGCCTAACTCATGCAGCAAGGTGTATAGGCCAAAGTAAGTGCGGTTGATGTATAGCATGTGTCGACTTCCTCTTGCTTCTTTGCTATTTCTTATGTCAGGATTTTGAGCAAGTGCTTCTCCCATTGCATAAATTTTTGCAATATAATTTTTGTCTCCAAAATCAAAAGTTGGAGTATTAAAAGGACTTGCCAATAGGTTTGTCATCATAAAAAAAGCATCTTTAAAAACAGTTCTTACTTTTTCAGTATCATTTGGAAAAACCATTTCTAGATACTGCATCACACTTTCTAGTTTTTCTTTATTTTCTCTAATTTCTGGCAGAATAAGCGCAAAATAGTAATTATAAAAATTTTCAGGAATTTCTTTAACACATCCAAAATCTATCACTCCCACTTTTCCCTCAGCAGTCATTAAAAAATTGCCTGGATGTGGGTCAGCATGTACTTTTTTAAGTTGATGAATCTGAAAATTATAAAAATCCCAAAGCGCTTGCCCTATTTTATTCTTAATTTCCTGTGTTGGGTTGGTTTGTAAAAAATCTGCTAAATGGGATCCATCCAACCATTGCATTGTAAGTATCTTTTCTGATGAAAGTTCGGGATAATATTTAGGGAAAAATACATTTTCTAATCCAGCGCATGCAAGGCTAATTTCTTGACCTCTATTTAGTTCTATGGTATAATTGGTTTCTTCTATTAATTTTTCTCTTACCTCATTAAAATATTTTTCTAATTCTTTTTCAGTAATTTGAAACATCATTTTTGCAATCGGTTTCACAATTCTCATATCGCTATCTATAGATTGTGCTATGCCCGGATATTGAATTTTCACGGCAAGTTTAACCCCATCTTTAGTTGCAGTATGCACTTGTCCTATACTCGCTGCATTGCTAGCGTTTAAATTAAATGTATCAAAAATTTCATTGGGTTTGTTTCCTAAATATTTTTGAAATGTTTTTATTACTAAAGGGCCACTAAGAGGGTTGGCAGAATATTGTGAAAGGGCAAATTTTTGAGTGTATTCTTGCGGCAATATGCCTTTATCCATACTTAGCATTTGTGCAACTTTTAGGGCACTCCCTTTTAGGTCTGACAAGGTGTTATAAATGTCTTCTGCATTATCGCTATGCAACTCTGTCTTATCTAGGTCGTTGTTAAATATTTTTTTTGCATAATATTTTACATAATTACCACCAATTTTTGCTCCAGTACCAATAAATTGCAGTGTTCTTTCGGTTTTTCCTGTAGCTATTTTTTCTTGATATTTCATTTCATGCTATTTTTTTTGAAACATCAATTTAGCAAGATCAAGCGCGCTATCTAGGGCTGTTTGTCCCAAAAGATCAAATAGCAATCGGGTAGATTTTTCGATAAATGCGTCTGTTTTTTCAAAACCATGGCTCTTATCTTTTAACCAATAGGTGTGTATTAGTATAAATTGTGTCCACACCGCATGAAAATATTTGTCAGAAATAAATTTCCGTTCTAATATTTCATTTGCATTTATGGCATCTCTAATTATGTGTTTTACAAACTCATTAAACTGCAGTTTTAAAGCGCCAATTCCATTTTTCGTTGGACCTGAATCATTTTTTGCTAAATAAACAAAAAAGCTACGTTCTTCTAATGCTTTTTCTGTCCATGCATAGAAAAGTGCCAGCATTTTTTCCCGGCTATTGTAGTTTGTAAAATTGTCGTCTTTATGGAGCGTCTCTATTATATGCTTAAGAAAAGAGTTGGTAACACTATTTTCTAAAGCATCAAAAGAGTTGTAATGCTTATAAAAATCACTTTCTTTAAGTTTGTTTTCTTTACAAAATGCATAAACGGATGATGGCTTTTCATGATGGGTTAAAACGTAATCCTTATAATAGTCAAATAATTTCTTGTTCATAGTAGTTATAACAAAAAAAACAAAAAAAAGTGTGTATTATGGTATATTTTTCTTGTATTTATTTTTATTAAACTTATTTTTGCGGAAATTATGCCATATTCATTTACATCAGAATCCGTTTCAGAAGGACACCCAGACAAAATAGCAGACCAAATTAGCGATGCTCTAATAGATAACTTTCTTGCTTTTGACCCCAATAGTAAGGTAGCCTGCGAAACATTAGTAACCACCGGACAGGTAATATTGGCAGGTGAAGTAAAGTCTAACGCCTATTTAGATGTTCAACAAATAGCAAGGGATGTAATCAAAAAAATTGGTTACACAAAAAGCGAATATATGTTTGAAGCTCAAAGTTGTGGCGTTTTATCTGCCATTCACGAGCAATCGGCAGATATTAATCAAGGAGTTGATAAAGAGGATAAAGAAAAACAAGGTGCTGGCGATCAAGGAATGATGTTTGGCTATGCCACCAATGAAACCGAAAATTATATGCCATTGGCTTTGGATATTTCTCATGCTTTGTTAATAGAATTGGCAAACTTAAGAAGAGAAAATACTGAAATTAAATACTTGCGCCCTGATGCAAAATCACAAGTAACTTTAGAATATTCTGATGATAACAAACCCCAAAAAATTGAAGCCATTGTTATTTCAACACAACACGATGATTTTGTTAAACCAAAAACGGATTCTAAGGAAGATAAAGGTGCTGCAAATGCTGAAATGTTAGTAAAAATTAAAGCAGATTTAGTTTCAATTTTGATTCCAAGAATTAAAGCAAAATATCCTCAATATGCCCATTTTTTTAATGATGATATCACATATCATATTAACCCAACAGGTGTTTTTGTTATTGGCGGACCGCATGGAGATACAGGTCTTACTGGAAGAAAAATAATTGTGGACACTTATGGTGGAAAAGGGGCACACGGTGGTGGAGCGTTTAGCGGAAAAGACCCAAGCAAGGTGGACAGAAGTGCTGCTTATGCAACCCGTCATATTGCAAAAAACTTGGTAGCTGCTGGTTTGTGTTCAGAGGTTTTAGTGCAAGTGAGTTATGCAATTGGTGTTGCTGAGCCAACGAGTATTAGTGTCAACACCTATGGCACTTCAAATATAGAAATGAGTGATGGCGAAATTGGAGTGATTGTAAAAAGTGTATTTGATATGCGTCCATATTTTATAGAGCAAAGATTGAAATTAAGAAATCCAATATATAGCGAAACTGCTGCTTATGGACACATGGGAAGAAAAAATGAAACAGTAGTAAAAACTTTCTTTTCTCCTAGTGGCGAAAAAGTAACTTGCACAGTTGAATTATTTACTTGGGAGAATTTAGATTTTGTAGACAAGGTAAAAGAAGCTTTTAAACTTTAATAAGATTTTGGGCAGGCTCTTTTGAAACATTCTTTATGTTTTTAGCGTAGTCTTTGGCAGCTTTGGCTGTAAAATAATAGAGAAAAAAGAAAAAGAAAAAACCATTTCCAATATAATTGCCTGTTCGCACAAGCCTTACAATAAAAAGGATAAAAATGCCATGATTTATTATAGCATAATTTGCAAGCAAAGGCACATTAAGCCATTTTCTCTTCATTCTATATTTAAACATAAATATAAAAAACATTCCTAATCCTAATAATCCAGTTTCAGAAATCATTCTTATTAGCAAACTATTTGCATCATATTTGTTCAATTCTCCAAAGCGTTCCAAGTATTTAGCATCAAATACATCTGTAAAAACCCTGTCATAATTATAGGAGTGAGAACCCAAACCACTTGATAATATAGGATTTCTGATAAAGGATACTTGTGCTATTTTAAAATTACTAAATAATGCAAATGTGCTTCCATTCATTTGGTCTAGCATTGGTTGTGTGATTATTGGAGTTTGAAAAGCAAATATGGTTTGATTTATTTTAGTTCTAAATTCAAACATGTTTTTTTGCAAGTATTGATAGGCACTTGATAATGCAATTACAACAAAAGGAAGCAGTAAAATTCTGCCTTTTTGAAAAGAAAAAAAACCTTTTTGCCAAGCTACCACAATCGCCATAAAGCCAATCGCCATAAAACCTGCTGACGAAAAAGTAAATATTGTGCCCATAAAAACAATACTGAATTTTATAAAATATTGCTTTTCCCTGTAAGCCTTATTTCCCAGTATTTTGGCACCAAAAAAGAACAATGCGGGTATTAATGCCACTGCTAAAAAATAGGGCTCTCCCATAATACTCCAAACCCTATGAAAGCCCATTTTTACTATTTTGAAGTGGTGAAAGCCCAAAGGCAATCCAAGAATTTTTGCAAATTCCTCGAAAATACCAAAAGCAGCTACTAAAACGGCAATCTTTAAGTATAAATCGAAAACTTTTTGAAGGTTAAAATTATTAAATCTAATAAAGGCATAATAAGCCACAGAAGAAAAAACAATACCAATGATTTGTTTTATTAGTCCAAAGTAGGGTACACCATAAGATGCATTGGCAATGCCACTTCCTAAAAATAATATGCTGATGCAAATAAAAAACCAACGCTCAAAATATTTAACAGGCTTTATTTTTTTTATATAATTTAAAATAAAAAGTAAATAAATTATGTAATAATAATAAAAATCGAAAGGTAGGCTACCACGCGCAAAGATATATGCATCTAAAAAAATGCTAAAAGCCATTAAAAAATTTAATATTTTATCATATTTAGACACGCAGCAAATCTAATACTAATTTTAATAGATGCGCTGTCAAGAGAAAATGATGTAATTAAACAATAATAATCATTACTCTAATATAGATTGCATTTCATACATTTGCCAACGGATTGAAATCAGTTATCGAAAACAATAAAGTTTATTTTAAGGGAATAAATGCTTTGCGTTTTTTTGCTGCGCTTATTGTTTTGGTATCTCATGTAGAGTTAGTTAAAGAAGGTTTAAAAGTCAATCATATCTACGGAAACAGCAGTATATTAGCAAATTTTCTGGAAATGCTTGGGCCTACAGGAGTAACATTTTTTTTTGTACTCAGTGGCTTTTTAATAACCTATCTTCTACTGTGTGAACAAACTGGTACCCAAAAAATAAATATTCGCAATTTTTATTTAAGACGGATGCTTCGTATTTGGCCAATCTATATTCTTTTTACCCTTATGGCTTTTTTTTTATTGCCAAAAATAGATTTTTTCTACCATTATTATTTAAGCCCTCAATTAGCCAATCATTTGGGTGTAAAATTAACAATGTATTTGTGCTTTATACCTGGGTTTGTATTGGCGTTTTATAAAAGTATACCTTGGGCGGGTCATTTGTGGAGTATAGGGGTAGAAGAGCAGTTTTATCTTGCTTGGCCTTGGCTTACAAAGCGGTTTTCTAATCGATTTTTTTTAAGTGCTATAGTGCTTATAATAACGTTAAAGGCAGCAGCTGTTTTTTATATAAGTTTAAATCAAACTTCGTCAGATTGGTGGCTAAAACAAGTATTGGCGCAAAGCAAGTTTGAGTGTATGATTATTGGAGGCTGGGCTGCATTTTTATTAAAAAACAATAGACTAGATCGTATTTGCAATTGGGGAGTTAAGTATCTACTATTTTGGGTAACGCTTATTTTTGCACTTTTAATATTTATTCCTACAGCATTAAATGATGTGCTGCATATTTTACTTTCACCATTATTTGTACTGGTTATTTTAGGCTTTATTTTTTCTAAAAAATTAAAATGGGCCGAACATCCGATATTCATTTTTCTTGGCAATATTTCTTATGGATTTTATATTTACCACATGGCTGTGATTGTTTTAGTTATAAAATTAATGCCTAATGCTATAAATTATTGGTGTGCAAACAATTTTGGGGGCAATTTGGTTATCAATGTATTGTATTATACACTATCTGTTATATTAACTATTTTTATCGGTGGGTTATCGTATTATTTTTTTGAGAAAAGGTTTTTAAAATACAAGGGCAAGTTTGCAATAGTTAAGAGCGGAAAATAATGAAAATCTTAATTTTATATATGGAATTGGCAGACTACACAGTGCAATGTTTAAAGAAATTAAAATTGGCACATCCTGAAGTAAGCATTCACACAGTTGCTTACCCTATAAATGATGAAGCGCCCTTTAATTTTGATTTTACAACAATTGGAAAATTATATAATCGAGATAAGTTTGATCATGAAAAACTGCAATTGTTTGTAGACAAAATAGATCCTCAACTTATTATTTGTAGTGGGTGGAAGGATAAAAGCTATTTAAAAGTAATTCGCACTTGGAGAAACAAAGCTACCACAGTAATGTGCATGGATAATGAGTGGCATGCAAGTTTAAGGCAACGGTTATCTGCACTTGCTGCACGGTTTTTTTTGCCAAAGGTATTCAATTATATTTGGGTGCCTTATAAAAGACAAGGCAAGTTTGCAAAAAAACTGGGTTTTAATGATGAATGCATCAAATATGGCTTTTACACTGCTGATACAGAAAAATTTTCAGGCTTTTACGAGAAAAATATTAAAGCAAAGCAAGCTGCTTTTCCTAAGGTGTTTTTGTGCGTTGCAAGGTATTTTCCACAAAAAAATCTTGAAACGCTATGGAATGCTTTTGTGCAATTGCAAAACGAAGAACCCAACGAATGGGAGCTTTGGAATATGGGGACAGGAACAGATTTTGAAAAAAGATTTATTGATCCAAAAATAAAGCACCTTGGTTTTGTGCAGCCCAACCAAATGGAAGAATATATTGCCAAAGCGGGTGTTTTTGTTTTGCCTAGTTTATTTGAACCTTGGGGAGTGGTAGTGCATGAGTTTGCGGCTTCTGGTTTTCCACTGCTTATTAGCAAGCATGTTGGCGCAAGTCAGGCATTTGTAGAAAATGGCATTAATGGCTATGTTTTTAAACCTTCGAGTGTAGAAAATATAAAAGAAGCTTTGCTAAAGATTATGCAATTGCCTGACCATGAATTAAACCAAATGGGAATAAATAGTGCTGAAATTGCAAAACAAATAAATCAAGAGGCTTGGGTAGAACAATGTATGCAATTTATTAATCATGGCAAGGCAGTTTCAGCAGCTCTATGAGTGTGTGCATAGCTTAGCAAAAGTTTGTAAGCATTTTGTGGTATGCCCGGGGTCTAGAAATGCCCCAATTATTAAGGCAATTGCTCAACAATTGCCTTTGGTGAGCATTTATAGTCATATAGACGAAAGGGCAGCAGCATATTTTGCCCTTGGTTTGGCCAAACAAATTCAGGCACCCGTAGCGGTGGTTTGCACTAGCGGCAGTGCGGTTTTAAATTTTTTGCCTGCCATTGCAGAGGCTTTTTATCAACATATCGGGTTAATTGCTATCACTGCAGATAGGCCAACTAATGCAAATATTGGTTTTGATAATCAGGCTATAAATCAGCAAGGTGTATTTGGCAATTTCGTTCAAACACAAACCAATTTAGATTTCAAACAGTTTGATTACGAAAAGTATGAAAGTATCGTTAATACTATTAATTATCAGTTGCCTTGGCATATAAACATTCATTTAAACGAGCCTTTGTATGATTTTACGCATAAAAAATCTTTGCAAAGTAATGAAAATCAACTTGCCAATAAAAAAATTGGTCAAGAAATTGTTGAACCCACCGATGCGCTGAAAAATATATTAGCCAAGGCTAAAAAAACTTTAGTTTTTTTAGGGTTTTCTCAAGTTTCAAAAATTAGTGGAAATTATAAATTGCCAATAATTGCAGACACCTGCAGTGCAGATTTTAAACATGCTAATATTTATTTTTATGAGCACTACCTATCAAATCAAGACATTGAACATCCAGATTTATTAATTACATCGGGCAGTTATATGCTGTCAAAAAAATTAAGACAATGGCTCACAAAAAACCCACCAAGTTTTCACCTGCATTTATCAGACAACTTTGAATGGAAAAGTGCTTTTACCCCAAATTGTGATGTGTCAAATTGTGATATAAATTTAATATTGTCTTTTTTTAGCGATAATAAATATTACCAACAATGGCAAAAACAAGAACAACGAGTAAGAGAAATATGCCTTCAGAATTGGAAAAAAAATGAATTTTTGGCATTAAATGGTTTAAAACATTGCTTGCAGTTAGCAAAAACTAATGTTATACACTGCGGCAATAGCATGGCAGTGCGCTTGGTAGCCTTGATACAAAACCATTTTAGAATTTTTGATACAATTATCTGCAATAGGGGAACAAGTGGTATAGATGGCTGTTTGAGTACCTTTTTTGGTTCTGCTTGCGCCTCCAATAAGCAAGAATGGTTATTAATAGGAGATGTGAGTTTTTTTTATGATTGCAATGCTTTTTGGGCAACGCCTTTGCCTAAATCATTTGCTGTAATTGTTATAAATAATGCTGGAGGAAAGATTTTTGAACTGTTAGAAGGCTCACAAAATATGGGTGACAGTATACCCTATTTAGTTACCCCACATCAAAAATCTGTGAAACATATAGCCGCAATGCATCACATAAATTATATTGGAGTAGAAAATATGAAGCAATTATTCAATATTAAAATACCCACAGATGGGCAGACGATAATAGAAATATTTGATGAAAATTTAATGATCGAAAACTACCGCAGTTTAATAAGTGATACTATCGCTTAGTTTCTGTTTTATAAATCCATTTCCCTTTATAATTAGAAGGTTTTTTTGCTTTTACTTCATCCATAAAATTTTTAATCCGCATGATACTTGGGTGGCCTTCTGCTAGAATACAAAATTTTTCATAATACCCAATAAGTTCTGTTACATCATTATCTGAAAGGCCATCTTTTGCCAACAAATTTTCGTATGCCCTGCCCAAATAGTAATAAACATCTGCTATTTTTACACCGTCTTTGTTTTGCAGAACACCTATTTTACTTATATACTGCTTAAAATATATGATAGATAAACTATCTTTTTGCCAATAAATATAATTGAGTCCTTTAAACCAGTATGCACCAAATAAATTAACATCTTTTTTCAGCACTTCGTCTAGTGCGCTGTCTGCCTGATTATATTTTTGTTGCATTATCATGGCATTTGCACAACTAGTGTATAAAATATGCAAACTGCTATCAATAATAATGCCTTCTCTAAATGTTTGTTCTGCAAGGGCATAGTTTTTTTTAGCCATGTATTCATTTCCTTCTTTAAAATAATCTTTATATTGCGCTGCACTTTTAAAAGCAATAAGGCATAAAATAATAATGGTTAAATAAGTTCTTTTCATCACATACAAAGGTAGTATTAATAATTAAAAAAAATATTTTTCAATTGAGTGTAACTTTTGATAAAGCTAAAACGTATAGTATTTATAGCCCTCTAATAAAACATGATTGATAAGCTTGATTTTAAAAATGCAGTCAATTGTTATTCAGATGGCTTATACAGATACATGCTGCGATTAACACAACACAAGGAAAATGCTGAAAATTATGTTCAGGATGCATTTATGCTGCTATGGGAAAATAAGGCAAACATAGCAGTAGAAGGTATAAAATCCTTCATATTTACCACTGCATATCGCAAAATGATAGATGATTATAGGAAAGAAAAAGTGAAGCAAGGCTACCAAAAAAATGCAATAATAGATCAAAGTATCTTTTCTAATTATGAAGATAAACAGTTTGTAGAAGTTCTCTTAGCTCTGTTATCCCCTTTGCAAAAAGCCATGGTTTTATTGCGTGATTATGAAGGGTGTGATTATCAAACAATTGCACAGATTACAGACACTTCACTTAATCAGGTTAAAATAAACATATTTAGGGCCAGAAAATTATTAAAAGAAAAAAGACAGTGCAACAAGACGAACTAGATTTGGTGTTTTTTGATTTATTGGAAGGCAATTATGATGCAATAACGCACCAAAAAATGCTTGCTAAAATTTTGAGTAACCCTGAATTACAAGCCCAATGGCAAGACTGGCAAAAGAGTATTTTGCATCAAGAAATACTCGTTTTTGAAGATAAAGAAAAACTTTATAAAATTGCAGCGAGGTCTAAAACCTTGCCAATTTGGTATTTTTCTGCAGCAGCATCCTTACTAATTGTCTTTTTTATTGGGTTGTATTTAGTTAAAATGCCTATAAAGAAACAAAAAATAGTTCAAAACAAAATCATTTTGCCACAATTGCAAACAAAAAACCCTATTGCAAAAAATGAAAAAAGCCCAATTTTAGAAATTGATGCAAATCAATCTAAATCTTTTAAAAAAGTGTATATAAAAAAAGCAAAGCCAACTGAAAAATTGTTGGAAAGTAATGTAGCTATTTTAAGTACTAAAATAGAAAAGGTATTAAAAGATACCATGTTAGAAGAAAAATTGAATACAAATAGTATTGCTGATATTGAAAACAATAACGTAATTGAAAATACAGTATATGGCAAACCTATTGTGAAAGAAAATAATAAAAATAAAAGTTGGCAGCTAAAATTTAATGGCATACTTGCTTGGTTTCAAAAACCAAAAATTACGGCTACAGCATCGTTAGAGCCTATAGATTTTAACATCAAAATAACTACGAGTGTTTACACATTAAACTTAAAACCATAAAAAAACCATGAATAAAATTATTAAAACTATGCTTCTGTTTCTTTTTGCTTTTTTAATCAATAAAGTTGTAAAAGCGCAATCTGATACCATAAAAATTATAGCAAAGAATAAGGAAAAAACAGTAATATTAGAAAACAATGAGGAGGCTAATATACTTTTTGAAGACACTGTATCTAGCATCACCATTTCTTTAGAAAAAAAACAAAAAATATTTAAAATACCTTCAATTGATAGCACCGCAGGAAATAATTTTAAACTCAATATCAAGGAGCGAGGTTTTGAAAAAAAGAATTATAAGTTTAATATTTTGTGCGATATTGCTCTTGGTTTTGCAAGAAGTCCAAGTATGCAAGGTGATATTTATTTTATTACTACCCCACCACCAACCACACCTAAACTCAATAATGGGTATAATTTATCTATCAATATAGTTAAGCAAGAAATTAATTTGTACAAAGAGCGCCTAAGTTTGATTACTGCATTTGGACTCAATCAGTATGTTTATCAAACAGAGGATAGAAGAATACAAACCTTTAAGGATAGAATTACTAACAGGTATGATTTTGGGATTGATTCTTTTAATAGATTTAGCAGAAATAATATTCTGTCAAATTTTTTGCAAGTACCCATTTTATTAAAAATAGCATCAAAAAATAAAAAGAAACATAATTTTGCGGCAGCTGCAGGAGTTGAATTAAATTTTAACAATCAAGTTTTTTCCAGGCAGAAAATAAAGACCAAAGATGAAAAGATAAATTCTAGAATAAATATTGGGTATCATATCAATAATATTTTGCCAAGCTATATTGTTAAGATACAATATGGAAACTTGAGTTTATTTGCCAGATACACCTCGGGACGCATTATGAATGGTTATTTGAATAATCAAAATGTTTTTTCTTTTGGCGTTGCATCTAAGTTTTAGAAGCATGAAAGGTTTTTATTTTTGTAAAAATAGGATAGAGTTTTGTTTGATATTTGCTTTAATCAGCTATTTTGATACATTTTCAACTCACTAAAAGATGGCATTTAATTCAGATTATTGATTATATCTTATCTTTAATTGGCAAAAAAGTGGAAAATGAGCGGAAATTTTTTCTTTAATTTAATTGATAAACCATAAATTGGTTTAAATGATTCCTTAAAAATAATGGCTTAAAAAAAATTATTAATTATCTTTGCAGCACATGTCAGTAATTACCCCAAAAGATACCGAACAATTAGAAACAGCAAAGACGCTTGGACTTTTAGAAACAGAGTATGAACAAATTTGCCAAATTTTAGAAAGAAAACCTACTTTTGATGAATTGAGCATATTTTCTGTAATGTGGAGTGAGCATTGCTCATACAAAAACAGCATAAATTTATTAAAAAAATTGCCAAAAGATGGGCCATTAATGTTAGCCAAAGCAGGCGAAGAAAACGCAGGTTTAGTTGATATTGGGGATGGTTTGGCGTGTTGTTTTAAAATAGAAAGCCACAATCATCCAAGTGCTATAGAGCCCTATCAAGGGGCAGCAACAGGAGTAGGTGGTATCAATAGAGATATTTTTAGTATGGGAGCTAGGCCAATTGCACAGCTAAATTCTTTGCGTTTTGGCAATATTAATTCAGCCCGCACAAAATGGTTGGTAAAAGGTGTTGTAAAAGGGATTGGTAATTATGGCAATGCCTTTGGTATCCCTACCGTGGGAGGCGAAGTTTATTTTGACGACTGCTACGAAACCAATATTTTGGTAAATGCAATGTCTGTGGGCATAGCCAAGGTGGGTGAAACTGTTTCTGCGATTGCAGACGGGCCAGGAAATCCTGTGTATATTTTTGGCGCCACCACTGGTAAAGACGGCATACATGGAGCAGCGTTTGCAAGTAAAGATATTTCTGATGATTCAGCAAAAGATTTACCTAGTGTGCAGGTAGGAGATCCCTTTTGGGAAAAACTAATATTAGAGGCAAGCATGGAGCTTATAGCTACCAATACTATAGTGGGAATGCAGGATATGGGTGCGGCAGGCATTACATGTTCTACAAGTGAGATGGCAGCAAAAAGTGGAACAGGCATGAAAATTCATTTAGAAAAAGCCCCTCAAAGGCAAAAAAATATGAAGTCTTGGGAGATTTTGCTTTCAGAAAGTCAAGAGCGAATGCTGGTAATTCTCAAAAAAGGGGAGGAACATCAAGCAGAGGCTATTTTTAAAAAATGGGATTTAGTTTACGAAAATATAGGTGAGGTAACTGATACAGGTAGGGTACAGTATTATATGCATGGCGAAATTGTAGCAGATATTCCTGCCTCATCATTAGTATTAGGCGGTGGAGCGCCTGTATATGATAGAGAATGGTCGGTGCCAAGCTATTTGGCGAAAAATAAAGATTTTAGAATAGAAAGTGTATTAGATATAGCCATTAACGAAGTAAAATCTAACTTAGAAAAAATAGTACAACTGCCCAATATTGCAAGTAAAAAATGGATTTATAAGCAGTATGACAGTATGGTTGGCACGGTAAATAAAAGCACAAATAAGCCAAGCGATGCAGCTATAGTAAAGGTAAAAGGCAGCAATAAATCGCTTGCTTTAACAGTAGATTGCAATAGCAGATATGTTTGGGCTAATCCCACAATAGGAGGGCAAATTGCAGTGGCAGAAGCAGCCAGAAACATTGTTTGTAGTGGTGCTATCCCAGCAGCTGTTACTAATTGCCTAAACTTTGGCAATCCTTATGATAAGGAGGTTTACTACCAGTTTAAGCATGCTGTAGAAGGCATGGGTAAGGCATGTTTATTTTTTAATACACCGGTTACTGGGGGCAATGTAAGTTTTTATAATCAGCACAGCGATGGTACCGCAGTTTATCCAACACCCACTATAGGTATGATTGGCCTAATGGAAAATGAAAATTTGCACACTACCTTAGAATTTAAGACAGAGGGTGATTTAATTTACATTTTGGGTAAAAATGTAAATTGTATATCTTCATCACAATACCTTACTAAGGTATTAAAAATACAATACAGCGATGCGCCTTATTTTGATCTTGAAGAAGAAGGAAAATTACATGAAGCAATTCAAAAAGTAATTAAAGAAGGTCTGGTAAATCATTGTCATGATGTGAGCGAAGGAGGCATTTTTATTTCTTTATTAGAAAGTGCAATGAAAAGTGCTAATCTTGGTTTTGTCATAAATGCCGCTCCTGAATTAAGAATGGATGCTTTTCTTTTTGGCGAAGCACAGGGTAGAGCAATTGTAAGTATAAACCCTGCACATGAAAGCAGGTTTTTGGAAGCAATTAATAATTTGCCCAATCACAAACTAGGAGAGGTTTGTAAAGAAAGAATTATAATAAATGAGCAAAATATGGGTGATATTGCCTATTATCAAAATCTGTATGACACTGCTATAGAAAATATACTCAATGAAAATTGATTTATTTTCTGCGGAAGAAAAACTTAAATTTATTATTTTTTTACAACATTACATTAACGATAATGTGAGTAAAATAAACTTGCAGATGAAGCAAATAAATGAAAGTTTACAAAATGAAACCAAAAGCAGCGCAGGAGATAAGTTTGAAACAGCTAGAGAAATGGTTACCCAAGAAATCAATAAACTAGGGAATCAACTTACAATTTACAAAAGTCATCAAAAACAGTTAGAAATAATCTCTGGCAAAACCAATATAGCTATAGGCATAGGTGCACTGTTTTGTACTGCTCAAGGATTATATTTTATAGGCATTAGTTTGGGGAAAGTGGTATATGGAAATTTTCAAATAATGGTTGTTTCAGACGATGCACCTTTTGCAAAAATATTTAAAGGAAAAAAGGCCAATGATGAAGTTGTTTTTAATGAAAGGCGCCATATCATTTATTGGGTTTGTTAATAATGCAAATTATATTTATCGTTTTTATTGCTGCCTACTTTGTGCTTGCAATTATTAAAAAACCGAATGATAAAAAGGGAGATGATAATTTTATTCTGGCAAGCAGAAAAGCAACCCTTTTTCCATTAGTAGCTACTTTGGTAACTTCGCAATATGGTTGGATAAGCGGAGTATTTGAAACCTATTTTATTTATGGGCCAAAGGCTTGGTTTATTCTAAGTTTGCCTTATTTGATTATTAATTTTATTTGGATAAAATTAGTTTCCTATTTGCGCAATACTGCAAGTCCTATTTTAGACACTCCAGCTTTATTAGCAAAGCATTATGGAGAAAAAACAGGTGCTATTACTGCTGTGTTCTACGTTTGGTTATTAATACCTTTTATGTATGTGCACATGGGGGCGCAACTTTTAGAGCAGTATCTTCAAATGCCTTGGGCATTTGCTATCATATTATTTCTTCTACTCAGCTCATTGGCTTATTTTAAAGGAGGATTTATAAATATATTACATCAAGATAAAATACTTTTTGGGTGCATATACATATCACTTTGCATGCTTTTTTTCAGCCTTATATCAAAGCCAGAAATTATTCAAAATCACAAAAATATTGTGTCAATAGGTATAGATCAAGGGTTAAATTGGGTATTGCTTTCACTTATCGTATTTATAGACCCTGCAGTACATCAGCGAATTTGGGCTGCAAAATCTACCAATGTGATTAAAAGTAGTTTTAGGTGGGCATTATTTTTTTGGATTATCTTCGACATATTAATTATTGGTTTAGTTTGGCAATTAAACACAAAATTTAGCGCAGATTTAAAACTTTTTTCTTCAATTTTTGCCTTATTGAACGATTGGCAAGGTTTAATATTAGCTATTTTAGCATTTTCTGTAATTATTTCGACTGCAAATACATACTTTTTTACAGCATCTTCATTTTTTAATCAATATTTTATGCCAAAAAAATGGAAAATAAAATATTCCTTTTTATCAGGACTAATTATTATCGTTATTGTTTTTATTATTCTCTATTTCGGATTTCAGGATAAAAGTGTTTTAAGTATTTTGTTTCAGTTTTATCCCATCGCTATATCTGCATTGTTGCTTCCAGTTTTAACTGCTATTTTGCCGGTAAAAAAATTAAGTCCAAGTTTTTTAAGAATCCAATTATTTAGCAGCGCAATCATTTGCTTGTTATGTCAATTAGATTGTATTAAAATTACTATATTTGCAGACGCGCAAGCATTACTTTTTGGACTAAGTGCAAGTGCTATTGTGCAATTATTGTATTATTATGTCAAAAGTAAAAAGAAGCGATAAGCTTTCGCGCCAACTACACAAAGATTTATCTACCCTGTTTGTTAAAAATTATCACGATTGGTTTAAAAGTGAATTTATAACAATTAGTGGTGTTGAGGTAACACCAGATTTAAGTATAGCCACGGTTTATATTAGTTTGTACAATTCAAAAAATAGAGAAAATGTAATGGAAATGCTTGTTTTCAATAATGCTATAATTAGAAGAGAATTGGCGAGACTTATAAAAAACCAGGTAAAAAAAATTCCAGAATTGCGGTTTTTTGAGGATGCTTCTCTTGATGCAGTAAATAAAATAGATGCTTTGCTAAAAAGTGTAAAAAAGGATGATGAAGAATCCTAAACTTAATAAAAGTTAAATTCTATTTATTTGTTATATGCAAATATAAATTAGCGTTTGGGTCTTGGCAAAACAATACAAACTATTGTCAAGCAAATAGAAAGTAACAATCCCACACTTTCTCGTGCTTTTTCTACATCTATACTTGGAAGAACAGTTTGCTCAAAGCCCATCCAATGCTTTGGCCAATTATATATGCTATAAAAAAGAGCTAAACAGCAAAAACCAATAGCAATCCTGTGCAATATATTCTGATAACTAAAGAGTGTGACAATACATATTGCAGCAAAGGTAAAATAAGTAATTATCCAAAATACAGGGTCTGGATCATTAAATTGCAAGGCTGCAAAAAGAAGAAGCAAGCAAGCAATTGATAACTTGATTATTTTATAAATCATTGTTTGCGCATCATCGTATTAAGATAGATAATAGCTGCAGGGCCATTTTGCCATACCTGCTTGATAGTTTCTGGAGCAACACTCGGCCCCATAGAAAAATTTCCTAAAATAATATCTGTTCCACCATCCTTATCTATATCACCAATGTCCATTGTTAGCCATCTGCCCCTATAAGATTCTGCGTGTGCACTAACATCAAAAACCATTTTCTCTTTTTGTTCAAAGTAAAGAAACCCTTCATATGGTTGATTAATATAATCTGCAAAAAAAGAAATAGCAGCAATGTCTAAATCACCATCTCCATCAAAATCATGTGCCATAGCTTTAAATGCACCATTCATTGGGTAAAAATAGTTTTGTTTATAAGCTCCTTCTTTATTGCCTAAAAAAATATAAACCCCGTGATATTTTTTTAATACCACGCTGTAGTCAGCATTGTCTCCGCAGGTATATAAAATATCTAGAATACCATCATTATTCATGTCTTTCATCTCGAAATATGTGCTGCCTTGTATAGCAGAAAAGGCCAATAGGGATGTTTCTGTAAAATTGCCTTTGCCGTCATTTTTAAATAAAATGAGTTGTTCAGTAGCTTGAGCAAAAAGTGTTAGAATATCCATATCGCCATCTTTATCTATATCTATTGCTTGGGTTCTGATTGCTCCAGGTATTTGTTTGATTGATTTTTTATTCCATTTTCCACCTTCGTTTTTTAAATAATAGAATTCGCCTTTATTGTTTCCATATCCATTCACAATAATTTCATCTTTTCCATCTTTGTCTAAGTCTGCAAGGGTTAATTGCACGGGGCGTTCTACCCCAGTTCTTATAACCTCTTTTTCAATAAAAATATTTCCACTAAGTTCAATATATTTAATAACACCTAACCATTCATCGCTGGGAAAAATAGAACCTATTTGAGCAATTAAAAAACCGTTTTTGTATGGAACGATATCGCTTATAGGGTTTTCAAACTGTTGTAATGCGGTAAGTTTATCTTTGCCCTGCATAACAGCAAGACCTTTGGAAGATGCATCATAAATAAATAACCCTATGTTATTTATTGCTTTTGTCATAGTTATAATTGGCGCGCTTTGGTTAGAAGATATAGGCTCTGCATAAAAGCTATTTGTATTAGGGTTATACATTTTTTCTCTTTGTTGGACAGCCACAAATTCTGGAGCATATTGCGCAAAATAATCCAAAATATTTTGCCATTCTTGTTCAGTCATAGCGGGACTGCTTGGATATAGACCCTCTGTATTTATTTTACCCAAATCAGTAGGGTAATTCATCCCCTTGTGAGAGAATATCCCAAAGCGTGGTCCCATTGCAGGTAAAACATAGTTTGCCCAAGTGGTCTTATCTATTACATCAGGCTCTACAAATAAATGGCAACTGCTGCATAAAGCCTCTACTTTCGCCCTTCTTACATCAGATTTTGCATCTGTCAAAATTTCTGTTTTATCTGCTTTTTCATTGTTTGTGCATGCAGCCAAAACAAGTATTATCAAATATAATTTATGCAATTTCACTTCCATCTTCTATCTTATTTTCGGGTGTTATAAACACAAGTTTGCCATCATTTTCAGCTAGTAATATCATGCCATGGCTTTCTATTCCTCTTATCTTTCTTGATGCCAAATTCATCAAATAGGTTACTTGTTTACCAATTATTTGGACAGGATTATAATGGTCTGCAATGCCAGAGAGAACCACCCTTTCATCATTTTCGCTCAGTCTCAAAGTTATTTTCAGCAATTTTTCAGCATTTTCTACTTTAGTTGCAGATACAATAGTTGCAGTAACCAATTGTAATTTTTGAAAATCTTCATAATTTATCATAGATTTTTGTGTTATCGTGGGTATTAATTCCTCTTTATGCAATAGCTTTATTTGTATTTCTATTTCATCGTCTAAAATTACTGGAAAAAGTAATGGTATGGGCGTCAATTTTGTAAAATCAAGGATTAGATTTCGATTATAAACACAATTAAACGCAGAAAGTTGTAAACATAATTTAATTTTATCAGCAGCTTTGGGCACAAAAATACTTCCATAATCAGCAATAAGCGCAATTAAATTTACCGCATTATTAAGAATTTGTTTCGTTTTTGGTAAATCTGTTTTTATGGTTTTCCATGGTTCTGAATCTGCGAGGTATTTATTTCCTATTCTACTTAGGCTCACCCAATGGCTTAGGGCTTCTCTAAACTTATAATTGGTGATATTTTCGTCTATTTGTTGACAATGATTTTCAATGTTTTGCCACATAAGTGTTTCTTCATCTGCATCTGCTTCACTTTCTGGAACAATACCATCAAAATATTTATGCATCAAAACACTCACACGGTTTACAAAATTGCCAAAAATTGCGACCAATTCATTATTTACCCTTGCTTGAAAATCTGACCAACTAAAATCAGCATCCTTAGTTTCTGGTGCAATGCTGCATAAAACAAAACGCATTTCGTCAGATCTATTATTAAATGCAGCTAAATATTCATGCACCCAAACAGCATAATTTCTAGAGGTGGAAATTTTTTGTCCTTCTAGGTTCAAAAATTCATTTGCTGGCACCATTGTTGGCAAATTATAGCTGCCTTCTTGCATTAGCATTGCTGGAAAAATTAAGCAATGAAAAACGATATTGTCTTTGCCTATAAAATGGATAAGTTCGCTTGAAGGATTTTTCCAATATTCTTGCCAAGTATCTGGTAAAAACTCTTTAGTTGCTGATATATAACCTATAGGTGCATCAAACCAAACATACATTACTTTACCTTTTGTTTCAGCTATAGGCAATGGCACACCCCAGTCTAGATCTCTTGTCATTGCGCGAGGCTTTAATCCCTCATTGAGCCAACTTTTACATTGTCCATAAACATTTATTTTCCAGTCAGATATATGACTGTTTACATACGCATTAAGCTTTTCTTGCAATTCATCTAATGGCAGAAACCAATTGGTGGTTTCTTTTTTCACAGGCTTTTCTCCAGAAAGTGCTGAAATAGGGTTAATAAGTTCTTCTGGACTCAATGTTTTACCGCAGCTTTCACATTGGTCGCCATAGGCTTTTTCGAAACCACAATTATTGCAAGTGCCTATAATATACCTATCGGCTAAAAACTTGCCTGCCTTAGCATCATATAATTGTGCTGTTACTATTTCTCTAAAACCACCTTTGTCGTAGATTGTTTTAAAAATTTCCTGTGCGGTGTCATAGTGTATTTTACTTGTGGTTCGGCTATATACATCAAAACGAATATCCATTCCCTCAAAAGCCTCCTTCATCATTAAGTGATAATAGTCTACTACTTCTTGGGGGCTCTTGTTCTCCGCTTTTGCCCTTAGACTAATTGGTACACCGTGCTCATCGCTTCCACAAACAAATATGGTGTCGTTTCCTCTAATTTTTTGATACCTCACATAAATATCGGCAGGTAGGTAACAACCCGCAATGTGACCTATATGTAGAGGGCCGTTTGCATATGGTAAGGCTGCGGTTACAAGTTGTTTTTTCAAGACAGCAAAATTAGCTAATTTTACAGTAATAAATGTTATGGGATATATAATTATGGGTAAAAGTAGTTTAAGTTATTGTTTGTGCCTTATAGATAAGAATGGCTTAAGTGCAAATTGTGCATTTTATTGACAATAAATATTAACAAAATGTTTGATAGCATCATTTTTTGTTTATTTTTGCTGGTATGAATAGACCCCTTGTGGAACCGCGTTCTAGCGAAAATGATCCCCAACTTCAAGATTTAATTACTTTTTTTAATGAGACTTTAGGATTTTGTCCAAACAGTGTGCTTACTATGCATCATAGGCCGGCCATTGCCAAAACTTTTATAGCACTTAATATGGCAGTAATGCAAAATGAAGGCAAGGTTAGCAGCGCTTTAAAAAGATTAGTGGGCTATATAAGCAGCATGGTGGCAGGCTGTAATTATTGTCAAGCCCACACTATTAGGGCTGCAGAGCGCTATGGTGCTTTAGATATACAGCTAAAAAACATTTGGCGTTACAAATCTCATGATAGTTTTAGCGATGCAGAGCGTGTAGCTTTAGATTTTGCATGGGCTGCAAGTGTAATACCAAATGCAGTTAATGATCAAATTGGAGAGAATTTACATAAGTATTATAATGATGGAGAGATTGTAGAAATTTTAGGAGTAATCTCTTTATTTGGTTTTTTAAACCGGTGGAATGACAGCATGGCCTCCACTTTAGAAATACCTGCGGCCGAAAGTGGACAAAAATGGTTAAAAAAGAGCTATTGGAAAGTTGGTAAGCATTAATCATAGATGAAATAAGTTTTATATAAAAGGCGCTTTTAATTCATTATAACCAATTCATTCCATAAATTAAATTAACATTAATTTAATATATAATTACTTTAAATTATAAAATTTAGTACATATTTGCAACCTTAATTTAATGAAAAATTATAAGCAAATTTTACTCCTTTTAGTATTAATTATTAAAGCTGTTTGCCCAGTATTTGGTATTCAATCAGACAGTACAAAAGCTTTTCAAAAAATAGAATTAGAAAAAAAGCTTTTTAAAAATATTAGCAGCAAGCCAGGCGAAGATAACGCAAAGCTAGGATGGTCAATAGAATACAATGATTACGATGCAGTAGGAAATTTTATTATAAGGTATCAAAAAAAAATAGATAATCGTTTTGTTTGGCAGTATACTAAACCCATTAGCAAAGATTCTACGCATTTTGTAATAGATGGTCTTGCAAAGGCAGAAAAGTACCAATGGCAAATAGGTACTTTAAAAAATGGAGGTATACTTAGCAATTCGCAAAATATTGAGCAATTAAAAAATGATTTAGTATGGTCAGAAACAGGAAAGTTTCAAACAGACAGGCCGTGGGGTATTTTTAAGTTTTTAATTTTATTTGGCTCATTAGGTATGTTTATCTTTGGGATGAAAATGATGAGTGAAGGCCTGCAACAAACAGCAGGCAGTGGATTAAGAAAAATATTGAGTGGTATGACCGCAAACAGGTATTTGGGAGTACTGAGTGGATTTTTGATTACTGCATTGGTACAGTCTAGTTCTGCAACTACTGTAATGACGGTTAGTTTTGTAAATGCAGGATTACTAACGCTTTTAGAATCAGCAGGAGTGATGATGGGTGCAAATATTGGTACTACCATTACAGGTTGGCTGGTATCTTTATTTGGGTTTAAAATTAATGTTTCAGATTATTCGCTTATTTTTTTGGCTATTGGCACGCCATTGCTATTTATAAGTAAAAATAAAACTAAAGGGTGGGGTACTGCACTTATTGGTTTTGCACTCCTTTTTATGGGTTTGGGATTGCTAAAAGATGCTGTACCTAATGTAGATGAAAATTCTTGGATAATTAGATTTTTTAATCAATATGCAGATTATGGCATTATAAGCAGATTTATGTTTGTGATTTTGGGAACTTTAGTAACCATTATTGTGCAATCTTCTAGTGCTTCTATGGCATTGACACTCACTTTGGTTCTAAAAGGTGTCATACCAATAGATATTGCAGCTGCAATCATTTTGGGTGAAAATATTGGCACAACAATTACCGCAGAGTTAGCCTCTATTGTTGGAAACGTGCATGCCAAACGGTCTGCAAGAATTCATACACTTTTTAATATTATTGGTGTAACTTGGATGATATTTTTAATGCCATTTTTTATGTCAGGGATTGCCGCATTTATGAAAAGTAAATTAGGTATAGACCCATATGTAGATGATGAAGGGGCCACACTTGCTTTATCTGCATTTCATACTGTTTTTAATTTATCTAATGTTTTACTCCTTATATGGTTTGTGCCTTGGTTGGTAAAATTGGCAACTAAAAGTGTTTCTTCAAAGGGAGAAGATGATGAAGTGTTTAAACTAGAGTATATATCATCGGGCCTAATGGGAACTCCAGAACTCTCCGTATACGAAGCCAAAAAAGAAGTAGTTAAATTTGCTTTGCTTACAAAAAAGATGTTGTTAAAAGCGCAAGATCTTATTCATGAAACAGAGACAAAGAAAATAGATAAAATTATAAAGAAAATAACAAAATACGAAGAAATTACCGATAGACTTGAAATGGAAATTCACAAATACCTCTCTCAAGTTGCTACCAATGAGTTGTCAAATACTACCCTAAACGATTTGCGTGCAATGATAACTATTACCAATGATTTAGAGCGTATAGGAGATTTATTTTTTGAAATAACTAAACTAATAAATAAGAAGAGAGAGGACAAAATCTGGTTTGACCAAGGCCAAAGAGATGACCTTACATCATTGCTTAATTCATTAGAAAAATCATTTATTATTATGATTGGAAATTTAGAAAAACCTTATGAAAGTGCAGACTTAGTTGCTGCGGTAGAGATAGAAGATAAAATCAACGAAATCAGAGATAATTTAAAACTGAAACATTTGCAAAGCATAGCACAAAACCAATATAATGCGCAAGCAGGATTAATATATAGCAATCTTTTTGCAACCATGGAACGCATTGGTGATCATGTTATCAACGTGTCGGAGGCAGCAAAAGGAGAAAATCTAAAGTAAGAATTTATTTTATTATTGTGAGCAACAAAAAGTGTTGTCTTTACTTTAGTTCATCATGATTTTGATGAGCGTCTTCTTTTAAAGTAGTTTTATAGTCTAATATAAATTGAGGTAAATCTTTTAGGACAATGCAATTACCGCGTTCAAATGTTTCATCGGGTGGGCTAAGTTGAATTAAACTAATGTCTTTTGCCAATGATTTTTCTCCAATTACTGTTTCAATTAATGCATATATTGCTGAGGTAAAATAGGGGTCTTCAACATGTTTTTCAACTTCGGGAATGTGTACTTTTAATCCTACTCTACCTGGGTTGTCTACCCTAGATACAGGTTCTATTAAAACCTCTTCACTTTCTATATCACCGCCATCTAAGTTAATGGTAAATGGTTTGCTATCTGGCTGTTTTAGTGCATCAATTTGCCAGCCATCAATCGGTATAGCCGCATTTGCTAACTGTTCTGCCGCATCTATAAATCCTTCATTACCATTGGCGGTAATAATAATTTTGTGCAGTTTGGTGTCTTGGTCATAATCAAATTCTAAGTATAATTCGGGGTTATAATTGTTCAATACTTCAAGAATGTCTGTTAGCAATTCTTGCTGTTGTTCTTCATCTACTACCTGAGCAATATCTCTATATCGTTTTTCGTTGGTTTTAAACCAATTCCAAAAGGCACTAATACTTGGGTGTAATTCCATTTTATTATTCTTTATTGATTATCCAGCTGCTATTAAATCTTATGTTCCCATTTATCCAAACAAATGGATATGGGTTATTGTTGTTGATGGCCATTTTTTCTATTTTGAACGAAATGATATTTTCAAGGAAATGAAGTGTATTTCCATTTTTTTGAGCGATGGCAAAACTCATGCTATAATTGCCTGGCAAAAGATTATTGCTTATCTTACATGTAACAAAATTTTCACCTTTTTTGGTGATAAATTCAATTTTCTCAAACACGTTATTGGTATTGCCTAATAAATAATTATCAGCGCTATGAATTAGCAGCTCTACAGCAATTTTTTCTCCACTTGCTTTTGCATCTATGTGCATCTTAATGAGTAAATCTTCCTCATATAGTGCAGTATTTTTATGTTGTAAAGTAGCACCTTGCAAAACGATATTTCTAAAAACAACTTCTTGTGTATTGATAGATCCTAGGCCAGATGCAATGTCTCCATTTTCTTCTGTTTTTTCTTGTTTGCTAAGGTAATATTGTATCGCTTCATCAATGGTTCCATCAAAAGATATGCTGCCTTTTTCTAGTACAATACCTCTTTTACATAAGCTTTTTACGCTTGCCATATTATGGCTTACAAAGAGAACTGTTTTACCGATTTTTGCAAAATTTTGCATTTTAGCCACACATTGATCTTGAAACTCTTGATCGCCCACAGCCAATACCTCATCGATAACTAAAATTTCAGGTTCTAGGTGCGCTGCTACTGCAAAACCCAAGCGCACCATCATACCCGATGAATATCTTTTTACTGGGGTATCCAGGTATTTTGCAACGCCCGAAAAACTCACAATCTCTGATAATTTGGCATCTATTTCTGCTTTGTTCATTCCTAAAATAGCACCGTTTAAAAAAATGTTTTCTCTCCCGGTTAAATCTGGTTGAAAACCTGTGCCTACCTCCAATAAAGCCCCAATTCTACCATTGATATAGATATCTCCGTCTGATGGTGATGTTATTCTAGAAAGAAGTTTTAGCAAGGTTGATTTGCCTGCGCCATTTTTACCAATTATCCCGACTACTTCTCCTTTATTTATTTGCAGCGAAATATCTTTTAAAGCCCAAACTTTTCCAGTATTTTCCTTATTATCTCTATCGTTTAAACCTATTTTAACCTGGTTTTTTTTAAAGATAGATTTAAACTCTTCTGCAAATGTTTGACTGCTATATTCACCTAGAGTATAGTTTTTAGATATTTTACTAAAAATAATAGCTTCTTTATCTTTCATATTTTATCAATAAAATCTTTTTCTGTTTTATTAAAAATAAACAGTCCAATAGTGGTTATAACAATTGCAATAATACTGCTATAAATGAGCCAATTTAGTTCAAAAAAACCTTTACCAAGCATACCAAGTTTAAGCAGTTCTATAAGATGAGTAATAGGGTTTAATTTTAATAATAATTGATAATTTCCAGAAACAGTACTAAGCGGGTAGGCCACTGGGGTAAGCCACATCAGCAATTGAACACCAAATTGAAGCAAAAATTTTAGGTCACGGTATTTTGTGGTAAGAGAGGTAAATATAAGCCCTAGTCCCATGCCAAATATGGCCATAAGTAAAATTATAAGTGGTAAAAACAGGATGTAAATTGTAGGTGATATTAATCCTGAAATAAAATAATGATAACAACAAACAAAAATTAGCACAAAAAATTGAACCATAAATTTAATTAAACCAGATAGTATTGTACCCATAGGAACAACTAATCGCGGAAAATAAACTTTGCCAAATAGGTTTTGATTTACAAAAAAAGTATCACTTGTTTTTATAAAACAGTCGCTAAAATAATTCCACATTACCAATCCACAAAGGTAAAAAGCAAACGAAGGAAGATTATCAGATGGCAAATGTGCTATTTTGCCAAAAACTAATGTAAATATAACTGCTGTTAAAATAGGCTGCAATACAAACCATATTGGTCCAAGAATAGTTTGTTTATAAACGATTATTACATCGCGTTTTACCAACATTTTTAGCAAATCTCTATACCTCCATATTTCTTTAAAATCTATATGATACCAAGTGTTTTTTGAACTTATATGCGTATATATTTGGTTTTTGTTCACGGTTGTTTATTTTAAAATATTGTATCTTAAAATACAATAAATTGCTCTGAAACCATCTTTCCAACTTATTTTTTTTCCTTCCTCATATGTTCTACCATAGTATGAAATTCCTACCTCATAGACCCTAATTTTTGGCAGTTTAGACATTTTTGCTGTAACCTCTGGCTCAAAACCAAACCGTTTTTCTACTAATTTTAAACTTTTTAATATTTTAGCATCAAACATCTTATAGCATGTTTCCATATCAGTAAGATTTAGATTGGTAAAAATATTGCTTAGCGAAGTAAGAAATTTATTGCCTATTGTGTGCCAAAAAAACAAGACGCGGTGGGGCCTGCCACCCATAAATCTTGAACCATAGACCACGTCTGCATATCCCTCTAGAATTGGTTTAAGTAGGATATTAAATTCTTGTGGATCATACTCTAAATCCGCATCCTGCACTACGATATAATCTCCGGTTGCTTTTTCAATACCTGTGTGAAGCGCTGCGCCCTTTCCCCTGTTTTGTGGATGCATTTGGTAAGATATCTCTTTGGTAGGATTTGTTTTTATATAATTTTTAATAATTTCATGCGTATTATCATTGCTACAATCATTTACCAATACCACTTCTAGCAGTGTATTTTCTATTAGTGTTACTGCAAATGTTTTGTCTAAAATATCGGCAATAGTGGCTTCTTCATTAAAAGCAGGTATAATTACACTTAGTTTTTTCATTAAAAAAAATTATTTTATTTCAACCTATAGGTGTTATGTTCGTAAATACGTTCTATAATATCTACCACTTTCATGCCCTCTAAGGCATTGGTAGTAGCTGGTTTGCCATATAGCAGCACATCCACAACATTCTCAAATATATAGTTATGATTTGCAGCAGATCCTTTATAAAGTCCATAATCATTTGCGGGATTAGATGGAGGAAGAACAGGCATGGTGTAGTTTTCTATATTGCACAGTTCCACCTCGTTCATATATTGCCCACCAATTTTTATTGTTCCTTTTTCGCCAATAACAGTAAGGCTGCTTTCAAAATTATTATCCCATACACTTGTGGAATAGTTTAATGAACCCATGCCACCGTCTACAAGATTAAAATTTACAAATCCGCTGTCTTCAAACTCTATAGAATTTGGGTGATTAAAATTATTAAATTTGGCCTGAATATCTTTAATATCTCCAAATAGCCAATACATAATATCAATAAAATGAGAAAACTGAGTAAATAAAGTTCCCCCATCTAAATCTCTTCTGCCTTTCCATCCTTCTTTTTTATAATACCTTTCATCCCTATTCCAATAACAATTTATTTGAACCATAAAAATAGCGCCAAGCGTATTTTCTTGTAATAATTCTTTTATCCATTGAGCAGGGGGAGAGTATCTGTTTTGCATCACACAAAAAACATGTTTACCCACTTGCATAGCTTTAAAAATAATTTTTTCGCATTCTGCTTTGGTAAGTGCCATTGGTTTTTCTACTAAAATGTGTTTATTTGCCTTTAATCCTAACATTGCATGTTGGGCATGCAATCCATTAGGGGTTGCAATACATACCACATCAATATTTTCTTTGGCAAGCATTTCTTCCACATCTTGATAGAAAGGTACATCATAATTAGCAATGCCGAGGCTTTCTTTAGGTTTTACATCACAGAGGGCTACAAGGGTGCATTGTGGATTTCTGCTCACCATTTCTGCATGTCTTTTTCCGATGTGGCCAGCGCCAATTATGGCAAATTTTATAGGTTCGTTCATGTGTATTATAGGTTATAGGGTATCAAATTCTTGTCTTTTATTTCATAAATCTCATCGCAATACCGCAATATGTTTTTTCGATGTGCAATAATAATGATGCTTACCTTATTTTTTGCTAATTGTTGTAAAGTTTTTCCAATTAGGTTTTCGGTTTCATCATCTAAGGCACTTGTGGTTTCGTCCAATATTAAAATTTCGCTTTTTTTGTATAGTACACGTGCAAGACATAAACGCTGTTTTTGGCCTTCACTTAATTTTATTCCATTTTCGCCTACTTGGTACGCTAACATTTTTTCGGAAGAAAATTCTTCTAAACCGCATTGCTGAAGAACAGATTTTAGCATTGGCATATCTATTTGTTCACTTTTGCCAAGGCAAACATTCTCTTTGATTGTGCCGTCAAAAATGTATGTGATTTGCCCAACATAGCCTATTTTTTTTTGCCAAGCCATAGTGAGCTTTTCATCAATTGCTAAATTATCTGCATAAATACATCCTTTGCTTGGAGAAACTAATTTTAATAAAACCTTAATTAATGTGGTTTTTCCGCTTCCCGAAACCCCGGTTAGTCCTACAATACTTCCTTTTTTTATAGTTAAATTTATATTTGTTAAAGTATAAAAATCGGCATTGGGATAGATATAATAAAGGTGATCTATTTTAATTTGATCTTGAAAAAGTATGTTTTGTTGCGCTGCAGATGCATAATTGGCAGCTTCTAATAATTGATCTGTGGTATATTTATATATTTTTAGATGCATTAAGGCCACCAATATTCTGTTTATAGCTGGTATAAGTCTGAAAATACTGATGACAAATAATGCCCCAAGTATACGAACTTCACTGGGATTATCGCAATAAAAAAAACCATAAATCACTAATATTATAATGGCAAGCAATGCCATTAACTCGAGCATTCTACTAGGTACACTTTGGTATGTCATGGAGCGCATTTCGTTTTTTGTATAAGAAAATTGTTTCTCTACAAATCTTTCAATAAAAAAAGCGCCAAGATTGCTAACCTTTATTTCTGTTAATCCGCTAATACCAATATTGAGTTCTTTTAAGGCATCTTCTCTAAGTTTGCCGCTAATTTCGCCTAGGTGCACAATTTTAGATTTAATAGCCCTGTTTATCAAAAATATAGCAGGACCCAAACATAGCAGCAGCACTAAAAACACCATTGGATTGTAAAATGCAAAAAATGCAAATAGTATTACCACCAATGTTTCGGAAAAAAGATTTATAAAAGGTAAAAGCATGCCTGTGGCATAATGAAAAGGTATATTCATCACACTGTTAATAAAGTCGGGCGTTCCTTTACTTATTATTTCTTCATACTCTTTTTCTATAAAATGTCTGTATTTAATATCGGTGCAATGAGCCACTATGCCACTTGTTGTTTTTTTTATATAATGCTGTAACCAAAATGCAAACCAATTTTTTATTGTAAAAAAAATAAATACAAAAATAATTAACACAATTAAAAACTGCGCCTCTGTGTTAAAGTCAAAATGTTCGTAAACGGAGCGCAATTTCTGACTTTTTTCTAAAAAATGTCCATCAATAGCAAGCATTAATACTGGCACAATGGCCGCCAATCCTACCACATCGGCAATAGATTGAATGGCTACTAAAAAAAGTATTTTCTTGCTTTTCTTTTTATAAGTTTTTGGCACTATTGCCAAAAAACTTTTAATAAAATAGGCAATTAATTTCAATAGTTGGGTTTGATAAATTTATAAATGTGCTTTACTTTCTAAAACACCTTTACACTATGGTTTTAAGGTTATTTTTTCTGAATTCTTGCCGTTACTAA
The DNA here is from genome assembly GCA_041690035.1 of Bacteroidia bacterium. Lineage (GTDB taxonomy): Bacteria > Bacteroidota > Bacteroidia > NS11-12g > UBA955 > CALSPH01. Next base: position 15,459 of record JBDNFC010000004.1, on the reverse strand, counting down.
TTCTCCGTTTACTTTAAATACCAATTGATAAATACCAGTTGCTAAATCTGTAATATCTAAGATTTGGTTATTATTAAGCGATTTGTTTGCTACGATTGCGCCATTGATATTATAAATGTTTATATAATCTATTGCAAACTTGCTTTCGAAGGTCAAAGTGTTTTCAGCAGGGTTTGGATAAATTTTAACTAAATTTGGATTTACATCTTTAATCCTAGATTCATCATCGATTACTGTAATTGTCAGTACACTATCGTTACCAATTTTTACCCCAAAGGTTGGGTTTCTTATCGCCAAAAGAATGGTTCTGTTACCATCTTTTAATATATTGTCTGTCAAATTAACTTGAAAATCGTATGATGAAACAGTCGAAATCAAATTTTGATTCAAAGTCGAAAAGGTAAAATCTGCGCCCATTACTGCTGTACCACCTTTTAAAACAATATTAAAACCTGTATTTTGCAAACCACTATTGTCAAATATTAATTTTATTAATTCTGTTGAATCAAGCTTTTCAGAATTGCTTATTGCGGTTTTTTCAAATCTAACGCTTGGTGAATTTACCAAACTATAGGAAGTCAAATCTAAATAATAATTAGACAAGAAAGGTGATGTTATATCATTTTGGCTGCCAATACCAGTAAGAGTGTAATAGGAAGCAATGCTTGGAGCCATTGTGCCGTTAAAAGGGCCTTCAGAATCAATTCTCAATGTTAGGGTATCGCCTTGTGCATTAACTGCCTGAATAGTTTCTTCAGTATTAGCTGGTCTTAGTAGGTTTGGCCATGCTGCAATATTTACAAATTTTACATTAGTATTGATAACATATTCTTGTTCTGTGTTTTCTCCATAATTTTGCACTGAGGCAGGTGTTCTTAAAATTGCGTTGTTTTTGTGTAGAATAATGGTATCCAAATTAGAAATTTGCACTACGCCTTTAATCTGACTTATTATGCCACTCACTGTTATGCTATCACGTTCTTTAAAAACATAGCCAAAAGTTCTCAATGCAGAAGCTACTTGTATTCCTCCAGTGGCGTCTATCACTGTCATTTCTAAACCAGTTACCACTCTATTAAATCCATGTACCACACCAGTTATTCGGCAATCTCTGTTTAGATTTATGGCATTTCCATTTATTGGATTAATTGCTGTAGCAGTATCTATTCTTAGACGTGGTTTATCATCATTGAGAATTGTTATTCTTAGGGTATCTTCTTTAAATGTAAGCGCATTTACTGTGCCTTGGACAGCAAAAATAATTACTTCGTTTGGTTCAAATAAATCATCATTAATAATTGGAATATTGATGGTAAAAGAATCAGAACCGCTAGTGCCAAAAGAATAAATTTGAGAAGTAGGGTTGAAAGTAAAATCGCTTCCTTCTGAAGCCGAAGACCTATTGGGGATATATTTTAATGAAAAATCGCTTGGATTGGCATTTCTGTTTAGTAACTCTATCGCTACTTGTGCATTTCCAGCATTCTCACCAATAGAAAAGTCGTTGCTTACAAACCTAACGCCTGCTGGTGCATCATTGTCTCTAATTACCACTCTTAATATAGAGTCTGCACCTAAAATGGCTAGCCCCGATGGATTTCTTAATACTATTTCTATGCTGTCGCGCGCATCTATTGAGGCCTCGTCTATAACAAAACCATTTAACTTAATTGTATCATTTGCCAATCCATTAATAAAGCTCATTAACGTATCGTTGGCATTGCCAAAACTTAAGAAAAATTCTCCAGGAATAGTTGTCAATAGTCCTTTACTCTTTACCACTGCTTGAACTGTGGTGGTGCCTATTGTGCCGTTTTTGATAGCCATTCTTGCCTGCACATTGCCTAAATCCTCTCTACTCAGTATGTTTTTATCTACAAAACTTATAATAGGTATATCATTATCTATTATGGTTAAACTAAGGGTGCCGCCATCACCTGCAATACAATTTACAGGATTAATAAGTTTTAGTGTAAGCACCTCTAAGCCTTCTGAAAGATTGTCATCAGTAATTTTAAATTTCATTGAATCGGATTGAGTAACTCCGGGTGCAAATCTAAAGGTACGGTTTCCAAGCCACACAAAATCTGAATTGTTGGTTGCAGTGCCGCCTACTAAGTTTATGGTAATGCTTGCAGTATCTTCTGTAGTATATTTTCTAGTTATAACCACGGTAAAAGAGTCGGAGGCTTCGTCTATACTTACAAATGAATTTCTAAAGTTTACCTCTGTAGGCACAAGTGCAGCCTCAGTTGATGAAAGAATAAGTGGCGTACTGCTTCCACCTCTTGGGTCTTTTGTATTTATGTTTAGCCAAATTCCATTGCTGTCTAATTGGGTATGAAGCACTGCATTGTTGGCTAGGCTTCTTCTTACAATTCTGCGCACCCCATTGGCCAAGGCGTTGGGCACTATAGCGCCCCAAGCACCTTTAACACTATCTACATTATTAGAATAAAAAGAGGGTGCAGTAAAGTTATTAGAACCAAAATTATCAGATTCTATTAACGCAATGCTTAATGGTTTTCTATTACCTGCAATGGTATCGTATAATATTACAAGGTCTTTTACATTCCCCTGCGATAACCCGTAAATTCCAGTAATATTGTTAGCGCCAGAAGATGTGCTGAAAGCCATGGTTTTGATAGAATCATTGAGCGCAAATTTTACATTGAAAGAATTCAAAGGGTTTGCACTTTTTAGATATACAACCGGGATTACGAATTTTCCTGCATCAAATCTAGAATTAGAAGATCCTACAAATCCAAACCACCTGCTTTCAATAGGATTTGTAACGGTAAAAGAATCAAAGTTTCCGGCTGTAAAGGCTGGGACAGAAACATATTTAGAAGCACTATCTACACTAAAAAATAAGCTGCCACCTACGCCCGCATAATTGGTGCCAATATCTGCTGCACTTGCAGCCCTTACATAGTAATAATAGGTTTCGCCTGGCATTAGTCCTGTAATATTTGCACGAAAAAATGTAGCAAGTCTATTGGTGCCTCCTTCGGTCATATTGGATGGTACGATATCTTTTATTAAATTGCCATTAGTAATATTTTGAGACAATAAAGGCAAGCTTGTGATACCTGAAAGTAGAATGAGTAATGATTTTTTAAATTTCATAGAATTATTTATTGTTATAGTTTGCAAATATAATAATTAAAAACTTGAATATGGCACCATTATTTTTTTTGCTTATTATGTTAAATCCAAATTACGCTTTAGAGTTCGCAATGCCAGTCAACAATGCAATTAAGTTAAGCAGGCTTGCAAGATTTAAATTCGCTATAAAAGTAGTTCTATTTTAAGAATAAAAATCGTGAGTGCGCTTGTGTTTAAATTAGTTTTGGTAGTAAGTAGAATCTTTAATGAGTAATCTGGGTTAAAGTTCCTTTATTTTTCTATTTCCTAAAATTATGCTCAGACTATTTTTTGTTATTAAATGCATCCATTTTCAAAATATAGTTTTGCTTTCAAAATTTGATTAAACCTTTTTTATTCAATGACATCTAAATTTATTGAACAATAACAAGTAAAAACTATGAAAACTACAAAATTAATCACTGCCTGTTGCCTTGTATGGGTAGCTATAAATGTAAATGCACAAAAAAATCATCAAAAGATGAACACTGACAGTTTGGCGCAAAAGTATGCACTGACTGAAGTGCAAAAACAACAATTAAAAGAAGCAAAAAACTACTTAAAACCGCAAAGAGATTCTGTGAAAACAATGCCTAATAAAAAAGCCAATCATTCAATTAAGCAAAAATTAAATAGGCAGTGGGATTCTATAATAAAAGTAATTTTTACCCCCACACAGTATGATAATTTTACAAAAGATAAGGAGATAATAAAACAAGAAAAAAACAAGGCAAAAGTAAAAGCAAGGGCTCAATACTTTACAGATAGCCTAGACAAAAATCTAAATTTATCTTTGCAACAAAAAGCAGCTGTAAATATGGCCTATACCCGTTATTTTGAAAGCAAAACAAAGGAAACAATAAAAGAAGATAGGAAAGCACTAAAAACAGAACTGAAATCTATATTGAATGAAGAACAGCAAAAAAAATTGCAAGCCGTCAAAAAAAACAAGAGTGCGCAATCAAAATAAATGCAAATAGGTAGTAAATAATTTTGAGCAGCAATGTTGCTTTAATAAATGTATTTTTGCACAATGTTTGAAAACAGTAACAATACCGCTTTGAATACCCTGAGTAAAGATACCGTGCTAAAAAGTTTACGCGCTGCTAATGACCAATTACTGCCAAAAACTGATTTATTGCAAGTGGAGCAAATGCTTATTCATCAGGTATTATGGAATAATTACCTGCACTTTGATTTGAGCTACACCCCTTGGAGCCATTTGGGATACAAAATATGTGTGGCAGCAGCCATGTCGCATTTGGCAGAAAATAGTCCGATCGCAGCCATCAGTATTTTTATTTCTTGCAGTTCTAGGTATAGTTTAGAAGCGTTAGAAACATTTATGAGAGGGGTATATGCTTTTGGCGAACAGCATCAAATACCCTGTGTGTTGCAAGATATTAATACTACTAAAGAGGGTATTTATATATCAGCTTCTGCATACGGAAAAACCGTTGAAATTGCAAAAAAGGAAGAGCTAAAAGTAGGCGATTTGATAGTAGTTACAGGCGATTTGGGTGCAGCATATATGGGACTATTGTTATTGGAAAGGGAAAAGAAAATTTTTAACGAAAACCCTGATCTTCAGCCAGATTTGGAGCAGAAAAATTATATTGTAGGCAGGCACCTTAAACCTAATTTGCCCATGGATGCTTGGGCGGTGCTCAAAGATTTAGACATAATTCCTAAAATGGTTTATACTGTTACCAATGGATTGGCAAAAACCTTGATTGCAATGGACGAAGAATTAGAATTTTCGCCACTTATTTATGAAAACAAATTGCCAATTGACCCAGAAACACAAAGTCAATGTATGACATTTGCCATAGATACGACAACAGCCGCACTGCATGGTGGCGAAGATTATGAACTTTGTTTTATTATAGATCAAGATGATTATCAGGCCATTAAACAACATCTAGATTTCTCTATCATAGGCTATTTATCAGATAGTGTTGGCACACCTCATATTATTACTAACAGCGGTAAAAGTCAGGCTATAAAAGATTTTAATTAGCAGAAAAATTCAGTATTTAATGGTATAATTTATAAGGTTTTTAATTTAAAATTCCCACACTTTTACTCCTTCAGAGCAATTATTACAAATGGGGATATTTTTTCGTCCCTGCCACAATGTGTTTCTAAAAGCTTCATATTTTTCATTGTGCCAAATATGCGCTAATGAATTTGTTTTTAGATTGCCAAATTGATAGCTAGCATCTTTATCAAAACAACATGGCACCACATTTCCATCCCATGTTACCACGCAGCTGTGCCACATTTTCCAACATTTAGAGTGATTATTTTCTGCTAATTTCAGGCTATGATTTTTTGTATATCTGTTATATTGGTCATTTTTAGGCAATAACTCTTCTGCACCTTTATCATCATATACTTGGGCTGTTTTAATAGACACTAAATCTACCCCAAGTTGTTTGCCTAATTTCTTTACGGCACTAATTTCACCCTCATTGTGTTTAAAAACAATAAATTGCCATATAATAAATGGTGTTTTACACTTTTGGCTTTTCTTGGCTTCTACTAAATTTTTTGTGCCTTGCAATACTTTTTCTAAATTTCCTCCTATGCGGTATTTTTTGTAACTTTCTGTGGTAACACCATCGATAGAAATAATAATTCTGTCCAAGCCACTTTCCACGGTATTTTGAGCAGTTTTTTTGTCCAAATAATGGGCATTTGTGCTAGTGGCAGTATATATTTTTCGCTTAGCGGCTATTTTTACCATTAGCAAAAATTGAGGATGCAGGTAGGGCTCTCCTTGAAAATAAAGCAATAAATAAAGCAATGTTTTATAATTATCTTCAATAAATTTTTCGTAAAAAAGTATGTCTAGTTTGCCAGTATCTCTTGTAAAAGAGCGCAAACCACTAGGGCATTGTGGACACCTAAGATTACACGAAGTAGTAGGCTCTATGCTTGCTGCTACTGGCATACCTCTCATGACAGTAGCTTTGTTTTTACTGGCTTTTAAAAAACTACGGTATATTTTTATACCATTTCGTAGCCTCTGAAAACGCATTGCTTTTCTTAATAAATTAAGTGCATCTTTGACAGATGACGGTTCGCTAAGTATGGCAAACATAATTATTAGTCATAAGATTCTATAAAATAGTGTTGCCTACTATAGCCCATGGTTTTAAGATTTTGACGGGTTTCTTTAATCATAGCATTCCAGCCGCAAATATAAAAGTGTGTGAGCATATTAGGCAAAATTAATCTAGGATATATTTGATGGACATATCCATGAGCAAAGCTTTTTGTTTCTTTACTTAAAACAGGATAAAATTTAAAATTGGAGTTTTTTTTGGCAAGATCATTCCATGTGCTTGCATAGAGTATATCTTCTTCATTTCTATTTCCATATATCAATGATATTTCTATGTCAGAATGATTTTTTATAAGGTGAGCTATCATTGGTTTAAAAGGAGCAATACCTGTGCCTGTGGCAATAAAAAAAACACATTTTGGCAATGGATATTGCAAAATAAAATTGCCTTTTGGTGGAGAAATGTGCAAAATATCTCCTATTTTTTTTTGCCAAATTAGTGCTGTGGCAGTGCCATTTTCTTTATAGCTAATGCAAAATTCTAATACCGAATCCTTTTTATCTGCAATGCTGTAAGATCTTTGGGCACTTTCTGCTGCTAACTCTATAAAATTAATAATCGCAAATTGCCCAGGATTAAAAGAGAAATTGTAGTCTGTTGAGGCCTGCCAAAAAAACCTTTTCACTCTTGGGCTTTCGTCAATGATTGTAATTATTTTTCCAGCTATAAAATCAATCATTTTTTATTATTATTTTTTTTAAATATGGTTTCAAATTCTCTTCTAAAAAAAACTCCAACAGTGCCTCTGCGTGAACCAAGCCCTTGTTGACCATTGACAGTATTGAGGTTAGAAAAATAAAATGGGGTGTAGTTGGTTCTCAGTTTAAGATTACCATCTTTGGTAATATCATATTCTAGGCTATAATTGCTAGCAGTAGAGGCTGCAGTTCCAGCAGCTATGGCTCCCTTAAATTTTATTCGCTCATAAAGCACTTTTTCTATATTTACCACCACTTGTCTTTGATTGCCAGTATCTCTGCCTAGGTCAAACGAAATATTGTCAATTAATTTTCCAAAACCAACATCACTTATCCAATTATTGAGCTGTGAACTCAGCAATTCACTTGCACTTTGACCTGGTGCAGCTATAGCCACAGTGCCAATCTGCAGATTGTTTACAGGTAAAAATCTATTAAAAACAAGTAAGCTCAAAAATTGCTTATTCAATTCTTGTGGGTCGTTGGCAAGTCGGGTTTTCATTTGCGATATTTCTATTGCATAGTTACCTTGAGTTTGTGCGCCTTGCAGGTCAATATCAAAATCTATCTTGGGTTGAAAAAGCACTCCTGTAAGTTTTATCTCACTGTTCACGTCTACAGGCGCTTTTAATCCCTCAGCAGCTTTATTGTAGTCTTCTTGCCTACTATATTGGCTAGGGTCAATTAGGGGTGCTAAACTTACCTTTTGTTTATAAATTGCAGTTAAATTTAGTTTTGCATCAAAAGGGTCTCCATCCCAAGTAATCACGCCACCTTTCTCTATCGTAAATGGCTTGTTTACAAAATTGAATGCGGTAAATAAGTAGCTGCCTCTAGCTATAACATAGGTGCCATACATAAATAAATCCGCAGCTTTATTTAGCTCAAATTTTAAGTCCCCATTGCCACTGCCACGCATAATATCGCCTACCTTGCTATCAAAAATCATTTCAGCCTCTGCATCTTCTGTGGCTTGTATTTCTATTACAATAGAATTGATGTTAGAAAAAGCTTTTTTTACCCTTCTGTTTTGGTTATTTGCCTCTTTTTTAAAGTGGATGTAGGGTATGTCTGATCGTGCATCTTCGCTTTCTAGAGGCAGTGTTAGCTTTGTGCCTTTTTCAGTTTTAAGATTCATATATATATCTAGTTCATCAATAGGCCCTTTAAAACTTGCATATCCTGTGGCAAAACCTTTTCCATAATAGAGGTCATTTTGCTCTTTCGTGGTATTGAGCAACAGCATATTGTCTATGTTGCTTATTGCAATATCAAAGCGCCATTTGTCAAATCCTGTGTGGTTTACACTGCCACCAACTATTCCTGTTTTTTTGTTAATATCACTAATTCTACAAGGTTTTATTGTAAATGCATTTTGGCTAATGTCTATCTCTGCTTTTGCTATTGCTAGACTCGTGTTTAGATAATCAACTGTAAAATTTGCTTCCTCTAATTTTATTTTACCAGTCAAAATTGGTTTTTTAAACTTGCCTACCAATGCCAAATCTTCACCAGTTATAAATCCAGAAATGTTACTAAATAAGCCGTCCATAAAGTTAGAAAGCAATTTTATTTCTGATTTTGGCAAAGCAAGTTTTAGGTCAAAGTTTTCAGCAGCCTCATCAATATTTATATTTCCACTTGCATAAACTCCTTTTAGGGGCCCTTCTGTAATATGTGTTCCATCAATTTTAAAAATATTTTTTTCTAAATTAACTATTTTAACATCAAGGGCGCCCAATGTGTCTCTATTAAACACAATATTTTTTAGGTTAAAATCACTTTCAATTGCAGGTATTTTATAAAAATTAGCAATGGATATATTGCCATTCGCAATGCCTTTTAAAGTGTCTTTTTTCAAATATCCTAAGTCAAATAGGAGGTCTCCTAATTGAAAATTTTCAAAATCTATTAAGAGTTTTGAAATTGGGTCTTTGCTTATATTCCCGTTTAAGCTTAGTTTTTGGGTTTTATTACCAATTACAATATTATTTAATAAAATATTTCCATCTGCATATTGCACCTCCCCATTTTTACTTATCTCCCAGTTTCTATTGTTTATTTTAAAATCACTTTGATTTATCTTTATATCTATTAGTGCTTTAGAAAACAATAGTTCTCCGTCTACAAATGCACTATAATTTAACGAATCTGATTTAGTTTTTAATTGCAGATTTAATTTATTATTAGCAGCTTCGCCTAATAAAAGCAAGTTGTCTGTTAAGGGTTTGTTCTTATTAAACAACTGATTTGCACTTACTGAAAAAATTAATGGCTTGTCTTTTTGTTTATTGATAGCCACTTGCAAGTTTTGGAAAGCAATGTCATAAATCCCTAATTTATTTGCGACCAAATCTATTGCTAGGGTATTGTCTTTAGAGTTATATGCACCCGCCAATTTTGTTTTTTCTAAAATCAAGTAATTAGGAATATAATTTAGCAAGAGTTCAGGTTCTTTTAAATTGAGATTAAAATCTACAATTTCTGTGGTTTTTAAAACTTGATAATCAAAATAACCGGGCAATAGGTTCCATAAAATATTGTTGAGGGCTAAGGGAAGATTTTTTAACCTAAAATCACCTTCTAGAGAAAGGTCTAAAATGTCAGAATATAAATAAATATTGCGTTTTTGCTGATTATTATTTGCCAATAGCATGGCGTTATTTACAACATAGGTAGTATTGTTTTTATTGATTTTTAGCGATTCAATAATTAAATTACCTTCAATATCATCTATTCCATTACCTACCAAATTGCTTTTTATAACGCCAGAGATACTGCTTATTCCAGTATCTAAACCAAAGTAAGTAAGGTTTACATTTCTTAGATTAGCATCAAAATAGATTAAGGGCTGTTTTAGATTTAGATTAATATTTCCTTTGAAAAAACAATCTAAATTTGGGTCATTAACATTTATTTCTCCTTCAAAAAGACCTTTTGCTAGCTTGCCATCAATTAAGGCATTTACTATTTTTTTGTTGTCATAAATTATGCTATTTATTTTACTTTGAGTGGTAATATTTACATTTTTTGAATTTAGCCCACTACCATCTAAAGTTATTTCTCCGCTAAAATTACTTAAATTACTGCCTGCAATTAGAGGTGCTAGGTTAAAATTATCTGTAGAAAGTTTACCTTTATACGCTGCTGCATCCAAACCTATTTTTGGATTATATGCAAATTTTAAATCTGTTTTTGCTTTGCCCAATGTGGTTTCCCAATTGCCACGCGCTACAAAATCGTGCGAGAATCCAATAAGTTCTCCTTTAAATTTGATATTGCCAATAGACCGCAATTCGGGGCTAAGGTTTTTAATTCCAGCAAGGATACTAAAATCGTCCATATTCGTTTCTAGCTTGGTAAAGCTAAAGTCTAGTAGTGTGTTATTGATGTCTGGCAGGCCGCTAAAATCAAATTTTCCTTGCAGTTGTGTATTTAAGCCATAGCGTAAATCTACTTGTTTTACATCTAACCTTTTTATTGGACCTTCGCTTACTCCACTTAGGGTAAAAATTTTATTTTGACCCCACCATGGTTCATAAAAATAAGCAATGTCTTTTAGACTAACAATGGCATTTTCTAGATTTGCCTCTAGATCTACTTTATTTACAAAATCTCCAAAATCATCATAACTGTTATACTTCATCACCAATTGGTTTTTTAACAAACTATATGGTGTTGCTAAATTCATATTGTAGAAGCCAAGTTTTTTTGCAGAAATAATTGTGTTTGCCGATAATCCCATTATGGTTAAACCACTTTTTTCTTTTGTATAAAGATTTTTTATTCTAAAACTAAGCGAATCGTCTATAATTTTTAGCGTATCAATGGCCCCTGTAATTTGATTAAACTCTATAAAAGATTGATCAAATCTGCGGTCAGAGGGCACAGGGCTATTATAGTCATGATATCTAAATTGGCTATTAATTACCAAAACATTTTTAGCAATTATAGTCCATACTATTTTTGGATGCCTGGGGTCTTTTTTTTTCTTTGGTTTAAAATAGTTAATAAAAAATGCATAGTTTGATTTTTCAGCATTCTTTAGTTTTTCAAAATGCACCTTAGTATTAATTGCGGTCAACTCTTTTAACCTTATTTCTTTTAATTCTCTATTTATACTTGTATAATGTATTTTTAGTTTTTCGGCATAAATAAGCGTATCACCTGCCTGATCTAAAATCAACAAATCATGAAAAGTCGCTTTTTTCCACCAGCCTATGTCTACTTTTTTTAGTGTAATTTTGGTCTGCATATCCGCAGAAAGTTTGGCAATGGCCACCTGCACCACTTTGTTTTGAAAGGTATAACTGCGCAGAGAAGTATAAAGCAGGCCAATAATTACTATAAAAATAATTACAGGCAGGGTTAAAATTTTGGTTATTTTTGCAATAAGTTTCAAAGCTTCAAATTTACTCAATCATTTTGGCTATAAAAAACACTTTTGTACAAAAAGCATATCCTTGTTTGCTGGGCATAGAAACCTCTTGTGATGATACCGCAATAGCCATTTATCATAAGGGCAATATTCTTGCCAATATTTCTATAATACAACATATCCACAAAAAATATGGTGGGGTAGTGCCCGAATTGGCTAGCCGCGATCATGAAAAAAAACTTTTGTTTACCTTAGATGAAGCCTTAAAAAAAGCCAATATTAATTTATATGACATAGATGCAATTGCTTTTACTCAAGGGCCAGGTTTAATGGGTGCATTAATGGTGGGCACTAGCTTTGCAAAAGGATTGGCCATGGCGCTAAACTTGCCATTAATTGCTGTTAACCATTTGGAGGCCCATATTGCTGCTATTTTTATAGCTTGCCCCAAGCCTAAATTTCCTTTTCTTTGTTTATTGGTTTCTGGCGGACATACACAAATAATAGCTGTCTTAGATTTTGATAAGCATATGATACTTGGAAGCACCAAAGACGATGCAGCTGGCGAAGCTTTTGATAAAATTGGCAAATTGTTTGGTTTGCCATATCCTGCGGGTAAGCATATTGACGATTTAGCCTTGAAAGGTGATGCAACTAAATTTAATTTTACTTCTGCAAAAATGAGTAATTTGGATTTTAGCTTTAGTGGTTTAAAAACACAAGTGCGCTATTTTATAGGAAAAATGGAAACTGAAGATGAGCATTTTATTAAAAATAATTTGGCAGACTTATGCGCATCTGTGCAATATACTATTGTGCAAGACTTAATTGCAAAATGTGAGTTTGCATTGGCTCATAAACAATACCACGGCATCGGTTTGGTAGGTGGTGTTTCGGCAAACACACAACTGCGATCTGCCACTGCCAATTTGGCTGTAAATTATGGTATTGAAAGTTATATCCCTTCATTTGAGTTTTGCACCGACAATGCAGCTATGATAGCCATGTCTGGCCTTTTTAAATATCAAAAACAAGATTTTGTAGACTTGTCAGTAAAGGCCATGGCCCGTTTTTAAAACCAAATTCCGCAATACTAATATAAAATTAAGCCGTATTTGGAATAGTGGTTTTATTCATTTAGTAATTTATTTTCAATGGTATTAGATGTCTTTCGATTTTTATTCAATAATTAGTTTCTTGGTAAATGTTTTCTCTCTGTTACTCACTTTTACAAAATAAATACCTGAAGAGAATTGATTCGTGTTTATCGTTTCTTGTTTGGTTGTGAGGACTGCGCTGTAAACTTTTTGGCCAAACACATTATAAATTCCTACCTGTGCATTTTGCATGGCTGCATTTAGGCTAATTGTGACATTATCAATTGCAGGATTGGGATAAATTGATAGTTCATTGTTGTCCATTGATAACTCGTCAATACCTACTGCTGCCAATGAATACTTAAACATTACCCCTTGATTATTTGTGCCGCCCCCCGAAGTCATTCCATACAGAAATGTGCCATTAGAAATTAGAGCGCCATAAGGATAATTTCCGTTTGTGGAATCAAAGTCCAATAGTTTTACAAAGCCAGTTCCATCGGGCATTATTTTAAAAATAGTTCCCATATCATTTGTGCCGCCCATTTGAGTCATTCCATACAGAAATGTGCCGTCAGAAATTAGAGAGCCATGGGGAGAACTTCCGTTTGTGACACCTGCAAAGTCCAATAGTTTTACAAAGCCAGTTCCATTGGGCATTATTTTAAAAATAGTGCCCAGTGAATTTGTGCCACCCTCCACAGTCAAGCCATAAAGAAAGGTGCCGTCAGAAATAAGATTACCATTAGGATAACTTCCGTTTGAGACATCAACAAAGTCCAATAGTTTTAAATAGCCAGTTCCATTGGGCATTATTTTAAAAATAGTTCCCAACTCGTTTGTGCCGCCCCTAGAAGTCATTCCATACAGAAATGTGCCGTCAGAAATAAGATTGTCACGAGGATGACTTCCGTTTGTGGTGTCAACAAAGTCCAATAGTTTTACATAGCCGCTACCATTAGGCATTATTTTAAAAATAGTTCCCTTATCATTTGTGCCGCCCTCCGAAGTCATTCCATACAGAAATGTGCCGTCAGAAATTAGAGAGCCAAAAGGATAACTTCCGTTTATGGTGTCAACAAAGTCTAATAGTTTTTCATAGCCGCTACCATTAGGCATTATTTTAAAAATAGTTCCTCTACCATTTGTGCCTCCCGCCCCAGTCATTCCATAAAGAAAGGTGCCGTCAAAAATAAGAGAGCCAGAAGAATAACTTCCGGTTATGCCACCATCAAAGTCCAATAGTTTTACATAGCCAGTTCCATTAGGCATTATTTTAAAAATAGTTCCTTGACCATTTGTGCCGCCCTGTGAAGTCATTCCATACAGAAAGGTACCGTCAGAAATAAGCGAGCCCTCAGGTATTATTCCGTTTGTAGCACCTGCAAAGTCCAATAGTTTGGTGTATTGTGCATGTGCAATATTGCTAAAGCTAACTATGGCGAGCATTGCGATAAAAATTGTTTTTTTTACTTGTGTTTTCATTGTTGCTTTCTTTTTTATTGGTAATCATAATTCTGACAGTGCTTTTTTAGTTTATGCAAAACGTCATTTCTTATAAATACGCTACAAACATACTCAAATATTTGGATATTTGTTTTTTTTTAAATGTAATTTGTAGGGCTTTGAGTTTAGTAATGAGACAGTTGACGGTTTGCGTATAAGTAGTAGCTGACGTTAGGAGGCTATTACTTATACACTTTGTTGGCAAATGTTTTTATGTTTGAAGTAACACCATAAAACTTATTGAAAATTATACAGGCGGTTAAATCTCCCGTTACATTAACTGCTGTTCTAAACATTCCCAAAATACGGTCTATTCCAATTATAACGATAAGTCCATCAACAGGAATTCCTGCACCCTGTAATACAGATGCTAGAATAATAACACCACCTCCAGGAATGGCAGGTGTTCCTATTGACGCAGCCACCACAGTAAAGGTGATTAGTATTAAGCTTATAATAGACAATTCAATACCATAGGCTTGTGCCATAAAAATGGTTGTCACACATTGAAATAAGGCAGTTCCGTCCATATTAATGGTGGCACCAACAGGAATAACAAAATCGCTAACATTTGACGATACACCTAGTTTTTCATCTGCTGTTTTCATCGAGAGCGGCATAACGGCAGCTGAACTGGCGGTTGAAAATGCCAACAACTGAGGCTCTCGTATAGCTTGTAAAAATTTCAGCGGGTTTTTCTTTACAATCAATAAAGTCAGCAACAAATAAAATATCAATAATAGTATCAAACCCACTATAACCACTGCCATATAATAACCCAGTCCTAGGAATATGTCAATGCCTGTTCTGGATAGCAAAGCGGCCATAAGCCCAAATACCGCATAAGGTACAAGGATCATGGCCCATGATACCACAATCATGCAAATTTTTTGAATCGCTTCCGTAAAACGAATGATGGGTTTTGCAGTTATCCTGTTTAGTTGGGTAATGGCAACACCTATTATGATGGTAAAAATAACGACACCCAACATTTCACCCATCAAGATTGATTCCAATGGATTATTTGGGATGAGGTTGGAAATAGCGGTTGGGATGTTTTCCATATGCTTAGGATCTTCCGTAGCTATCGATGGTTCTCCACTACTATTCGGAAATCCACCCAGATTAAAAATGTATTGACCGGGTTTCATAATGAGAGTTACGGTTAGACCGATGATGATGGAAACAACAGTTGTAAAAACGAAATATAATAGTAACCTCAATCCAAAGGTTTTAAGATTTTCTGAAGTGTTCCCTATAATTCCAGATATTATGGAGGCAAATATCAAGGGTATCATAATCATTTGTACCAGTCTCATAAATACTTGTCCTGGTAAGTCTAGCCAATTGGCTAACCATAAACTTAAATTCCCTGAAATCAGCCCTGTAGATGGGTTAAGTAGTACTCCCAATCCAGCCCCTAAAATCAATCCAATGATTACCTTAAGCCATAAGCGACCTTTTATCAACTGTTCTAAATAAACGGATAATCTATTTAATGG
>JBDNFC010000003.1:0-2723 GCA_041690035.1 Bacteroidia bacterium | reverse complement strand
TTGTTAACCATGCTGTCTTTTATCCTAATGTAATTATATATTTGACTGGTGGAACCTATTAATATTGCCCACCAATTTTGAGTGGGGAAGTTAATGGAGATAGAAATGCTATCAAAATGAGTATCTAATTGATCTATCCAATGATTTAAATCATTGTCTATGCGCAAATAATACACCTTGTTAACTGCCCTATTGGCAAACCAAAAATAAGGCTTTTTATTTTCGTCAAATATCAAATTAAAGCTAGTAATATTGGCGTCTGATAGCCGTTTATTAAAAAACAGCGCCATATTGTTATCTAAATCAAAACGCCTAAAATTTGCACTATGCCAACTTTGTTGCACAAATGTTTGCTTATTTACCAAGGGTTTAGGTGGAAAAACAGTATTGTCCCACTGCTCATACATAGAAAAACCGTATAAGAAGGAATCGTTGCTGCTGGAATGTTCTCCGCGTGCGGAAACATTTAAGGGGTCTGGATAATAATTGGTGCCGAAAGTAAGCGGAGGAACTGGGGAATTAATGTTTTAGTTCCTTGTAAGTAGGGGATGGATTTATCGGAAAAGCTTGTGTCTGTTATATCAACAATATAGTTTCTGTCAGCCAGATAAACTCGCCTATTTCTGCCAAAACTGGTATCATTAGCCCCGACACTTCTTCCCACTACAAATTTAGTCCCATTGTTACTACAAAAACCTGCTGTTCCGCAGTTCTGCGGAGTTACATGCAGATTGTCTAAAGATAATACCAAAGGGTTTTCAATTAAGTAGGCATTTTCACAATTGTTGCGTAAAGTTTGCTTGAAAACCGAATCTCCTTTGAATGTTAAAATTGTGCCGCTTGAAGAATATTGGTAGGTATAATCCTTTACTCTAACCACTGGGGGAAAAACACAGCCCTTACACCATTCTTTCTCCCGGAAGCATACATCTCATTTTTTTTAATGACCTGCCACCGTTTATCATTATAAACAATGGTAGTTTTATAATAACCAGATGGCAAACTAGCATCAAACTTTGATGATAAGTTCCCATACCCTTCCATTTCAATATAACAATCAGCTTCTTCTCCTTTCGAATGCAGTAAGATATAACTGGTATCGCTCATCTTTAAAAAATAGAGCTATTACAACCGGGTATAATACTGTCACCATTTTTTATTACACCACCATTTGCATCTTTTATAAACGTTTCGCTAAAATAAAACAACAACTCTCCATTGTCTTAACAAATAGAACTCATGCCCAATAAATCTGGGCTGTTGCCTGGATAATGGCTAAATTTTAAACTTTTGTTTTCTACAGAAATAGCACCCCCATAATAATTGGCATTAGAATACTTGTAGGCTTGTGCCTGCAAATTATTTATATTGCAGCAAGCAGATAAGAATATAACAATTATTATGGAGGTGCGGATTTTCATAGTAATAAAAATTAAACTGATTACTGAACCAATAATTTAACAGCAAACACTTGACTGTTCACCCTAAATTGTACAAAATTAATTACTTTATTGGGAAGGGTAAGAGAAGCATTATCGGCATTATAGTCATATTTAGTAGTCCTACCTACCATGTCAAACACACCAATAATTTCTATGTCTTGATTGGCTCCTAGGTCAGTTTTATTTATATTAAAAATTCCACTTGCGCTTGGATTAGGGTAAAAAGCCAATCCACCCACTTGCAATTGTTGAATAGAAGTATTGCTGCCGCCCGATGATTCTTGTTTAAGCTCGGTGCATGATGTTATAATACATGAAACTTGGTCAGGCTGTATGTTGGAAGGATTACAAGGAGGATTTACACCATATGCGCAATTTGATGGCTGTCCAGGTTCCCCAGATATTGGATTAAAAACATTTCCTAATTTTTTAAAGTTGCTATAGGTGCCCATGGGTAATTCCTTAAAATACACATTGGTAATGGCTGTACCTGCGTTCCAAATATTCAAGTTAGTTGAGCTACCACCACTTTGGTGCGTATAAACATTCATAGCATCCACAGTAGAATTTCCATTGGGATACAAAACCATATTAGGTATGTCATCAATTTGCCCACCGCTAATAATTTTAATGTCAGGTTTGCAATGGTCAAAGGTATTGCAAACAATGTTTAAATGATTGTTATTGCCTCCCAAAGAAATACCTATGGAAGCATTATTTGCGCTAGAGATACTTACTGCCGTAAAAGTATTTCCTCTAATTTCGCTTCTTATTAATTGGTCTGGGCTAATTATATCAATGAATGTATAATCCTCTATTGCTTCAGATTTAAACTCGTTTTTATAAATATTAACCCTGAACAATTATTTGCTTTTATGCCAAAAGCGGGGCAATATCCCGCGAATATACTGCTATATTGATAGGTGAGTGGTGGCGAAGAATCAGAAAATATAATTTTGTTATCTTCTAAAAGTATTCTTACATCACCAAAATTAACAGTGTTTACACCATTCAAATTAACAGATACTTTGTTATTATAAAAATCAGAAAATCTACAGCTAAGTTGTGGTCCAAAATCATTTAATCCATTACCTGTAAAACTAATGCCTTCATCAAAATAATTAAATTTATTTCTTTTACTCGCTGGCCCACTTGCTCCGTAACAGTTATCAGGGCATCCTTTATCGTCTTTGCAACATCTATCCCCATCGCTAGCAACTGACAAAATAGAGTTTGCAGCCTTTATTCCTATGCCTCTTAAAGTAGAAGAACATGCATTTT
>JBDNFC010000002.1:0-2569 GCA_041690035.1 Bacteroidia bacterium | reverse complement strand
TAAGTATCTATGTGTTAGATAGCAAAGGATGCACTACAACAGATACGGTAAGGGTAAGATTTCAGCGCCTTGTGCCACAAAACCTTGGCCCAGATCGCAGAATATGTACCTACGATTCTGTGATACTGCAGGTGCCAAAAGATACAACCCTACGCTATGAGTGGAATAACAATAATTTGCTTTTTGATACCCTTTTGAGGGTGAGTGTGGCTAATAAATATTGGGTACATGCTTTTGATAGCCTTGGTTGTTCTGCAAAAGATACCATGGAACTTTTTGTAAACGATACTGTTATTGCCAACGCGGGACTAGATGCCACCATTTGCCGCAGAGATATTTATGCCCTAAAAGGGCAAAAACCAAATAATCCTTCTTTTACACACCAATGGCAGTGGTATAACTTGAGCTCTAACGCATTGGTAGGCAGCGCACAAGATATAAATGTATCACCAACTGATAGCACTCGCTACAGACTTTTCTTAACCATTACACAAGGTGGCGTTAGCTGTATTGCCAATGATACCATGTTTCTTAGGGTAAATCAATTGCCCAATACTGCTGTTAATAATCCTGCCCCAAAATGTTTTGATGTGGGGCAATTTAACCTCCTTGCGGCAGGCCCCGTTGGCACTGGATACACTTGGGATCAATCTGCAAATAGCGATATTTGGTTTACCATGCAAGATAATCGCAGAGATACCATGATTAGAAAAGGTACAGCTGTGCCCGCTTGGTATTATACCCAAAGATTTTATAGCAATGCCCAAAACAATAACTTTATTCCTGGAAATGGTGTAGACCCTATCTTTATACATGTTAGACACAGGCCTACTGGATGCAAAGACAGCAGCCTATTTAATGTTACCATTAATCCTAATCCGGTAGTGATTTTGCGCGACAGAACCCTTTGTCAAAACGCTGGGTCTATTAAAGCAAACTCTAACGTGGCTGCTCCTAATAGCCTATCGGGTGGATTTTATGATTGGGTGGTACTTTCTGGACCCATTACACTTTTGCCTGGTGAGCTCAATGATGTGCTTATCGATGAGGGATCGGGTTTTAGCCCTGATTATGTTTTTTACCCGATGAACAAGTTTGACAACGACCCAAACTCTGCCCAAAATCAAAGAAGATTGGGTAATTATAGGCTTAAATTTTGTTTTAGAACTGGAGGCACCGGCTGCCAAACTTGCGATACCATCACTGTTAAAGTAGATACCCTGCCTCAAATTGAGTTTAACCCTTTTCCCCTACTTTGCTATAGCGACAGCGTGATACTTTTAGACCAATATGTAAACCTGCCTCAAGGAAAGTGGGAGCTCAAAGAGTTTAATAATCAATCTTCGGGCACTGCATATAATAATGCAAGGGCTAGAATGAAGGATTCTACCCAAATTAATGTCAAAGATATGCCAGGAACTTATTGGTGGAGGTATGTAAATGTGATGACGGGATGCCCCGTATTGGACTCTGTGGTGATGACTATAAACAGCAAACCAAACCTTAGAACCCTAAAAATTGATACCCTCTGTTTTGCCAATGGGTCTATCAATCTTATACCATCTTCTGTGCCCAGTATTTCTTCGGGCGGTGCTGGTTCTGTTTGGTCTGGTGGAGGTGTTGCTGCAAATCGTTTTGACCCCGCTGTGGTAGTTAATCCTAATAATGTGGACGCCATTTATGGCCCTTATAAGGTTTTTGTTAAATGGGTGCACCCTGTTACTTCTTGTATCAATCAAGATAGTGCTAATGTGGTGGTGCAGGTAGCTCCTGCTATTGTTATTAATACCCCTTCGCCTGCTCAGGCTTGCGAAAATATTGATTTTAACCTTTTGGCTACTAGTACCAGAGCGCCTGCTGGAATTACTTGGGTGGCTGCTGGAGATGGCTCTTTTAACAACAATGCTGCCCTTGCTACAATATATACTCCAGGGAATATGGATAGAACCAATTATGGAACCTCGCTTAATATTAGTACAAACAGCCCTAATTATTTAAAATACTGCCCCGCTGCCAATGCCAATATCGTGCTCAATATTCACGCATACCCTATATTTACTTTTGGCGATTTTGACAGTGGTTGCGCTCCTTTAAATGTTGATTTCTTTAGTGATGTTACAAGACCAACTAACTTTCCAGTTACTTATGATTGGGATTTTGGAAATGGTACTAATTCTACAGATGCAAACCCTGCAGGCATATTATTTAACCAACATGGTAAATATGAAGTAAAACTTTCTGTTAAAAACTCTGCTGGAGATTGCGAAACCAGAGATTCTGCTTTTTTTGTAGACGTGTTTCCAGTGCCAGTGGCTAGTATGGTAAGCAGTCCCGATTTTTATACCACCATCGCTTTGCCGCGTTTTCAGTTTACATCCACCAGCGCTGTGGCCACAGGAAATCTTATAAAGTATGAGTGGAATTTTGGTACTGGAAATCCTCAAGATACCGCCAATACTGCCATCACCTCTTTTGCCTATAGCGAAGATACCGCAGAATATATCATCTCTTTGAGGGTTACTTCTGACAAAGGTTGCATTCATGACACTGTTAAACGTGTAAAAATTGG
>JBDNFC010000001.1:0-13404 GCA_041690035.1 Bacteroidia bacterium | reverse complement strand
TCTTTATCGTATCTACTTCAAATCCTGCATTTTCTAAAATAGTTTTTCCAGCATCATCAATGCCGTCATTTGCTAATATCCTCATTATTTTTACTTATATTTATTCATAATATTTACCAAAGCTTCTACACTTTCTATTGGTAATGCATTATACATACTTGCCCTAAAACCACCAACAGAGCGATGCCCCTTAATTCCACTTATTCCGGCACTTTTGCAATCTGCTAAAAAATTTTCTTCTAAAGTGTTGTCTAGTAATTTAAAACATGCATTCATTTGTGACCTATCCTCTTTTTCTACAGTGCCTTCAAATGCATTGCTATTGTCTATATTTTGATATAATAAATCTGCTCTGATAGCTGCACGTTTTTGCATGGCATCTACTCCACCCAACTTTTGTACCCACAATAAATTTTGATACATTGCAAAGATTGGAAATACAGGAGGAGTGTTAAACATACTTTCTTTTTCTACATGAATTTTGTATTTCATCATGGTAGGTATATTAGTTTTTGCATTTACTAAATAATCTTTTTTAATAATGACAACTGTAACGCCAGCTGGCCCCATGTTTTTCTGTGCCCCAGCATATATAATATCAAAATCAGAAACATTTATTTTTCTACTTAAAATATCAGAACTCATATCACATATTAGCGGCAAATTAGTATGAGGAAATTCTTTAAACTGTGTTCCGAATATAGTGTTGTTTGATGTAAAATGCAAGTAATCAGCATCTGTAGGTATAGAAATATTTTTGGGAATATAGTTAAAATTTTTATCTTCTGAACTAGCTATTTCTAATACTTCTCCAAATATTTTTGCTTCTTTTATTGCATTACTACTCCATGTTCCAGTATTAATATATGCGGCTTTTGTATGCAAAAAGTTAAAAGGTATCATGCAAAACTGCAATGATGCACCACCCCCTAAAAATATTATATCGTAGTCATCATTGATGTTTAAAAGTTCTTTAATTATTTTTTTTGATTCATCTACAATAGCAACAAACTCTTTGCCCCTATGCGAAACTTCAAGCACAGATAAGCTAGTGCCTGCAAAGTCTTTTATCCCATCAATGCATCCTAAAATAGTTTCTTTACTTAGAATGGAAGGACCCGCTGAAAAATTATGAATTTTACCCATATTTTGATAATTGTTTGACATGTTTGCAATATTACTATAATTTAATTAACCCGAAAAGAATTTTTAGTTATTTTAATAAATTATTTATAAAATAAGGAATATTATTTTTCATTTTTCAAGCCAGCATTTGTTTTAAATTTTAAAGATCAAATCAATACGACTAAAATCTACTAAGTTCTTCTGAAATCAACATTTTTATTAAATTGTAACTATATTTGCAGCATTAATGAATTCAATTATTAAGCCAGAGCCAAATTCTAACAAAAATAAGAAAGAGCAAGTGGCACAAATGTTTAATCAAATATCTGGTAGATACGATTTTTTAAATCATTTTTTATCCTTGAATATTGATAAACGGTGGCGCAGAAAAGCAATTGATGAATTAAAAAGCTTAGCTCCAAAAAGAATTTTAGATGTGGCAACGGGCACAGGAGATTTAGCTATTGCCTCATTAGTATTAAATCCTATTGAAATTATCGGTATTGATATAAGCACAGGAATGCTTGGAGTGGGTAGGAAAAAAATGAAAGCTTTGGGCAAAAGTGATATTATAAAAATGCTTGATGGAGATTCTGAAAAAATACTATTTGAAGACAACTATTTTGATGCCATAACGGTTGGGTTTGGGGTTAGAAATTTTGAAAATCTTGATAAAGGACTCTCCGAAATGTTTAGAGTTTTGAAACCAGGCGGTAAAGCTGTTGTACTAGAATTCTCTAAGCCAACACATTTTCCAATAAAACAATTATATAATTTTTATTTTCAGACAATATTACCATTTTGGGGACGTTTTATAAGCAGAAATAATTTTGCTTACACCTATTTGCCAGAATCTGTAAAAGCATTTCCTGATGGAGATAATTTTATAAAAAGGCTAGAAAAAGCAGGATTTAGTAAACCAACTCAAAAAAAATTAACATTCGGCATTTGCAGTTTATATACAGGTATAAAATAATTTTAACACTTCTGTGCTTATTTTTCTTAACCAATATTTATGGTCAAGGATTTAGGATGATGGATCCACATATTTATGATTTAAAAACATGGCATTTTGGAGTTTCATTTAGTGGAAATTATGGAAAAATTAAAGTTATTAGAGCCAATGATTACTTAAATCAGGATGAAGTGCTAAATATAACAACAATCGGCACTCCTGGTTTGGGGTTAAGTGCTATCACTGATTTAAGACTTGGAAAATATTTTAATCTTAGAACTAATGCTGGCTTAAATTTTCATCAAAGAATACTAACTTATAAACTAAAAGATGGCAAGACTTCAAGAATTACGCTAGAATCAGTAACATTTGATTTACCAGTTTTAATTAAGTATAAAAGTGCTATTCACAATAAATTTGTTCGTTTTTATGTGGTAGGTGGTGGGAGAATCTGGAACGATTTTCAATCTAGGGCACAAGAAGAGAGAGGACCTTTTAAAGAATTATTAGCATTAAAACAAGTTGGCTTGGCATACGAATTGGGGGCAGGAATGGATTTTTACTTACCTTATTTTAAATTTTCACCAGAAATAAAAATGGTAGTAAGTGCTATGAATATGCATTCTCCAGATAAATATGTTTATAGCAAAGCTTTGGGAGGATTGTATCCAAGAATGATACAGTTTTCTATGCATTTTGAATAATGCTTTTAATTAGTTATCTGCACTTTATGTGTTTCTTTTAATCCATCTTTATATTCTATCATTAATTGGTATAACCCAAATTTAAGATGAGTAACATCGATGGTCTTGGTTTCATAAATTGAAATAATTCTTCCTTGAAGGTCTAAAATCAAAATTTTTCTTATCTCATAATCGCTCAAAATATTTAGATTTGAATTTGTTGGGTTAGGATATACATTCGATTTTAAAGGCACAATTTCTTTAACACTGTTTAAGTGATTGACACTCACTTTTTCTCCCCCTCCTACATTAAAGTAACTGCCACTGCCTGTTTGTTCTAGTTCTGTTATTCTGACGGTGTAGTCATAAATTCCCGATACAAAATTGATATTATCAGTATAAAAAGTATCAATCAGGCAAGCAAGTTTAAATACATAACCATTGGACTTATTGATTCTATATACACAATATCCATAGCCATCTTTGGCCTTATTCCACGATAAAAATACTTTATTAAGATTGCTAGTTGCATTTAATCCTGTAACTTGAGGCAAATGAGCATTCATTAATGTTGGGTCTCCCATTAGGGCAATATGAACAGAATTATCGGATAGATTAAAGGAACCATTAAAATAGAAATTCGTGTTATTTTGACTAATTTTGGTTCCATAACCAATGTGTTTTCCTAAACCCATTGTATGAATATACCATTTAGGAATTCCACCCCAAAAGCTAGCCAAAGATTGATTACAAAGGGGAGCTTTTAAAAAATTATTTTTTACATCCCAGTCACCAAAAAAAGAGCCTGAAAGAATGGTGAACACATTTTTTATAGTGGTATTTACAAAACTACTGGTATTGCCAATACCCGCGCAACTGGTGTAGCTGCCTGCACCGCATCCAAAACTCCATAAAAAAGATGAGTTGCTTTGCTCAGTAATAAAATCAAGATTATCAAAAATACTATCTGTATTAAAAAAAGTTGAAAAATTATGATAAGCAGTACTTGCTAAATTTAAACCTGGAAAATTATTGTCAATTAATGCTTGTTTTCGCGCTATTACGTTTCCCGTTCTCCATGCATGATTTCTATCTAAATAATTTTTAACAAGTATGGTATCAGATAAACCAAATAATGGCATATTAAATAAATCTACCCTTCCAACCTCCAATTCTGCATCTGTTGAAAGTTTTGCTTGGTCAAACTTTCCATCACCAGGCACATTGTGATTTCTATTATCTGCACCTGTAACTATATCTGCAAATAAATCTGTCCAAAAAGTATCTAAATCTGCATAATAAACATCAGCCGGCCATGCTCCTGTATGATTTCCACTTCCTTCAACATGTCCATCAGGAGGAAAAACAGAGCCATTGTTGCTAAAGTCTCCGCTATAAGGCACGGGTACATGGCCAATAATAAACATAGTATTTATTTTAAACCCAGCATTTGCTACTTGGTTAATTATATTTTTCTTTACATTTATTGGGGTTTGCTGTCTGCCCGCATAAGTAATGGCAACATCCCAACCTTCGAGCGTCAAATCACGCTTAAGCCTTAATATAGATGAGCTTAGTGGTGTTAAATAATTGCTGTCAATTAATAACAATATTCCCCCTCTGCTTAATACCTCTGTAAATTCATTGCCTGCATACACATAGCCTAAAGCAATTGCACTGCTACCATTTGATGCTATTATTTGATATTCAGCGGCTTTACCCTTTTTTATAGCTGTATCTGTAAAGGATGTTGCTGTGCTTGGTAATGTTGCAATTGTACTTCCCCAATTGTTATCTGATAAATTGATTCTTTTTCGGATAAAATAGTTACCAGAAAACGTTAATGCTTTCCAATTTATGGTTATACTCGCATTGTTTACTTGCACTTGCGTTTGTATTACTTGAGTTTTGGCTATCTGTGCAATAGATTTAAATGATAAAACAAAAC
Source organism: Bacteroidia bacterium (assembly GCA_041690035.1). GTDB lineage: Bacteria > Bacteroidota > Bacteroidia > NS11-12g > UBA955 > CALSPH01. The sequence continues at coordinate 8,693 of JBDNFC010000001.1, read as the reverse complement.
AAATTAAAAGCAATATTAAAAATTTTGGAATTATACTTATTTTCATATTTATAATACAAAGGTAACTAATTAATACAAAGAAATAGCTAATCTTTTATGAGCAATTTGCAAGCTTTTGTACAAGCTAATTCTTCTGCAAGTTTTTTAGAAAGATGCTCATGGCTTGCAATATCGATATCATCAATTTTAATTACAATTTTAAAGATTTTCTTCTTTTCAATAATTTTTTCTTCACATTCTAGCAGCAATTTCTGATGTTGTTTTTGGCAATACTTAAATAATTTTCCTTTAAAACTTACCTCAGTAGTTTCTAAATGATTAATATCTATATGTAATTTAAAAATTCTATTTTCAAAAAATTTTAATGTAAAGTCATAACCTTTATCTAAATATATTGCCCCAATTATAGCTTCAAACGCATTGCCAGATATTTGATTTATAAAAGTAGAATTTGAGTTATACGATTTGTCGTAGTAAATATGGTGTTGCAAATCCATTTTCTTAGCCAATTTTGATAAGTTTTCTCTGCTTACCACTTTGCTACGCATTTCTGTTAAAAAACCTTCACCTTTGTAAGGGAATTTTTTAAATAAAATTTCTCCAACTATTGTATCAAGCACTGCATCTCCCAAGAATTCGAGTCTTTCATTGTTTTTTGACGATAATTTAGACCCAAAATTTTTAGTATAGCTTGAATGTGTTAAAGCTTGTCTATAAATATTGGTATCACATGGAACAAATCCAAGTAAATTAAAGAGTGAGTTGAAAAGTTTTTTATTTTTCGAAAAATTTAGGTTAAATAAATGAAGAGGGTTAATCGTCATCAAAAGAAAATATTGGATTTAATCAATTTTTTTAAAAATGATAGAGGCATTGTGTCCTCCAAACCCGAATGTGTTGCTTAATGCAGCATTGATAACTCTTTTTTGAGCTACATTAAAAGTAAAGTTAAGTTTTGGATTAAACGCTTCATCAAATACCACATGATTAATTGTCGGAGGAACTATTCCTTCTTGTATAGATTTTATTGCTGCGATGGCTTCTATTGCCCCTGCCCCTCCTAATAAGTGCCCCGTCATACTTTTAGTAGAACTAATATTAAGATTATCAGTCTCGCTGCCAAATACAGTTTGAATAGCTTTTACTTCTGCAATATCACCCAGCGGAGTACTTGTGCCGTGCGTATTAATATAATCTATATCTTTAGGCAGCATATTTGCTTCTTCTAGCGCATTTTTCATTACTGCTATAACGCCCAGACCTTCGGGATGAGGTGCAGTAATGTGATATGCATCGCCTGTGGCTGCTGCACCAACTATTTCGGCATAAATTTTTGCTCCTCTTGCTTTTGCATGCTCATATTCTTCCAAAATTAAAGCGGCAGAGCCTTCGCCTAAAACAAAACCGTCTCTGGTTTTATCATAAGGTTTAGAAGCTGTTTTGTAATTATCATTATTTTCTGAAAGTGCTTTCATAGAATTGAAACCGCCAACAGCAGCCTCTGTAATACAAGCCTCGCTTCCACCGGTAACGATAACATCAGCTTTGCCAAGTTTTATCAAATTAAAAGCATCCATCATACTATGTGAACTTGTAGCACATGCAGAAACAATACTATAATTAGGGCCTCTAAATCCATATTTTATAGAAATATACCCTGCTGCTATATCACCAATCATTTTTGGTATAAGAAACGGGGTAAATCTAGGGGTGCCATCACCTCTTGCAAAATCTGCAATTTCCTGAGAGAAACTAGTTAATCCACCAATACCTGAGCCCCAAACTACGCCTACACGGTCTGGATTTATTTTGCTTTCTAATAATCCTGCATCTTTTACTGCTTGATCAGAGGTATATAATGCATAATGGGTAAAAGGATCCATTCTACGTACTTCTCTTTTTTCAATAAAATCTTCAGGGTTAAAATTTTTAACCTCGCAGGCAAATCGAGTTTTGAACTTTTCTGCATTAAAACGAGTAATAGGCGCTGCCCCACTTTTGCCTGCTATTAAATTTTGCCAATATTCCTCTGGCGAATTTCCAATAGGTGTTAGCGCACCAAGACCTGTTACTACTACTCGTTTTAGCTGCATTAAATTGTATTATTTTTCAATAAATACTATTTTGTGTTAGCTTCTATATAGGTAATTGCTTCGCCTACAGAACTGATTTTTTCAGCTTGATCATCGGGTATGGCAATATTGAATTCTTTTTCAAATTCCATTATGAGTTCTACAGTATCTAGAGAGTCTGCACCCAAATCATTGGTGAAACTTGCTCCTGGATTTACTTCTGACTCATCTACTCCTAGCTTATCTACGATGATAGCTTTTACTTTTTCTGCAACGTTTGACATTGTTAATTATTTTTTAATTGGTTTAACTTGGTGCAAATAACACCTTTTAGATTTATTTATACAAGCCAAATTTGCTATTTCTTTTTAAATTTGCTTTTTTTTTATTATATGGTAGATAAATTATGTACTTTATGCACAGTTATGGCAATATTTTACCCCTATCTTTTTGTGTTGGAATTCTGCAAATTTGTTTTTTCCCAAACCATTTATACCTATTGTTTGCAATTATATCATATATAAAATTAGGCAATAATATTGAAATGCTAAATAAGTTGTAAGGAAAAGGTAAGTTTGACGCGATGGATGAAATTGCAGCCCATTTAATTTTTAATTTTCTGTTCGTATAAAACACAACTGTTTTTCCAGCTACAATGTCTTTGGATAACAATTCTTGTGCAGTTTTACCCTGAAGCGAAGCATATTTGAGTTGATTTTTTTTATCTTTTTTGATAAGAAAATCTACAAAACCGTTACACAGTATACATTCTCCGTCAAAAAAAATAATTTTGGAATCCACTAATTTTCTTTCATTTCTAAAATATCTCCTTCTATAACCAACCTTCCTAAAGTTTTTGCTTTTATCTCTTCTATACTCACACCTGGTGCTATTTCTTTAAGTTCAAATCCGCGAGAGGTGATATCAAAAACTCCTAAATCGGTAATCACTTTTTTTACACAACCAATACCAGTAATTGGAAGTTCACATTTTGACAATAATTTGGACTCTCCTGCTTTGTTTGTATGCTGCATTGCTACAATTATATTTTTTGCGCTTGCTACTAAGTCCATTGCTCCGCCCATGCCTTTAACCATTTTGCCAGGTATTTTCCAATTGGCTATGTCTCCACTATCACTCACTTCCATCGCACCAAGCACTGTTAAATCGACCTTACCAGACCTTATCATACCGAAACTCATGGCACTGTCGAAAAAAGCAGAACCTTTTACTGTAGTTATGGTTTGCTTTCCAGCATTTATTAAATCTGCATCTTGTTTGCCAATTTTCGGAAAAGGACCTATTCCCAATAAACCATTCTCTGACTGTAAAATAACTTCTACCCCTTCAGGTATATAATTTGCGACTAATGTAGGAATGCCAATACCTAAATTTACATAATAACCATCTTTTAATTCTTTGGCAATGCGTTTCGCAATTCCATATTTATCTAACATTGCCACAAAATTAGGTAAAAATATTGAATATGGAACAGTCATTCAAATCTTCAATAGCAAATTAAAACCTTTGTTATGCAAGCAAAATTAATATGGGTTGGAAATTCAAAAAGATTGTTTTTGATTAAAAATATTATGTTCACATTAAAACTTTAAAATTGGGACTTACAATCTACAAATCTTAAAAAGGCACAGGATTTCAATGCTTTTCTATCGAAAGCTTTATAAATTTTATCAATAAATTAGGGTTAAGATTTTATTTAGCTTTATTCTTATCAATTAATTGGTTATTTTTGCAGCTAAAGATAAATGTTGCAAGATATTCACATACAAAATTTTAGATGCTTCGAAGATTTCAAAGCCGAGGGTTTTGAGCTAATAAACCTGATTGGAGGAAAAAACAATAGCGGAAAAAGTTGCTTGTTGGAGGGGATATTGTGTTTGAATAAAGGCTTTGGGTTAAAACATATTACTCACATTCGCGAAACAAAAATAGAAAATTTACTTAACTCTAATGCTTCGAATAAAGTAATTTCAATTACTGCTAAAACCAATTTAAATAAGACCATTCATTTTGAAAATGAATTTGCTGTAGATTTTTCAACTTTAATAGTTGAAAAAAATGAATCTAATATTGAAATTAATTTTATTAATCAAAAAAAACAATTGCCTGATTTCAATTTGTTAAGTGATTTTGATGAATTTGACGAAAAATTATTAAAAGGAAGACTTATTGATATTTTAAAGATTGTAGATAATAGAATTGAAGACATTAGGACATTTAAGTCTAAAGAAGGTTTATGGATCAAGTTAAAAGACAGTAAATATGAAACAATAGAAAATTTTGGAGATGCAACTAATAATATTATTAGGTATTTTACACCAATTTTCAAAAAGCTTTTGTTGTCAAAATCTAAAAAAGAATTGACCATACTGCTTATTGATGAAATAGAAAATGGAATCCATTATGCAGCTCAGAAAGAATTTTGGAAAATTTTATTTGACTTATGCAAATCCGAAAATGTGCAAGTATTTGCCACTACCCATAGTTTAGAAATGATTACTGCTTTTAACGAAGTGGCAAAAGAGGAAGGCGAAGGGGCATATTTTGAGATAATGAGAGATGAAAATGATGCCATTAAAATCTTAAAACACAGTCCCTCAATTTTGGAAGAAGAATTGGAAATAAAAGCAAATTTTAGGGGAGAGGTTTTTAAAGATAAAATTGATTTAACTCCTGATTTGATTGCTACTTTAAACGATGCAGTGAAAGATGCCCAAAATAACTTAATAGATAATAATATTCCTGTTCCATTTATTAAGGATGGTTGGATTTGGCAAACAATGCCAAATGGGAAGGAAGTAAAGTATAAAAAACTTGAACCATTAAAGAAAATTTATGCATCAACCTAAAATTCGAATTATTGCAGGTCCAAATGGTTCAGGGAAAACTACTTTTATAAAAAAAGTGAGAGAAAACAATTATCTTAATATTCAAAATTATATAAACGCTGACGATATTCAGCTAGAGTTAAAAAATCAAGGTTCTTTTTCTTTGTCAATTTTTCCGTTTCAAACCAATGTAATTTCCTTTAATGGATTTGTAAACCATTCTGGATTCAGAGTAAAAATTGAAGAAAATAGCAAATTGGCTGTTTTGGATTTACTGGAATTTAAGGATAATTGTATTTATTTAAAAACCAAAGAAAACACATCTTATTTTTACGCAATGATTGCAAATTTTATAAGGTTTAACCTTCTTGAAAACTTTCAGTCTTTTACTTATGAAACTGTAATAAGCCATCCAAGTAAAATTGAATTTCTGAAAAAAGCAAAGAAAAAGGGCTATAAAATATATTTGTATTTTTTGTGTACAGAAAACACTGAAATTAACAAGTTGAACGTGAAGAATAGAGTTGCAAATGGTGGCCATTTTATAGATGATGAAACAATTGAAAAAAGATTTTACAAAACATTAAACAATTTGTTTGATGCTATTAAAAGTGCTGAAGTTTCTTATCTTTTACAAAATAACATGATTGATTTTAGTTCCGTTTGCACAATTAAAAACGAAGAAATAATAAATCAATCGCCCATTTCACCCCAATGGTTTACCGATTATTACCTAAATAAAATTAAACAATAAAAATAAAAAATATATGTTCGACTTAGAAATGATAAAAGCGGTTTACAGCCGTTTTCCAGAAAGAGTAGCTGCGGCTAGAAAAATTGTGAATAAACCACTCACTTTGAGTGAAAAAATACTTTACACACACCTAACAGAAGGGAATGCCACAATTGCTTATGAGAGAGGAAGCGCGTATGTGGATTTTGCGCCAGACAGAGTGGCCATGCAGGATGCAACGGCACAAATGGCTTTGTTGCAATTTATGCAAGCAGGCAGACCCAAAGTTGCTGTGCCTTCTACGGTGCACTGCGACCATTTAATAGCGGCCGAAAATGGCGCCAAAAGCGATTTGGCCTTTGCCACAGAAGAAAGTAAAGAAGTATTTGATTTTTTGGCTTCAGTTTCAAATAAATACGGCATTGGTTTTTGGAAACCAGGTGCAGGTATTATTCATCAAGTGGTATTAGAAAACTATGCTTTTCCAGGTGGTATGATGATAGGAACTGATTCTCACACGGTAAATGCTGGTGGATTGGGAATGTTAGCCATTGGCGTGGGCGGTGCAGATGCTTGCGATGTAATGGCTGGCTTGCCTTGGGAACTTAAATTTCCTAAACTAATTGGTGTAAAATTAACTGGAAAACTTGGCGGTTGGACCTCTGCTAAAGACGTAATATTAAAAGTGGCTGGTATTTTAACTGTAAAAGGTGGAACGGGTGCTGTAGTTGAATATTTTGGCGAAGGTGCCACAAGTATGAGTTGCACTGGTAAAGGAACTATTTGTAATATGGGTGCAGAGATTGGTGCAACAACTTCTACCTTTGGGTATGACGACAGCATGGAAAGATATTTGAGAGCAACAGGCAGAGCAGATGTGGCCGAATTAGCCAATAAAATTAGAGAACATTTAACAGCAGATGCAGAATGTTATGCAAACCCTGAATTATATTTTGACCAAGTGATTGAAATTAATTTGGACGAATTAGAACCCCATTTAAACGGACCATTTACACCAGATTTAGCAACGCCAATTTCAAAAATGAAAGAGGCTGCTGCTGCAAATAATTGGCCAACAAAAATTGAGGTTGGTTTAATAGGTAGTTGCACTAACAGTAGTTATGAAGATATTTCAAGAGCTGCATCGCTTGCCAAACAAGCTGCTGAAAAAGGATTGAAACCAAAAAGTGAATACACCATTACGCCAGGCAGCGAAACCGTTAGATACACCATTGAAAAAGATGGATTATTAGAAATTTTTGATAAAATTGGTGCAAAAGTTTTTGCAAATGCTTGTGGCCCGTGCATAGGCATGTGGAACCGTGTGGGTGCAGAAAAACAAGAGCGCAACACTATTGTGCATTCTTTTAATAGAAACTTTGCCAAAAGAGCCGATGGAAACCCAAATACAATGGCATTTGTGGGTAGCCCTGAGTTAGTTACAGCCCTAGCCATTGCTGGCGACCTTACTTTCAACCCTTTAACAGACACCCTTACAAACGAAGCTGGCGAACAAGTGAAACTTGATCCACCAACAGGATTTGAGTTGCCTCCAAATGGCTTTGCGGTAGAAGACGCAGGTTTTCAAGCACCAGCAGAAGACGGCAGTAATGTGGAAGTAATTGTTAGCCCAACAAGCAGCCGTTTGCAATTGTTATCGCCTTTTGCAGCATGGGAAGGTAAAGATCTTATGGGATTAAGATTGTTGATAAAAGCCAAAGGCAAATGTACGACCGACCATATCAGTATGGCTGGCCCCTGGTTAAAATTCCGTGGACATTTGGATAATATTTCTGACAATATGCTGATTGGTGCAATTAATTATTTTAACGAAAAACCAAATTCGGTTAAAAACCAATTGAATGGCAGCTATGGTGAAGTGCCTAAAGTGCAAAGAATGTATAAAGCAGCGGGCGAATTTAGCATTGTTGTAGGTGAAGAAAATTATGGCGAAGGCTCATCAAGAGAGCATGCTGCAATGGAACCTCGTTTCTTGGGTGTTAGAGTGGTATTGGTAAAATCTTTTGCCCGTATCCACGAAACCAACCTTAAAAAGCAAGGAATGTTAGGCCTAACATTTGCCAATAAAGAAGATTACGATTTAATTCAAGAAGACGATAAGTTCAATCTTTTGGGATTAAAGGATTTTACACCTGGCAAGCCATTGCGTTTGGTTATTAACCACAAAGATGGTACTACACAAACGATTAATTGCAACCACACTTATAATGCCCAACAAATAGAATGGTTTAAAGCGGGTGGTGCTTTGAATATAATTAGGAAAAATCTTTAAAGGAAACGAAGAAATCAAGTAATCAATTTATAAAAATGACAAGATTAACAATGAAAAATATAAAACCAATAGATATCATGCGCTACTATGTAACCTATTGCAATATTGAAAAGGATATCATTGCCGGTATTAAAAGTAAAAACAAAGAACTTAGAGAAGAGTCTTTCAAAAAATATGTTAATAATCACATGAAAATTGGAAGAAATTTTAAAGAGGCAAATAAAAGCTGGGCTATGATTCTAGGTGCGACAGAAAATTATTTCATGAATGGGAATTTTGATATTATTGAATTGTCAAATATTTATTATACAAACGGGTTACTTAACAATAGAATAAAGAATGCTTCGGTTGCTGCCTCTAAATTATTATGGCTTTTTGCTCCAGAAATTATAATTATGGACAATATAAATATGAAGAAATTAAAGGCAAAAGATTATAATGATTATACTATAAAGTGGACTGAAGAATTTGACAAAAATGAACATTTAATTAAAGAAATCATAGTTAAGTGTTTTAAAAATATTGATTCAATAATGGACAATAAGTGGTTTATAATGAGGGTTTTTGATCAGCATTTGTTAATGTCGTAGTTTTAGGACTTTGAAAATATAACACCTCACTTTACTTTATAAGTAGAAGATTAGAAATATCGATATTAAACTGCTAGTTTTTTTAAATTACCCTTGTTATTTTAAATTAATAATGTAATATTTGCCTTGTTATTTTAAATTTATAATATGAAATAT